>JBMYTN010000013.1:87709-92568 GCA_049604415.1 Rhodospirillaceae bacterium | reverse complement strand
TTGAAGGCATCAAGCATAAGCGAACCAAGGTCTCACGCCCGCAGTCCAATGGCATTGTGGAACGGCTCCACAGAACTCTGCTTGATGAGCACTTCCGTATTGAAGGCAGAAAAACCTGGTTCGAAACCGTCGATGAGATGCAAATCGCTCTGGATGCCTATCTGATTCACTACAATACCAAGCGCCCCCACCAAGGACGCGGTATGAAGGGGCGCACGCCCCTAACCGCATTCAAGGCGGGCATCTGCAAACCAAAAAACAAGGAGGCCAGCACCAAGCCCAAACCCGCTCAGGCGAATGCAGCTTGATCGCACTTAAAGGGAGGCAGTGTCAGGTGAATACCGTCTTTGTACAGAAAATGGTAAGAATTGGTCACTCCAATTCAAGAGCACCCAAGATAACAGGAGGAATGCCCGCAGCCGCGCCGAGCCCACCAATGGCTGTCTTAATTGCTCCGAGAAGTATTTCGATCACTCCATTTATGAATCTTTCAACAGTAACCAAAGCTATGGCAATCAGCATACGTATAAATCGAGCAACCATTGCCTTCAAATAGTCTAAGGCATCTTCTAGTCCTTCTCGTGTATCAATGTCTCCCTGAGCAATTCCCTTTGCGATTAATTTTGCAAAACTGATGATCCGGGTGAGCGCCTTTTCTGAATAACCCTGGGCTAGTTCCAAATTTTGGTTCAGTAGATTTCTTCCTAGTTCCAATACATTTCCAAGTACTGGTTCAAATGTTTCCGACAGTGACATGTTTTTTCTCCTGATTTACCGGTTTCTGTTTAGTACAGTACCTTCATAATGTAAGAGATTAATTAGAATGTCATCAATATAAGCCCAATAAAGCTCAACCTCAAAGGAGCTCAGGCCGTCAGATATTTCTTTTTTTTCCATTTTTTTGATTGTAAGAATGTAGTTGCACATCAATCCAGAGGTAAAATTCTTTAAATTACAGTCTGTACTGCCTGGAATATTAGAATCGATTCCAAGTTCTTGAGCTATATCTGTTGGCAACGTGACAGACTGTTCTGAAAGAAAAGGCGCTGAAGTTAAACTCTGTGGATCAGGGCGTTTTGCAACCATTAAACTTAATGTTTTTGCTTGAGCCTCAAGAGAATCATAACTGTCTTTAAAAGAGCTAGGATCGCTTTGCTCAGTTCCATTTTCGAGTTTGACAAATAACTTTTGAGTGTCTTCAGTAATCTTTTCGACTTTTTTAACAATTGCCTGATCATAGGCCGGTTCAAATTGAACCGCACAGCCAGAGACGAAGAAAGAGAAAATACCAAGCACAAATGTCGATATGAAAACGCGGGAGCTTGTTTTTAATGCCTGCATTTTTAAGTCTCCTAGCGGTTATTTTTCCAGCAAAAGATTTATGAGTGTGTTGTCTGTGCCCATCAGAGTACGATGAACTGCGGTCCGAAGATGTGGATAGGGGACGCATGGCATTTTTTAATACACGTGATAGCAGAATTATGCTGCTTCAGAATGTGTCTTGCTGGCAAGGCTTGTTTCTTAACCGTAATAAGAAAGATGCAAGAAATATATTTTTAATTGTGTAAATAATTTTACTATCGCTTAAAAGCACTACTATACGGATTAGAACCAATCAGGAGTACAGAATTGGGGGCGGTATAAAGCGGTAACCACTCTTCAGGAGTCGTCCTCTTGGGGTGTTCGTCCTACCCCAGCAACAACGCCTCAGCCGCCGTGGGCATGATTTTTTTGCGCCGTTTTGTTAGTCCGACCTAGCATACCCAATGCCTCGGGAAAGCTGTTGAGTGCGGCGGGGTACCGGCCACCATCGGCGGTAATCTCCTGTTCGGCCGATCAGATCGCCTGGATCGACCATGGGGCTAAGACCACCTGCAGTACCAAATCTGATCAGGGTTTTGGCTCCGGCGGCCAATGCGGCTCCGGCGCAGCGGGTGGCAGCGACCGGGCCGGGGCCTTCGCATAATTCCAGCGCTTTCGTCATGGTGGTGGAGGAGGCACTGCCTTGATCCCCAGGGAACAGCAGCGGCGATCCCATGCGGGTCCCGTTCGCGGTGTGTTTGGCTTAAGAGCGCTCTAGAGCCCGGTGCATTGCCAGTCCGTCAATCATGCTCGGCGAAGTTTGGCGTATTTTCGCCTTTGCTCGGTGATAGGAAAGAAAAGCGGGTGTCCGGTCTCCTCGCCATGCACAGTCCCGTCAGGGTCAATTTGGTTCCTGGCGATCCTCCGTACAGGAACGTCCAAGTGACGGATCGCGGGATAGATAAAGAGATTCATGTCGTGAGCGGGCAGTTTGAGGTCCTCTAAGCGGTCCAGCTCAACAGCATAGGCAAAAAAACATGCCAGATGCTTGTTGGCCGAAATATCTATTTTCTGCACTGCGGTGTGGCTGATATCCAGATAGGTCAGGTCTTGTAATGTTCCGATTTGGTCAATGCTCTGCACCGGATTATTGTTTAGGCAAAGATATTCGAGGTTTGTGAGGCCCTTCAAAGGCTCTATGGATCGAATGGCATTGTTGCTAAGATCGAGGCTCACTAGGTTTTCGCACTGTTTGAGGGCAGCAATATCTTCAATTTTGTTGTTCATGGCCCACAACTCTTCAAGGTCGCGCATGTTTCTGAGAGCGGCGATCTCCGTAATTTGATTGTTGGAAAGGCGAAGTTTTGTAATCTTCGTTGTATTTTCCAAAGGTTGAACGGAACTAATTTTATTGCTTTCAATATTGAGATCAGTAAGTTGAGTTAGGTTGCCGAGAGGGCGGATATCTTGGATTTTATTATTTTGAGCGCAAAGCGTTTCGAGATTGGTGAGTGTATTGATCGGGCCGATGTCCCGAACCCTATTGTCCTTGACGTCGAGCATTCGGAGATTTGATAGATGTTCAACATGCTTCAAGGAGCTGAGTTTGTTGCTTTGGAGCGAAAGAGATCGCAGAGACCGTAGAGAGCCTAAAGGCTTCAGCGATCTGTTATGGAAATCTGTGACCGATAAATCTTCCAGGAAGCTCAATGGGACAAGATACTCAAACTTTATTTTGGAGCCTGGGCCTCTAAACCAAAGGCTTTTTACGAAAGGGCGCCAGTGAATAGGGAGGGACGTGCCCCCATACAGCCGTTCTCCAGCGTCGATTTCGTCAAAATCACTGGGTGGCTGTGGATCGAGCCGAGAAAACTGCGCCATTCGGGGATGCGCCCCGCATACTGTGTCCAACACCCGGGACGCATAAAGTCGAAGGGGAGATTGCTCCTCGATGAAGGGACGCAAAGTGCCTTGCCCTGTCTGGAGAAGGTCACGGCACTGCGAAACCAAGTTTTCTGGTACCGTCAGCCCATTTGCCGTCTTGCCGGTCTCCACTGTGCGGGCAACTGTAAAAAGAATGCTGACGGCAGTGTTTATGGTCTCTTGCCAAACCTGCTCAGGGGTATTTGGGCCGAGGGTCTCCTGAACCCTATTCAGAAGTGTTTTTCTCGACAGCGGGTCCCAGAGAGCCGGATTGTTCAGGAAGGGTGCGACGGCCAACCATGCGCTGGACCCATAACCTGGAGTGATCGTTCGGTAATGGTGCAGGGTATCGTGCCGATCGCGCGCCAGCTGGGTTGGGTTTGGTGTTAATGGAATTTCCTTATGACGCGGCTGAGATGGTGACCCTGTTGAGAGGAGGCTGAAGACACCGTCTTTGGACTCAAGTGTGCTTGCTCCGATGTTCAAAATTGGGGTGCAGTTGTTGATATGGGGGATGATTCGTTTTGAGAGCTCTTCTCTGGCCGTTTCGAAGGGTTGCTCCGGGGGGCTCCATGGCTCCTTAAACGCCAGAACCATATCATCTTCCCAAACGGCATCATCCGGACGGTTACCATCAACCACACTCCAATCCCAGGATTGCAGGATCAGTGGCAGGACCAGGGCGCCGCGTCCGTGTTTGGCGGCGAGAATTTTTGGAATCTCATGCTCGTGCATAAATGGTGAGATCCAATAGGGCGTCGTAAGCCATTGGATGAAGATGTCTGATTTATCAATTTCAGTGATCAGATCCGGGCGCCAAACCCGCCCGTTTTGGATGTCTTGGTCCCACCAGATGTCGATGCCGTTTTCAGCCAAAAATGGCTCAAAATGCGCGAGGAATTCTCTGATTTGCGCGTGGTCTATGGCTTCATAGGAAATATAGATTTGTAGCTTGGCCATAGGGTAGATCATCCCATGGTATTGTCGCGTGATCAACACGGTCCTTGGGCGTATCTCTATTGTCAAGTTCCTGCAGGGGTCTGGGGACGCGCCTGCGTCCCCAGCTCTTAAGGGTTAAACCATTATTCTTATGATGTTGTTCATTGTAGGATGGAGTTATGACAAAGATGATTGAAATCACCGACGAGACCGCTGATTTGCTCGCGCGACAAAGCTCCGCATCGGGCCTCAGTCAAGCTGATTTGGTTGCTCAGTGGGCACGTGCAGCTGACGCTGGTGCCGAAGCATTTAGGGCCGCAGTCGCGGTGGGGATTGAGCAAGCGGACTGCGGGGAGTTCTCCGACCAAACTGTCGAGGAGATTTTCCAGGACGTTGTCGATGAGTATGATCGCGAAACTCAAGGTTCTAAATAAGGGTGCCCTATAAACTTACCTATGCTGCTCAAGCAGACCTTAGGGCAATCTTGCGTTTCACAGCGAACCGGTGGGGAAAGCAGCAATCAAAATCCTATTCTGTGCTGTTCTCGAAGATGTTCGCGAGGCTTTCTGACGATCCCACCGTGCCAATTAGCCGCATACATCACGACTTGCCGTCAGAGTGTCGAACCGTTTTGGTGGGCAGTCATATTGTTGTCTATCGCCTCAACGAGGGTGAGGTTCAGATCTTGCGTATTC
>JBMYTN010000013.1:48933-87699 GCA_049604415.1 Rhodospirillaceae bacterium | reverse complement strand
GAGCATGGACCTCAGCCGACACCCCCTGCCAGTTCAGCGCTAACCTACCCCCGCAACAACGCCTCTGCCGCCGCGCGCATAGTTTTTTGCGCCGCCTTGCTGTCCCGGCCCAACTGCAATAATGGGCGGATCCGCAAGGGATTGGCCGCGACCCGCTTGGCCAAGCGGCCATAGCGGGTGGTGCCATCACGCCGCACACAGCCCAGCAGCCAGCTGGGCAGGGCCCGCTCCGCCGGGTCGGTGACCACACGCAGCACCAGGAACGGCACCCCGGCTTTCTGGGCCACTTGGGCCACCGCATGGCTTTCCATATCAACGGCGAGCGCGGTATGGGCCTCGGCCAGGGCTGTTTTGGCTGCCGGGTCGGGAATGACCTTGTCGGAGCCGATCATAACGCCGCGCCGGCCCAGGATGCCCAGTGCCTCGGGGATGCTGTCGAGCGCGGTGGGGAATTGGCCACCATCGGCGGTGACCACCTGTTCGGCCAGGATTAGATCGCCGGGGCCGACCAGGGGGCTGAGGCCGCCTGCAGTGCCGAAGCTGACCAGGGTTTTGGCCCCGGCTGCCAAGGCGGCTTCGGCGCAGCGGATGGCGGCGTCCGGGCCGGGGCCTTCGCAGAACACCAGCGCTTTGGCCATGAGGGTGGAGGAGGCGCTGCCCTGATCTGTGGGGATCAGGGCGGCTTCCATGGGCAGTCCGGTGATAAAGCCGATGGGCTGTGCTGGCGGCGATCCCATGCGGGTCCCGTTCCGTTCTACGGTGTGTGCGGCTTAAGAGCGGCCTAGAGCCCGTAGATCGGGCGCTTGGCGTTGCCAGCCTTCAGATTGCGGTAGCGTGCCAGGGCCCAGAGCGGGAAATAGGCCGGATAGCCGTGGTAGCGCAGATAGAAGATCCGCGGGAAGCCAACGGCGTTATACAGGTCTTCCTGCCATTGGCCGCCCTCGCGCGGGGCTTTCATCAGATAGTCGACGCCGCGTTGCACCGCCGGGCTGTCGACCTCGCCCGCCGCCATCAGGCCCAGCAGAGCCCATGCGGTTTGCGAGGGGGTCGAGCCCTTGACCTCTTCCTTGCGCTCATCCCAATAGCTGGCGCAATCCTCGCCCCAGCCGCCATCGGCCAGCTGGCGCTCTTTGATCCAGTCAACGGCCTTTTGGATCCGCAGATCGGACATGTCCCAATCCACGGCATTGAAGGCGCAGAGTGCAGACCAGGTGCCATAGACATAGTTGGTGCCCCAGCGGCCAAACCAGGAGCCGTCGGCTTCCTGCTCTTTCCAGATATAGTCCAGGCCGCGTCGGACGGTTTCGCTGTCCGCATAGCCCAGCTGGGACAGGAAGCCGATGCAGCGGGCCGAGACATCCACAGTCGGCGGATCGAGCAGGGCGCCATGGTCGGCAAAGGGGATGTAGTTCAGAACATAATGTTCATTGTCAGCGTCAAAGGCACCCCAACCGCCATTGTCCGACTGCATGCCGATGATCCACTCAGCGGCACGGGCGATGGCCTCTTGGTTGGCCTCGCCCTCAGCGGCGCGGTCCAGGGCCATGCCGACCACGGCGGTGTCATCGACGTCCGGGTAATGGTCATTGCGATATTGGAACGCCCAGCCGCCGGGACGCACGCCGGGGCGGCAAGCGGCATAGTCGCCTTCCAGATCTAGGATCTGGCGTTCGCGCAGCCAGCCATTGGCATTGGTGATCTCGTCACTCTTGCCGTCATAGCCCGCTTCCTGCATGGCGTGGTTGGCCAGGGCCGTGTCCCAGACCGGAGACAGGCAAGGTTGGCAGTAGACCTCTTCCTCGCCCTCGGCATTGATCTTGCGGACCAGCAGGCCGTCCGCAGCTTCGCGGGCGGTGACAAAGTTCGGGTGGTCTTTGCCATGGCCGAGCACCTGATACATCATCATGGTGTTGGCGATGGCCGGGAAGATGCCGCCCAGGCCATCACGGCCATTCAGACGCTCTTCGATGAATTCGACGGCCCGGTTGATGGCCTTTTCTTCCAGGCGGTCGGGCAGCATCGGCTCAACCCGCTGCAGCACCGAATCGATCTTCAGGAACACCGAGCCGAGCCAGTGGCCGGTCGGGTTGCTCATCCAGTTTTTGACCTTTTCCGGCTTGGTGCGGAACAGCTCCTGGATGCCGATCTGGCGCGGATTGATCGCTTTGGCGCGCCGGGAATAGAGCACCATCAGCGGGATCATTACGGTGCGCGACCAATAGGAGACCTTGTCGATGTGGAACGGCGCCCATTTCGGCAACAGCACCGCTTCAACCGGGGTCACCGGGCAGGCATGCCACGGCACCTGTTCGAACATGGCCAGGGTCAGGCGGGTGAACACATTGCAGCGTTCCGCGCCGCCATGGGCCAGGATGGCCTCCCGGGCGCGGCGCATATGCGGGGCGTCCACATCATCGCCAATGATCTTGAGCGCGTAATAGGCCTTCACCGAGGCGCTCATGTCGAAATCGCCATCGTGGAACAGCGGCCAGCCGCCATGATCACCTTGGATCCGGCGCAGATAGACGCCGATCAGATTTTCGGTGTCCGGATCGATCTGATCGAGAAAATGGTTCAGCAGCACATATTCTGCCGGGATGGTCGCGTCGGCTTCCAGCTCGAACACCCAATGGCCGTCTTCCTGGCGCTTGCTGGACAGCCAGCCTGCGGCCTCGGAAATGGTGTTGTTCAGGGCATCGAAGTCGATGTCGGGCACCGGGCCGGTGGGGCCTTGGTGACGACGGGCGACGGGGCTGAGGCCTTCTTGGGTGGGCCGCACCTCGGCATGGGACGCATCGCCGCTACGGTCAGCCAGAGGCAGACCCGTGGGGGCGGAATCCCGATAGACAGCTATGGCATCCATGGGCAAAACACGACTCTCAAAAAGCGCTGCGTTGTTTGGTTCGGACCAAGGGCGTTTTCGTGCACCCCCTTGGAGCCTCAGCTTGGCTTTTTTGTGGCAGTCCGTGTCCCGAAGGTGCCTGACCCGATCTCCCGCTTCACCGGCATCGCGCTTCTTGCGATGGGGTCGAAAGGGGGATGGTGGGCAGGCCGCCAAACGGCGGACAGGCCACAGGTGAGACCCTCCCCGGACGGGTCTCGCCAATTGCCGAAATCTTTTGAAGAAACAAGCCGATGCTGTCAAGCGTGTGCATTGCACAAAAAGGAGCCGTGTTGCCCTTGTGCAACGACTTTTGACCAGATGACCCCTATCGGGTCTTTCCGGTTTTTGAGGGTCTGGCTCGGCTTGGTTGACCGACCTTCTTGGGTACTCATCCAGGCCGCGATATGGGCGCGCCCCAGTTGGTCGGATTACTTGGTTGGTTTGGTCGGGGAGACCGCCACTTGTTGGTTGGTGGCCTTCAGCCGCGAGATCAAGGTGTCGAGCAAAGCCCGCATGCCCGGATCGGATCTGGAGACCAAGGTTTTCAAGGCACTGATCGGCATTTTCTGAACAACGCACTCGGTCATTGCCCGGGCGGTGGCGCAGCGCGGATCGCCATTGATGGCCCCCATTTCGCCGACGATTTCTCCGGCACCCACCAGGGCGACCACAGTGCCATATGCCTTGGCGGCGGGGTCGGCGATTTCAGCGGAGAAGCGGAAGCCTTCATCATCCTCATCCGGATTGGCAAAGACGTCCTGGCAGGTGGAACCCGCCTTGGACTTGGCGTTATCGCCGCCGGTTTGCCGAACGCGAATCTCCAAGGTGCCGGATTTCAGGAAATAGGCGGCATCGGAGTCCTGGCCCTCGGTAAACAGCAGTTGACCGGGGCGCAAGGTGATCAGGGACTGGCTGCGCACCCGATCCTTGACCACCCGTTGCGGGCCTGGTTTGTGGATGATGCGATCCGGATGAACGCCTTGAGCGATATGGTTTTGCGTGCTGGCATCGACCATGGTGCGAAGGCTGTCTGGTGAGTGAGGTGCGGATCCCATTGTCTTAGGTCCCATCGTTGCGCATGTGTCGGCCCGTTTAGGGCTGTAAGGCCGTGGACTCATAAACGGGACGTTTTTGGCTGCTACATTGGCTAAATCCTATAAGGCAAGGGCCGAAGAGCGGGCTGGTGGCCCGGTCAAGGTCCCTTAACGCCATAGGATGACGCCAATTTGCAGTCCTTCGGAGAGGGTTAAAACACCGGATGAGTGCGTCGGAAAACCTTGAAAATGCACCACATTTCCTGCGGCTTCCCTCCTGTTCTTCCAGTGTTTTAACGCCTCCCAAAATCCGTTCCGTTTATGTGTTCACGGCCTAATGTCACAATAATGAGATATTCGATCACGCAACTGTGTTCGCCGTCACATCGAACCGGACTCTTAAGTCATATGGCCAAGGGTCATAGATAAGAGTTAGAAACAAAGCAGAAAATCTATTTCACCTTATTTTCCAAGGCTTTGGCGGCGGTGAAACCGGATCTGATCGAGCCTTCAATGGTCGCAGGCAGGGCGGTGTCGACCCAATCCCCGGCCAGGATCAGATTGCCCGCCCCACTGGCTCCGGGTTTCGGTCGTCGGGTCACCTGAGCGGGGGTTTGGGCGAAGGTCGCCCGCTTTTCTTTGACGATGCGATGGGCGGGCATTGCCGTGGCTGGGTCCAATCCCAGGGCCTTGCAGCAATCCTCCCACACGGTCTGAGCAATGGCGGCGGGGTCCTGGGTGGCCAAGGCGTCGGCGGCGCTGATGGTCACCGACAGCACATCCTCGCGCAGGAACAACCACTCCGCCGTGCCGCCGATCAGACCTAAGGGCTGCTCAAAACCAGGGGGTACCGGGCAGTCCAGTCGATAATGGGCGTTTACAATGGCCCGGAAGGCATCGGGCGGCCCGAGATCGGGCAACAGGCTGGCGGCCACCGGCGCAGGAACGGCCAGGATCACCCGGTCCTCCGGGGCCAGCACAATGCGTTCGCCATCGCCAAAAACCAAGGCGGCGATGTCCGCACTGTTGGAGCCACGCTCCAGAGCCCGGACCCGGTGGTTCATCCGCACCTCTGTCCCATTGCGGTTCAGGGCGGCCAAGCAGGGATCGACCAGGGCGTCGGACAGGCCGGTTTTGGCCCAGCGCGGGCAGGAGGCCAGACCACCTTGGCCAAAGGTTTCCAGCAGCACCGGGGTCAGCAAATGGGCCGCTGCTTCCTTGGGGTGGGCGTTGAGCACGGCGATGGTCACCGGTTCCCAAAACCGTTTATAGAGCGGATGGGACTCCGGGATCAGGTCGGCCACGGTCTGGCCCGGCTTGGCGCGCAAAAAGGCAAGACCGGAGAGGTAATCCGTCGGGCCGGTCCCGGGCACCCGGCGGTCTTGGCGCAGCACCCACCAGGGCAGGCGGCTGTTGTTCGGACGCAAGCACCAGCGCGCCCCGTCGCGCAGATCAAAGAAGGGGAAGCGGGCTTCGGCGGGGCCTTCCAGGACCTCATTCGGGTCCGCGCCACTCTCGCGGATCAGGGCATGAACCGCCCAATTGCCCGAGAGCATCAGATGATTGCCATTGTCGATCCGGCGATCCAAGGCCGCGTCATGATAGGTCCGGCAGCGCCCGCCAGCATGGCCTGCACCCTCATGCAGGGAGACCGGCACCCCGGCGGCGGACAAGCGCAGAGCAGCCGCCAGCCCGGCCAGCCCGGCCCCGATGATGTGGACTCGCCCCGCAGGGCTGGCCCCGGTGGATTGGGTCGTGGTGTTGGTTGCCTCGGTCATCGCAGCACATAGCCATGGAGCAGGGCGGTGGCGGCTTTGGCTTTGCCCGAGACCTTGACCGGCTTGCGCAAATCATCCCAGCCACGCTTGGCCAGGGCCTTGTGATAGAGCCGGTAGACCTCCTTCATCACAATGGCCGGACGCACGGCTTTGCGGTCGGCTTGCAGATGCAGCCGGTCGGTTTCGTTAAAATGCCGTCCGGCGCGGTGATGCAGCTCAGCACAGAGCTGTTTGGTGCCCGGATGGGTCAGAACCGCCGCCGGATCCTCTGGCGTTTCGACCCCATGACTGCGCAGCCCGGCGGCGGGCAGATAGATCCGGTCACGCCCGGCATCTTCGTCCACATCGCGCAGGATATTGGTCAATTGCAGCGCCAGGCCCTGGGCGGTGGCCAGCGGATCGCCCAGCTCCGGATCCAGGCCGAAGGCGCCATTGCTCAGGCGGCCAACGGCGCAGGCGACCTGATCGCAATAGAGCTCCAGGGCCTCGATATCGGGTAACCGTACGGCGGGGGCGGCATCGGTCTCCATACCATCGATGACGGCATGGAAGTCTTTTTGCTGTAGGCCATAGCGGACAATGGGCACCAGCAGGGCCTTGGCCACTGGATGCAGATCCTCCGGGGGCAGTGGAATGTCCTGGCCGCTGGCCTCATAAGGGCCGGGTCCCAGGGTTTCGTAGAGTCGGTCAATGGTTTGACGCCAAACAGCCAGCTCCCGGCGCTTTTCGGCCTCCTCGCCGGGCTCATCAGCAATGTCATCGACAATGCGGCAGAAGGCATAGATCGCATACATGGCGTGGCGGCGCGGTGGCGGCAGCAACCGCATTCCAGCAAAGAAGGAGGTGCTGGCCTTGCGGGTGATGGCTTCCGTATGCCGTTGCGGATCGTCGTCGGGACTGAGGCTATCGGGATCGACCGGACTCGTGCCCGTCAAGGCACTCTCCGGGCCGTAGCTCCGTCCCTTCCATTGGCCGCCTCGGCCTTGTTTGTGCCGCCGGGCGGAGTCGATGGTCATCAGGGCATAGAGCCCGGCAATAAAGGGTAGCACCAGGCCCATCAAGCGCGGCCGGCCATAGCGGACCAGGGTCGGTGCGTATAACAGAGCCGGGATTGCCCAGGCCGCCAGACCCAGCAGCAGGGTCAGAGGCGCGCCGACTGCTAGGCCCGTCACAAAGGCGATCGGGCCGGACAAATAGAGCAAAACCATGCCGATGGTTGTGGCGACCAGCAGCAGCAGGCTGTTGTTCAGCTGGGCATAGGCGGTGCGGGCGACCATGGTCCAGAAGGAGCCGAGGTCGGGATAGGCCCGTAAAGACCGGGTGTGTTCGGCGGTCATCAGAGCGATGGGACCATCCCGCTTCAGCCGTTCGCCCAGGCTGCAATCGTCGATCAAGGATCCGCGCACCGCCCGCATGCCGCCAATGCGCTCCAGGGCGGCGCGGCGTATCAGCATGCAGCCACCAGCCGCTCCGGCGGTGGCGCTGTTCGGATCGGCGACCTGATCAAAGGGGTAGAGCTTGCGGAAAAAGAACACAAAGGCCGGAACCAACAGGCGTTCCCACAAGCTCTCACAGCGCAGCTGGACCATCAGCGAGATCATCGACAGCCGGTCGCGCTCGGCCAGGGTTTGCAGCCGGACCACGGAGCCGCTGGCATGGTCGATATCCGCATCGGTCATCAGGATCCAGCGGGCCTCTGGCATGGTAGTCCGCACATGATCCAAACCTTGCTGGACTGCCCATAGCTTGCCGGTCCAGCCCTGTGGCAGGGTCGCGCCGGTCAGGGTGGTCAGGCGCTCTGCGGCACCGTCGGGCAAAGCCTCTGCGGCGGTGCGGGCGACCTCGGCCGTGCCATCGGTGCTGCCATCATCGACCACCACCACCCGGATCGGGGTCGCCAGATCCGTTTGGGTTAGCAGGGAGGTAACGGCACGACCAATGCCCTCGGCCTCGTCCCGGGCGGGGATGATGGCGACAATCGGCCCGCCATCGGCGGCCAAAGTCGAACCGTCCGGCAGCGGGGCGGTTTCATCCAAATGCTCCTGGGCCCGCCAGAAATTTGGTCGGGTGCGCAGAACGCCGACCCAGCATAACAGCCCGAGCAGCGCCAGGATGCCAGCGAAGGTCATGGGGCGGGTGTCCGGATGTCGGTGTTGATGGCCGAGGGCAGCAGGCGTTCCTGCAGCCGCGTCCGGCCCCGGCGCAACAGCACGCGGACAAAGACGGTACCATAGGCCAGCTTTGACAGCTTGACCCGCTCCGCCAGGGGATCGCGGCGGGCCAGCATGTCGGTCAGGCGGTCGGCGATCTCTAAGATCACAGCGGATTCCAGGGCCAGCCGGGGATGGATCACATCATCGGGCAGGCTGCGGGCGACCTCCAACAGGTCCCGGGTGCCCGCAACACAGCGGTCAAGCACCCGGCGGGTGGCCGCCGTCGACCGGCCCCGGTCCAGATCGGACACCACCATGCCCTCTGCGGTCATCCAGTCTTGGGGCAGATAAACCCGGTCCAGGGTGCGGTAGTCATCGGCGCAATCCTGCAAATGGTTGATCACCTGCAAGGCATCACAGAGCGCATCAGAGGAATGATAGTCGCGATCATCGCCCTGGGTGTTTTTGACCCCGCCATGCAGGTCGACCAGGAAGCGTCCCACAGGGGAGGCGGACAGGCGGCAATAGGCCCGCAGATCTGCCCAATCGGCATAGCGGCTTTGTTCGGAATCCTGGATGAAGGCGACGATCAGATCCCGGCAATGGCGCACCGGGATGCCAGCCTCTTCCAGGCTAAGCCGCATGGCGATGCCTTTGATATAGCCGGGCTCGGCAAACTCCGGATCGATCAGCGCCTGATCGAAGCCCTGCAGGCGGTGGATCTTCTCTGCCGGGCTCAGGTCCGGGCTGTCGGCAATGTCATCAATGGCTCGGGCAAAGGCATAGAAGCAGGCCACTTGCGGCCGCAGCTCTTTGGGGATCAGGAAGGAGCCGACGGGGAAGTTTTCATAGTCCGCATCCTTGCCCGAAGGCATTTCGACGGACGCACCGGAGGCGGGCACGGATGTCATGAAGAATCCTGGGGGTATTCGAGGGAAGATGGCCCGATCTACCAGATAGGCTCTATTTTGTCACCCGGGTCGCTTGATGAATATCGCTTGAGGCTCGCGGGTTCAGGCCGCCCGGCGAACTTGATTGCGGCCCGAGATCTTGGCCATGGCCAAGGCGGATTCAGCCCGGCGCAGCAGGTCATCTAAGGTTTTGTCCGCCGCTCGAGCCTCAGCAACGCCAATGCTGACGGTGTAATGCACTTTGGTGCCACCGCTTTTCAAGGGCTCCCGGGCCACATCAGCCCGCAGGCGTTCCGCTGTGCGCTCCACCCCGGCCATGGCCGTTTCGGGCAGCAGAATGGCAAATTCCTCGCCGCCAAAGCGCCCGATCAAATCGGAAATCCGCATGATCAGCCCGCAGCGATGGACCAGATGGCGCAGAATGTCATCTCCGGCCAGATGGCCATGGGATTCATTGATCTGCCGGATATGGTCGGCATCGATCATCATCAGGCTCAGCGCCCGGCCATGGCGTTGGAAGCGGTCAAACTCGCCCTCGGCAATGGCGAGGAAGGCGCGGCGGTTATAGCACTCGGTCAAGGCGTCATAGGCCGACAGGCGGCGCAGGCCGTCCTCGATGCGCAGCCGCTCGGCAATGTCCTGCAGGGCGACGATGCGGGTCCGCTCGCCATTGCCTGCTGGCAGCACCCGCACCCGCAACTCCGCCGGGGCGGCGGTGCGATCCGCCCGCCGCAGCCCGACGGTCAAAGGCGGTGGCGGGCCGCCAAGGGGGTCCTGACGCAGCTTGGCTTCCACCAGCACCCGGTCGGATTCCGCCACCAGTTCCAGGAAAGAGCGATCGACCAATTGGTCCGGGTCGCGCCCGATCATCGCTGCCGCCGCCGGATTGACATCGGTGATCTTGTCGCCCTTCAGCACCACCTGGCCCTCATAAGCCGCATTGAAAAAGGTCTGGAAGCGGTCCTGGCCGTCGGACAATTGCCCCCGGGCCCGGTCGGCGAGGCTGACCTGACGCAGGATCAGGGTCACCAGAACGGCGATGGAGGCGACAATAATGCCGATGATGGTGGAGAAGATCGGCAGGGCTTCATGCCAAGGGGCATAGGCCTCGGTGGTGGAAATGCCGGTGGTCAGAACCAGGCGCGGGCTGTCGACCAGGCGATGGCCGACCACCCGTGCTCCGGTGCCGCCGGGCTCGGTGATTTCGGTGGCTCCGGAGGGCCGGTTCGGCAACACCTCGGAGAACAGCGGTGCTTTGGTGTAGGAGCGCCCGAGCAGGTCTCCAGCATCGGGATAGCGCGCCAACAAGGTGCCGGAGCGGTCATAGAGCGAGAACCGGCCGCCCGGCCCCAGATCGGCGGCCCCGAGCAAGGCCAGGAACGGATCATCGGCGATCAGCCCGACCACCAGACCGCCAATGGTGCGGCCAACCCCGGCTCCGGCTATGGGGCGGACCAGGGCGAACTGTCCCGGGGCGCCATCGGCGGGTTGGATCACCGTGGGCAAGGGCCGTCCGTTTTCCGCCATGGACCGGTTCCAATAGTCCCGATGCAAGGGGCCAAAGGCGCTGGTGCCCGGCTTGAAGGCCGGTGTGGTCGAGGCCAGGATCCGGCCATCCCCAGCGACAACCAAGGCCCCGGAAAAGAAGCCATTGTCCTGGAGCATGGTCTGGGCGGCCTGACGCGGGCTGGTGCCCGAGGAAATCTCGTCGGCCAAATGGTTCAGTGGCGTGGTGGTGCCCTGGACCATGCCCTTGGTCAGTTCCGCCAGGGCCAGGGTCACCGAGAGCACCCGGTCTTCGGCCCGGGTCCATTGGGCCTCGCGCTCGCGATAAATCAGCAAGCCAGTTCCGGCCAGCAGCACCAGCATCACCCCGACGGTGAACATCAGGACGGCGGCCCGCATCCCCGGGGTGACCCGTTCAGCCCGTTCATCCCGGGCGAATTTGGCGGTTTGACCGATCCGGCGGCGGGCCCGTTGGGCAGCCCGCTTCGGGTCCGAGGATTTGGATTTTTTGCTGCGTTGGCCCGGCGAACCGTTTGGGGCCTCCGGTGCGCCATCGGCCAGCTTGCCGGTGGCGGCACTGCCCTTGGCACCGCCGCCCTTCTGGTCGGTTACGGCAACGATACGCGGGCGTCGGCTTTTGCCCGATCCTATCCCGGCCTCGGCCAGCGGTGGGGCTGAGACATAGGGGGAATCATCGGGATGGGTATCGTCGCGCATGACCGGGCTGCTAAACCTTGCTCAAGCCTAGTTCCTCACCATTCCGCTCTGTTTCCGGTCTAAAATCAATCCCTAATCCAACATTTAGCGGATTTTTCCGCCCTATTGCACAGGATTTGGGAATTCCGCATGGACGGCATTGATCGCTTCGACGATTTCGGGGCCTAAATTCAGCGCCATGGCAGACAAATTCGCCCGAAGTTGGTCCGGCGTCGTCGCCCCGATGATCACGCTGGTCATGAAGGGGCGCGACAGGGCAAAGGCGATAGCCATGGCCGCCGGGTCTAGGCCATGGGCGGTGGCAATGTCCACATAGCGCGCTGTGACCGGTTCTAAAGCGCGGTTGTCGTAGCGCGGATAGCGATCGCCAAACAGGGCCAGCCGGGAGTTCTCCGGGCGGGCACCATCGCGATATTTGCCACTGAGCAGCCCCATGGCCAGCACCGAATAGGCACAGAGCCCGACCTGTTCGCGGATCGCCGGTTCCGAGGTCCCGACCTCGAACAATCGGTTCATCAGGTGATAGACATTCTGGATCGCCACCGGGCGCGGCAGCCCCTTGGTCTCCGACAATTTGACATGCTCGCACAGCCCCCAAGGGGTCTCGTTGGAGATGGCGGCATAGCGGATCTTCCCGGCCTTGATGAAGTCATCCATGCAGGCCCAGGCCTCTTCGATGGGCGGGCCGTCATCCTGGGGCACATGGGTGTAGTCCAGCCGCCCGAAATTATTGACCCGCCGGTTCGGCCAGTGGGTGTAATAGACGTCGATATAATCGGTGTCCAAGGCCTTCAGGGAGCGGTCTAAGGCCTCGGTCAAGTTCTTGCGGTCCAGCTGGGCGGTGCCGTTGCGGAAATGGGCCGGAGCCCGGGCCCCGACCACTTTGGTGGCGATCACCACCTTGTCCCGATTGCCCCGAGCCTTAACCCAACTGCCCAGCATGCGTTCGGTTTCGCCCTGGGTTTCCGCCCGGGGCGGCACCGGATACAGCTCGGCCACATCAAAGAAATTGACCCCAGCTTCGTCGGCAATGTCGAGCAGGGCATGGGCCTCGGCTTCGGTGTTTTGCTCGCCAAAGGTCATCAGACCATAGCTGATGGCGCTGACCATGACATCGGTGTGGCCGAGGCGACGGTATTCCATGGGGCCTCTCTCTCTATTTTTGCGATAAGAAGGGGGGTGATAAGCAGGGGGCAAGGGTGAGGCGATGAACCGCCGCAAGACATATGGGGCCGCACCCGGGCTGGGTCAAAACCGAACCCCTGCCAAGGACCGGCCCCTTTAACCCTGTGACATCCATCCCCAGACTGAGTAGACTCTACCCGGGAGAAGCGGCTGCACTTTTCTCGTCCTGAGATTTATTTTGGGTGCCTTTCTTGTGTCCGAAGAGCTGTCAGAAAAAGCCCAACTTGATCATCGCATCTTCCTGAAAGCTTTGAGCCAAAGCGAATACCGGATCCGCGCCTTTGCGGCGGCCATTCCTGACCCGACCTTCATTCTCAACGCTGAGGGGACCTATATCGAGATCCTGACCCCAGGCAGCACCCTGTTGATCAGCGAAGCCCAGGCTTTGATTGGGCGCAATGTCGCGGAGTTCTTTTCCGAGGCCAACACCGAGATGTTCCTGGCCGTGATCGCGGACGCCATTGCCAGCAATGAGACCAAGCGGGTTGAGTATTCCATGCCTGTTGAGGGCGTAGAGCATTGGTTCGAGGCCTCGATCTCCCACATCCAGTCGCCAGAGGAAGACCAGGAGCTGGTGATCTGGGTCGCCCGGGATATTGATGACCGCAAACAGGCTGAACAGGCGCTGAAGCAGCGCGAAAGCATCCTGAACACCATGCTCGACAATATGCCGATGATTGCCTTCCTGAAGAAAATGGATGGCTCATTCATTCGGATCAATCGGCGCTATCAGGAATTCTATGGTCCGGATCCCGCGACCATTGCCGGTAAGACGGTCCATGATCTGTATCCGCCGGATTTGGCCAATAAATTAGAGGCGTTGGACCGGTTTGCCATCGATGCTGGTGGCCGGGTGGAAAGCGAACATGTGCTGGATGGGCTGGCCGGTGCGATGACCTTGCGCTCGCAAATGTTCCCGGTGTTTGACGATCAGGGCCGCATGATTGCCTATGGCGGCGTCGAAGAAGACATTTCGGCGCGCAAGCGGGCGGAACAGAACCTGGCCGATGCCTATGCCATTATCTCCGACAGCGTCGACTATGCGGCCTATATCCAGCAGGCCCTGCTGGGTGGTTACGAGGTGATCTCCGCTTTGATGGAAGATCACATGATCATCTGGCAGCCCCGGGACAAAGTTGGCGGTGATTTTTACTGGGTCCGGGTTTGGGGCGACGGCATTTTGATCATCCTGGCCGATTGCACCGGCCATGGGGTGCCGGGCGCGTTTATGACCTTGATTGTTTCCGGGGCCTTGGAACGCGCCCTGCATGAGGTCCCGGCGGGCCGGGTCGGCTCCCTGATCGGTCAATTGCATCTGACCACCCAGCACACCTTGACCCAAGACACCGCCAAGGGCCTGCATGATGTCGGCCTGGAGCTGGGGGCCTGTTACATTGATGAAAGCGGCGAGGTTCTGAAATATGCCGGGGCGCGGCTGCCTTTGTTTGCGGTCAAGGACGGCGAGGTGACTGAGGTAAAGGGCGATAAGACCGGCATTGGCTATCGCGGCTTGCCCCAGACCCTGCTGTTTGCCGAAACCGAGGTTCCGATCAGCCCGGGCCAGACCTTTTTTATGGTCTCCGACGGCTATCCTGACCAGATCGGCGGCGAGCGGCGGCGGATGTTTGGCAAAAAGCGCCTGAAACAGCTGCTATCCCTGATCTCCGGGGAACCGCTGGAGGCGCAGAAACAGGCTTTGTTGAGCGCATTGGAGGATTTTCAGGGCGAAGAAGCCCGGCGCGATGATGTCTCAGTGATTGGCTTTCGGCCCCTCTAATCTTCGCTGCCCGGCGGTGGTTTCGGGCGCAGGCGCAGATTGTTCTCCTCCAGCCAGGGGGTCAGAGGGTCCAGCTTTTCGCCGCGCTCATCGGCGGATTTCAACGCTTCGCTCAGGAAGGCCTCGGTTCGGCTGTCCGCGCCGGAAGGCAGAGGGGCCTGTTTGTCCGTCAGCCAGACCGCCAGATCATCCAGCACCACCGGCGCCTGCTTGTCCCGCAGCAGCATATGCCAGCCCTCCGGATAGATCGCCATGCGCTTGTCCGCCAGGGTCTCGGCGTTGTTGGTCTCGGCCAAGCCCATGCGCTTGGCGGCCCGGCGCACCGGCGGGGCCGGGATGATCTGATCCTTTAGGCCGTAGAGCAGCAGTACCTGGCCCGGCAGATCGGCGCTGGCGGCCAGGGCCTCATCCATCAGATTGGTCAGGCCCCAGACGGAATCGGTTCGGGTTTCCCGGATCATCAGCGGATCGCCCGAGAGTGCGCGCATCATGTCCATGTCGTCGCTGGGCCAATAGCCCAGGTCCCCGCCGGAAACCGGCAGCCAGGGCAGGGTATGGGCGCTGAACCACAAGGTGCCGCGATACAGCGCGGGCATGGTTTCCCGGCCCCAGACCGCCGGAGCAACCAGGATCGCCCCGCCATTGGGCAGAGCCTCCGGATCGGATTTGGCCGCCCGGGCCAAGGCGGCCATGCTCACCGCGCCGCCCATGCTGACCCCCATCAAACCCACCGGCAGATCTGGATGTCGGGCCTTGACCGCTTTTAGGGCCAGGAGCGCATCGTCAACCAGCCGGTCCCGCCCCGGCCAGAGGCCGCGCTGGTCAGTGGCGCCAAAGCCGCGTTGGTCATAGGCATAGACTGCAATGCCGCGCTTGGCCAAGCCCGGCCCAGCTTTGACGAAGGTGTTGGCGTAATCATTAAAGCCATGCAGGGCCAGGACCGCACCCTTGATCTGCGCATCCTCGCCCGCCTTGTCGTCGGGCTCCGGCAGCCAGACCCGCAAGGGCAGTTCACTGCCATCGGCGGTGATGACCTTGCCAGTGGCATAGGAGGTCTCGTCGCTGGCGGGCGCGTCGATCACCAGCCCGGGCTCGGTCGCAGCAGACGCCGACAGTCCGGGTCCTGGATCCTGGATCCGGGGTGCGCAGGCGGTCGTGCCCAGCAGCAGGGCGCATCCCAGCAGCAGGGGACCGGGGGAAACGGAGGGTAAGGAGAAGGACCGCAGCACCGGTGGCTCTGACCTTACGGGGCCGATTTCGGGGCCGGTTTGGCGGTGGTGCCTTCTGGCCCAACGCCGCTTGTGCCCTTCAGGCTGGGGTCCGGCGGCAGGATCTCCTGTCGGGAGGATGAGGTCAGCTGCAGGAAGATATCCTCCAGATCCGTTTCCTCGGTGGTCAGATCGGCAATGGTGATCCCGGCGGCATGGACCGCAGACAGGATGTCGCCAATGGGGGTCATGCTCGGGCGATATTGGAACACCAAGCGGCCTTCCTCATCGATTTTCGGGCAGAGGGGCTCTAGTTCCTCGGGCAGACCGCGATCCTGCGGCCCCATGGGCGGGGAGGGCGTGATGGTGATGGTCTTGCTGTCCAGACGCCCGATCAGGCTGCGGGTTTCTTCGCAGGCGGCCAGGGTGCCATTGTTGATGATGGCGGTCAGGTCGCACAGCTCCTCGGCCTCTTCCAGATAATGGGTGGTCAGCAGGATCGTCGTGCCCTGGGCGTTCAAGGTCTGGACATAGTCCCAGAGCTGACGCCGCAGCTCGATATCCACCCCGGCGGTGGGCTCATCAAGCACCAAGATCGGCGGGCTGTGAACCATGGCCTTGGCCACCAGCAGGCGGCGGCGCATGCCACCGGACAAGGTGCGGGCATAGCTGTCAGCCTTGTCGGCCAGACCAACCGCCTCCAGGATTTCCATGGTCCGGCGCTCTTTTTTCGGCACGCCATACAGCCCGGCCTGGACGTCCATCATTTCCTTCGGCGTGAAGAATGGATCCAGATTGAGCTCCTGGGGGACGATGCCGATGGCGCAGCGGGCATTGCGCGGATCGTCGTCAATGTCATTGCCCCAAATCTTCACCGAGCCTGCGCTTTTGCGCACCAGACCGGCCATGATGTTGATCAGAGTCGACTTTCCAGCGCCATTGGGGCCGAGCAGGGCAAAGAATGCCCCGCGCGGCACGGTTAAGGAAACATCATCCAGGGCCAGCTTGCCGCCCTTATAGGTCTTGGTCAGCCCAGTGATCTCGATGGCATTGTCCGGCACCCGATGGCTGGACAGGCCGCTTGGTTGGGCCGGAGTCGTCGCCTTAGACGCGGGAGGAGACGCGGACGAGGCGGCAGAAGATGGGTTAGGCGCTGCACACATGGCGGGAGGATCCCGGGTTAAGAGACGTGAAAGACCCAAATGGGTTGGCGGGGCGGGCGGCAACAAGGACAATCCCACAAAAAAATCGGCAGATTGCCCGGATCGGCCCCAAATTGGCGCGGTCAAACGGGTTTGAGCGTTGCGTCCGGCCCCATGTTGGGTATCATCCGGTTTTTCCGAGGGGCTTTTGTTCAGGATACCGCATCATGTCACACGATCCCACCTATCCCGTCAGCGAAACCATCGAGGTTTCAAACCCGGAAGTCGCTTGTGACGGAGGCAAGGGGCCGCTGGGTCACCCACGGGTTTATTTGAACATCAAACCCACTGTTGGCTACGTGGTTTGCCCTTACTGCTCGCGCAAGTATGTTCTGTCCTCAGCGCCGGTGGCTGCGGCCCATTAGGGGTCTCAATGCCGGGCGGAGCAATCCTTTGCCGGGCATTGCACAGCCCTTTCAGACCGGCTGCGCATCTTGTTGTGCCTTAGCACGGTCCCCAAATTTTGGGCTCTTCGGGTGTCCCCGGAGAGCCTTTTGTTTTTCCGGGGTTCGTAACGCTCATGTCCGCTGATCAAACCAAGCGCCTGTTCCTGGTGGACGGGTCTGGCTATATCTTCCGCGCCTATCACAGCCTGCCGCCCATGTCCCGCCCTGACGGGACGCCGGTCAATGCGGTCTTCGGCTTTACCAGCATGCTGATGAAGCTGATCGCCGATATGGATGCGGACCATTTGGCGGTGATCTTTGACGCCGGGCGGCGGTCCTTCCGCAATGATTTTTACCCCGACTACAAAGCCCAACGGCCGGACCCGCCGGAGGATCTGATCCCGCAATTCGCTCTGATCCGCGAAGCAGTGCGGGCCTTCAACGTGCCCTGCATTGAGCGCGAAGGCTTCGAGGCCGATGATCTGATCGCCACCTTCGCCAAGCACGCCCGGGCCGAGGGCGCCGAGGTGACCATTGTGTCCTCGGACAAGGATCTGATGCAGCTGGTCCAAGACGGTGTGGGCATGCTCGATCCGATGAAAAACCGCTCGATCGGGCCGGATCAGGTGTTTGAAAAATTCGGCGTCGCCCCGAACAAGGTGGTCGATGTTCAGGCCCTGGCCGGGGACTCGGTGGACAATGTCCCCGGCGTGCCAGGCATTGGCGTCAAGACGGCGGCCCAGCTGATCGAGACCTATGGTGATCTGGAAAGCCTGCTCGCCCGGGCCGAAGAGATCAAGCAACCGAAGCGGCGGCAAAATCTGATCGAGCATGCGGAGCTGGCCCGGGTCTCCCTGCGGTTGGTGACTCTGCGCGATGATGTGGAGGTCGAGCAGACCCTGAGTGACTTTGTGGTTAAGGAGCCTGATCCGCCGGTTTTGGGCGCGTTCCTGAAGGAAAACGGCTTCAAATCCATCCTGGCCCGTTTTGGCATCAGCGCTGAGGCCGATGATGGGGCTGCCGACGGTGCCGGGTCTGCCGGGTCATCCGGAGCAGGGACCAGCAAAGCGCCCGAGAAGGACTACGCCCTGGTCACCACCATCGAGGATCTGCAAAGCTGGGTCGAGGCCGCCACCGCCCAGGGCTTTGTCGCGGTGGATACGGAAACCGACAGCCTGAACGCCCGGCAAGCCACCTTGGTTGGTGTGTCGCTGGCTCTGGCCCCGGGTCGGGCCTGCTACATTCCTTTTGCCCATCGCGATCCCGATGCCGGGGGTCCGGCAGAGCTGTATCTGGGCGGCGGTGACGGCGCGTCCGAGGCGGATGCAACCAAGGCCGAGACAGCGGTGGTCAACATCCCGCACGCGCCCGCCTTGGCGCTGCTGAAGGGACTGATGGAAGATCCCTCGGTGCTGAAAATAGGCCATAACCTGAAATATGACATCCATGTGTTGGCCGGGGTTGGGATTGCACCCAGTCCGATAGATGACACCATGGTGATGTCCTATGGCCTGGAGGGCTCGGGCCAGGGCCATGGCATGGATGCGTTGGCGCAAAAGCATCTTGGCATCACGACGATCCCGTTTTCTGAGGTCTGCGGCACCGGCAAGGCGCAGATCACCTTTGATCTGGTGCCGTTGGACAAGGCCCTAGCCTATGCCGCCGAGGATGCGGACATCACTTTGCGGCTCTATCACTTGTTCAAGGCCGATCTGTTGAAACAGAAACGGGTGGCAGTTTATGAGACCTTGGATCGGCCCATGGTCCAGGTGCTGGCGGATATGGAAGCCCAGGGCATTCTGGTCGATGCGCCACGCTTGAAGGATCTGTCCGACAGCTTTGCCCGGCGCATGGTCGATCTGGAAGACGAGATCCACGGCTTGGCCGGGCATCCGTTCAACATTGGCTCGCCAAAGCAGTTGGGCGAGGTGCTGTTTGGCGAAATGGGCCTGCCCGGCGGCAAAAAGAGCCGTAAGACCGGGGCGTGGTCGACGGATGCCTCGGTATTGGAAGAGCTGGCGGCCCAAGGCCATGATTTGCCAGTCAAGGTATTGGAATGGAGGCAATATTCCAAACTGAAAAGCACCTATACCGACGCCTTGCAAAACCAGATCGACCCCCGGGATGGGCGGGTGCACACCACCTATGGCCTGACCCATGTGAATACTGGGCGGCTGTCCTCCAATGATCCCAATCTGCAAAACATTCCGGTGCGGACCGAGGCCGGGCGGCAGATCCGCGAGGCCTTCATCGCCAAGCCAGGCCATGTGCTGATCAGTGCTGACTATTCGCAGATCGAACTGCGTCTGGTGGCCCATGTGGCGGTGATCAAAGCCCTGCGTCAGGCCTTTGCCGAGGGCCTGGATATTCACGCCATCACGGCCTCCCGGGTGTTTGGCGTGCCGGTCGAGGGCATGGACCCCATGGTCCGCCGTCAAGCCAAGGCGATCAATTTCGGCATCATCTATGGCATTTCCGCCCATGGTCTGGCGCGGCAATTGGGCATCAGCCGGGGCGAGGCGCAGCAATTCATCACCGCCTATTTCGACCAGTTCCCGGAAATCCGCGACTATATGGATGCCCGCAAGGAGGAAGCCAAAACCCATGGCGCGGTCCATACCCCGCTGGGGCGGCTCTGCACCATTTCCGGCATTGGCGATAAAAATCCCAATGGCCGCAATTTCGCCGAACGCCAAGCCATTAATGCCCCGATCCAAGGTGGGGCGGCGGACATCATCAAGCGGGCCATGATTGCCCTGCCCGACGCCCTGACCGCTGCGGATCTGGGCGATGTGCGCATGCTGCTGCAGGTCCACGATGAATTGATTTTTGAATGTCCGCAGGACAAACTTGATCGGGCCAAGGAAGTGATCCGTACCGCTATGGAGACGGCAGTGGTTCTGCGCGATGAAACCGGCGAGATCACCGTGCCGTTGGATGTGGATGTGGGCAGTGGCCCCAGCTGGGCAGAAGCCCATTAGGGGGCGATCCGGGCCTCCCTGCGTGCGGATGGGTTCAGGTGGAACCTATATTTTGTGGCGAATTTGCCCCGAAACCGACAAAATAAGGGTTGTAACAAATTTAACATAAAGGCGGATGCGCAACAGGTGCGCTTTATGTATCATTGTTGATGTTCAGGACAACCACCCTTGTCTGGAGGCGTAACGATGAAAAATGGACCCTTAGGTTTTTTTCCGTCTCGCCTGGTTATGGGCGTGCTGTTGGCTGCAGGATTGGCCAGCACGGATTTCTCCACAGCATATGCGGTTGATCGATTGGACGGAGCGGCGGCTCCGATAGCAGTACAGTCCCAACAAATGGCAGCGGTCCCCGGATCGTTGCCCGAAGTTGAACCCGGCCTGATTGATGGCACCATGGGCGTGCGCATGGGGGACCGGGCGCGCAAACATGGCTGCCGCGCCCAACATGGTCTGCCGGGTTATTTCAAATGCGCCAGCCTGCCGCAGACCTTCCATGACTTTGAAAAATATAAGGTGACGGCGCATTATCGCACCGGGATCTGCGAAATCACGGCCACGGGTCGCAATGTCTATTCTGCGACCGATGGCACTGGCTTGCGCGCGGAAATGGGCAAGATCCAAACCCGCCTGGCCCGGGTCTTTGGGGCCCACCGGGTCTCTGACTTCCAGCGCAATGAGAGCACCGGCAATTGGATGGCGGATCTGCGCAGCTTTGGCCGGTTCTATCGCTATCAATGGTATGGCACGGACGCGGCACCCCTGCCCCAGGATGTGGACTATATCTGGCTGCGCGCGGGCGCGGTGGATGATGAAACCGGTTATGTGATCCTGACCATCCGGTTCAATAACTTTAAAGAATGTCGCCGCCTGCTGGAGCATTGAGGCTGGCAATCCTTCCGGTCCGCTTACAAGATCTCTCAACAAACAAGGCCGGTTCAAGCGAACCGGCCTTTTTTGATGGGGCGGTATATCCGTCAGACTTGCGGGAACCGTTGCTCAAGAAAGCAGGTATGTGCCCGGCTTCCACAAGGTCATTGAGCATAAGGGTTGCGTTGTTTGATAGGGTTACGACATACTATAATCTAGTATATGAGGAGACATGCTATGAAAACCACATCCTTCATCCCCGGCGATCATTTCGGCCATTTCATTGAGCAACAGGTTGCATCGGGGCGTTATGGCTCCGCCAGTGAGGTTATCCGGGCCGGGTTGAGGCTGCTTGAAATTGCCGAACATCATCGCAACGAAAAAGACGCTCTTTCCGCTTTGTCGGCATTGCTCGCTCCACGCATAGAAGCAGTTAAGCCTAGCAAGGGCGTTGAGGTTGCTCAAGGAGACCTATCTCGGATCATCGAAGAGAGGGCAAATAATCGCCCATGACAAAGCTCATTTATGCCCCCATGGCTCTGGAGGGCATTGACGGTATTTGGGACTATACCGTTCAGACATAGGGTGTAGAGCAAGCACGCCTTTATATCGGAAGAATTGGCCAAGCATGTAAAGACATTGCAATGGGTAAAACTACGCTTAGGCCCTTTGACGATATTATGGAAGTCAGCGGATTTATGCGCTGCGACCATCACTATATTTTTGTTATCGTCGATAATGACGTGACTTATGTTTTGGGCGTTTTGCATGAAAAAATGGAACTATTTACCCATCTGCAGCACCGGTTAGAGCCCCGCGCCTAGAGCATCCGCCGAAAAAAGAAAAGGCCGGTTCGAGCGAACCGGCCTTTTTTTCGGTGTTCTGAAGCGGAGCCCTATTCGGCGGCTTCCTTGGTTTCGATCTGCCAGACCGGTGGAGCGGCCTCCAGGCGGTCCTTCAGGGCCGCTTGCTGGGTCTTCATCTCCGACGGCAGCCGTTCGCCGAATTTGGCGAAGAACTCGGTCTGGCCTTCGACTTCCGCCTTGGCGGTTTCCTTGTCGATGGCGGAGATGGTGTAGAACTGGTCAGAGACAAAACCGTCCAGACCATCCCAGCGCAGATCCTCATGGCGCGGCATCAAGCCAATCGGGCTTTCCACCGCATCGCCATGGCCCTTGCAGCGGTCCAGCATCCATTTCAGGGCGCGCATATTCTCGCCAAAGCCCGGCCAGATGAACTTGCCGTTTTCGTCCTTGCGGAACCAGTTGACCCGGAAGATCAACGGCAGTTCGGAAACGGTTTTGCCCATTTCCAGCCAATGCTGCCAGTAGGAGGCCATGTTGTAGCCACAGAACGGCAGCATGGCCATCGGGTCGCGGCGCATGGCGGCCTGGCCTTCCGCAGCTGCAGTGGCCTCGGAGCCCATGGTGGCAGCCAAATAAACGCCGTGGTTCCAGTCAAAGCTTTGGAACACCAGCGGGAAGTTTTTCGACACCCGGCCGCCAAAGATAAAGGCGCTGATCGGCACCCCTTCCGGGTTTTCCCAATTCGGGTCCAGGGACGGGGTTTGATTGGCCGGGGCGGTGAAGCGGGCATTGGGGTGGGCCGCCTTGCGGCCACAATCCGGGGTCCACTCCTCGCCCTTCCAATCGATCAGATGGTCCGGGGTGTCCTCGGTCATGCCTTCCCACCACACATCGCCATCATCGGTCAGCGCGACATTGGTGAAGATCGAGTTCTTCGAGCAGGCGATCATGGCGTTCGGATTGGTGTGCGACCCGGTGCCCGGGGCGACGCCGAAATAGCCATTTTCCGGGTTGATGGCATAGAGGCGGCCATCCTTGCCCGGCTTGATCCAGGCGATGTCATCGCCCACGGTGGTGACCTTCCAGCCCTCAAACCCCTTGGGCGGGATCAGCATGGCGAAGTTGGTCTTGCCACAGGCGCTGGGGAAGGCCCCGGCGACATAGGCTTTTTCGCCCTTGGGATTTTCCACGCCCAAGATCAGCATATGCTCAGCCAGCCAGCCTTCGTCGCGGGCCATGACCGAGGCGATGCGCAAGGCAAAGCACTTTTTGCCCAGCAGCGCATTGCCGCCATAGCCGGAGCCGAAGGACCAGATCTCGCGGCTTTCCGGGAAATGGACGATGTAGCGGTTTTCCGGGTTGCAGGGCCAGGCCACATCAGCCTCGCCAGCGGCCAGCGGCTTGCCGATGGAGTGCATGCAGGGGATGAATTCGCCATCTTCGCCGAGCACGTCCAGCACCTTGGAGCCCATCCGGGTCATGATGCGCTGATTGATGACCACATAGGGGCTGTCGGAGATCTCAACCCCGATATGGGCAATCGGGCTGCCCAAGGGACCCATGGAAAACGGCACCACATACATGGTCCGTCCGGCCATGCAGCCGTCAAACAGGCCGTTCAGGGTGGTCCGCATCTCCGCCGGGTCGGTCCAATTGTTGGTCGGACCGGCATCGGCTTCGTTTTCGGAGCAGATGAAGGTGCGGTCTTCCACACGGGCAACATCCCGGGGGTCGGAGCGGCACAGATAGCTGTTCGGACGCAGCGCTTCGTTCAAGCGGATAAAGGCACCGGCGTCGACCAATTCGGCGCACAGCCGGTCATATTCTTCCTGGGATCCATCGCACCAATGGACTGAGTCCGGCTTGCACAACGCGGCCATCTCTTCGACCCAGTCGAGGAGCTTCCTGTTGCGGGTAGGGGTGGTGCTCATTTTATCCTCCGAACTGCATTCTTGCACTTTTGTAAAACACCTGGGGGGCAACGGCCTCCCGGGCAATGGAAAACCGCATTGTTTTCACTCAGCGGCGGTTTGGTCTGTTGGCGATATGGCCTCTCGCGCGCGTTTGGCCAACACCACCAATTCCTTTCTTAAGCCTTCGGCACTGCTGAGCGGTGCGTCAAAGGCGATGCGTTTGACCACAGCGGCCTCCGCCGAGCCTGTGGTCAGATCGAACCCGTCGGCATCACAGGCCGTCATTTGCCACGCCCCGGTCTCCGGCTCTGCAGACAGCCCGGCCAATCCGCTGGCATAGGCCTGGACCGCATCGCCATGGTCCGCATTCATATGCGCCAGCACCCCGGCTTCGGCATCGGCGAACCCGGCGGCGGCCTCCGGAGCCAACTGGCAGCCATCGGGGATCCAAACCGCCCGGGCGAAGCCGCCGACCCAATGCACCCGCTCCGGGACCATGCGCCAAACGCCAAAATCGCCGAAGCCCGCATAGAGCGCCGCAGACGGGTGCCGGGCCAAAAAGCGAGACCGGACGGCCTGGTCGTCTGCCGGATCGGTGACCGGCTCGATGCGGCCCATCACTGTGGCCCGGGGCCGTTGCTGCAGACTGGGGGCGTCGCTGTCCAGGTCCTCCACCAACAATGCCGCTCTGGGATCAGCCTGCAGATTGCGGGTGTGATCGGACAGGGTGGAAAACAAAAACAGCGGAGCGCCGCCCTGATCGGTGGCCATGCTGACCATCGACGCATAGGGCGCGCCACCTTCGGCCATCGCGGTGGCCAAGCTGCCTTTGGACTGCCCGCGCAGCAGACCCCTGACCTGTTGGCGGTGGGACTCTGAGGGCTTGATCTTCGGTATCTCTTTCATAATTACCGGGATCTTATAGACCCCGTGCTTGGCCTCTTCCACTGGCGTGACGGCAAACGTCGTAAACAAAGAAGCAATTTGAACGAATCTTACGCCACCTCCAAGAGCAGTTTGACCTCAATCCGCTGGGATAGCGCTGTCCATTTCAATCAAAGCGGCCCAATGGTAGAAAATGTGAAAGACAACAGAACTTTTCCGGCAGGGACGCGGAAGTGGGCCTGCAATTCGAATAATGGGCGCAAGAAAATAACACTGTCCCGTCAGAATCGGCTCCACCAGGGCTGAAATTGTGCTAAGCGATGGTGGTATGAGCCCCTGGTTATTGCCTTCTTCCGTGTACGCGCGTTCCTCCGCTCCGAATTCCGGACTTGCGGAAAAGGGGCGTGTGGTCAAACGCGGACGGGAGGCGCTGCGCCAGTGGGGCTTGGGGTTGGCGCTGTGCGCCATGCTCCTTCAAGTGCTGGTCCCGGTCGCCCAAGCGATCCCCGTGACCAAAGATGGGCTGCCGTCCTGGTTGGTCATCTGTACCCTCGACGGCGTTCAAAGCCTGACCAGCTATGGGTCGGGCTCTGATCTTGGGTCTGCGGAGCTGCCTCCCGCAGAGCCTGGACTTGATCGTCTGTTCAGTTGCCCGGTTTGTCTCGCCGTTGCAGCGGCTGATATCGAGGGTCCCACCAGAGACGCAGGTTTGGTGCCCCCACCAAGTCTGGTCCGGTTCCGGGCTGTGGCCCCTGGTTACGCGGCGGTCCCACAGGGTCGCCAACAGGTGGCTCTGCCGCCTGTGCGAGGCCCCCCGCTTTTTTAGAGTCAACGCGTTGACTCATCCGGCTTTCGCCTGATCTACCGCCAAATTCCCTGTTCTTTGACCTGCCTTGCTGTGGCTCGATGCCCCAAGGTTTATGGAGGTCTGCCATGTCTCGTTTGTCTTTGCGTTCCGCTTCTTTGTCCCTGATTGCTGCAACGGCAATTGCTATGGGTGGTTTTGCACTATCCCCCTCTCAGGCCCTGGCCGGGTCTCATGAAAAGATGGAGGCCGCTGCGACCATCGGCGATCTGTCCGTGATCACCCCCTGGGCGCGGGCCAGTGCCGGTCCAGCCCGAGCGGGTGGTGTGTTCATGACCATCCAGACCACCGGAGCCGATGACGCCCTGATTTCCGCAGCGTCTGATGTCTCTGAGAAAGTTGAGCTGCACACCCATATCCGCGAAGGCGATATCATGCGGATGCGCGAAGTGCCTGAAATCCCGGTCACCGCTGCCGAGGGCGCAGCCCTGGAGCCCGGGGGCTATCATGTCATGCTGATCGACCTAAAAGCACCGCTGGTCGAAGGCACAATGATCCCGCTCTCCCTAACCTTTCAAACTGCCGGGACCGTGGAGATTATGGTGCCGGTGAAGGGCGTCGGCGCGATGTCCGGCCATGAAGGCCATGATCACGGCCATGGTCATGATCATGGGCATGGGGATCACGGTCATGGCCATGGTCACAAACACTAGGCTTAGGACCTTGTGGTTGGGTCTTTGACCCAAGATCCTTGAGGGACGCTCTGCTGGAAATCTGCCAAATTGGGCATGGTTTTGCCCAATTTCGGCAGCATTTTCGGCAAAGAGTGGGGTTAGGACAGGAAAAGTCGCCTCGGAGCCGCCCCATTGGCGTTGCGAGGCGCATCATTCTGTCCCATCTGCCAAAACTGCTCTAAGATCGGGTGTGGGGACGCCATATCCGCCCAGTGAGCATGACCCGATTGACCGAAGGAGGTCCCGCCCCATGTCTGCCACCATTGCTCTGGTTGATGACGACCGCAACATTCTGACCTCGGTGGCCATGGCCTTGGAGGCTGAAGGCTACACGGTCACCACCTATACGGATGGCGCTGAGGCCCTGCGCGGCCTAAGCAAAAGCGAGCCCGATCTGGCGGTGTTCGATATCAAAATGCCGCGCATGGATGGCATGGAGCTGTTGCAAAAGGTCCGCGAGCGCTCTCGGCTGCCGGTGATTTTCCTGACCTCCAAAGATGACGAGGTCGACGAGTTGCTCGGCCTGCGCATGGGCGCCGATGACTATATTAAGAAGCCGTTTTCCCAGCGGCTTTTGGTTGAACGGATCCGGGTGATCCTGCGCCGGGGCGAGGTCACCGAGGCCGCCATGGCCAATGGCGGCGGCACCTTGTCGGGCAATGCCCTGGTGCGCGGTGAGCTGACCTTGGATCCGGACCGCCATCTCTGCCTGTGGAAGGGTGGGGCGGTGGATCTGACCGTGACCGAATTCCTGATCATCCAGGCCCTGGCCCAACGCCCGGGCCATGTGAAAAACCGCGATCAACTGATCGATGCCGCCTATGGCGAGAACATTTATGTCGATGACCGGACCATCGACAGCCACATCAAACGACTGCGGAAAAAGTTCCGCGATGTGGACAATGAGTTCTCCGAGATCGAGACCCTGTATGGGGTGGGCTACCGGTTCAAGGACCCGGCAACCTCAGCGAAGCGGAATGCGGGTTGATCCCATCCCCGATTGGCCGCCGGTTGACCCGGATCCGACCCGAAAGGCCGATGATTCTGCCCTAGACCGGGATCTGGCCAGCGCGCCGGATCCGGTGGAGCGAGACTGTGGCGTGCCCAGCCTGCGCGCCCATCGCGAGGCTCATCGCAAACGCTTGGCGGAACGCGACCGCCGGGCCGGGGGGCGGGCCGGTCGGCGCTTGCGGGCCCGGCGTTTTGGCCTGATTGCCTCGCCTTTGGTGCGCCGGATCCTGGCGGTCAATCTGATCGCTCCGGTGCTGCTGGCCTTTGGCTTTTTGTATCTGGACACCTATGAGGAAACCCTGACCGACAGCGCCTTCCAGGCCCTGCGCACGGAAGCGGAGCTGATCGCCGCTGCGGTGGGCGAGGGCGCGATCAATCTGGAAGTCAGTGTGGAAGGCCCGGTGGTTCGTGCCCGCCATGGCATCAACACCGATATGGCTGGGCAGATGGTCCGCCGTCTGTCCGATTTGGCCCAGGTGCGCGCCCGGCTGTTCTCTGGCGATGGGGCTCTGGTCGCCGACAGCCGCCGCCTGTTGTCCTTTGGCGGGATCGTCCAGGTCCAGGATCTGCCGCCGCCGGACATGGGTCAGGGGGTCGGCGGCTGGATCCGCCAGCTCTATAACGAGTTCTTTCTAGAATCCACCGCCGTGCGCAATCTGCCGCCCTATCAGGAGCGCGCAAGGCAGCATGCCACCGATTATGACGAGGTGGCCTTGGCCCTGAAGGACGGCATTCCCTATGTCGCTTTGCGCTCCCAAGGCGGGCTGGGGCGGCATCTCTCCGTCGCCGTGCCGGTGCAATATTATAAGCAGGTGGTCGGCGCAGTGATGGTCAGCCGGGGCGGCGAGGAAATCGACACCGCCCTGTTTGAAATGCGCCTGGCCATTGTCGAGATCTTCGGCGTGGTCCTGGCCCTGACCATTTTGCTGTCCTTCTATATGGGCGGCACCATCGCCCGTCCGATCCTGCGTCTGGCCTTGGCCACCGACCGGATCCGCGCCATGGGCCGGGGCAAGGGCGATCCGGAAACAATCAAATCCACCTTGCCGGACCTGTCGCACCGGGGTGACGAGGTCGGTGATCTGTCCCAGGCCTTGCGGGAAATGACCGAGGCACTTTGGGGCCGGATGGATGCCATTGAACGCTTTGCCGCCGATGTGGCTCACGAGATCAAGAACCCCCTAACCTCGCTGCGCAGTGCGGTGGAGACCGCAGCGCGGATTCAGGATCCGGACCGCCGCGAGCGGTTGATGGCGGTGATCCTGGATGATGTGCAGCGCCTCGACCGGCTGATCTCCGACATTTCTGACGCCTCGCGGTTGGATGCGGAGCTGTCCCGGGCTGAGCCGGAACCGGTGGCTCTGGCCCCGATGCTGGAAACCCTGGCGGAAATCCATCAGGTTCAGGCCGAAGATGAAGAGGCCGGGGTGAAGATTGTGGTCCGTATCCCCAAAGACGATCCGCTCACCGTGGTCGGTCTCGAAGGCCGCTTGGTCCAGGTGTTGCGCAATCTGATCACCAATGCCCTGTCCTTCAGCCCCGAAGGCGGCGAAATCCGTCTGACCGCGCGGCGGATCGACCCGCGCGAAGATGAGCGCGGCGGCATCCGGATCACGGTGGAGGATGACGGTCCCGGCATCCCCGAGGGCAAGGAAGAGGACATCTTCAATCGGTTCTATTCCGAACGACCCCAGGGCGAAAAATTCGGCACCCATTCCGGTCTGGGGCTGTCGATCTCGCGCCAGATCATTGAAAGCCACTTGGGCACTTTGCAGGCGGAGAACCGCCGCGACCCGGGCGAGTGGGCCAAGGTCATTGGCGCGCGATTCCTGATCATCCTGCCCGAAGCCCCCGAAGAGTGAGGTCTATAGTGCCTTAGGGTAGGCGCGGCAGACTGCGGTCTGCATTGGTTGTCTGGCTTCTCGGAAAATGCGGCCCTTAACGGCCTCCGATGGTTCCCAAAGGCCGAGGGGATGGGGTAAAGGAAAGGCCCTTTCCCGTTTTCGTCGAGTATCCGCCCGTGACCTTGCCGTCTGCTTTTGCCAATCCTGTCATTGCCGCCCTGGACACCACCGATGGCGACCAGGCCAAGACCGTTGCCCGCTCCTTGGCCGGGGTTGCGGGCGGCGTGAAGCTGGGGCTGGAGTTTTTTGGTGCCTGCGGGGCGGACGGCGTGCGCCGGGTCATGGATCATGCCCGGCAAGAAGCGTCCATCGGCCTGTTCCTGGATCTGAAATTCCACGACATCCCCAACACTGTGGCCGGGGTGGTGAGCTCGGTGATGCCGCTGCAGCCCAATCTGCTGACCCTGCATGCGGCGGGCGGCAGCGCGATGATGGCTGCTGCACAGGACGCGGCGCAGACCGAGGCCGCTCGCTTGGGGATATCCGCGCCGGTGATCTTGGCGGTCACGGTTCTGACCAGCCTGGACCAAGGGGACTTGTCCGATATCGGCGTGAGGAGCGCGGTGGCCGAGCAGGTGGAGCGGCTGGGGACCTTGGCCAGCAAAGCCGGGATCGGCGGGGCGGTGTGCTCGCCCCATGAGGCAACGGTATTGCGCCAGGCTTTGGGGCCTGAGTTTCTGCTCGTCACCCCGGGTGTCCGCCCGGCCGGCGCGGCGGTGGGGGATCAGAAGCGGGTCACCACCCCGGCGCAGGCTTTGGACAAAGGGGCGGACCTGTTGGTGATCGGTCGGCCGATCTTCCGCGCCGAGGACCCGGCGGCGGCGACCACTGCCATTCTCGAGAGCCTGGGAGACCGGCCATGACCGCCACCCAGGTTAAGATCTGCGGCCTCAATGACGAAACCGGACTGGCCGCAGCGGTCCAGGCCGGGGCCGATATGGTCGGCTTTGTGTTTTTTGAGCGCTCGCCGCGCCATGTCACCCCGTTGGATGCCGCCAATCTGATGGATGGCCTGCCCTTTGCCGATGAGGGTGGTCCGTTACGAGTCGGTTTGTTGGTTGATCCCGATGAGCAAACCCTGGCCGCTGTGGTCGGGCAAACCCGGTTGGATTTTTTGCAGCTCCATGGCAACGAGAGCCCGGAGCGAGCGTCCCAGATCAGCCGGGATTGGGGCTTGCCGGTGATGAAGGCCCTGCCAATCGCCACTGCGGAAGATTTGGCGCGGGCCAAAGACTACGGTCAGGCGGTGGATCTGTTGTTGCTCGATGCCAAGCCGCCCAAAGGCGCAGACCGCCCCGGCGGCCATGCCACCGCCTTTGACTGGGCGTTGCTGGAGGGCTGGAGCGCGCCGCTGCCCTGGCTGCTTGCGGGCGGGTTGACGCCAGAGACGGTGGCCGATGCGATCCGGCAAACCAATGCACCAGGGGTTGATGTGTCCTCCGGCGTTGAGGCCGCCAAAGGCGTGAAGGATCCGGATAAAATCGCAGCCTTTGTGGCGGCGGTGGACGCGGCCAGCGCGTGAAGGGCTGATCGGAGAATAGAGGGAGACGGGCTGTGACTGCCCCCTTTCATGAGCATCCGCTTCGGGACAGTTTGATCCTGGAGCTGCACAACCGCCCGGCGGAGCCCTTGGAAGCGCCGGTCCAGGTCACCCATCTGTCCACTTTGCTGGGCGAAAGCGACGCCGATGCCTGCCGGGCCCATGTGGCTGATCTGTGTCGGCGGGCGGGCAGCCCGGCTCCGCTGGAAGGGGCCACCCATTTTATTGGCGATATGGGCGGCTATCGGCTGAAATTTGAACGCCATACGGAGTTCTGCTCCATCACCCTGATGCGCCGGGCGGATGTGCCTGATCCCTTTGCCGAGTCGGCCCTAACCCTGGTGCCCAAAGATTGGGTGCGGGCAATCCCCGGCGAGGTTTTTAGCGCCGTGCATCTGGCGGTGATGCCCCATCCCGAACCCGGCGTGGTGCCCAGCAATGATCATGAGGCGCTGAGTTTGCGCTTTTTTGGCGGCAATCGGCTGGTCGGGGCGACGGTGGCGGGCGGCATTGCCGAGGCCTATTCCGATTTGCGGATCCAATCGGACCGCTTCGCCCGCATGGTCGTGCGGGTGCGCAAAGAGGCCTCCCCGAGCCAGATCGGGCGTCTGGTCCAGCGCCTCCAGGAAATCCACAGCTACCGGGCGTTAAGCCTGCTCGCCCTGCCCATTGCCCGGGAGATCAGCCCCCGTCTGCGGTTCATCGACGAGGCCTTGGCCGCCTTGTCCGGACGGATTGCCCGGAATGCCGGGATTGGTGTGCAAAGCAGCACCGACCCCGTCGCCTTAGAGCAGGAACGCAACACCGATGTGTCCTTGCTGAAAGATCTGACCGGCCTGGCCGCCGAGGTCGAAGCCCTGTCCGCCCGCAGCGGCTATCGCTTTGGGGCCTCAGAAGCCTATTACGATTTGGTCCAGCGTCGCCTGGCCGATCTGCGCGAGGAAAAAGTGCTGGGTATCCAGACCTTTAGCGGGTTCATGGAGCGCCGTTTGGCTCCGGCCATGGCCACCTGCCGCTCGGTCAAAACCCGGATTGCCGGTCTGTCCGAGCGCACCACCCGGGCCGGTGGCCTGCTGCGTGCCCGGGTCGAGGTTGATCTGCTCGATCAGAACCGCACGGTGCTGGAAGCGATGAATCGGCGGGCAAAACTGCAATTGCGTCTGCAAGAAGCGGTCGAGGGTCTGTCGGTGGTGGCGATCAGCTATTATCTGATCGGTCTGATCGCCTATTGCGTAAAGGGTCTGAAGGGGGTGGGTGTGCCTCTGGACAGCACCATTGTGACGGCCATTATGGTTCCGGTCGTCTTCGGCACGGTCTGGTATGGCCTGCGCCGGGCGAAAAAAGCGATGGGGCTGGAGGACGAGCACAGCCATCTCGATCCATAACCCGCAAATAGGCTTGGTGGTCCTGTGGTCAGGGCCGCTTTGCCACGCTATAACGCACAGCCGCTTTTGTCGGAGCCCACAGGGTCCCCGGCCAGTATCAGAAGGACAGTCAGGGTCATGAGCGAACAGCCCCGCAACACCTACCGCACCGGCCCCGATGAGCGCGGGCATTTCGGGATCCATGGCGGTCGCTATGTCGCCGAAACCCTGATGCCGCTTATCCTGGAGCTGGAAACCGCCTATGAGGTCGCCCGCGAGGATCCGACCTTCATCGCCGAGATGCGGCATTACCTGACCCAATATGTGGGTCGGCCCTCACCGCTCTATTTTGCTGAGCGGTTGAGCCAAACCCTGGGCGGGGCGCAGATCTGGCTGAAGCGCGAGGATCTGAACCATACCGGGGCGCATAAAATTAACAATTGCATTGGCCAGATCCTGTTGGCCAAGCGGATGGGCAAGCGCCGCATCATTGCTGAGACCGGGGCGGGCCAGCATGGGGTGGCCACCGCGACGGTGTGCGCGCTGTTTGGCCTGAATTGCGAAATCTATATGGGCAAGACCGACATTGAGCGGCAACGGCCCAATGTGTTTCGCATGGAGCTGCTTGGGGCCAAGGTCAATCCGGTCACCAGCGGCACCGGCACCCTGAAAGACGCCATGAACGAGGCCTTGCGCGACTGGGTCGCCACGGTGGACAACACCTATTATCTGATCGGCACCGCCGCCGGGCCGCATCCCTATCCGGCCATGGTCCGGGACTTCCAATGCGTTATTGGCAATGAGACCAAGGACCAGATGATGGAAGCCATTGGTCGTCTGCCCGACAGTGTGATGGCCTGTATTGGCGGTGGCTCCAACGCCATTGGCATTTTCCACCCCTTCCTGGATGACAAAGAGGTCCGCCTGATCGGCATTGAGGCCGCAGGCCATGGCATTGAGACCGGCGAACATGCGGCCTCTATGACCGGTGGGCGTCCCGGCGTGTTGCATGGCAACCGGACCTATTTGCTGCAAGATGCGGTTGGTCAAATCACCGAGGCCCATTCGATCTCCGCCGGGCTGGACTATCCCGGTGTCGGGCCGGAACATGCCTGGTTGAAGGACAGCGGTCGGGTGGAATATTACCCGGTCACCGATGATGAAGCCCTGGAGGCCTTTAGCATGCTGACCAAGCTGGAAGGCATCATCCCGGCGCTGGAAAGCTCCCATGCCATTGCCCATGCCATGAAGATCGCCAAGGATCTGGGCCGGGATCATGTCATGGTGATCAATCTGTCCGGGCGCGGTGACAAGGACGTCAACACGGTGGCCGAAGCCATGGGTGCCAATAGCGGCGGAGGGCTGGTCTGATGGCGGGCGGCAACGGTACCAATCCCGCTACAGGTGATCGTTTGGCAAAACGTTTTGCCGCTCTGAAGGCCGAGGGCCGGGGCGGTTTGGTGACCTATTTGATGGCTGGGGATCCGGATCCGGCAACGGCGCTGGAGATCCTGAAGGGGCTGCCGGAAGCGGGGGCGGATGTCATCGAGCTGGGCATGCCGTTTTCAGATCCCATGGCCGACGGCCCAGCGATCCAAGCAGCGGCCTTGCGGGCCTTGGCCAAGGGCACGACCCTGCGCGACACCCTGGACATTTTGAAGGCCTTCCGTGCCGGGGATCCCGATACCCCGGTGGTGCTGATGGGCTACTACAATCCGATCTATATCCATGGCCCGGAAGCCTTTGCCAAAGACGCCGCCGAGGCCGGGGCTGACGGGGTGATCATTGTCGATATGCCGCCGGAGGAATGCGGCGAGCTGGTGCCTTATCTGAACGACGTCGGTTTGCACTTCGTCTTTCTCGCCACCCCGACCACCGATGCCGCCAGATTGCCGGTGGTGCTGGAGCAAGCGGGCGGTTTCGTTTATTACGTCTCCATCACCGGGATTACTGGGACGCGCTCCGCCGATGCAGGCGTGGTGGAAAAAGCCGTCGACCAAATCCGCGCCCATACCGACTTGCCGGTGGCCATTGGCTTTGGGGTCAACACGCCGGAGCAGGCTGCGGAAATGTCGCGGATCGGGGATGCTGCGGTGGTCGGCTCCGCCATTGTCAAGCGGATCGGGGCCGGGGAAGATGTGTTGGGATTTGTTGGCGAACTTGCCAGCGCCGTGCGCGAGCCCGCGCCGGAAAAACAGACTGCCTGACCACCCGCTTCAACGCGGGGGAGGCGATAGGGTTGATTTCAGGAGGTCCATTTGAACTGGCTGACCAATTATGTCCGTCCGAAAATCCGGGAGCTGGTTGGACCGAAGGAAGTCCCCGAGAACCTTTGGGATAAATGCCCAGCCTGCGGCCAAATGGTCTTCCATAAGGAAATGGCCGCCAACCAATATGTCTGTACCGCGTGCGGCCACCATCTGCGCTTGACCCTGAAAGCCCGCTTGGAGCTGTTGTTTGACGAGGCGCAGTATGACGCCGTGGAATTGCCGAAAGCGGCCGTCGATCCGCTGAAATTCCGCGACCTGAAGCGCTATAGCGACCGCCTGAAGGAAGCCCAATCTAAAACCGGAGCCCAGGACGCCATCAAGGTGGTGCATGGCAAGATCAACGGCATCCCGACCGTGGTCGCGGCCTTTGACTTCGCCTTTATGGGCGGCTCCATGGGCATGGCGGTGGGCGAAGCCATTGTTGTGGCCGCCAATCTGGCCAAGACCCAGGACAGCCCTTTGATCGTGATCCCGGCCTCTGGCGGGGCGCGGATGCAGGAAGGCATTTTGTCCCTGATGCAAATGGCCCGGACCACCGTGGCGGTGGAAGAGGTCAAGGATGCGGGCCTGCCCTATATCGTGCTGCTGACCGACCCGACCACCGGCGGCGTGTCGGCCTCCTTTGCCATGCTCGGCGATGTGGCCATTGCCGAACCGGGGGCGGTGATCGGGTTTGCCGGGGCCCGGGTGATCGAGCAAACCATCCGCGAAACCCTGCCCGATGGTTTCCAGCGCGCCGAATATCTGCGCGAACATGGCATGGTCGACATGGTGGTGCCGCGCCATGAGCTGAAAGAGACCTTGGGCACGGTGTTGTCCTTGCTCTGCCGACCCAACCCACCCGCCGAGGTTCTGGCCTTCCCGACCGACGACAGCGCGTCGGAAGAGCCCGCTGAGGAGGGGAGCGAAGCCGCTGAGGCGGGCGCCGACCCGCAGGATGTGGTGCCGGTTTCCGCCGATCCGGCCCCGGAGTCTGACCCCAAGGCGTGACCGGCCCCATGGCCGAGGCCCACAGCCCAGACCATCTCCGTCTAGACGCAACCGTGGCCCGGCTGAAGCAGCAGGGCCAAGCGGGCATTGACCTGTCTTTGGACCGGTTGCGCCGGGCGCTTGAGGGGTTGGGGGCACCGCAGACCCGGCTGCCGCCGGTGATCCATGTGGCGGGCACCAATGGCAAGGGATCCGTCTGCGCTTTTCTGCGTGCCGGGCTGGAGGCGATGGGGCTGACGGTCCATGCCTATACTTCGCCGCATTTGCTCAGCTTTACCGAGCGCTTCCGGGTCGCCGGTGATCTGATCGCACCGGATCGGCTCGCCGATTTGTTGGAGTCGCTGTCCGAGCCCGCCGGAACGCTGGCACTCCCGCCGCTCTCCTTTTTTGAGCGTTCGACCGCAGCGGCCTTTGTCGCGTTTTCTTCCATTTCAGCGGATGTCACGCTGTTGGAGGTCGGCATGGGTGGCCGCGATGATGCGACCAATGTCATTCCCGACCCGGCGGTCAGTGTGATCACCCCGGTTGGTCTGGACCATTGTGGCTTTCTCGGCCCGGATCTCGCCAGCATCGCCCGGACCAAGGCCGGGATTTTGCGCGCCGCTGTGCCCGCGATGATAGGTCCCCAAGCACCGGAAGCCCTGGCGGTCATTGAACAGGAAGCTGAGAGCTTGGGCGCGCCGCTCCGCAGTTTTGCCGAGATCGAGGCCGCTTGGCAGGATGTCGGTGCGCCGGTTTCCCTTAGATTGATCGGTCCGCATCAGCAGGCCAATGCGGCGCTCGCCTGGTCGGCCTTGAAAGCCTTTTGTGCCCGGACGGGTCGCTCCGAACCGGATCCAGGCGTGGCGCAAACCATGGTCGCGACCATCGATTGGCCGGGTCGCCTCCAGCAAGTGGATGTGGGGCTTTGGGTCGATGGTGGTCACAACGCCCATGCGGCCCAGGCGATGGTCGAGGCCCTGAAGGCGGAGGGGTTTCCCTTTGTGGATGCGGTGATCGGCATGCTCGACAGCAAAGACCGGGGAGAGTTCCTGCGCGCTTTGGGTCCGAGTCTGCGCCATGTGGTCTGCGTCCCGCTGGCCGAAGGCTCCTTTGATGGCACCGGCCAAGGGGTGCCGCCAGATCGACTGGCAGAGGATGCACGGCTTGCGGGTGTTGAGGCGGTCTCTGTTGCCTCATCGGTTGGGCAAGCCTTGGACCGACTGCGGGGTCAAGCCCGATCGGGCGGCCATTCTCCCATTCTGATCACAGGATCTTTGATCCTGGCGGCAGAGGTGTTGCGTCAGTTCAACACCGGGGGTCGATAATACCCCTAACCTTCTTGCAGCTTCCCTCCCTTGTTCGCGCTTGCTATGCTGCACCTGCGAAATGACGAGGAGGCAAGCCAATGTTGACCATGGATGAGATTGTCGGCACCCAGAGTGTGCAGTTTTCTCAACGCCTGGATGACATTTCCGGCGACGTCCTGGACACCCTGTTAAGGGACGACCGGGCGTTGACTGCCCTCTTGCCGCCGAATATGGAACTGGCGGAGGCGCGTTCGGAAGTGCGCGCGGTTATTGAAGAGCGCCGTCAAGCCGCCCTGCGTGCAGCAGCCGAGGCCAAGGCGGTGGCGAAGGCCAAGCAGAAGGCCCTGCAGGAGGTCGAAAACGCCCAGGTTTCGATCACCCAGGCCGCCGCTCCGCTGTTTTCCTTCTGGCATACCATGCTGCGCTATACCTAAACTCTGACAGATTTGATGCTGGTGTTGCCACGCCGCCCGGTCGGGCGGTGCGCGGCCCCTTGAAGGAATTCCCCACGTGTCATCGGACAAGTTCGATCCGTCGGAGCAGGAGGCCCTGGATAAGCTTCTGCTGCGGGTCGGGACCCATTTTCCGCCGGATAAAGTGGATCTGGAGAAGATCCATGCCGCCTGGCCCAATCAGGCGGGCAAGGCCTATATCGAGGCTTTTTACCATCCCCGCCCGGTGGCCATGCTGTTGGGTGAAGATATTATCATTCGGAAACAATGGTTTCTGGTGACCGTGCCGCATGTGGTCAAGGAAGAGGACGCCATTGACCTGCTGACCCGGGCGGTCAAAAAAGCGCCCTATAAAACCGCCTATGGCATTGTTGAGCAGAACGATTTTTTTGGTGTTAGCCGCCGGGGGCCGACCCGTTTGGCGGGGTTTGTCCGCGACCGCTTGGTTCCCTTGCTCAAGGCCACACCGCTGCAGGTCACAGCAGATCTGCTCCTGGCAGTGTTGGCGGTTCAGGATGCCAAGGGCGAGGGTGGCGGCTGGTTGCCGCCCTTCACCGTGACCGAGCAACGCCACGCCATCGAGGTCGAGTTGGTGCTGGCCTCCGAAGCCGGGGCTGATTTTACCTGGCAGAAGGACCATGCCGGTCGGTTGCTGTTTTCCTCAGGCGCGATCGTCCAGGCCGAGGCCGCTCCAGAGGCTGACAAGCCCAAGGGCAAAGCCAAAGGCAAGGCCAAGGCCAAGGACGGCGAAAAAGACAAAGAGAAGGAAAAGGCTGCGGAGGCCGAACTGGCGGCTTTGGCCAAAAAGCTTAAAGCGGCGCAGGCGGAGATCTCGGCTTTGAAAAAAGAGGCTGACGCCCAGGCTGCCCGGGCCAAGGCCGCCGAGGCCGCCCACAAAGAACCGCTGTCGGATCGGGGCTTGCCGGAACGGTTGCGCAAGGTCTATCGCAAACATGTCATCGCCTATCACCCGGACAAAATGTCCGGGCGCAGCGATCAGGACAAGGCGGTGGCCGACGAGGTGGTTCGGGTGCTCAATGCCCTCTATGACGAGCTGAAGGGTTAGAGTCCAATTAGATCAAACACGGCTCTCGTGGTCCTCTTGGGGGGGCCACGTAGGCACCCCCGAGTATTTTTTTGAAAGTGCTCTATTTGGCCGAACGGGGGCCGAACAACAGCCAGCAGATAAAGCTGATCAAAGGCAGGAAGATCAGGGCTAGGATCCAGATGACTTTGAGCAGCATGGCGGAATTGCTGTTGATGACATGGATCCCGGCCCAGATCAAAAATGCCAGCCAAATCAAACCAAAAAAGCCAATCTCGAGACCCATCTGCCGGTCCTTCCTTGTGATATGTCGTGATGTCGTCCTGAGAGGGGACCCCAAACAGGGTACTGAACCTACCCTAATGGTAAGGCAAAACTTTGACAGACCAACCCAAGGCCTAATCCAAGGCCCTGCGCAAGGCTTGGCTGGCTCGGAATTTGACCGTCTTGGCCGGTTTGATCTCCACCTCCTCGCCCGAGCGGGGATCCCGCCCGGTCCATCCGGCCCGGATGGTGGTTTCGAAGGTGCCGAAATCCCGTACCTGGACTTTTTTGCCCTCGGACAGCCCGGAGATCATGGTTGCCAGCAAAACATCCACCACATCTGAACAGACCCCTTTGGGCAGTTTGGTGCGGCCCGCCAGCTGGGTGCGCAATTCATTTAAGGTCATGACCAACCCTGTTGTCGCTATGTCATTCAATGACCGATCGAACCGCAAATCTACCACGCAGTCGTAAACCTGATTTTCGGGGCTGGCGAATGGTGCGGAATCATTGTAAATAGATGTAAACAAGATAGGCGCACGTCGTGCCAATTTCCCAAGAGTGGTATCGCAACAGCGCGATATTCGGCAATGGAGCCGTCCCCCATGAGTCTTCCGTCCAACCCGACCGATCGCGGTTTTCCCTATAAAGGCGCGCCTCCGAGTGCCGAAGCTGGCCATGGTGCGTCCCCGGGCACGGCCCAAGGCCATGTTTTGGTGGTCGATGATGAAATGATCACCCGTACGGCGGTGGCGAAAACCTTCCGGGTCGAGGGCTTTGTGGTGTCCGAGGCTGGCAGCGGGTCCGAAATGCGCCAGGTTTTGGAGGAGTCGGAGGCTGAGGTCGATGTGATCTTGCTCGACATCAACCTGCCTGATGCCAGCGGGTTTGACTTGGCTCGGGAG
>JBMYTN010000013.1:0-48881 GCA_049604415.1 Rhodospirillaceae bacterium | reverse complement strand
ATACCATCGGGCTGATCATGTTGACCTCCCGCAAGGAAGATATCGACCGGATTGTCGGTTTGGAGATCGGCGCGGATGACTATGTCACCAAGCCGTTCCACTTGCGTGAGTTGACCGTGCGCGTGCGCAATTTGCTGCGCCGCTTACGCGCCCGCCCGGACACACCCAGCGCCAATGCCGGGATGCAGCGGCGTTTCCGGGGCTGGAGTCTGGATCTGGCCAAGCGCCGCCTGACCAATCCCGAGGGCGAGATGGTCACCTTAACCCCTGGCGAGTTTGGCCTGCTGACCACCTTGGTGGAACGGCCCGGCAATGCTCTGACCCGGGATCAGTTGATGGATGGGATCGGCGGGTCCGACTCCGCCTCCACCGACCGCAGCGTCGATGTGCTGATCGGACGGTTGCGCCGCAAATTGGGCGATGACCCCAAAGCGCCGGATTTCATCCTGACCGTGCCCGGCGTCGGCTATATGTTTGCTGAGACCATCGAATAGCGGACTGACGGATAAGAGGCTGGGCCGTTAAAGCCGCTCTTCCGGGTCCAGCCCGGCGAGAAACGCCTGCAGCCCCGCAAGGGAATCGCCCACCAGCCGGGTGATGTCGACCAACAGGTCGTTATCCGGTGCGGCTTCAAAGGCGCGACAGCGGGTTTCCAGCTCCACCAAACCCAAAGAGCCTGCCGCGCTGGCCAGCTTGTGTGCCGCCGAAATGGCGGCATCCAGATCTGCAGCGGCGCTGTTGGCTGGGTCCCCCATGGCCTGGGCGATCTCGCCCGCCAGATCCGGGCCTTGGGTGGCGAACAGGGTGACCAGATCGCCTAAGCCTTCTGGACCGAACAGCCCGGCATAGTCCGACAGCTTTTTCAGATCGATCTCCGCCCCTGAGGAAGACCCCGACGCAGCAGCGGTTGGTGTTGACGGGACGGGGGTAACCGGGGCCGAAGCCTGTGGCGCACGATCCATTGTGGTCGCAGCATGCCGGGCGGTGTCGCTGGCAGAGGGGCCATCTTCAGGACGCTCGGGCAGGACCTCTCGCAACAGGCTGGCCAAGGCCTCCAGCTCCATCGGTTTGGCCAGCAGGCCATTGACCCCGGCCTCCCGCAAGGCGGCCTTTTGCTCCGGGTCCGGATCGGCGCTGAGGATGATGATCGGGATGGTCGCGCAGTCCGGATCGTCCTGGCTGCGAATGCTTATGGTGGCCTCTAAGCCATCCATCACCGGCATATGCAAATCCATCAAGACAAAATCATAGGCCCGTGGCGGGGTGATCGCTCTTGAGGCGTCCTGCCCATTGACGACCCCGGTGACTTTGGCTCCGGCGTCCTGCAACAGGGAGATCAGGATGGTGCGGTTGATCTCCACATCCTCCGCCAGCAGGATCGACAGGCCGCTTAGGGGTTTATCAGGGGCGATCATCGGGCTGAAGGATCCGTTCCGGGTGAAAAGACTGGGCTCAGTGTGCGAGACAAGAAGTCGCCGGGCTGCGGGGCGCCGGGCATCGCCCATTGTCCAGCCGGAGCCAGGGGCGGCACCCGCAGCAAGCCGAGCGCTGGCAGCGCAGCCCGATCTTGCCACAAAACCGCCAATTGGCGATCCCCGAGTCCCAAATGATCGGTGCTCAACAGGGCGGCCAGGTCATCCATCGCTTCCCGTTCGCCATTGCGGGCGGCGTTTTGCAGCAGTGCCTTGCCCAGATCCGGGTTGTCCCGCAATTCGAGCCGGGCCAAACCAAGGGTGCCCCGGGGGTCCTGACGGTCCGCCAGATGATCAAACCAGCGTCGGGCCAGGGCTTCGTCCGGGGGGAAGGCACCGGGCTGGCCTTGGGTGGCCAGCTTGGCCAAATACACGGCAGCATCCAGATCCCCGGTCTGGGCCAGATCGGAGAGCAGTTTGAGACCGCTCAGGACCGCTTGCTGGCCGCCATGGCGGACCTGGATCCAACCCCGTGCCGCCAACACCCGGGGATGGTGACGCGCCGAGGTTTGGTCGAGCAGAACCAGTGCATCCTGGGCCGATCCTTCCGCCGCCAGGATCAGGGCCAGAGCGGCCAGGGCAACCGGATCCTGGCTTGCAGCGCCAGCGCCAAAATCCTGTTTGATAGCCGGGGTCAATGCCAGTCCGTCGGCGGCTCCCAGGCCGCTGTCCTGGAGCGCCCGTTGATAGCGCCACAGCAGCACGCCCCGGTCGGTCGCATTGACTTGGTCATCGCCGACACTGTTGAGGATCTGCAGCGCGGTTTCAAAGGCTTGGCGTGGGGGCACCGATCCGGCCTCGCCCCAGCCCGCCCAAAGGGCTGCCGCCAAGGACCGCGCCAGCGGATCTTGGCTTCGCCCTGCGGCATTGGCCAAGGTTTGCGCCGTTGCCAGATCGGGGTTTGCCCCTTGCCCGGCCGCCAATTCCCGGGCCAATAGCACTGTGGCGATCGGATCTCCCTGCGCATGGGCCTTGCGCAGCCAAGGCACGGCGCGCGCGGCTTTGCGGGAGGTCCCGGCGGGCAAAACATCGATCAGCGCCAGGGTGCGCATGGCGGGCACTGATCCGGCCTCCGCCAAGGGCAGCAGCACTTGGTAGGCGTCGTCCGGACGGCCGATTTGCACATAGCGCGCAGCCTGGGCCAGGCCATTGCGCAGGGCGGTCGGGTCAATGACGGGGGCCGCAGGCTCCGTGGGTAGGACATTTGGCTGATCCGGATCAGCCTGTTGGGCGTTGCCTGCACTGGTCCAAAAGGCAGTGGATGCCAAAAGGAGAACCGTCCCCAGCGCGCAACATTTTGCCCAACCCAAAGCCATGACCTTGCTTCTGTTCACCACCCGGCTGATCCCACCGCTTTACCAAATTAGTAGAGGCGCCCGCCCTTCGGCACGGCCTGGTCCGGGCCGATCAGCACCACAGCGCCATCTGCATCGGGGAACCCCAGCACCAAACACTCGCTGATGAATTTGCCAATTTGTTTTGGCGGAAAATTGACAACGGCGGCCACTTGGCGACCCATCAGGCTTTCGGATGTGTAATGCACCGTGATTTGGGCCGAGGACCGCTTGGTGCCAATGGGATCGCCAAAGTCGATCACCAGCTTATAGGCCGGTTTCCGGGCTTCGGGATAAGGCGCGACCTCGATGATGGTGCCAACCCGGATGTCGAGTTTCAGGAAATCGTCAAAGCTTGCCGGGGCAGAGGGTTCGGTCATGGCGCAGGTCCAAACGGTCGGAGTGACAAACAGACCGATGGTGTAACAGGCCTGCGGGCCGCTCGCCATGGCTTGGCGCAGGGCTGTTGCGCTGCGGTCAAAAAAAAGCCGCCGATCCCGAAGACCGGCGGCAATTTTAAAAGTGGGAAACGCCAGCGTGGCGCCGAAGAAGCCTTACTTCTTGGCGACAGCGTTGGTCTTGGCGACCACGTCCTTGACTTCGTCGAGAACGGCGCTGATGCGGGAGTTCAGCATTTCGAACACTTCGGTGTTGGACTTCGCCATCATTTCGGACAGCTCGCGCATGTTGGAGATGGCCTTTTCGAAGGTTTCCTTGGTCACTTCGGTTTGAAGAGCGACTTTGGTTTGCGGATCTTCGGCGGAGGCCACGCCCTGGGCAGCGGAAGCGGCTTCTTCCATGGACTGACGGATGATTTCAGCTTGACGCTTCATCACGGCCTGCATGCCTTCGAACGCCAGCTTGTTGGCGGCGGTCAGGGCTTCGATGTTCTTTTGCTGGCTGGCGACCACGGAGTCCCAGTCAACGCCGGGGACCTTCATGTCGGTCAGATATTTGGAGATGTCGAAATCAAAAACGGTTTCCGGCTGCTTCGCCATTGGTAGTCTCCCCTGGGGTCAAAATTGCTCTGGCCGCGTCTGCGAACCTTCGGCGCGGACCCTAAGAGTAGGACCTAAATCCTGTCAACAGCAAGTTTTTTGCAGTGCAATATCATCGATTTGGTGGATAGAAGATCCCCGGTCACCGATGAATTCTACACAAGGTCTGGATCCGATTCGCTGGTGCCATATCCGTCATCGGCGGCCTCAGCGGTCTTCTTCGAGCCGGGCGCAAAGCGGCGCAACGCCTCAAAGGGATTGCCAAACCCCTTGGCCAGCCCGCGTGGGCTGAAGCCCTTGGGACCGATGCCATTGGCCAGACCGTCTAAGCGCTTAAGCATCTTGTCCAGCCCGGCCATGGTCTTGCTCATATCGGCACTGTCATCCTCCAACCAGGTCCGCAGGCTGACCAGCCACACCGCGCTTAGGGCCTTGATGCGGACAATGCCGATGGGACCGTCGGAGGAAACCCCGGCTGCTTCCAGAGCCATGGCCATGGAGCGGCTGAGGGCGAATGCGCCCGCAACCGCCAGGGAGGGGTCCCGGGCGATCAGGGTTGGCAGCGCCGCAACGGCAGCTTTGTGGGGGGCCAAGGCATCAAAGCGGCGCATCAGCTGATCGAAAAGCTGGTCAGGGATGGTTTCCTCAATGCCGCTGATATCGACGCTGCCATGGGCCTCCAGGGCCTCCCCACCATGCATCAGGGCATCGATCTTGGTATTCCAGGCCAATAGAATGTCCAATGGGGCCGGGTAGAGGCTGCGCACGGCGGCCAGTGGCACACCCAGGGTCTCCGCCGCATTGGCCGGGGTTGCCGAACTCCAGCCGCCATTGCTGGCCAAGCTGAGCAAGCACTCCAGAATATCGTCCGGGGTCACCGGGGTCGGGTCCGGAGCCAATTCCAAGGGGTCCCGGGCCGGTCCCTCGGATCCGGAGTCAGAGGGCTGGGGTCCTTGGCTGTCTTGCTGGCTCATGCTGGCGGGGTCCCTAAGAGAATGGGGCGGGGCTTGGGCCGCTAACCCTGTCCTGTTTATGCGTGAGCGGCCAAAGAAACAAACCGGAGAAACAGCAGATGTCGTGACCCGTCACGGTTTTGCAAGGGCTTGGGAGCGGTCTCGGGCCGCTGTGACCGCTTTGGTCACCAGATCGGTCATGCCAACGGGCTCCGCGCGCAGGACCTCGAGGGCCGCAGCGGTGGTCCCGCCCGGGCTGGTGACATTTTCCCGCAGGGTGCTGGCCGGACTTGGGTCCCGATCCATCAGCACGCCAGCGCCAATCACCGTGCGTCGGGCCAGCAGGGCCGCGAGGTCCTTGGGCAGGCCAAGGGCCTCTGCGCCTTGGGTCAGGCTTTCGGTCAATTGGAACACATAGGCCGGGCCGCTGCCGGAAATGGCGGTGACCGCATCCATCAAGGCTTCGTCTTCGACCCAGGCCGTATCGCCAATGGCGTTGGCCAAAGCGGAGCACAGGGTTCGGTCCTGCAACTGAACCCCATCCCCGGCGACCATCACCGTCATGCCCCAGCCAACGGAAGCCGGTGTGTTGGGCATGGCGCGCACCAGACGGGCCGATCCGCCCAGCAGATCTTGCATGCCCGAAAGGGTCTGTCCGGCGGCGACGGAAAAGAACAGGGCTCCGGCCTTGGCCAGGGGCGCATAGGCGGGCAATAGGCTGGCAAACAATTGCGGCTTGATCGCCACGACGACCACATCGGGAACGCTGCTGCCCAAGCGCAGGAACAAGGCATCCGCGCTGGGGAAGCTGGTCACGCCGTTTTGCAGGGCAGGCAGGCTTGGATCGACGACGGCGAGGTTTTCCGGCGGCAAGCCCCGCGCCAGCCAGCCCCGGGCCATAGCCCCGCCCATTTTGCCCGCACCGATCAACAGCACTTGAGGCGGTCGCCCGTCGGGGCCCGCGCCGGACAGGCTGCGCGGCGGCTGGGCCATGTCAGAAGGGGAAACAGACATGGGCGGGCCTAGGCCTCGCCCATGGTTTCCAGCAGAGCGGATTCGACCGCCTCGGTCGCGCTCTTGCCGCCCCAAATGGTGAACTGGAAGGCGGGGTAGAAGCGCTCACACTCCCCGACGGCCACTTCCACCAGATCCTCGATGGCACCCTGGTTGGTTTCCCGGGCATTGAGCAGGACCGTGTGGCGGAACATCGGGATGCCGGTTTCGCTCCAGAGCGAGAAATGGCCAACCCAGAGCCGCTCATTCAAAATCGAGAGCAACTCAAAAATCGGCGTCCGGCGAGACTCCGGCACCCGCATATCGAAGGCGCAGGAAAAATGCAGGGCATCGAGCTCTTCTGACCAAGCGAAAAACAGGCCGTAATCGCACCAGTGGCCCGGCACTTCGACAGCCATTTCTTGTTCCGAACGGCGCTCGAAGGTCCATTCCTTCAGGGCGACGACGGTTTCAATCACATCGATGGGGTTGGGAGTCGCCGTTTCGGCGGTAGCCACCACTGTGGTCATGCCCTAATCCTCCGATAAATGCGGGGGTGGGGAGTGCCGGGTCTGCTGCGCCAGAGCGTCTTGTCCTTGTGTGGACCACGAAATCTGGGTCTCCAACAGTCGGTCACCACTATTCTTAGTTTGACCCCGCTTTCTTTAGTATTCAAGCAAAAGTCCGTTACAACATCTTGTCGATTGGAGCCATTCCAGCCCCGCTCCCGTGACCCGGGCGTTTTAGCGCCCTGATCCCTGGCACAGGGGCTGCGTCACGGCCTGTGGAATCTCACAGTAACCTTGTGCTGTTTAGAGGAGGATAGGGCCAAAAGTCAAAGGATCTAAGCCCCTTTGCGGCCCGGAGAGGCCCAAGGGGTTCTTTGGCGTTCTGGATTGCACCGTTGTATTAGTCCTCGGTTGAGGGATCCCCGGAGTCTTTTGCCGGAGCGTCGGCAGTGCTGGGCTCAGCGGCCGACTCCGCACCCTCTGCCGCAGCTTTTTTCGCCGCTGCCGGGCTGCGTCGGGCGGTGCTCGGCGCGCGGCGGGCGCGGGTGGCGGTGCCAGCGGCAGCAGCGGCTTTGGTGCCTTTGCTCTGCTTTTCCAGGGCATTTTCCAGCTCAGCGACGCGCAGTTCCAGCTCTTCCTGGCGGGCGCGGGCTTCGGCGGCCATCTCGCGGACGACCTCGAACTCTTCCCGGGGCACCAGATCCATGGTGGCGACCATCCGTTCGGTGCGGTTGCGGACAATGACTTCGATTTCTTCGCGAAGGCCTCCCAAAGCGCCCAGAGCGCCGCCTGCCACCTTGGACAGGTCGTCGAAAAACCTATTGCGCATATCCATCAAGCCATCTCCCATGCCCGCAGCACTCCAGGCCCTGACTATGGACCCGTGCGGGGGCGAGTATGGCCTGCCGGTCTGGGGGGTTCAAGGCACTGGACGGCGCTTCGGGGCCGAAACGAGGCCCATTTCCGAGGGATTTTGTCCAGCTCGGTTCGTTTTGTGCAACAGCGTTGCGCTCTGATCACGTTGTCGGGCTGGTCGTGGGTCGTTATAACCCGGCGCAGGCTTAGGCCGAAAATAACGGGCTTCCCAAATGGACGGGATCCCAAGGGGAGGTGCGGATGATCATCGTAACCGGCGCGGCGGGGTTTATTGGATCCAATGTCCTTGAGGGCTTGGAGCGGGCTGGCTATGACGATGTGGTCGCCGTGGACCGGCTGCGCGATGGCACCAAATGGCGCAATCTCGCCAAGCGGGGCTTGCGGGATATCATCCGCCCGGAAGATCTAATGGCCTATCTGGAGTCCAATAAGCGCCCCGGGGATGTGCAGGCGATCCTGCATCTTGGCGCGATTTCCGCCACCACCGAGCGGGATGTGGACCGGATCCTGGAAAACAACATCCGCCTGACCCTGGATCTGTGGCATTGGGCTGCCGTCAATGATGTGACCTTCCTCTATGCCTCCAGCGCGGCGACCTATGGCGACGGGGCCGAAGGCTTTGCCGATGGCTGGGATCCCGCCCATCTGGCCCGGTTCCGACCGCTGAATGCCTATGGCTGGTCAAAGCATATGACCGATCGGCGTATCGCCGATGATCTCTCCAAGGCGCGCCCGACCCCGAAACGCTGGGCCGGGTTCAAATTCTTCAATGTCTATGGCCCCAACGAGTTCCATAAGGGACCGCAAAGCTCCGTGGTGTCTCAAGTTCACCCGATCGCCAAAGCGGGCGAGAGCTTTCCGCTGTTCCGCTCCCACCATCCCGATTATGCCGATGGTGGCCAGTTGCGGGACTTTGTCTGGGTCGGGGATGTGGTCGACATCTTGCTGTGGTTCCTGGCCCAACCCGCTGCGGCCTTCCCGTCGGATTTGTATAATGTCGGCACGGGCCAGGCGCGCTCCTTCCTGGATCTAGCCACAGGGGTGTATCGCGCTTTGGGCCTGAACGCCCAGATCAGTTGGCGCGACACTCCGGAAGCGATTCGGGACAAATATCAATATTTCACCCAGGCCGAGATGGGGCGGCTGCGCAAGGCGGGCTATGACAAGGCCTTCACCAGCCTGGAGGACGGCATCGCGCAATATGTCGCGGTCCTGGAACGTAACGACGATCCGTTCCTATAGCTCTGGGCAGTTTTCAGCGCCAAAACCGATGATTCGACTCGGTGATCCGGTCTGAACGCCATTGGATGGGCCAAAACACATCATTCCACCGCAAAAACAATCCCGAGATTGACAGGCCGGGGCCTGCCGAGCGATAACAGCCGCTTTCTTTTGGCGGGTACCAGCCCGTCAGTGGCGGGCGGCAACGAGCTTTTTTCAGTCCAACCTGTTCAACTGCAAGGGTTTATTGCGGTGGAAGGGGTTGAATGCAAATGGCTCTGGTCGCCTATTGTTTTTCTGAGCGGTACGGGACAATGACGACTTCGGCGGTGATGCCAAACTATGCGCGGTACGATCTGGAATTCGAGTCTGGCGAAGGGGTCTGGCTGACCGCTGTCGATGGGCGACGATTTCTGGACTTCGGCGCTGGGGTGGCGGTCAATGCCTTAGGCCATGCCCATCCGCACTTGGTGCAAGCCCTGCAAGACCAGGCCGGTCGGCTGTGGCACACCTCCAATCTCTACCGGATCCCGGGGCAAACCCGGCTGGCGGAACGCTTGGTGGCCAACAGCTTTGCCGACCAGGCCTTTTTCTGCAATTCCGGGGCGGAAGCGGTGGAGGCCTGCATCAAAATGGCCCGGCGCTACCATGCCGAAGTGCTTGGCACGCCGGAGCGCAACCGGGTTATCGCGACCCAGGATGCTTTCCATGGCCGCACGATCGCGACCATTTCTGCAGGCGGCCAAGCCAAGAACACGGTGGGCTTCGCCCCGCTGCTCGATGGCTTTGATCGGGTGCCCTTTGGCAATCTGAATGAAGCCCGGGCTGCGGTGACGGCAGAAAGTGCTGCCATCCTGGTCGAGCCGATCCAGGGCGAGGGCGGCATCAATCTGCCGCCGGAGGGTTATTTGGCTGGCTTGCGGGCCATGGCCGATGAGTTCGGTTTGGTGCTGATCTATGACGAGGTTCAGACCGGGATCGGTCGGACCGGATCCTTGTTTGGCTATCAAATGGCCGGGGGGGCAGCGCCCGATGTGATGGCGCTGGCCAAGGGCCTGGGCGGGGGCTTCCCAGTCGGGGCCTGTCTGGCCACTGCCGAGGTCGCACGGGCCTTCGGTCCGGGCAGCCATGGCTCGACCTTTGGCGGCAATCCGCTGGCCATGGCGGCCGCCAATGCGGTGTTGGATGTGGTGTTAGAAGAAGAATTCCTGACCGGCGTGTCGAGCCGGGGGGCGGTGCTGTTGCAGGCTTTGCAACATTTGGCCGATGCCCACCCGACTCAAATCGCTGAAGTTCGGGGGGAAGGGATGATGATAGGGATCAAGATTGCGGATCCTCTGACCAACGGTGCTGTGGTCGGTGCGTTCCAGGCCCAGGGACTGCTGTGCGTCCCGGCGGCCAATAATGTGGTGCGGTTGCTGCCGCCTTTGATCACCACCGAGGACGAGATCGCCATTGCCTTGACCATGATGGGCGCGGCGTTTGATGGCCTCGCGGCGGAGGCGGCGTAAGATGAACCTGCAAATGTCAAAAGCCGGTCTCGGCATGGGATCTGCTGGGGGCGATCAGCCCCGGCATTTCCTCGATCTGGCGGCCTTTGAACCCGATGTGCTGCGGCGGATCCTGGATATTGGCAAGGCCTATAAGTCCGGCGACACCGAGCGCCTCGGTCTGCCTGCAAAGCCCTTGGTCGGCAAAACCTTGGCCTTGGTGTTCGAAAAGCCCTCGACCCGGACCCGGGTGTCCTTCGAAGTCGGCATGCGCCAGCTGGGCGGTGATGTGATCGTGCTCAGCCACACCGAAACCCAGCTTGGGCGGGGCGAGACCGTGGCCGATACGGCCCGGGTGCTGTCGCGCTATGTGGATGCGATCATGCTGCGGACCGACCGGGCGGCCAAGCTGACCGAACTGGCGACCTATGCCTCGGTCCCGGTGATCAATGGGCTGACCGATGTTTCCCATCCCTGCCAGATCCTGGCCGATGTGATGACCTATGAAGAGGTGCGCGGCCCAATCGCGGGCAAGGTGGTGGCCTGGTCCGGCGACGGCAACAATGTGGCCTGCTCCTGGATCAAGGCGGCGGCGCAATTTGGCTTCACCATGCGCCTGGCCTGCCCGCCGGGCCTGGAGCCGGATCCGGAGGTCGTCGCCTGGGCCCGTGGCCAAGGCGGTGTGGTCGAGGTCCTGGCCGATGCTGAGGCCGCTGTCGCTGGGGCCGATTGTGTGGTCACCGACACCTGGATTTCCATGAGCGATGAGGGCACCGGCGAGGCGGAGCGCCGCCGCAGCTTGCTGGCCCCGTTCCAGGTCAATGAGGCTTTGATGGCCAAGGCCGATCCAAAGGCAGTGTTCATGCATTGCCTGCCGGCCCATCGCGGCGAAGAGGTCACCGATGCGGTGATTGACGGTCCGCGCTCGGTGGTCTGGGACGAGGCGGAAAACCGCCTGCATGCACAAAAGGGCGTCTTGGCCTGGTGCCTGTCGTGATCGCTGCTGCCGAGGATATGGTCCTGTCCTTCCAGTTGATGGGCGGGGCCTTCCGCGGTCGCCTGGTTCGGGCCGGGGGTGTGGCGGCGGATATGATCGGCCCCCATGCCTATCCGCCTGCGGTGGCCCATCTGCTGGCCGAAACCCTGGCGGTCGGGGCGGCCATGGCCTCTGGTCTTAAATATGAGGGCATTTTTACCCTGCAGATCCAAGGCAACGGTCCGGTCCATACCCTGGTGGTGGATATGGACAGCACCGGGGCCATGCGCGGTCTGGCTCGGTTTGACCCCGATGACATTCGCTTGGATGATGCCCTGGCGGCCTTGAACGCGGCGGCCCTGGAGGCCGGGGGCAGCATGGAGGCCGGACCGTTTCCCGGCGCGCTGGCGACCTTGGTTGGCGAGGGCACCATTGCCTTCACCGTCGATCAGGGCGCCCATACGGACCGCTATCAAGGCATCACGGCCCTGGAAGGCGGGACCGTTTCGGCCTGCGTGGAGGCCTATTTTCAGCAATCGGAACAGGTCTCCACCCTGGTGCGCAGTGCCGTCCGCCCCGGTTTGGCGGGCTCTTTGGGCGCGGTCTGCCTGATGGTTCAGCGCATGCCGGGCTTCGAGGCCACGCAACCGCAATCCGGGCAGCAAGGCGGGGGGCAAATGGGCGAGGATTGGTCGGAGGCCTGGAACCGGGCCAAGATCTTAGGCCAGAGCCTGACCGATTCGGAACTTTTGGACGCCGGATTGGACGCGCAATCCCTGCTGCGACGTCCGTTCCATGGCGAAGAACTGGCCATTGATGGCTATCGCCCGCTGTTTTTCCGCTGCCGGTGCTCGTCGGAAAAAGTTGAAAACACCCTGAAATCTTTCCCGAAATCCGAGTTGTTGGAGATCGCCGACAATGGTCAAGTCGAAGTGACTTGCGAGTTTTGCAAAGCGGTCTACATGTTTGAGGTGGACGCGCTTTTCGGCAGTGCGGCAAAAGGCTCCGAAACCCGGCATTGACCCGTCGGGTCGCATGCGCGTTTCAGGACTTATGGCCGAAGAGGATTGGGATGGGTTTCCGCTTGCCGACAGATGCTCCGGGTTTAGATCAGCAACAGACCGACGCCGGTCTCAACGGGGCCGCCCGTGCGGTGCGCCGGAGTGCGTTGGCGATTGCGCTGGCCCTTGGCAGTGTGGGGCTGGTGGCCTGCACCAATACCCCGCCGCAGCCGGTGTTTGCGGATATCAGTTTCCGGCATTTGGAACCGATGCAATTTGCCGTCTCCCGGGTTGATGTGCGCAATCTGCACACCCCGACTTTCACCGCTCCTAATGTGGAACATGAAATGCCGTTTCCGCCCTCGGCGGTGGCGCAGCGCTGGGCTTTGGACCGTTTGAAGGCCGATGGCAGCGGCGATCTGGTGATGCGGGTGACGATCTATGATGCGGCGGTGACCGAGAAGGATCTGACGGTGGAAAAGGGTCTGATTGGGGCCTTCAAGACCGAGCAGGCCGAGCGCTATGACGGGGCATTGGATGTGGCCATCGAGATCATGGATGCCTCTGGGATCCTGCTCGCCCACACCTCGTCGAAGGTGTGGCGTCATATCACTTTGGCGGAAAATGCTTCGATCAATGATCGAGAGCAGGCTTGGTATGCGCTTTCGGAGCGCATGGGCCAGGAGTTGGACCGGGAGCTGACCGCCGGTCTGCAAAACTGGATGGCCGCCTATCAGGTCCAGTAGGGCATTTTATATGATCTAGGTCGGACGATTGCTTCTAAGCAGTCACTCAATTCCCAATGCGGTTCCTGATTGGATGCCTCCGTGGCATATTATGCCATCTTAGCATTATGGGAGTTGGCGATGCCCACTCGAAATGTCGTTCTTACCGATCAACAAGAAAGCCTGATTTCCCATTTGGTCGAAGGGGGCCGCTATCAAAATGCCAGCGAGATTTTGCGAGAGGGTCTGCGCTTGGTGGAAGAGCGCGAAGCCGAATTGGATGCCCTAACTTGGCAGTCAATATTGGCACCGAGAGTTGATGCTGTTACACGCGGCGAAGGCCACTGGCTCTCTGAAGAAGACTTTTGGCGCTCTGCCGAGGCGACAATGGATCGCATAGACTCTGAGGATGAAACGGATCAAGCCTCGTAATGGGGGACCCTCAATACTTGGTCCGAATACGGTCTGAAGCACTGGCCGATTTAGATCGTGAATACGCCTATTCAAAACGGCAATGGGGCGTTGAGCATGCCCGATCATACTTTGCCACTTTACGTGCCAGAATCGCCAATCTGGCCAAACACCCGATGCAAAGCCCGGGTATTGGAGGCCGGAACAGTGAATGGCGCTGCCTTCAGAGCATCGGTGGGCTGAGGGTGGCATACAGAGTCGACAGTACCGCGAAAGTCGTAGAGGTGTTCGCGATTGTTGGTCGCAATCGATTTCATGCCATGGAAGATTTGATCCGAGCACGTCGGTCACCGACAAAACACAGGTAAACAAACTAGATGCTTAATCCCGCCAAAATTGCGGCACAAGCATCACCAGGACGGTGAACAGCTCCAGGCGGCCCAGCAGCATGCCGCCGGACAGCAGCCATTTCGCCGCATCGGGCATGGAGGCAAAATTGCCCGCCGGGCCGATGATTGACCCCAGGCCCGGGCCAACATTGGAAATCGCGGTGGCGGCCCCGGTCAGGGCGGTGATGAAATCCAGCCCCAAAAAGCTGAGCGCAATGGCCAGCACCCCGACGGAGAGCCCATAGAGGAAGAAGAAGCCCATCACCGAGGCGGAAACGGACTCATCAATCGGGCGCTTGTTATAATAGGCGATGAAAACGCCATGGGGCTGCAACAGCCGCAAAATCTGGATCCGGGCCGTTGCCGCCAAGACCTGCAAGCGGAAGATCTTAATGCCGCAGGAGGTCGACCCGGCACAGCCGCCGACAAACATCAAATAGAACAAAATCGTCACCGCCACGCCGGACCATTGCCAATAGTCCGCCGTGGCATAACCGGTTCCGGTCATCACCGAGACGGTGTTGAAACTGCCATAGCGTAGGGCATTGAGCGGATCAAAGCCCTGATCCCACCACAGCCAGAAGCTGACGGCGATCACCCCGGCCCCGGCACTGGCTAGAAACCATTGCACCTGGCTATCGGCGAACAAGGACAACGGCTTGCCCCGCATCATTTGGAAATAGAGCAAGAAGGGGATGGCCCCCATCACCATGCCCACGGTGATGATGGCATCGATCAGGGCGCTGTCAAAATGGCCGACCGAGCCATCCACCGTGGAATAGCCGCCGGTGGCAATGGTGGTCATGGCATGGACCACCGCATCCAGGCTCTCCATGCCCGCCATATACAGCATGATCGCCCAAACCGAGGTCAGCAGCACATAAATCATCGTTAGGGCCGAGGCCAGCTGGGTCGCCCGGGGCAGGACTTTTTCCTGGGCTTCAAAGGCCTCGACCTTGAACAGCTGCATGCCGCCCACCCGCAGCATCGGCAGGATGGTCAGGGCCATGATGATGATGCCGATGCCGCCCATCCATTGCAGGATGCCGCGCCAGAGCAAGATCCCCGGCGGCGCATAATCCAAACCGACAATCACCGTGGAGCCGGTGGTGGTGATGCCGCTCATGGCCTCAAAATACGCATCCGTATAGGACAGGCCGAGCTCTGAGAACATGAAGGGCAGGGCGGCAAAGGCCGGCAGCGTGACCCAGATCAGATTGGTCATGATAAAGGCCTGCCGCAAATTGATGCGGAAGTCGTCCGCCCGGCAGGTCAGCACCAGGGCCAGGCCGATGAAAACGGTCATCAGGCTGGAAATGGCGAAGACGGTCCAATCCCGATTGCCCACAGCGGCATCGACGGCCGCAGGCAGGGTCATGCCAGCGGCCAGAATGCACAGCAGCACGCCGATAATCATGGCGACGGGTCTAAGGTCGATCATGGCCGCTCTGGATCCCTGGCGAAGGAAGCAAGGGATCCTCGGTCGGCGAGCACAAGGTTGTGCAGCTGCGAAGGAATTCCCCCAATACGGTTGTAGCGGTTTTGCCGCTGCGGGGGAAGAGGGCGCAGAAAGAATGGGGAGATTTCACAATCCCCCCATTGGGACCCTTCAGAAGGGTAGTGCAGAGCTGTAACGGACCCGATTTCGGGCAGCGGCTACTTGCCGATAAAGTTCAGGAATTCTTTGCGGGTGTCGCTGTTGGTGCGGAACTCGCCCAGCATCCGGCTGGTCACCATGGTCACGCCGGGCTTTTTGATGCCCCGCGTGGTCATGCATTGGTGTGCGGCTTCGATCACCACAGCCACGCCCTTGGGCTCCAACACCCGCTGGATGGTGTTGGCCACCTGGGCGGTCAGGGTTTCCTGGATCTGCAGGCGTTTGGCATACATTTCCAACACCCGGGCCAGCTTGGAGATCCCGACCACCCGCTTGTTGGGCAGATAGCCGATATGGGCCTTGCCGATCACCGGCACCACATGGTGCTCGCAATGGCTTTCGATCCGGATGTCACGCAGCACGACCATTTCGTCATAGCCATCGACCTCTTCAAAGGTCGCACGCAGGCTTTCTTCCGGATCGGTATTATAGCCTTCAAAAAACTCTTCCCAGGCCTTCACCACCCGCTTCGGGGTATCGATCAGGCCCTCGCGGTCCGGATTGTCACCGGTCCAGCGCAACAGGGTGCGGACAGCTTTTTCGGCCTCTTCCCGGCTCGGGCGGCCTTCGACCCCACCGGGACCGATGGCTTCGGTCGGCTTGTCGGCAGGGGAGACGGCATCCGCAGAACCACCGCCCGAAGCCTCCCGATAGTCACGGGCAGCCGGGGAGCGGTCGATGGGGGTTTGAGTGCGCATGGGAGCGATTCCCTTCAAGGACAAACAAGGACGGACAGAACAGGTGCGCGGCAAAATCCAACCAAGACTATGGACCCGCAGAAGGCTCTGCGCCGCGTCGCACCGTTCATAGGTGGACATGGTGATACTACGACGCAAGCGAGAAACCGGATTGCCCTTGTGTAACTTTTAGGTGATCGAGGGTTTTGAATTTTCGATCCCATGCCGCCCGATGAGGATGCAAGGCGGAGTCATCCGGTGAAAAACCCGGATGAAAATCAATATGTTGGGATTCTAATGCAGCTGGATATCCAAATGCGGGCTATCCAGGCTAAAGGTCGGGATTGCAGCTTCGAAGGCTTCACCGCCTGCGGTGCGCATGGTGTAGCTGCCACCCATAAAGCCCGTCGGGGTCGCCAATGGCGCGCCGCTGGTATATTCGAAGCTCTGACCCGGGGCCAGGACCGGTTGTTCGCCGACCACCCCAGCGCCTTTGACGTCCTGCACCTTGCCTGCCGCATCGGTGATGATCCAATGCCGGGACAGCAATTGCACCGTTTCCGTGCCCGTATTCTGGATCGTGACCTGATAGGCCCAGACATAGTGAGCGTTTTCCGGTGAGGATTGATCCTCCAGAAACACCGGAATCACAGTGATGCGCACGCCTCGGGTCACGGCTTCATACATGGCGGGAACCAATAGCCTTTACGGTTTGGGACGGGATTGGTCGGCAGTTGTACATGAAGTTGAGATGGGGTGAAACCATCTCAACTTTCAATCCGATTGGTCTTGGCAAAAGTTTTTTAGACCAAGCTGTCCAAGGCCCGGGACAGGTCGGCCAACAGATCGGCCTCGGCTTCCAGACCCACGGAGATCCGGATCAGGCCCGGCGTGATGCCTTGTTCGGCCTTTTCTTCTGGGCTCAGCCGCTGATGTGTGGTGGTGGCCGGATGACAGGCCAAAGTCTTGGCATCGCCCAGATTGTTGGAAATGTCGATCAGGGTCAGGCCGTTGAGGAACCCAAAGGCCGCCTCCTTGCCGCCTGCCAGATCCAGCGCCAGCACCGCACCACCCTGGGACATTTGCCCCATGGCGACTGCATGGCGGGGATGGCTTTCCAGACCCGGATAAAACACCTGGGCCACTGCCGGATGGGCTTCCAGCAGCTTGGCCACGGCCAGGGCATTGGCACAATGGCGGTCCATGCGCAGGCCCAGGGTTTCCAGGCCTTTCAGCATGGTCCAGGCATTGAAGGGCGCAATACAGGGGCCGGTATGGCGCAAAAACGGCCCCAGATCGTTCTCCACATACTCCGGATCATTGGTCAGCACCGCCCCACCCATGGTGCGGCCCTGGCCATCGATGAATTTGGTTGCGGAGTGGATGACAATGTCCGCCCCCAGCGCCAAAGGCCGCTGCAAATAGGGGGTGGCAAAGGCATTGTCGACCACCAGCTTGGCTCCGGCCTGGTGGCTCAGCGCAGCAACCTTGCGCAGGTCAATGACCCGCAGATTGGGGTTGGAGGGGCTTTCCAGGAACACCGCCTTGGCCGGGCGAGACAGGGCTTCCTCCCAGGCCGCGTCGTCTTCGGCGGCAACAAATTCGGTTTGAACGCCGAATTTCGGCAGCAATTCGGAGACAATCCAGGAGCAGGAGCCGAACAGCTCCTTGGCGGCCACCACCCGGTCGCCGGTTTTGACCAGGGACATCAATGCCGCATTGACCGCCGCCATTCCGCTGGCGGTGGCCCGGCAATGGGTTGCGCCCTCGGCCAGGGCCAGGCGGGTTTCAAACACGCTGACGGTGGGGTTGGCGAAACGGGAATAGACATAACGGTCCAGACTGCCGTCAAAGGCGGCCTCGGCCTCCTCCGCAGCACCGTAGACATAGCCGGAGTTCAGATATAGCGCCTCGCTGGTTTCGCTATGGCCGGATCGGGCCAGGCCGCCGCGCACCATATGGGTCTGGGCGCTGAAGCCATCGGGACCATCAAAGGCGAGGTCGGCGGACAAATCGGTCGGAAGGTCTTTCATCAACGCAAAGCTCCGAAGCTGGGTTGGCGCGCGCTCATCTTAAGGCGCTGCGCCAAACAAAAAAGGACCCGTGCTGCGGAGGCCGGATCCCTATCGGAGCGACCTCTTTAGCGAATTGTTTAACGTGGCCGCAAGCCGGTCGGCAAATCACCACGATCCCCAGACCCTACCCAGCGGCGCTTTTGGCGTCAACCATGCTGTTCCAAACTGATGATCCGCCCCCGAGCGTCTTCCGGGTCGTGGGTCACCAACAAGCAAGGCAGCCCGGCCTCGGCGGCATGGTCAAAGACGAAATCGCGAAACCGCATTCGCAGATCCGCATCCAGCTTGGAAAACGGCTCATCAAGCAGCAAGGCGCGGGGCTTGGACAGAAGCACGCGGAGCACCGAGGCCCGGGCGCGCTGGCCGCCGGATAGGGTGGCCGGGTGGCGCTCGGCCAGACCCTCCAGCCCGGCTTGGGCCAGCGCATTCTCAATAAGGGCGCGGCGGTCGGCCCGGCTGCGGGATCCGGCTGCGTCGCGCGGCAGGCCAAAGGCCAGATTATCCCCGACGCTCAGATGCGGGAACAGCAGATCGTCCTGGAACAGAATGCCGAGTCGTCGGCGCTCCGGCGGCAGGCCCGCCAAGGGCTGGTCGTCCAGAAAGGCAGCGCCTTGGGGGGTGAAGCGGCCCGGCAAGGTGCCACAGAGGAAATCGAGCAAGGAGGACTTCCCGCAGCCCGATGGCCCCATCACCGTCACCACTTCACCTGGGGCGATGCTCAAGCTGAGGGGTGCAAAGAGCGGCGTCTCCCGGGGCGCACCGGGGGCGGACAGGGTCACGGCCTCTAGTCTTAAGGTCATTGCGGCCTCCTTTCGCCGCGCAGGGGCCAGAGCAGGGCGAGGCTGAGGGCGATCAGGGGCAGCAAGCTTTGCAGGAAGCCATGGAGCCCGATCAGTCGCCGGTCGGCCCCAGCGGCCAGGGAGACGGCCTCGGTGGTCAGGGTCGGCACCCGCCCGCCGCCCGCGAACAGGGTCGGCAAATATTGCGCCGTGCTGACCGCAATGCCAATGGCGGCGGCAAACAGGATTGGGCGGGCGATCAGGGGCAGGACCACCCGCCAGAACTGCCGATTGGCTCCTGCGCCCAAGCATTGGGCGGTCCGAGCATAACGCGGATCCAGCCGCCGATAGGGGCCAGCCAAGGCCAGATAGACATAGGGCAGCACGAACAGCAAATGCAGCAAGGTCACGGCCAGCAGACCACCATCGAGGCCTCCGGCGACGACGAAGACCTGGACCCCGAACAGAAAGCCGATTTGCGGCACCAGCAGGGGCAGATAAATCAGGCCCTCGACCCAGCGGCTGGGATGGCGGTCCAGGCGGCGTTCATATTCCAGGCAGCCCAGGGCCAGGATCAGCGCCAGGGCGGTGCTGGCCAAGGCGACGCTGAGGCTGTTTTGCAGCAGCCACAGCAAGCGGCTTTCCTGTTGCAGCCAAAGCCGGAGCGAAAAGTCCGTTGGCCAGGGCTCGGGCCAGGGCCAGCGCCAAGTCACGGACCAAAGCGCCAGAGCAAGCAGCACACCGGCGGCCAAAACCAAACAAAGCACGATCCCGGTGCCATAGCCCTCCCGTCCCACAGACAAGCGCCAGCCTTGGCGGGCCGAGGCCGGGGCGGGGCCGCTGCGGCTCCAGCGCCGGGCGAGGGCGACACAGGCCCGCTCGCCAAGCCACCACAGCCCCAGGCCGATCACCACCAGGATCAATTGCAGGATCGCTCCGGCCGCAGCGGGCAGATGGGCGCTGAGATCGGGGTCGGAAAAGCCTTGCAGCACCAGCACGGCGAGGGTGGGCGGCGTGGTCGGGCCCAGGATCAGGGCGATTTCCAGGGTGCTGATGCCATAGGCCAGGATGGCGTAAACCGGCAGGCGGATCAGGGGGTAGAGCTGCGGCAGCACCCCCAACAGCACCGCCCGGGCCGGGTCATGGCCCAAGCTGCGGGAAATGTTCAAGCTGCGCTGGGCCGGGATCTGGCCCAAGGCGGCGCCGACCATCAACAGCAAATAGGCGCTTTCTTTCAGGGTCAGACAGAGGATGGCGGCGAGGCCATAGGGATCCTGGACCGTGGCCCAATCCGGGGGCAGGGTCCAGCCGGTTAAGCCCGGCGAGAGGGCGCGGACAATCCAACCCGACGGTGCGAGCAAAAAGGCCAGCCCCAAGGCGGCGGCGACATGGGGTAAGGCCAGGACCGGCAGGCAGGCCCGGGACAGGCGCTCAAACCACGGCGTGCCCAAGGCGGCGATCACCGCGCCAATGACCACCAGGAAGGAGAGCAGCCCGGCGGCCAGCCCGATCCACAGGCTGAGCGCGGCGGAGCGCCAGATCCCGGGAAAAGCCAATAGCTCCCGGACCGGATCCAGGCTGAGGCCGACCGGGACTCCGATGCCCGGGGCAATCCCTAGGGCGGGCAACAAGGTGCCGACGATCCCGGCCAGCACAGGCAGGATCAAAAGCGCGAGAGTTAACGGAGGAAACAACCGGACCATGGGACTTGCTCTGAGACTTTTCTGAAGTCCCGCTTGGCCTCCTTAGAGGGAATGCCGGTTATGCCATTCCTTTTCGATTCGGGACATCCAGCTCGGATGGGGTTCCGGCAGGGCCAGACCGCGCTGATTCGGGGCGAGGGTGGCAATGCCCGGGGGCACGGCGTCAAAGGCATCGCGCTGTTTCGGGTTCAGCAGCTCCAGCGACAAGACGGTGTCATCGCCCCAATAGGTCGGATCAAACTTCCGCGCCTGGGCTTCCGGGGAGAGCAAGAAATTGGCCACCACCTTGGCCCCGTCCTTGGCATTGGCGTTAAACGGGATGGCGACAAAATGGGTGTTGGCGATGCTGCCGGGCTCCGGGATATAGGTCCGCACCGTTTCCGGGATCTGGCCCTGGGCGATGGCGGAGGTCGCATCCCCGGCATGGAAGCTGAGATAGAAGTCAACCTCACCATCATTGAGCAGGCTGCGCAGGGCCGGACCGCTGGTCGGGAACACCTCGCCCTTGCGCCACAGGCCCGGGCGGACTGTTTCCAACCAAGCCCACAGCGGGGCGGTGACCTCATTGAACTGGGCTTCCTCCACCGGGGCGGCCAGCACCGCCGGGTCGGCGACGGACATGGCCAGGATCTGCTTCAGGAAGGTGGTGCCGATAAAGTCCGGCGGGGCCGGATAGGCAAAGCGGCCCGGATTGGCGGTGATCCACTCTGCCATGGCCTCCAAGGTCCGGGGCGGTTCGGGCACCCGGGCGGTGTCATAGGCGATGACGAATTGGGACAGGCCCCAGGGGCTTTCTAGCCCATCGGTGGGGATGGTGAAATCGACCAGCAGGCCGGGATTGGTTTCCGGATCGGTCAGGGCGGTGTTGGGCAGCAGTTCGGTAAACGGCCCATAGAGCAGCTCGGCCTGTTTCATGGTCAGGAAGTTTTCGCCATTGATCCAGACCAGATCCACAGAGCCGCCTTCGTCGCGCCCGGCAGTGCTTTCCGCCAAGACCCGGGCCACCACCGAGGCCGTATCGGAGACTTTCACATGGCGCAGGGTGACGCCGTATTCTTCGGCGACCCGCTCGCCGACCCAGGCGATATAGGCGTTGATTTTTTCATCCCCGGACCAGGCATTCCAATAGACCGTTTGCCCCTTGGCGTTTTCCAGGACCGTGGCCCATTGCGCGCTGTCTGCGGCCAGGGCTCTGTGCGCGGGCCCAATAAAGGTGACGCTGAGGCCGAGGAAAAGGGCGAACAGGGCGGTCTGAAATCGATGCACCATCAATGGGGGTCCTTACGTTGCGTTGCATCCTGGCGCGTAGGAGCGCCGATCCATTTGGGTTTTGTACAAGGTTGGCCTAAGACCGGATAAAGTCCAGGGGCACCGCCGTAACGTTTTCGTTAGGGATCGGGCTGGTGATGGGGGTTGTGGGTGCAGATGGCCATTGAAACAGGGGCCTGCAGGCCGTATGTACTCGGGCTGGGTGTGCGGGCGTAGCTCAATGGTAGAGCAGAAGCTTCCCAAGCTTACGACGAGGGTTCGATTCCCTTCGCCCGCTCCAGATTTCCAAAAATCTCAAAATGTTCGATTTCGGTGTGCGCGGAACGATGGTTCCGTGGCTAAAGACGCTGGCCTATTCCGCCGCGTCGCCGCTGATTTTGCCCATCATCTCAGCGGATTTGGTCAGGCGGTCGGAGGTCCGGTGCAGCGGATCCAGATCGATGCTGTCCATCGAGCTTTGCACCTTCTCCATGCTGTCGCCACAGGCCGAGACGGTTTCCTTCAGGCTGTTGCAGGACTCGCGGAACTTGGAGACCGCATTGGCCTGATAGTCCAAGGCATCATTCAGGGCGCTGAGCGCTTTGAGCAGACGTTGGGTCTCCGGCGGCACAACAAAGTTGTCGTTTCGCGGTCGGGGCATCACCGGCAAGGCAGTGATCGCAGCAAGGTCCAAAGTCCCAGAATCCATGAGGACAACAATCCATTATCCGTGTGAGGCCGCCCGGAAACGGCACTCTTGGTTGATCAGATAAACGTACTGTTTCTACGCGTTTGATGCAATTCAACTAATAATATACAGCATTTTGTCGGTCTGTGAAATAGGGTTCTGGCCAGCGATCCGGCGTTGACGCGCTTGTGAGGACCCTCCCCTGGCCGTACGGGCAAATCAGCGGGTCGGTTCCCTTGTCTGGAGCGCAAGGACAATCTGCGCTGTACATCGCGGCATTGCGCGCAATAATGGGGGCGCTTCAAATGCTTACTGGTCAACCTCTTGGGAACAGGGTCCCATGATCCTCGCGCTGATTTCCAGAACGATCCCGCCCTCAGAGACGTCCCATTTGCGGGCGTCACAGGAGGCATCGTGACCCGTTCCGCGTCCCAATCCAACCCGACCAAAGTTCCAGTTGCAAAGTCCCGATCCGGCAAGAGCCCTGTCGCGGCCCGAGGCGCGAACGGCACAGCCCCTACTGAGACTCGGGACAAAGCCGCCCTTGCCCGGGCCCGGGCGGCCAAGCGCGCCGGAAGGGGCAAAAAAACCAACCGCGCCGGACCGCAAGGCGGCGGCAGTACCTTTTTGCGCGCCCTACTGTTCGCCCTGCCCCTGATCCTGGTGGTTTACACCGCTGTGGGTGTTGCCCTGTGGCAAGGCCGTCATGCGGCGATGGCCCTGGCCCAAGCCGGGGTCACCGCCGTGCCCGGTGCCCATCTGGCCCAGATGTTGGGCTTCTCCGAGGGCTTGAGCCAGGATCCGTTCCGGCTTTGGGCGATTTTGTTGCTTGGCCTGTCGGTGATCGCGTCGGGCGTGATTTTCGCCGGTGCCTGGCAAGTGGCCAAACCCCGCCCCCGGATGCCCTTGGGGGGGATGGGACGGGGCGGGCGCACTGGACCCCCCGCGCAGGCCAATGGCGGAGCGGAGGCGGGACAAACGCTCGTCCCAGGTCAGGAAGAGGGCGTCACAGACCCCTTGGAAACCATTCTGCCCAGCCTGTCGCTCGACGGTGATGATGGTGGTGAAGAGGCGCAAAACCAAGAAATCCAGCTGCTGTCCGACCGGCAGCTGGACCAGAGTCGCGCGGCCCTGGGGGCGGCGGAAGGGGCCTTGTCGACCCTGATCCACCGCCATGGCGGTGCGATGAAAGCCGTGCTGGAGGGGGCTGAGGGCACCACCATTGGCAGCTTGCTGTCCCAGGCCCAAGATGGCGCCGGGCGGTCGAGCAGTGGCATGGAGGATCTGGCCGATATGTTCCGGATCCGGGCTTGCCCAGTCGGTCCCCGGGAGGAGCCCAGCGACGCTGATCGCTGCCTGGAAAACGCCCTAGAGCGCCTAATGCCGGTGATCCATGACAGCGATGCCGACATCCGGGTCGAGACCTTGCCGCGCACGCCCATGAACCCGGTTTTGTTGGAGATTCTGTTCCGACGTCTGATTGGCCGGGCCTTGACCGGCGGGGCCTCGGCAGGCGGTGCGCCGCGCATTATGGTGACCGCCGAGATGGACGGCTTTTTGCCTGCCACCCTTATCGTGCGTGACGAAAGCGACGGGCTGGATGGGGCCTTACCCGCCGACTTGCGCGCCGATCTGGAAACCCCGACCAGCGAGGATATCACCCCCGGAGCCCCGGCCCGGCGGCGAGATATGGATCTGGTGGTGGCGGGATTGGCTGCCCGGCGGATGGGCTGCTGGATTTCCGTGGTGTCCTATCCGCCTGCCGGGCTGGAATTCCGCTTGGATCTGCCCGGCGATCCCAATGGCGGCACAGAGCCCGATGTGGGGCCCGATGGCCCCGATGGCTTAGACGGTTCGGACGGCTCCCCGGTTTAGGGGGGCCGGTCTAGGGGGCCACTGCTGAGTTCAGGAAACCAATCCCCCGAAAACCTTAGCGCTCCCCGCGGTCCCGTTGGATTTTGCGCCAACGGGCGACATTGCGGTTATGCTCATCCAAGGTCCGGGCGAAGGCATGGCCGCCGGTGCCATCGGCGACGAAGTAATATTCATCGGTCTTGGGCGGATGCAGCACCGCCTCCAGGGAGGCGACTCCAGGATTGGCGATCGGGCGCGGCGGCAAACCCCGAATGACATAGGTGTTGTAATCATGGGCGGTGCGCAGATCGGTGCGGGTCAACCGCCGCTCCAGCCGACCGGTGCCATCGCTCAGGCCATAAATCACCGTCGGATCCGATTGCAGCCGCATGCCCTTGTTCAGCCGATTGACGAACACGGCGGCGACCCGGGGCCGTTCGGCTGCCACAGCGGTTTCCTTTTCGACAATGGAGGCCAGGATCACCGCCTCCATCGGTGTTTTGAGCGGGATGTTCGGATCGCGCTCGGCCCAGAGCCGCGCCAGCGCTTCGTCATGGGCGGCAATCATGCGCTTGAGCACCACGGTGCGGTCCTCGCCGCGCTGATAGCTGTAGGTTTCGGGCAGCAAATCCCCTTCCGCTGGCGACAGGGTGATCGGACCGCTGAGGTCCGGGGTGCTGCGGATCATATCCAACACCGTGCTGGTGGTCAGACCCTCGGCCACGGTCAAAAAGCGCTGGACCGTAACCCCGGCGACCAGGACCCCCATCACCTCCTGTGGGCTGGATCCGGCGCTGAAGCGGAATTCTCCGGCCTGCAGCGAGCGGGCGGTGCCATTGAGGCGAACCCCGAGTTGGAAGATCAGTGGATTGTCGATGACGCCATTTTTGCGCAGCAAATTGGCGATGCCTTCCACCCCGGTCCCCGGCGGGATCACGATCACTCGGTCATCGGCCAGGGATCCCGGTTGCTGAAAGGCTTTTTGGATATAGAGAAAACCGCCAACACCGATGGCCCCGAGGATCCCCAGGGTGAGGAGCATGCCGGTCAAAATACTGATTAAGGCCCGCATGGAGGGTCGGCCCTAAAGAGAAAGAAAAAGGGCCGCAGGACGCGGCCCCTTTAGTTGTCTTATGGCGCTTCGGCGAAAATCAGGCTGGCATTGGTGCCGCCAAAGCCGAAGGAGTTGCTCAAGGCCCGTTTGATCGGACGCTCCCGGGGAGCTTTGGGCGACAGGTCGATGTCGCAGCCCTCGGAGGGGTTGTCCAGGTTCAGGGTCGGCGGAGTGACATTGTTGCCCACCGCCAGGATCGAATAGATCGCTTCGACAGAGCCCGCCGCGCCAAGCAGGTGCCCGATGGCCGATTTGGTCGAGGACATGGTCAGCTTATAGGCGTGATCGCCAAACAGCCGTTTGACCGCGCCGAGCTCTATCTCATCACCCAGCGGCGTGGAGGTGCCATGGGCGTTGATGTAGTCGATGTCTTCCGGGTTCAGCTTTGCATTGCCCATGGCGTTGCGCATGGCCCGGAAGCCGCCATTGCCGTCTTCGGCCGGGGCGGTGATGTGATAAGCGTCGCCGGACATGCCATAGCCGAGGATCTCGGCATAGATCTTCGCGCCGCGCTTTTTGGCGTGCTCATATTCTTCCAGGACGACGATCCCGGCGCCTTCGCCCATGACGAAGCCATCCCGGTCCTTGTCCCAGGGCCGGGACCCGGCTTCCGGGGTGTCGTTGAAATGGGTCGACAGGGCCCGGGCGGCGGCAAAGCCAGCAATGCCCAGACGGCAGACGGCGGCCTCGGCCCCGCCCGCGATCATCACATCGGCATCGCCGAACATGATCAGGCGGCTGGCATCGCCAATGGCATGGGCGCCGGTGGAGCAGGCGGTAACCACCGAGTGGTTCGGACCCTTATAGCCATAGCGGATCGACACATGGCCAGAGACCAGATTGATCAAGCTGGCGGGAATGAAGAACGGGCTGATCTTGCGCGGGCCGCTTTTGTCCAAGGTCAGGGAGCCGTCGGCAATGGCGGGCAGACCGCCAATCCCAGAGCCAATGATGACCCCGGTGCGCTCCCGGCTTTCTTCGTCCTCGGGCGTCCATTCGGCGTCTTTGATGGCTTGTTCCGCAGCGGCCAGGCCATAGACGATGAAATCATCCATGCGGCGGCGCTCTTTGGACGAGGCGACCTTGTTCGGATCGAAATCGCTGTCGCTTTCGGTGCCCCGGGGGATCAGACCAGCGATTTTACAGGGCAGGTCTTCGGTGGCGAAGGTATCAATGGCTTTCAGGCCAGACTTCCCGGCCAGGATTCCGTCCCAATTATGTTGCACCCCAACACCCAAGGGGGTCACCAACCCCAGGCCCGTGACGACAACCCGTCTCATGCCATTCTCCATACTGATCTTGCTGGGATCGCCATGCCTCCAACCCGAGATCGGGCGGAGTGCCTATCGGGGGCGATCACGATCCGTGGCTCCCCTGGGAGCCAAAACGCGAAACAACTGTGGCGCATCAAAAGACCAACCGCGCCATTGGCAGACGAGTCTAAGACGCATCCTGAGATGGGACCCGGACCAAATGCCACGCGCCAACGGTGATCGCAGGCGGTGCGCGTATCGGCCCGGCGGTCCAACAGTCCCGACACAGCTTGCCCCGGGACTGCCTGTCCTGATGCTACGGACCCTAAGCCATCCCCCAAAAGTTCCCTTTAGGAACCGATAACGCGCCGAAGACCTGTCCGGGCGGGCCATAATGGCCGGTTGCGGGGGTCGGGTGCGGCGAGATTAAGGGCCTGGATCCGCTCGGCACAAAAGGCCGATTAGGAGTTTTCGTTGATGAAGTCGATGGCGTCTTTGACGGTCAGGATCTTTTCCGCCGCGTCATCGGGGATTTCAACACCGAATTCTTCTTCAAAGGCCATGACCAGCTCGACGGTGTCGAGGCTGTCGGCACCCAGGTCATCAATGAAACTTGCGCTGTCGCTCACCTTGGCCTCTTCGACACCAAGATGTTCAACGACAATCTTTTTCACGCGATCGGCGACGTCGCTCATGGTAGCTCTACCCTTAGAAATAACAGCGTTTTGGTTGGTTTGACTGTCCGTATCGCCGCACTTTTGGCAGGCCGACCCGGTGAGGTGCGGTCTCTAGCACACTTCCTCGGGCTTGACCAGTATTGCAGCGGGGTTGCAACGATCCGGAGCGGTCGGGTGAATAGGGGCTCATAAATGGGTCCCTTAGATCATGGCCATCCCGCCATTCACATGAACGGTCTGGCCAGTGACATAGGCAGCCTCTTCAGAGGCGAGATAGACAACAGAGGCAGCGATTTCCTCCGACGTCCCCATCCGTCCGGCGGGGATATGCGGCAGGATCTGTTCCTTCTGTTTGTCATTCAACTTGTCGGTCATCGCGGTGGCAATGAAGCCCGGGGCGACGCAATTGGCGGTGACGCCGCGCTGGGCCACTTCTTGGGCGATGGATTTCATCATGCCAACCATTCCGGCCTTGGAGGCGGCATAATTGGCCTGCCCGGCATTGCCGGTAAAGCCCACCACCGAGGTGATGCCAATGATCCGGCCATAGCGGGCCTTCATCATGAGTTTCAGAGCCGCCCGGATCAGTTGGAAATTGGCGGTCAGGTTGATGTCGATCACCTTTTGCCAATCTTCATCGGTCAGGCGCATCGACAGCATGTCCCGGGTCAGCCCGGCATTGTTCACCAAAATGTCGAGGCCATCCATGGCGGCATTGGCGGCCGGGACCAGAGCGGCGACGGAGTCCGGGTCGCTCAGATCACAGGGACAGACATGGGTGCGCTCGCCCAAGGCCGCTGCGGCCTCCGCCAGCACCGCTTCCCGCGTGCCTGACAGGGTCACCGTGGCGCCTTGAGCATGCAGCGCCTTGGCAATGGCGCCCCCGATGCCGCCGGTTGCGCCGGTTACCAGGGCCTTGCGGCCGGTCAGATCGAACATGGGGTAAGCTCCTGTCGGAAAGAACAAAGGGGTAAAAGGGGTGCGGAAGTTCGGGCGCACCCCTGTCCCATTCCTAACATAAGGAAGGACCTGTATCCGGGGCAGTATGGGTCCGTCAAGCGGTCGGGCCTTGCATAGGACTTTTTTGCCAGGTTGAAAGATCAGCGCTTACTGCCAGAGATCGGTGAGAGGGCCAAGTTTCTGATCCCCTTCGGCACCGCGACCTTAAAGGCTGGCGGCAATGGCTTCCACATCCGCCGGGCCTTGGATGGACTTGCCCACCAGCTCCGGATGGATGCGCTTGGCCATGCCCGAAAGCACCTTGCCGCTGCCCAGCTCCACCAGCTCGGTGACGCCCGCATCGACCATATGCAAAACACTTTCCCGCCAGCGCACCGCGCCGGTGACCTGGGCCACCAGCTGAGTGCGGATGACTTCCGGGTCGGACACGGTTTCGGCAGTCACATTGGCCACCAGGGGCACCGACGGACGGGCAAAGGCCACATCAGCCAGGGCCTCGGCCATGACCTTGGCTGCGGGTTCCATCAGGGAACAATGGAACGGTGCGCTGACCGGCAGCATCATCGGACGGCGGCAACCGCGCTCCTTGGCGATGACGCAGGCTTTTTCCACCGCCTCTTTGTGGCCGCTGACCACCACCTGGCCCGGGGCATTGTCATTGGCCGCCGTGCAGACCTTGTCGCCATCGGGGAAGGCGGCCTCGGCCTCGGCGGCGACTTCGCGGGCCACGTCCAGATCCAATCCGATCAGGGCGGCCATGGCCCCGACGCCGACCGGCACGGCCTCTTGCATCGCCTTGCCCCGGATCTTCAGCAGTCTTGCGGTGTCGCTTAAGGACAGCGTGCCCGCAGCGGCCAGGGCGGAGTATTCGCCCAGGGAGTGACCGGCGACCCGGCCCGCCGCCTTGGCCAGATCAACCCCGCAGTCCTGTTCCAACACCCGGACCACCGCCATGGACACGGCCATCAGGGCCGGTTGGGCGTTTTCGGTCAGGGTCAGGGTTTCCAGCGGACCCTCGGCCATCAGTGTGCTCAGGGATTGCGACAGGGCGTCATCGACTTCCTCGAAAACGGCGCGGGCAGAGGCGAAGGCCTGGCCGAGTTCCTGTCCCATGCCGACGGCTTGGGATCCCTGGCCTGGAAAGACAAAGGCGCGCATGGATACACTCTCTTGATTGTTTGTCTGGTCGACTTGGATTTCCCCCGATGGCCGCCCCGCCCGCCTTGCTGTGCAGTGGGGGGACCAGCGCATCGGGGCAAGGTGGACCCCCAGCGGCCAAAAATGTCAAGTACTGCTTGCGCGAAAAAGCCGTTCGTGTATAGTCCCGCGCTCCATAGCTCCTTGCCGGTCCAGCACCGGGGGAATTTCCCCCGACGGGTCGGCTATGCTCTCGTCTAATGGGCGGCTGGCATGCCAGTTCGCAAGCGGGCGGGGAAGAGACAAGCCAGAGGGAGTGCTTGATGCCTAAGTATGAGAGCGTGCTCATTGCGCGCCAAGACATGTCGGCGTCCCAAGTGGACGCCCTTTCTGAAGAAGTCGGGACCATTCTCGGAGAAGGCGGTGGGTCCATCGCCAAGAAAGAGTATTGGGGCCTGCGCACCTTGGCCTTCCGGATGAAGAAAAACCGGAAAGGTCATTATCTCATGGTCAACATCGACGCCCCGGCCAGCGCCATCGAAGAGATGGAGCGTCGCCTGCGTTTGAATGAAGACATCCTGCGCTACATGACCATTCGCGTTGACGGCTTTGAAGAAGGCCCGTCGGTGATGATGCAAAAGCCCGAGCGGGAGCGCGGACGTCGCGGCGACCGGGGGGATCGCGGCGATCGCGGTGACCGGGGCGGTCGTGGGGATCGTGGCGACCGGGGTGGTCGCGGTGATCGGGGCGACCGCGGTGATCGTGGCCCGCGCGGCGGTCATGGTGGCGGCCCGGGTGGCGGCCACGGTGCAGGAATGGAAGGAAACTAAGCCATGGGACGTCGTCCGTTTTTCCGTCGGCGCAAGACCTGCCCGTTCTCTGGGCCGAACGCACCGAAGATCGATTACAAAGACATCAAACTGCTGAGCCGCTTCATCTCTGAGCGCGGCAAGATTGTGCCCAGCCGCATCACGGCGGTGTCGGCCAAAAAGCAGCGTGAACTGTCTAAGGCCATCAAGCGCGCGCGCTTCCTGGGCCTGCTGCCTTATGTCATGAACGGCTAAGACAGCCCCGACCGTCGGCTGAAGGGGGCACCGCAGGGAAACGGCTTTACAGGATTAAGGGATCGCGTGGACGGATGAACAAAACCCTTCCCCATTCGGTCCTGCTGGGTTTGACCAGCGCCTTACTGTTTGCCTCGCCGTTCTTCATCACCGCGATTGGGTCGTTCTTAAGCCTGATTTCCGCAGCCCCGCTGATCGCAGCCGGGCTGCGCTACGGTCCCGGGGCCGCCATCATGGCTTCGATGGCCGGGGTGTTGTGGCTGGTCATGGCCGTAGAGGTCACCATTGTGGCGGCCTATGTGGTCATGGATGTTTTGCCTGCTTTGCTGGTGGTTGGTCTGGCCCTGACGGCAGGACCGGTACCACAAGCAGCCAGTGGGCAAGCCGGCGGAACTCAGGCCCAGGGATCGATGATCCCGTTGCAGACCGGTCGGGTTTTGGCGGGTCTGGGGATGGGGGCCTTTGGGCTGTTGTTGCTGATTGGCTCCTTGGTGGGCGATGGCGATTTGCGCGGCGTGGTCCGCGACGCAGTCGCCGAGACCGAGGCTTTGCTCCAGCAAATGCTGGGCGAGGATCTGGGAGGGGAACCGATCCCAGAGGTCAAGATACCCATGGCCGACTGGTTGCCTGCCATGGTGTTGATCATGTGGATCAGCCGGGCTTTGGCCTCGGCTTGGTTGGCGGTCAGCATCATGGGCCGTCGGGGTCTGTTGAACCGCCCGGTGCCGCTGTTTGGCGAGTTGGGCGATGGCACCGGCAGCCCCCCCGGCAAGGTGGTGACCTTGCCGAACTGGTATGCGGGACTGTTTCTGGGCGTCTGTCTAGCCGCCCTGATCGGCCCCGGCAATGCGGGCTACCTGGCCGCGAACGGGGCCATCCTGTTGTCGGTGCCGTTGTTTGTGATGGGTTTGGCCGCAGTGCATGTGGCCGTGCGTGACCTGCCGGCGAAGCTGCCGGTGCTGGTCGGGTTTTATGTGCTCCTGTTTTTCGGCGGTGGCTTTGGTAAGGCCGCAGTCGTTTTCTTGGGGCTGGTTGAAGTCATGCTTCGGCGCGCCGGGACCAAATCGGGGTCCAATGGCTCTGCGCCCGGCGACACGGGAGGGAATACACCGTGATTGAAGTGATTTTGCTCGAACGCGTTGAGAATTTGGGCTTCATGGGCGATGTGGTGAAGGTGCGCGACGGCTATGCGCGCAACTATCTGCTGCCGCAAAAGAAGGCTCTGCGGAAATCCAAGGCCAATCTGGAATATTTCGAATCCCAGAAGGTTGAGCTGGAAGCCCTGAACCTGAAGCGCAAGGAAGAGGCCGAGGCCGCCGGGGAAAAGATCGACGGCATGTCCTTGATCCTGGTCCGTCAGGCCTCCGAAGGCGGTCAGCTTTATGGATCCGTCACCGCGCGGGACATTGGCGAAGCCCTGAAGGACGAAGGCGTGACCATCTCCCGGGGTCAGGTGCTGCTGAAGCAACCGATCAAGGCTCTGGGTCAATATGAGATCCGCATCGGCCTGCACCCGGAAGTCGCCGTGTTGATCACCGCCACTGTGGCCCGGACCCAGGAAGAAGCCGAAGCGCAGATCTCCGGCGTGCCGACCGCCCAACAGCTGGCGGAAATGGAAGCCGAGGCCGCTGAAGCCGCTGCGGCGGAAGAAGCTGCGGCCAACGACCCGGACTATGAAGATGACGAGCCGGTGGCCGAAGCCGCCGAAGAGACCACCGAAGCCTGACATCAGGGTTCGGGGGGGTGACCATGGACGACACGGTGGCTGGAGCCCAAACGGATCCGAGCCCCGTGGGGTCCGGTCAGCCATCGTCACAAGCCGGGGCCGGATCTTTGTCTGACGCCGATACGGCCCCTGCGCTGCGCCTATCCGCCTTGATCGTGGCCCATAATGAGGAGCGGCATTTGCCGCTCTGTCTGGCTGCGCTGGGCTTCGCCGACGAGGTGGTGGTGGTTCTGGACCGCTGCACCGACCGCTCCGAGGAGATCGCCCGCGATGCGGGTGCGGTGATTGTAACCGGGGCTTGGCCGATTGAGGGCGACCGGCGCAATCTGGGCATCGAGACCTGCAGCGGCGATTGGATCGTTGAGGTCGATGCCGATGAGCGGGTCTCCCCGGAACTGGCTGCTGAGCTGCGCGCGACCATGACCGCCAGCGCGGCCTCCGGGGCCTATGACTACCATCCGATCCCCTTTGTGAATTATGTCGCGGAAAAGCCGGTGCGCTTTGGCTGGGGGGCTGCCTTTGGCGTCGGGGCCGTACCGCGTCTGTTCCGCAAAGGGGTCAAGCAATGGGGGCCGGAGCGCATCCACCCCTCCCTGACCTTCACCGGGGTCAAAGGGCCGAACCTGACCCATGCCATGGCCCATTATGTCGATGACGATCTGTCCGACATGATCAACCGGTTTAACCGCTATACCTCCTCCCATGCCGCCGATTTGCGGGCCACGGGCAAGACCGGCACCTTGGGGCGCAATCTGCTGCGCTTTCCGTTCCGGTTTTACAAATGCTATGTGCGACGCAAGGGCTATCGCGAAGGCGGATTAGGGTTCCTGATCGCTTTGCTGGCCGGGCTGTATCCGGTGGTGTCGCATTTAAAAGCGAAATACGACCCCGAAGACCGGCTGCCGCAATAAACAAGCCCCAAAGTTTCCCCAAGCCGTCCCGGCTTATGCCATCTGTTATCCCCATACCCACAGCCTTATGCACAGGCTGGGAACGGGCAGGCTTTATGCCCATCTTATACACAGCTTATACTGAACCTCCTGACAGCTTGCTGTCCTATCTGCGCAAGGGCTGGGAGCCTATGCTCTAACAATGAACACGGTAGCCCCCCTTTCCACCCCCTCCTCTCCGTCCGATCCCGGCGCAGCCTCCCCTGCGGAGCGTTTGCCGCCGATCAATCCAGAAGCCGAACAGGCGCTGTTGGCGGCGATCTTGAGCAACGAAAAGGTGCTGGAGAAGGTCTCTGACTTTCTGCGGCCCGAGCATTTCAGCCATCCGGCTCACCGGCTGATCTATCAATCCTGCCTGACCCTGACCGATAAGGGCCATCTGGCCAATCCGGTGACCCTGAAGCCCTATCTGGAAGGGCGTCCGGAGATGGAGACCGTCGGTGGCGCAGCCTATTTGGCCAAGCTGATCGGCGCGGTGGTGACCATCATCAATGCGGAGAATTACGGTCGTGTGATCCACGACATGTTCCTGCGCCGCTGTCTGATCGATGTCGGCTCCGAGATGGTCAATGGCGCCTATGAGATCAAAACCGAGGAAAACGCCGTCGATCAGATCGAGATCGCCGAGCAGCGGCTGTTTGATCTGGCCACCACGGGGGAGGCCGATGGCGGGCCGAAGGATTTCCGCTCTGCTTTGGTCACCGCGCTTAATATGGCCGAGCTGGCCCATAAGCGTGATGGCGAGCTGTCCGGGGTGCCATCCAATCTGCTGGATTTGGACAACAAGCTTGGCGGGTTCCATGATAGCGATCTTCTGATCCTGGCCGGTCGTCCCTCCATGGGCAAAACCGCGCTGGGAACTGCCATTGCCTTTAATGCGGCGCGGCATTTCGCCCAGGAAATGGCCGATGGCCAGCCGGGCAAAGCCGTAGTGTTCTTCTCCTTGGAAATGTCCGCCGAGCAGCTGGCAACCCGGATCCTGTCCGAACAGGCCTCGGTTTCCTCCCACAAGCTGCGGACCGGCGAGCTGTCCAATGATGACTTTAACCGGGTGGTCAGCGTCAGTGGCGAGTTGCATGCAACGCCGCTGTTCATCGATGACACGCCCGCCCTATCGGTCTCGGCGATGCGGACCCGCTGTCGGCGGCTGGCCCGGACCTTTGGCGGCTCCCACGGCAATGGGCTGGGGATGATCGTGGTCGATTACCTGCAGCTGCTCAGCCCGGGGCGGGGCGAGCGCTCCGATAACCGGGTCCAAGAGGTTTCGGCCATCACCCGGGGTCTCAAAGCCCTGGCCAAAGAGCTCAATGTCCCGGTGCTGGCCCTGTCCCAGCTTTCTCGCCAGGTGGAACAGCGCGATGATAAGCGGCCACAACTGGCCGATTTGCGGGAATCCGGATCCATCGAGCAGGACGCCGATGTGGTGATGTTCATTTTCCGGGAGCAATATTACCTGGAACGGGCCGAGCCGATGCGCAAACCGGAAGAGGCCGAAGACCGGTTCCTGGAACGCCACAGCCAGTGGCAGGAGCGCTGCGAAGGCGCCCATAACAAGGCCGAGGTCATTGTCGCAAAACAGCGGCACGGTCCCATTGGTTCCGTGCATTTGTTCTTTGATGGCCAGTTCACCCGGTTCGATAATCTGGTTCGGGATGGTGCCATGGAGGAATATGGCGAGTAAGCTGGTCCTTCGCTTCTGTTCAGGTGCGTTTCCCATCCCTTATCGGCTCTTCCAATAAAAGGATCCTTGATGCAATCGGACAGGCGCCCCCCGCTGCGCGATGCCAAAGACATTTCCCGGCGCCAGTCTGAGCTCGGCTTTCTGACCATCGATCTGGAGGCTTTGGCGGCCAATTGGCGGCTGCTTTCAGAGCGGGCCCGGCTGGGCAGTGGTGGATCCTGTGACGTCGCCGGGGTGGTCAAGGCCAATGGCTATGGCATTGGCGCGCGTTTGGCGGTGCCAGCCCTGCAGCGGGCGGGCTGCAAAACCTTCTTTGTCGCCACGCCGGACGAAGCCTTTGGCCTGATCGATCTGATCGAGCCGCCACAGCGGCTGTTTTTGCTCAGCGGTCTGCCCGCCGGGGAAGGGGCGGAAGCCCTGGCGCGGGAGCTGCTGGAGGCCGGGATCCGTCCGGTCTTAAACGATCCGGAGATGATCGCCCGCTGGAGCGCGGTCTGCCTGAAGGCCAATCGGCGGGGTCCCGCCGCGCTGCATTTTGACACCGGTATGACGCGGCTGGGCCTGACGCCGCTGGAAGCGCGGGATCTAATCCGCGACCGGGCGCCTTTGGGGCCAATGGTTCCAGAGCTGTTGATGACCCATCCAGCCTGTGCAGACGAGCCCGACCATGCCCTCAATGCGGCACAAAGGCAGGCCTTCCTGGACTATGGCCGTCAGTTTCCCGATCTGCCGCTGAGTTATTGCAATTCTTCGGCCTTGTTTGGCCCATCGGAGCAGTTTTTGGACCTCGCTCGGCCGGGGATCGCCCTTTATGGCGGCAATCCAACCCCCTGGACAGATAATCCAATGCATCCAGTGGTTCGTTTAAGGGCAAAAGTCCTGCAAATCCGGCAGATTGACACCCCCAAACCCGTTGGATATGGTGCAACGCACATGGCCGCCCCCGGGCAAAGATTGGCAACGGTGGGTGTGGGCTATGCGGATGGTTTGCTCCGATCCTTAAGCGGTCGGGGCATGGGTGTTCTCGGCGGTGTGCTGGTGCCCATGGTGGGGCGGGTCTCGATGGATTTGATTGTGTTCGACGTCAGCGCCGTCCCAGAAAACCTCGCCCATCCCGGCGCTTTGATCGACCTGATTGGTCCCGGCCACAGTCTGGATGATCTGGCGGCTGAGGCTGGTACCATTCCTTATGAGATTTTGACCTCGCTTGGCGCGCGCTATGCCCGCGCGGTGCTGCCGGATCAGGCCGCCGGGGCTGCCGCTGCCACCGGAGCCGACGCATGAGGTTGCTGGCCCTTCTTGGTAGGGTTTTTATCAGCTTCCTGGAGCATGTCGGGCGTCTGACGCTGTTCACCGTGACCGCCATTGGCTATTGCTTCCGCCCGCCCTTCCATTGGCGTCTGGTCGGTCGGCAAATGCTGGAAATCGGCTATTACTCCCTGCCGGTGGTCGGTTTGACGGCGATTTTCACCGGGATGGTGCTGGCCTTGCAAAGCCACACCGGCTTCGCCCGCTTCTCAGCGGAAGGCGCGGTGGCGACGGTGGTGGTGCTGTCCATGACCCGGGAGCTGGGGCCGGTGCTGGCCGGGCTGATGGTGGCCGGACGGATCGGGGCGGCCATGGCCGCAGAGATCGGCACCATGCGGGTGACCGAGCAAATCGATGCCCTGCAGACCCTGTCCACCAATCCCTATCAATATCTGGTCGCGCCGCGCCTGATCGCCGGGCTGACCATGTTGCCGCTTCTGGTTCTGGTCGCCGACATCATTGGCGTGTTTGGCGGCTATTTGATCGGCACCTATAAGCTGGGCTTCAACCCGAGCAACTATATCGCCCGCACGTGGGAGTTCTTGGAACCGGTCGACGTGATCTCCGGTCTGGTAAAGGCCGCCGTGTTCGGTTTCCTGATTGCGTTGATGGGCTGCTACAATGGCTATTACAGCCGGGGTGGGGCCCAAGGGGTTGGCCAGGCCACCACCAATGCGGTGGTGACGGCCTCGATCCTGATCCTGGTTTCCAACTATATGATCACCGAGCTGTTCTTCTCCCGATGACCGATCCCACCCCCACCCCGCGCCACGCCCCCGCGCCCCCCGGATCCGGGGCCATCGGCACAACGCCGAAAATCGCGCTTTCCGGACTGCGCAAGGCGTTTGGCCATAAGCAAGTGCTGGCGGGGATCGATCTGGAGATCGCCCCGGGGGAGTCGGTTGTGATCATTGGCGGCTCCGGCACCGGCAAATCAGTCACCTTGAAATGCATTTTGGGGTTGATGCAGCCCGATGCGGGCTCAATCAAAATCGATGGCGTCGAGACGGTGGGCATGCGGACCCGAGATCGGGATGCCATGATGCACCGCTTTGGCATGTTGTTTCAGGGTGCGGCCCTGTTTGACAGTTTGACGGTTTGGGAAAATGTCGCCTTCGGGCTGATGCATGAGCGCAAAATGAGCCGGGGTCCGGCCCGGGAGGCCGCCATTGCCACCCTGGCCCAGGTCGGCCTTGGCGCGGATGTGGCCGATCTAGCCCCGGCGGAACTGTCCGGCGGCATGCAAAAGCGGGTCGGTTTGGCCCGGGCGGTGGCCACGGAGCCGGAGATCATTTTCTTCGATGAGCCGACCACCGGTCTGGATCCGATCATGGCCGATGCGATCAATGATCTGATCGTGAAATGCACCAAGCAATTGGGCGCGACGGCGCTGTCGATCACCCATGATATGGCCAGCGCCCGGAAAATCGCCGACCGGATCGCCATGCTCTATCATGGCCAATTGATCTGGATCGGCCCCGCCGACCAAGTTGATGACAGCGGCAACGCCTTTGTCGATCAGTTCGTCAATGGCCGGGCCGACGGCCCGATCAAGCAGCAGGTCCATCTGGACAGCGAAGATTAGAGCCCGCCGACGAGGACGTCCCCTTGGCCAAGCCTGTGCTCCATTTTGTCTGTCGGGAATGCGGTGCGACCCATCGCCGCTGGCAGGGCAAATGCGATGGCTGTGGTGCCTGGAACAGCATTGACGAGGAGCCGGTCACCAGCGGCGGCGAAACCCTGCCCAAGGGCCTGTCCGGCGGCAAGGGCGGGCGCAAGCTCGCGGTGGTGTCGCTGTTGGGCGAGGGCCAACCGCCGCCTCGCCTGCCCACCGGCATTGGCGAGCTGGACCGTGTGTCCGGTGGCGGGTTGGTGCCGGGCTCGGTGCTGCTGGTTGGCGGTGATCCTGGGATCGGCAAATCCACCCTCTTGCTGCAAGCCTGCGCCGGTCTGGCCTTGGCCGGTCAGCCCTGCCTCTATGTTACGGGGGAAGAAGCGGTGGAGCAGGTCCGGCTGCGTGCCCGCCGTTTGGGGCTCGATAAGGCTCCGGTGGCTCTGGCCAGTGCGACCAATGCCCGGGATATCGCCGCGACCTTGGATGCGGATCCGGAGACCGGCACGCCAGCCTTGTCGGTGGTGGTGATCGATTCCATTCAGACGATGTATTTGGACAATCTGGACTCGGCCCCTGGCTCCGTAGCCCAAGTGCGGGCCTGCAGCCATGAGCTGATCCGGATCGCCAAGAAGCGCGGCTTTGCCCTGTTCCTGGTCGGCCATGTCACCAAGGATGGTCAGTTGGCCGGTCCCCGGGTGATGGAGCATATGGTGGATTGCGTGCTCTATTTTGAAGGCGAGCGCGGCCACCAGTTCCGGATTTTGCGGGCGGTGAAGAATCGCTTTGGGGCGACGGACGAAATCGGCGTCTTTGAAATGTCTGACAACGGTCTGTCCGAGGTGCCCAACCCCTCGGCCCTGTTCCTGGCCGAACGGCGCGGCAATGTCACCGGTTCCTGCGTCTTTGCCGGGCAGGAAGGCTCTCGCCCGGTTTTGGTGGAAATCCAGGCCCTTGTCGCCCAGGGCGGCGGCGGTTCGGCCCGGCGCGCGGTGGTCGGATGGGACTCCGGTCGACTGGCCATGATCCTGGCGGTGCTCGAGGCCCGCTGCGGGCTTGCCTTAGGGGGGCATGACGTCTATTTGAACGTCGCGGGCGGGCTGCGCATCGCCGAACCGGCGGCGGATCTGGCGGTGGCAGCGGCTTTGATCTCTGCGGCTGCCGGGGTTGCGGTGGATGCGGAGACCGTGATTTTTGGCGAGATTGGCTTGTCCGGCGAAGTCCGGGCCGTGTCCCAGGGCGAAGCCCGCCTGAAGGAGGCCGCCAAGCTCGGCTTCGCCACTGCGCTGACGCCGACCCGGCCCAAGGATGCGGGTGGGCGGAGCAAAAAGCGCAAGGGGGAGGCCGATGCGGCCTCGTCCGGGACAGGTCCTGTGGGCGGGTTGTCGATCCGCGAAATCGGCCATGTGCAGGATCTGGTTGATCAATTCGGAGGAGCCGAAGCCATTCAGGGCGCAGCCGCGCCGGGCTTCGGGGCAGCGGAGAGCGCCTGATGCAGGACTGGCCGATCAATCCGGTGGATGCGCTGGCACTGCTGGTTTTGCTGATCTCGGCGCTGTTTGCCTTCTTTCGCGGCTTTGTCCATGAAGTCCTGGCCATTGCGGCTTGGCTGGGGGCCTTGGTGGCAGCGCTGTACGGCTATCCGTATCTGCAGCCGGTGTTTGCCGGGTTTATCCCGGCCAATATCCCCTTGGGGGCCGAAGCAGCGGCGGGCCTGTCGATCTTCCTGGTCGTGCTGGTGAGCTTAAGCATTTTGGTTTCGCTGGTGTCGAAGCAGGTGCAAAAAAGCGCCTTGAATGCCTTGGACCGCTCCTTGGGGTTTTTGTTTGGTATTGCGCGCGGGGCATTGTTCCTGGTCATCGCCTATGTGGTCATGACCTGGTTTCTCCCGCCAGGCAACCAGCCCGGCTGGATGCGCGATGCTCGGGTCCTGCCCTTGGTCGAGCAAGGTGCGGTGATGGTGACCGGTCTGCTGCCGCAGGATCTGCGGATCAAATCCACAGCCCCCTTTGGCGGCTCCGATGGCAGCGCTGGGGAGGGCAGTTCCGGCTCCGGGACGCAGGAGGGTGATCCCGATCAGGGCGGCTTCCTGGAGACCGACGGGGTGTCCTACGAGGATTTGGCCAATCCCAAGCCGACGGCGCCCAATGGGGCCGGGTCTGGGGATCAGGGCTATGGCGATGCGGCCCGGGAGGCTTTGGACCGGGAGATCAACCAATTGAGCGGGGAAAAGGATGAACCGCAATAACCCTCCAGGTCGGGCCGGATGCGGCGGAATGCGACTGGGGCGGAGGACAAAGCGGTTCTGATTTGGCGCGGAGAGGACGAGTGAGATGAGCGGGGCGACCCCAACAGACGCAGCGGCAGCCCAAGACCTCTGCACCGATCCGTTCGACGACGACAAGTTGAACGAGGAATGCGGTGTCTTTGGGGTCTTTGGCGAGCCCGATGCCGCCGTGTTGGCGGTGCTGGGGCTGCATGCCCTGCAGCATCGCGGCCAGCAAAGCACCGGCATGGTGACCTATGACGGCAACCAGTTCCACAACGTCAAGGGCATCGGCCATGTGGCCAAGACCTATTCCGACCAAAAAGTGCGCGACGAGCTGCAAGGCCATATGGCGATCGGGCATGTGCGCTATGCCACCACTGGCGGCATGACCCAGCGCAATATCCAGCCATTGTTTGCCGAATACTCCTTTGGCGGCATGGCCATCGCCCATAATGGCAATCTGACCAATGCCCAGCTGCTGCGGCGCAAGCTGCAGGAACAGGGCAGCCTGTTCCAATCCACCAGCGACACCGAGGTGGTGGTGCATTTGATCGCCAAATCCATGCGCGATCAGGTCGAGGCGCGGCTGATTGATGCCCTGATCATGGCCAAGGGTGCGTTTTCCATGCTGGCGATGACCGAGGATGCGCTGTTTGGCATCCGAGACCCGATGGGGGTGCGGCCTTTGGTCATTGGCCAGACCGAAAGCGGCAATTATGTCCTGACCAGCGAGACCTGTGCGCTTGATATCATTGGGGCAAAGTTCCTGCGCGATGTGGCCCCCGGTGAAATGGTGATGGTCACCAAGGACGGTTTGACCTCGACCCGGCCCTTCCCCGAAGCGCCGTCGCATTTCTGCATCTTTGAATATATCTACTTCTCCCGGCCTGACAGCCAGGTCGAGGGCCGCAATGTCTATAAGGTCCGCAAAGCCATCGGCGAGGAGCTGGCGGTGGAAAAGCCGGTTGAGGCCGATGTGGTTGTCCCGGTGCCCGATAGCGGGGTTCCGGCGGCGCTGGGCTTTGCCGAGAAGTCTGGCCTGCCCTTCGAGCTCGGCATCATCCGGAACCACTATGTCGGGCGGACCTTCATCCAGCCGACCCAGTCCACCCGGGATCTGAGTGTCCAGCGCAAACATTCCGCCAATCGCGGCGCGCTGCAGGGCAAGCGGGTGATCCTGGTCGATGATTCCATTGTGCGCGGCACGACCTCAAAAAAGATCGTCAATATGGTCAAAGCAGCAGGTGCGGCGGAGGTGCATTTGCGGATCTCCTCGCCGCCGACCATGCATCCCTGTTTTTATGGCATCGACACGCCGGAAAAGGGCGAGCTGATGGCGGCACAAAAGTCGGTGGAAGAAATGTGCACCGAGCTGGGGGCCGACAGCCTAGCCTTCATCTCCATTGATGGCCTGTATCGTGCTGCGGGCCATGCCAAGCGCAATAAATCCTGTCCGCAATTCTGTGATGCCTGTTTCTCCGGGGATTATCCGATCCACAATGAGGATGGCGAATATGTCAAATCCTTGGGATCAAAACATAAATCCCTGCTGCATGACCGCCCCTTAAGTGAGTGAGTGAAGGTTCGCCATGTCCGAGTTGCTGCTTGCCGACCGCATCGCCCTGGTCACCGGAGCCTCCCGAGGGTTGGGGCGGGCCATCGCCAAGGCCTATGCCGCCCAAGGGGCCCATGTCATCGCTTTGGCGCGCACCAAGGGGGCGCTGGAGGAGCTGGATGACGAAATCCAGGCCGAGGGCCATCCGCCCCTCACCCTGATCCCGGAAGACCTGACCAAATATGAAGCCCTCGATCAGATCGGGGCTGCGCTTTATGAACGCTTTGGCCGGTTGGACATCCTGGTGGCCAATGCCGGGATCCTGGGCACCTTAACCCCCATGGGTCATATCAAGCCGAAGGAATGGGACAGGGTGCTCGCGGTCAACCTAACCGCCAATTGGCGTTTGCTGCGCTCCATGGAGCCCCTGTTGCGGGCCTCCCCGGCGGGGCGGGCCATCTTTGTCACCTCCGGCGCGGCGGTGGGCGCGCGGCCCTATTGGGGCACCTATGCGGTGTCCAAAGCGGCCCTGGAAGCCATGGTTCGGGCTTGGGCGGCGGAGCTGAACAAAACCAATGTGAAGGCCAATCTGGTCAATCCGGGGCGGACTCGAACCAAGATGCGGGCCAAAGCCTATCCCGGGGAAAATCCGGAAACGGTCCCTACACCTGAGGAGCGTGTTGGTGTATTCTTAGACCTTGCCCGTGCAGACTCCCAGCAGAATGGGGAATGCCTCGAGGCGTAAGGGTCAAGGACCAAAGGGCTGTGCCATGGCGGATGTTTCCGATTTTGTTGAAGCCCTGAATTCTGGTTCCCAAACGCCTTCGTCACAGGAGAGCCCGCAGGACCCGGCGGCTCCGCCGGACCAATCAGCACCAACGCCTCTAAACGCCGGATCTCAAGAGAACCGCCCCGCACCGACCGACTGTGATCTGATCATGCGCGGCGGCATCACCAGCGGCATTGTCTACCCCTCCGCCATTGCCGAGCTGGCGAAGACGTTCCGGTTGCGCTCCATTGGCGGCACCTCAGCCGGGGCCATCGCGGCGGCGGGCGCTGCGGCGGCGGCCTATGGGGCGCGCACAGGGTCCAACACAGATGCCTTTGTCGATCTGGCGGCCCTGCCTGGAACCTTGACCGAACCGATCCAGGGCAAGAGTGCCCTGGAAGGTCTGTTCCAGCCCGAGCCTCGGCACCGGTCCTTGCTCACGGCGTTCAAGGCAGTGGTCGGGCGGCCAAAACCTGTTGGAAAAGCCCTGGCCATGCTTGGTGCCTTTCCGCTGATGGCCCTGTTGGGAGCAGTACTGTTTTTGCTCCCGGCCCTGCTGCTGGTCGGTCTGGTCTGGCGCGAAAGTCTGGAGCTGACCTGGGCGACCTTCCTAGAGGTTCTTGGTCTCACCCCGGTTTGGGTGACCTTGGTTGCGTCCATACCCCTGGCGCTGATCGGGGCGTTGCTGGCTGTGGTGGGCCGGGTGGGGTGGATGTTCTTCAAAGGCTTGCCCAAGACCCGGTTTGGCCTGTGTTCCGGGTTCCAAACCGCGCCCAAGCCAGATGGGCCCACGCCCCTGACCAATTGGATGCACGAGCAGTTTCAGGATTTGGCCAAGCCGCCGGGCGGGCGTCCCCTGACCATGGGTGATCTATGGGGCGCACAGCCTGAGGGCGATCCCCCGGACGACCCTCAAGACGATACCTCCCGCTCCATCGATCTGGTGCTGATGAGCACCGATCTGTCCTATGGCGTGTCGCGGCGCTTTCCCACTTTGGAGCGCCACAAGGAGCAGCTCTGTTTTGTCGAGGCAGTGTTCCGGGAGCTGTTTCCTGCGGATGTGGTCGACCATCTTGTGGCAAACCGCCAGGCTCTCGACCCAGAGTTTTCGGACGTCACGCTGCCTGCGGGGGTGCATCGTCTGCCTCCGGCCAAGGACCTGCCGATCCTGTTGGGCGCGCGTTTAAGCCTCAGCTTCCCGGTTCTGTTACAGGCGGTGCCCTTGATCAGCTTGACTTTGGACGAGTCGGGGGACGAGTCGGGCGGGCGGGACAACCCCAGCATTGTCAGTCGGGAGATTTGGCTGTCCGATGGCGGGCTGGTGAGCAATTTCCCGATCCATGTGTTTGACGCACCGATCCCCGGATATCCGACCTTCGGGATCAATCTGCTGCCGACCGACGCCCCGATCGATCCGGACGATCCCAAGACTCAGATCTGGCTGCCGATCGTGAATGGCCAACATGCGAAACTGCCGCCGGTTGGTCCGAAGCCCAGCATGAAGGCTTTTGGTACATCGCTGATGCAAACAGCACGCAATTGGGCTGATACGGAGCTGATGGGCATGCCGGGTTATCAGGATCGGGTGGTTCATGTACTGCTGGCCGACCATGAAGGGGGCTTGAACCTGGATATGCCCAAGCCGGTGATCGATGCCCTGGTCGCCCGCGGCACCGTGGCGGGGCAGGCCTTGGTCAGCCGCTTTGCCGAGCCGTCCGACGCTGTTGATCCGATCCCCAAGGGAGAGGTCGAGATGGGCTGGGACAACCATCAATGGGTCCGTTACCGCTCCATTTCTGCAGCCCATGAGGGCTTTTTGCGCCGATTTGCCCGAACCTGGCAGCAGAAGGCCGTCTACAAAGACATGGCTGGCGATTCCTTAAAGAAGGTGCCGTCCTATCCTTGGGCGTCGGAGAAGCACCGTGATCTGGCCACTGCCACCACGGACGAATTGGTGAAGGTCCACACCGAGCAGGCGCAACAGGCTGACGGTGGATCGGTTTTTGATCGGGAGGGGTCAGAGGCTCCGAAGCCTCCGGTTGTCCTGCGGACCATGCCCAGCAGTGGGGGATAATTTGATTGATTTTTTAGTTCAAGTTTTTATGATTAAGTAAAGTATTCCTGCAATAGCCCCGGCTATCGCACACAATATAAAAATATACTTTAATAAATTTAGAATAAAAAACAAAATTTTTACTAAAATTTTTATCAAAAAAGATAATGCCAATAGTGAAATTATTGCACCAATTCCGACTAGAGCATAATTTAAAATATTTCCTTTTTTTATTGCGGGCTCAATAAAATCATATATGATCGATAAATATTTGATAGATAGATCAAAAAATTGAGGCCCGAGTAATAAAATAAAAATAGAAAAAAATATAATTATGATTGTTAGTGCTATTCCTGGATGCCAGTCTTCGTCGATATTGAAGGGTTTCGCAGGTGTTGTTTGGTATCTTTGTTCTCTTTCTCGCCTATCTTCCTCTCTTTTTTGCCACTCTGCGTCTCTTTGCTTTCTTTCCTCTCTTAAGTGATCGGCAAAAGAACAATGAACACAAAGTGAGCAGGCGGGTGCAGTGCTTGCTCCACATCGAACACACTCACCCATCGTGCAAACTCCATAAACCAGCTTTTTGCTTTTAAAAAAACAACAAAAAATCGTTTTTGTGATGGATGTCAAAAAAAATTTCATAAATCATTTTTGTGTAGTAAATTTTTAACTCTCACCATAATGTGGCAATCGCAGAAAACTCCTGAGTTTCTGCGCTAACGAAATTTTTAACGCAGAAAACGCACATTTATGTACGACGAGCGGCATTTTTTACGCACCTACTTCGCATAGGGATTTTTCGGTTTGCGCAGCAGGAAGCGGATTGGAACGCCGACCAGATCGAAATCACGGCGCAGGCCTCCAATCAAATAGCGCTTGTAATCTTCCGGCAGGTCTTCCGGGCGGCTCATAAAAACGGCGAAGGTCGGCGGGCGGCCCTTGATTTGGGTCAGATACCGCAGCTTTAAGCGTCGGCCATGCTTGCCAATTGGTGGCGGGTGGCGGGATACCATCTCCTCCAGCCAGCGGTTTAGCTTGGAGGTTGAGATCCGCATATTCCAGATCTCATGGATCTCTTGGACCGCCTCCATCAGATCATCCAGACCCTGACCGGTCAGGGCCGACAGGGTCACCGCCGGGATGCCCCGGACCTGGGGCAGGGAGGTCTCGATCTTCTCGGTCAGGAACTTTAGGGCCTCTTTGCGGTTCTTGCACAGATCCCATTTGTTGATGCCGATGACCAGGGCGCGGCCTTCCTCGATCACATGGCGGGCAATGGCCAGCTCCTGCTTTTCCAAGGGCATTTCTGCATCCAGCAGCAAGATACACACCTCGGCCAGGCGAATGGCGTCCAAGGTGTCGGCAGCGGACAGCTTTTCCAGCTCCTTTTCGATCCGGGCTTTGCGGCGCAACCCGGCGGTGTCCACCAGCCGGATCCGGCGCCCACGCCACTCCCAATCGACCTCGATGGCATCCCGAGTCACCCCGGCTTCCGGGCCGGTCAGCAGGCGGTCTTCCTGGATGAAGCAATTGACCAGGGTCGACTTTCCGGTGTTCGGGCGACCGACCACCGCCAGCCGCAAAGGCCGCTCGCCGCGCGGATCCGGGTCGGGCTCCAGATCGGGAAAATCCTCGTCTTCCTGCTCGGACGTTGCACCGTCCGGCCCCCCATCTGCCTTAGCGGTTTCTTCGGCTGCCTGGGCTTGTTCTTGGCGCAGCATGGCATCTTCGGCCTGCTGTAAATAGGCTTGCTCGGCCTCCAGGGCCGCAATGCGGTCCGCATGGGGCAGCAGGGCTTCGAACAGCAGGATCATGCCCTCGCCATGGGCGGCGGAGACCGGGACCGGGTCGCCCAGCCCAAGGCCATAGGCTTCATACAGACCACCTGCGCCCGCGCCGCCCTCGCATTTATTGGCGACCAGGATCACCGGGGTTTTGCCCTTGCGCAGCAAATCGGCGAAATGGGCGTCCAGTGGCGTGACCCCGGCGCGGCTGTCGATCAGCATCAGGGCCACGTCGGCCCGGGCCAAGGCCGCATCGGTCTGCTGGCGCATGCGGCCTTCCAGCTGATCCGGTCCGGCTTCTTCCAGGCCAGCGGTGTCCACCAGCCGCATTTCCAGATCGGCGATCCGACCGACCGCCTCCTGGCGGTCGCGGGTCACCCCGGGCGTGTCATGGACGATGGCGGCCTTGCGGCCCACCAAACGATTGAACAGGGTGGATTTGCCCACATTGGGGCGGCCAATAATGGCGACGGTGAGCATAAAGACAGAGCCTAACGATAGGCGACCAGATTGCCCGCCGTGGTCACGAACAGCATGGTATTGTCGACAATGATCGGCGGCGAGGCCATGGCGTCGGGCACGTCTTCCCTCCCTAGGATTTCGCCGCTATAGGGCGAGACCGCATAGGCATAGCCATCGCTACCGCCGACGATCAGGCGGTCGGAGGCCAGCACCGGACCGGTGTAGTAGATCGGGCCTTCCAGATCCTCCGGATCCTCCCAGCGGGGCAGGCCGGTGGACCAGACGATGCCGCCGGTGATGGCATTGATGGCGGCGATCTCAGAATCCTCGGTCAGGATATAGAGGAAATTGCCCGCCACCCAGGGCTGCTGGGTCCCGGCAACCCGCACCTGCCAGGCCCGACGGCCGGAGCGCAGATCCAACGCGGTCAGCAGGCCGCTATTGCCCATGACGATCACCCGGGTGCCATCAATCACCGGATTGGCGTCCACATCACGCAGATTGCCCGCTGCATCGGTGCGACGCACGGCGGTGACCGCATCGGTCCACAGCACGGAGCCGGAGGCCAAACGCAACGCATAAATCTCGCCGGAGGAATAGGGTACAATGGCGATGCCCTGGTCGATGGCCGCAGCCGACGCCCCCAGCATGCTGGCGATTTCCGGCGCACCGGCCTGGGTCCAGAGCACCCGCCCATCATCGGCAGCCAGGGTGACAACTTGGTTGTCTGCGGTGATGGCGATGACCCGACCGGAATTGACCGTCGGTGCGGCGCGCATTGGGGCGTCCAGCTCGGTGCGCCACAGCTCGGTGCCGTCCGCAGCATTCAAGGCGATCACTTTGGCAAAGCCGGTGGTGGCGAACAGGCGGCCCCGGTCATAGGCCAAGCCACCGCCCAACAGCGCCCCGTCATCCTCGTCCAAGGAGGCATCGGGCAGATCGACCTGCCAGACTCGTTGGCCGGAGCCGATGTCAAAGGCGCTGACCTGGGCTTCCCGGTCCATGGCGAAGACTTTGCCTTCGGCGGCCACGGGGCCATTGAGGATCCGGTCCCGGCTGGTATTGCCCGAACCAATGGAAGCGCTCCAGGCCCGGGACAGGGAATCGCCGATGACCATATGCTGCATGGCGTGGTGGGCATAGCCACCCTCTTGCGGCCAGTCGCTGTTCGGTTCCGGGGCTGGCAGAATGATATCCACCTGATCCCGGGTCGCTCCGCTCAGGCCCCGCTCCCGCTCCAGTACCGTCAACCGAGTGCCGGGCAGCGGCGGATCATCATCGTCGCCAAACCAGGAGTCCCCAAACCAACCATCGCCACTGCAGGCGGTCAGGACGATAGTCGAGGCCAGCATCAACGCGGCGATCTTGCCGGTGGACTTGGACGCCTGGCGCAGGGGCTGCGGGTTATGGCTGCCTAGGGTCATGTCCTGTCGGGCGATCCATTTAGCCATCACTGCCGTCTCCGCCAGGGGCGCTGGGCGGGGTGGCGGGCATCACCGTGGCCGGATCAACGCCAAGGGCGGAGAGCAGAATGCCGATCCGCGCCTTTTCATGGGCTGGGATCTGGAAATCCGCATAAAGGGCGGAAAAGCCCTCAATGGCTTCGGTGGTGTCCCCGGCTTTGAGCGCGGCCAGCGCTGCGGTCTCATCGGCCAGATTGGCCCAGGGGCTGCCGGTTACGCGCAACGGGGCAAGCAAGCCCAGCACCGTGTCTTTATCGAGAATATCCAGGCCCCGGAACGCCGCGAGCATCCGTGCGGCATCGCGGAAGGTGTCGGGGTAGTCGGTGTTGTTGGCCACATCCTGCCAGACGCCAACGGCTTCGGGCAGGGTTTGCGCATCGCGGGCCAGCAGGGAGCCCCGCTCCAGGGCGGCAATGGCGGCAAAGCCGCTGCTGCTGTCACCGGCCAAGGTGGCCAGGTCATCCAGGGCGGATAGCGGGTCCTCGCTGCGGGCCTGGGTGATGGCGGCTTCAAAGGCGGCGGCAGAGGCCCTTTGCGAACTGGCTTCCATGCCTTTGTAAATCTGGGATCCGGCGACACCCAGCACGAGGGCCACGGCCGCGCCGATCATCCAAGATCCATATTGCTTCCACAGGGCGGTTAACCGGTCCTGGCGCAGATCTTCACTAACTTCCCGGAACAGGGCCTCTTGGGCCGCATCGTCCACCGGCGGCTTCGCCACGGCGTCTCTCCGTCTACAATGGGTCGGGGTGGGATCGACCGCAGAATGTCGGTCGATTGGGGTCTCGATGAGAGAAACCACATTATCGTTCGGCAGTATATCGGGTCTAGCGCAATTTCAAACCACCTGGAATGTGGTTTGTTTTTTGTGTGGTGGTTTGAGTTTTATGTCTTACGCCAGCCGCTTTGCGTCTGTCTCCGACGGGGCGGGAGGTTTTCTTTTTGTAGCTTCAATCGCCAGCGCCTCCAGCTTGGCTTTCGGGGGCATGAGCCCCCGGACCCGCAGTCGCGGGTC
>JBMYTN010000012.1:0-104176 GCA_049604415.1 Rhodospirillaceae bacterium | reverse complement strand
TTGAGGGCAGCAAAGTTCGGGCGACGCCCGAACGAAACAATCCCCTCCCGCTTCAGGGAACCTGGAGCCGCGCGCCAACTACATATGTAGTTAGAGCCCTGGGCTCCTTACCTAAAACAGCCCACATGCCCTAAGGCAACACGGGCTTTTATCAGTCCGGCGCAGCCTTCGGGGTGGCTGGGGATGCTGGGGCTTCTGAAGGTGCAGGTGGATCGGGCAGTTTTGCCGACAGGGCTGCCAGCAAGGCCCTTAGAACCCGGGGGTCAGGGCCGCTTAAGCGGCTGCTTTGACTCTTTAAGCGGCTGGCGATGCTGGCACGGTGTTGCAAATCGCGCCCCAGATCCAAGGCGGTCCGGACATAGCTTTGGGGATCAGCGGCAACCAGAGCCGACAGGCCCAGCGCCTTTAACAGACCGGCGGTCGACACCCGCCTCTGTGTGGCCGATAGGGGAACCGGTGATGGTGTCGGCTGCTGCGGTCCCGAAAGCGCGGCAAAATCGGCCGCAAGCACCGGCACACCAAGGGGCAGAATGGTCAGGGCATCCAGCCCCATATCCCGGCCTGGCATGTCCAGCACCACATCGGCCGCAGCCACCGCTGCCAGGCGCACGGCCCGGGCGCGGCGATGCAGCCACAAGATCTTCTTGGCGGGCAATCCGGCCCGAGACAGCCGCCGCGCCAAGGCCTCGGTCACTGCTTGACGGGAAGCCCGGAACAAACAGATCAACCCATTGGCATCCTGGCGCGCAATTTCCGCCAATAGGGCATCGGCCTGTGGATGCAGCAGATCGGCTTCGGTCGGGCAAAAATACAAGGTCTTGTCTTTTGGCAAGGCCAGCTTGGCCCGATCCGCCACAGGCGGTTTTTCCACCGCCCCGGTCAGGCCAAAACCGGGCAGAACCAGGGCCTGCGGACCAGCGTTGCCAGACGCCTTTTGGTCAGACGCTTTGGACTCAGGCTGTGTCTTTGTATTTGCGGTGGCGCTGGCGCCACCTGCCGTCGGGCTGGTCGTGCTCTCGGACGCGGCCAGGGCGTCCGCAAGGATCCAGCCATCGACCGTCTCCGCCGTGCCCGGACCTTCGCCGGTGATCGGTGCCCAAACCCATTGCGCCGGAGCCAGGCGGCTTTGCCCCAGCATCCACAACAGGGGGTCGCGCACCGGTTCCACCAAGATCACAATGTCGATTTCGGCGGCCCGCAATTGCTGGCGGGCGACTTCCAGTTTCCGGGGCACGTGCAACCGCTCTTCCGGCCCAATGCCCAAGGTCTCTTCCCAGCCCGCCAAAGCCACACCGCCCGCTGAGCCCTCCAGGGTCGGCACCGGGCTGGCCAGCAGGAACTGCAGTCCCTTTGCGGAGGACCGGAGAGCGGCAAAGGTCTCGGCCATCAACGCCCCGGCCCCGCCCGTGGACCAATCGGAGGCCAGGATCGCCACCCGCCGCGCCGTGCCAGCGCCCGTCCCGGTCAAGGTCCCGGTCCCGGTCCCGGTCCGAGCACTCTTTGCAGACCCAACCCCGGCACCAGCCCCGGCCAGCGGGGAATAGGACCGTGCCCGGGGCGGCTGCCAGGGCTCCAAGCCATGTAGGGAGGGGCAAAGCCGCGCCAACCGCTCGGACAAGGCGTCGCGAAAGCCGCTGTCCTCAAAACCTTGCACGGTCAACCAGGACAGCCCCGCAACCATGGCCAAGCCATCGGGCTCCGGGAACACCGCCTGTTCGGCCACCAGCCGGTCCAGCACCTCCAAAATCTCTCTGCGAATATCCGCCAAGGCCTGGACATCATCGGGCACCGGCTGCGGTAGGGCGGCCCGCTCCAAGGCGATTAGCGGATGATCCACCAGCGGGCCAAGGGCTGCCCGGGCCCCGGCGGCATCGCCCAAACCAGCCCGGATCCGCGACAGCAAACGCAAGCCCACCGGATGACCCGGCGCGACGGCGAGAACCGGAGCCAAGCGGGCCTCGGACTCTTCGGGCTTGCCCAAAGCCTCCAAGGCGATCGCGCCTTCCAAGCAGAGCTGGATGCCGACCTGCCCGGCCTCGGTCAGGTCTGGGGCGGCATGAAAATCTTCGATCAGATGCAAAACCTCGGCGCTGCGGCCCATCATGTTCAACACCGCCACCCGACGACTTAAGGCCTCGGCATCACCCTTTAAGGCGGCGTAATGGCCCTCGGCAGCGCTTAGATCCCCCATGGCCAGACGCCCATCGCCCAAGGCCAACCGCGCGGCCCGAAACTCCGGCTGCAGCGCCACCGCCTGTTCCAAGGCTTCGACCTCACCATCCCGATCCCCCTTGGCCTTGCGACACAGGGACAGGGTCCGCCAGGCCAAAGCCGAGTCCGGGGCCACAGACACCGCCCGGGCCGCATGGCTTTCGGCAATCTCGGTCTCGCCGCCCCGCAGAGCGCACAGCGAGGACAGCCGCAACGCCCCCATATGGTCCGGATTGACCGAGAGGATATGGGCGCAGTCATCCCACGCCTCTTGCAGCCGCCCATCAATCAAATAACGGGTCGCTCGGTCCAAGCGGTCTTCCAACACCCGGTCGCGGCGTGGTCGGTCGCCCACAGCCACACCGACAGCCGTACCCACTGTCGACACCGCAGCCGCACCCGGACTCCCAGCCGCTGACCCGGTTTGCGGCGCAGGTTTGGTCGCGGCTTCAGATCTCGCATTCGGACCAGGGGGCTGCTCTGGGGACGAAGGTCTCGTGCTCATGGGGCAGCCCCTTCGGGCCGGACCCCGCCCTCCGACCGGGCGACCCCATCGGCTTGGTCACTGCGGGCCGCCTCCTGCTCCAGCGCCTCCACCACCGCTAAGATCATCTCTCGACCGCGCAGAGCATAATCCTGAGAGGACTCCTGGGGGCGGCGACGCAGCAAGGCCAAAGTGGGATACCAAGGGGAATTCAAACCGCGCTCGCCCCAGCGCCAATCCGGGTCCGCAGGCAGCAGCACCACAGCCGGGCGGCCCAAAGCCCCGGCCAAATGGGCAAACACCGTATCCACCGTCACCACCATATCACAGGCGGCAATCAGGGCGGCGGAGCCAACAAAGGCATCCTGGCGCCAATCCGGATCGGGCTCCGGCGAGAACACCCCGCATTCCGCCCGCAACCGGTCTTCCTCCACCCCCAAACTGTCGGGGTGCAAGGCCACGGGCAACACGACCCGCCCCGGACCTAAAGCCGAGATCATCGCCCCAAGCAGTTTCAGGGGGACGGAGCGTTCATGGTCCATCAAATGGTTGGGATTGCCCCGCCAGGCCAAGGCAATGCGCGTGACCGGCTGCCCAGGAGACCCCGGCTGCCCCGTCACGCCCCGGCGCGTGCTCTCCGCCGCCAGCCGCTCGGACCACTGGGCAACCCGCCCCGGCTCAGCGGCCAAGGACGGCATCCAGCGGGCCAGATCCGCCACCGTCCAGCCGAGCAAATGCGGCAGGCTCATCACCGGTGCGGCATAGTCTGCGGGCGGCAAGGGCGCACCGGCCGGGATCAACCCGGCCAAGCCGGGCACCGAGGCCAACAGCCGTCCCATCTCCAGCGGACAGATCAACACCGGATGGGCCCCGAGCGCCGCCAAGGCGGCAATGCCCCGGGTGGCCTGGAGCATGTCGCCCCGGCCTTGTTCCGTGTAAAGCAAGATGGTTTTGCCCGCCGGATCCTGCCCAGCGGCAAGGCCCTGCCATTCCGGCAGGCCAAGATCGGGCTTCGGGATCGCCCAAGCCGACCAGCGGGCTTCATAATCGGCCAGCCCTTCTGGTATCGCCCCCAACCGCAGCCGACACAGGCCGCGATTGAAGCGCGCATCCGCATTGTCCGGGTCGATGGCCAGCGCTGCGTCGAACAGGCCGCAGGCCTCCCGGCTGTCCCCGGCGCGCATGGCCAAGCCGCCCAGATTGTTCAGGGCGGCCGCACTGCCATGGTCCAATTCCGCCTGGCGGGTGAAACAGGCCCGCGCCCGGTCCAGGTCCCCCAGACGGGTTAAGACCTCGCCCAAAACGGCGAGGCGGCGCGGGTCATCGGGCTGCTCGGCCAAGGCCTTTTCCGCCTGGCCAAGCTGCCAGTCCAAGCGGCCTTGTTCCAGAACGGCGGACAGCTTTCCGAAGGGATCAGCGCCAGCGGAGGCAGGCCCGTGGTCAGGAGCCAAGGGACGGGCAGGGTTTGGGGCAGGAGTTAGGGCAGGGGTTGGGGCAAAGGAAGGTGACGGGGTATCGGGCCCATCTTCTATGGACCCGCCCTCTTCGCCGCCATGATCCTTACCGCCAAGATCCTTGGCCCGGTCTTGTATGGCCCGGTCTTCTTTGGCCGCGCCGTCTCCGGCCCCTTCCGCCACGAAGCCTTAGACCTCGGGCTTTTCGCCGGTCACCAGATTGGCCGCGACCGCCTTGATCTTCTCATGGCTGGCGCCTTCGCTGGTGTTGGCTTCGATCCAAGCATTGACGTCGTCCATGGAAACACCGGCCTTTTGCGCCATCACGGCGACCACGGCCTTGGTGCCCAGCACATGGGCCGCCAGATCATCCATGCTGTCAAGCAAGGTGCTAATCTGGTCGGTGGACAGATCGCCCATCCGCTGCACATCTTCAGACAGCTTGGACAGGATCACCTGCATTTGGTTCATCAACAGATCGGACATAGCGGTTCGGACTCCCTTCCGTGGAGGTAGACTTTCTGCCTCAGGCATGACAGCGTGCCGCCGACGCACCCCGCCCAGCGCCCCGAACCACCGGGGTCGTCGGACAGAACCGCGTCACAACACAGCAATTCCGTCTCTGTCATGAACCGGAAGAGCAAAGATCCGGTTAACATCGGCGAAAGGATCGCCATTTCAAAGGGCGGAATGTCTCCCCATCCCCCGTTTCGACAGCATCGACGGGAAACCAGACAAAAAGAGCGCGCAGAGTGAGTATGAAAATTGGCATCGGCTGGCAGGTCGGCCTGCCCAGTGGCTGGGGCACCTATGGCATGAACCTGACCCTGCGTCTGGTCACCCAGGGGCATCAGCCCGTGCCGCTGTCCCTGGCGCAACAGGTTTCCGTCACGCCCTTGGAACTCCGCCTGCTGGAACGCCCGATCCAGGCCTTCCGCATGACCCAAAAGCTGATGGAGCTTCACGGTCGGCTCGACCTGCCCCATTGCGTGCTCCATGGCCTGGGCGATCAATTGCTGTTCGCGGGCCTGTCCGACCGCATGCAGGGCATCCCGGATATCGGCGTGCTGTTTATGGAATCGGCCACGGTGCCAGAGGAAAATCTGGAGCGCGCCAAGGCCCTGCCCTTGATCATCACCGGGTCGAGCTGGAACCAGCGGGTGCTTGAAGGCCTGGGCCTGACCAATGCCCGCTTCTGCCCACAGGGCATCGAGCCGAGCCTGTTCCACCCGGCCCCGCGCGCAGGCATGCTGCCGAAAGATCGCTTTGTCATCTTCTCCGGCGGCAAGCTGGAATTCCGCAAAGGCCAGGATATTTTGATAGCCGCCTTCCGGGAGTTCCAACGCGCCCATCCGGACGCACTGCTGGTGACGGCCTGGACCAATCTGTGGCAATCCTCCCTGGAGACCCTGAAATCCTCCCGCCATGTCTCCGGCCTGCCGACCCTGGATGAGCGGGGCAAGCTGGGGGTCCATGAATGGCTGGTGGCCAATGGCCTGCCTGCGGACTCCATCGTCGATCTGGGACCGGTGGCCAACAGCGCCATGCCCCGCCTGCTGGGCGAAGCGGATCTGGCGGTGTTCCCGAACCGCTGCGAAGGCGGCACCAATCTGGTGGCCATGGAGGCGATGGCCTGCGGCGTGCCCTGTATCCTGTCGGCCAATACCGGTCATTTCGACCTGATCGACAAGCATAATGATGTGCCCACGGCCTATGCCATTGACCGGCAAATCGATATTGGCGAGGTCACCGGCACCCCGCGTCTGAAGGGCTGGGGGGAAACCACCGTCGAGGATCTGGTCGCGACCATGGAGCGGGCCTATGCCAATCAGGCCGAACGCCAAGCCATCGGCAATGCCGGAGCCCAATTCATGGGGCAATGGAGTTGGGACTCCCAGGTCCGCAAGCTGGTGGAGTTGATCGGGTCCGTGTCTTAAAGCGCTGCGGCGCTGAAGCGCCAAGAGCGAAACCGCCCTTTAACGCTAGAGCCCTATTCGAACTAATCGGTTCATTCTGACGGAGTGCATTTGTGACCACAGCATTTTCAGCCGAAGTGGGCACCGGTTCGGCGGTTCGAAAATGCGACACACGAAAGGCGGGGGCCAGTTCCGCGATTTAATTGTCGCGGAATTGGCTCGTGATCAAGCAGAAGTCCGCAGGCCATATCCGTCGATACGGCCAAGGACTTTTGCGCAGGAATTGGCGCAAATGCACCCGTCCCGCAGGGTTTCCGATTGGGGGCCGCCCAGAGGCAAGTTGGTCTTGACCGATGCTTTGGCATCGCTCCGCGACCGACTGACCGCTGGATCGTACACCCCAATCGAGAAACAGAATCGATCCTATTAGGTCGAATAGGGCTCTAGAGCCCTCAGGGCTATTTGCGGGCCAATTGGCCCAGCCGCAGTCGCAGGGCATTCAGCTTGATAAAGCCTTCCGCATCGGCCTGGTTGTAGACGTCATCCTCTTCGAAGGTGACATGCTCCATGGAATACAGGCTGCGGTCGGCCTTGCGGCCCACGGTGATCACATTGCCTTTATAGAGCTTCAGGCGCGCGGTGCCGGTGACCATTTCCTGGCTCTTATCGATGGCGGCCTGCAGCATTTCCCGCTCCGGGGCGAACCAGAAGCCGTTATAGACCAGCTTGGCATAGCGCGGCATCAGCTCGTCCTTCAGATGCAGGGCTTCGCGGTCGACGGTCAGGCTTTCCACCGCACGGTGGGCATGGAGCAGGATGGTGCCGCCCGGGGTTTCGTAAACCCCGCGGGATTTCATGCCGACAAAGCGGTTTTCGACCAGATCGATCCGACCGACTCCATGCTTGCCGCCGATCTCATTGAGCTTGGTCAGCAGGGCCGCTGGGGTCAGGGCTTCGCCATTGACCGCAACCGCATTGCCGTGTTCGAAGGTGACTTCGACATATTCCGGGGTTTCCGGAGCGGTTTCTGGCGAGACGCTCAGGCGGAACATATCCTCGGTCGGCTCGACCCAGGGGTCTTCCAGCGCTTTGCCCTCATAGGAAATGTGCAGCAGATTGGCGTCCATGGAATAGGGCGCTTCGCCGCGCTTGTCCTTGGGGATCGGGATCTGGTGCTTTTCCGCATAGTCGATCATCTGGGTCCGGCTGTTCAGGTCCCATTCCCGCCAGGGCGCGATGACCTTGATGTCGGGCTGCAGGGCGTAGGCGGTCAGCTCAAAGCGGACCTGGTCATTGCCCTTGCCGGTGGCGCCGTGGGAAATCGCATCGGCTCCGGTCTCGCGGGCGATCTCGACCAGGCGCTTGCCGATCAGGGGGCGGGCGATGGAGGTGCCCAGCAAATAGGTGCCTTCATAGAGCGTGTTGGCCCGGAACATCGGGAAGACATAGTCGCGGACGAATTCTTCGCGCAGATCTTCGATATAGATCTCTTTGATGCCCAGCATTTCCGCTTTGGCGCGGGCGGGCTCCAGCTCCTCGCCCTGGCCGATATCGGCGGTGAAGGTCACGACCTCGCAGTCATATTCGTCTTGCAGCCAGCGCAAGATGATCGAGGTATCCAACCCGCCCGAATAGGCGAGAACCACTTTCTTAATGTCACCCTTGGACATGTGTCCGGACCTTTCCTTTTACGCAACGCTGTGGAGTGAAGGGGCGGCAGTATAGGCGCGACCGCGTCCTGTGCCAGCCCGTTTGACAGGCTGGGTCGGGCGCGGTCCTGGAACGGTGTTAGCCATCGGTCCCGGTCGCCGCTTCGGGCGTGGTGTCTGGGACTGCTTTTTGGGCGGCGTCCCGTTGCGAGCGGCGCAGCTTTTCCGATTCGGAACGCAACTGGCCGCAGGCGGCCAAAATGTCCCGGCCCCGGGGCATCCGGATCGGGGCGGTGTAACCCGCATCATTGAGCATGGCGGCGAAGCGTTCGATTCGGTGCACCGGGGGACACTCATAGGGCGCGCCGGGCCAAGCGTTGAACGGGATCAGGTTAAACTTGCAGGGCAAGTCCTTCACCAGGGCGATCAGAGCCCGGGCATCCGCGTCCGAATCGTTCACCCCTTTGAGCATGACATATTCTAAGGTGATGCGCCGGGCATTGGAGGCCCCTGGATAGTCATGCAGAGCCGCCATCAACTCGGCCAAGGGGTATTTTTTGTTGATCGGCATGATCTCGTCGCGGATCTCATCGGTGGCCGCGTGCAGGGACACGGCCAGTTTGACCCCCAATTCCTCGCCGCAGCGCCGGATCAGCGGCACCACACCGGCGGTCGACAAGGTGATTCGCCGCTTCGACAGCGCAATCCCGTCGCCATCGGTCAGGATGTGTATGGCCTTGGCAACATTGTCGAAATTGAACAGGGGCTCGCCCATGCCCATCATCACCACATTGGACAGCAGCCGGGTCTCGTCCGTAGGCGAGGGCCATTCGCCATAGGCATCCCGAGCGACCATAAACTGTCCGACGATTTCCTCGGCCCCGAGATTGCGCACGAGTCGCTGAGTTCCCGTGTGGCAGAACTTACAGGTCAAAGTACAACCCACCTGAGAGGAGATGCACAGCGCACCCCGGTCATCTTCGGGGATATAGACCGATTCCGCCTTGTTGCCGTCCGGAAAGGTTAACAACCACTTTCTGGTGCCGTCCACAGACTGTTGCTGTTGGGCCACAGCGGGTCTGCGAATCTGGAAAGACTCGGCCAATTTTTCTCGCAAGGGGCGAGCAAGATCGGTCATGTTCGCGAAATCTGTTTCGCCGCGATTATAGAGCCAACGCCATAACTGTTTGGCACGGAACGGTTTTTCTCCGATCCCGACCATTGTTTGTGCCAACTCGTCGCGGGAGAGGCCGATAAGGTTCACCCGCCCTGTGTTTTGTTGTATATCCATCAGTGGATCCAATATCGCATCGTTTGCATGGGATTTTGGGTCTTTTCGTGTGGATCGAAAAGCTTTTTCGGTTCTCGCCTTTTCTCGGATTCGAGCCCCGCGCTCATTTGGATCCGTCTCCGATGTCCGCTCTCGTTTCAGTGAGCACCCTGGAAGGGGTGTTTTACTGCAAGACGAGCGTGGCGGCTTGGTCACACCTGTGTACAAACAGGAGCGTTTCCGGGCGTTTGGAGGCGCAACGGGTACAAAATTGTTCCGGGGAAGAGTACATAGTCCGGGTCCGAGGTGCGTAAAGTCCGGGGCTATTGGTTGGATATTTCGTTTCGTCGGGTTCCTCGAACATGGTGATGGAGGAGTTTCGTACCATGATCAAAAAGATGATGATCGCGGTTGTCGCTGCGGGCGCGCTGTCCGCCTGTGCCGATCGCTGGGACATCGACGGTGCCGAGAGCATGGCGCCGTCTGCAGATCCGTACTACGCTGCACTGCAGCCTGAATTCGTTGCGTTGGCCAAGGCCGAAGGCAATGAAGGTGACTGGGAAGACATGGCTTTCTTCATTGCGAAAGCCAAAGCCGCCGCTGCCGGTGGTCCGATTGAGCCGTCCACTCCGGACAGCCGCGATCTGGGCGCTGACTTCGCTGCGGAAGCCGCTTCCGATTATGCCGCTCTGATGGCTGCTCTGCCGTCCATGATTTCCACTGATCCGGCCTCCGCTGCTAAGGCGACCGCCATGTGGGAATGCTGGCTGCAAGAAGCTGAAGAAGGTTGGCAGGACGACGATATCGCCGCCTGCAAGCTGAACCTGACCCCGGCGGTGCCGTTCGTGGTCTACTTCTCGTTGGGTAGCTCTTCCCTGGATGCCACTGCGATGGCCACCGTGGAAGAAGTCTCCTCTTCGTTTAACACCACCGTTCCGGCTCAGGTGATCGTTGTTGGCCACGCCGACACCGTTGCCTCCCCGGCCTTCAACATCAAGCTGTCTCAGCGCCGCGCTGAATCCGTTGCTCAGGCCCTGGCCGCGCGCGGTATTGCTTCCGAGGTCATGACCCTGGAAGCCTACGGTGAAGAGCGCTTGGCGGTCCCGACCCCGGATGGTACTCCGGAGCGTCTGAACCGTCGTGTGGAAATCACTTTCCGCATGTAATTCCGGATCGACCGGGGCAGCGTTTTGCACCCCGGTCCTTCTGACTGCTTTAGGAACGGCGTCCCGCTCTGGTGGGACGCCGTTCTGCTTTTTGCGCGGTGGACAGCGCGCAGATCAACCCGATCACGGGCTGCGGCTCCGCGTCCGGTCGGAAACAGTAAGGTTTTTTGAAAACAGGAAAAAAGGCGCTCAACCACCCATCATCTGGTCGATGGCGTCTTGGCCCATGGTCTTATTGGCGCCATGGACAATGGCACTGGCCACGTCGATCAGCTTTTGCAGGGTTTTGGAGGCCGTGCGGGCCACCTGGCCCAAGATCTCCGGATCGCTGCCCGCATCAATGATGTTTTCCAGCCGAATGACGGTTTGCATGGACAGGCTGTCCATCTGATTGATGGTCTCCTCGAAGGAGGCTTTGAACTGCGGCGGCACATGGTCATAGGCCTCGACCGCCAGATCCTTGTCTGAAAACACACTGTCGCGGAAATGGTCCTTATAGGACTTCGGGGCCCATTCCTGGACCTCTTCCAGCATATCGGGCATGTCCGGCAGCATTTCGATCAGCATGATCACTTCATTGAAGTGATTGAGGTAATCGGTCGCGAGCAGGGTGTCAGGGTTGATGTTGGTGCCCTGACAGCGCGCACTGATCTCTTTAAAAGCTTCGGATGGGTCTGCCATCGTTCTGCGCTGATCCGATTTACGGTTCCGTGGTTTTTGCCCAATCCCGTTATCGTCCTGGTCCCGGGACAGGGACGTCGCTGATCAAACCAAAGGCTGCTTATCATCCCCCAAGGCAATCTTAGTGCCTTTTATCCCTGCAAAAAAAGCTGAAATTCAAAGGCAGGGTCGATGCGATGGCCGATATCAGTCTTCCAGGGCCGCCACACCGGGCAGGGTTTTGCCTTCGAGCCATTCCAAAAAGGCGCCGCCCGCCGTGGAGATATAGGAGAACCGCTCCACCACGTCTGCATGGGCCAGGGCAGCCACCGTGTCGCCCCCGCCAGCGACGGTGAGCAAGGACCCGGCTTCGGTCAAATCCGCAGCGGCCTTGGCCACCGCTACCGTGGCGGCATCGAAGGGTGGGATCTCAAACGCGCCCATCGGGCCATTCCAGACCAGGGTCCGGCAGTCTTTGATCCGCTCGATCACCGTGGCGATGCTGGCCGGGCCGACATCCAAGATCATGCCGTCCTCAGGCACTTCATCGATGGCGCAGATGTGGTTTTCCGCGCCTTCTTTGAACTCTTTGGCGACCACGACGTCGGAAGGCAGGATGATCCGGCAGCGCTGGTCGTCGGCTTTCTCCAGGATTTCCCGGGCGGTGTCGGCGAGATCTTTTTCGCACAGCGAGGCCCCGACCGGCACACCGGAGGCATGCAGGAAGGTGTTGGCCATGCCGCCACCGATGATCAGGACATCGACCTTGCCGAGCAGATTGCCTAATAGGTCGAGTTTGGTGGAAACCTTGGCCCCGCCAACCAGGGCGGCGACCGGACGTTCCGGGCTCTCCAGCGCCTGACCCAGCGCGGTGAGTTCAGCGGCCATCAGGCAACCGGCGGCCGAGGGCAGCAGGCGGGCGACATATTCCGTCGACGCATGGGCTCGGTGGGCTGAGGAGAAGGCATCATTGACATAGAGGTCAAACGGATCGGCCAAGGCCCGGGCAAAGCCGGGGTCATTGGCCTCTTCGCCTTCGTGGAAGCGGAGGTTTTCCAACAGGGCGACCTGGCCAGGGGCGAGGCCATTGACCATCAGCTCTGCGGCCGGACCGATGCAATCCTCAGCGAAGGAGACATCTGCACCGCCCAGAGCTTGGGACAGGGGCTCCAGGATCGGCTTCAAGCTCATTTCCGGCACCCGCTTGCCCTTGGGGCGGCCGAAATGGGAGCACAGCACCACGCAGGCCCCCCGTTCGCTGAGCTGGCGCACGGTTTCCGCTGACCGATCAATCCGGGTGGTGTCGGTGACCTTGCCATCGCGCACCGGCACGTTCAAATCTGCGCGCACCAAGACGCGCTTGCCGGAGACATCCAAGGCATCAATGGTCTTAAAGCTGGCCATGGGTTCGCACTCCCGTCCCAATTGCTTGAGGTCGATCAGAGGATCTCAATGTCAAAAAAATGTTGGGCCGCCCCCGGTTAAAGGAAGGCGGCCCATCCGTTGTCTCGCAGCCTTAGAGCAGCTTGCCAATGGCAACGGCGGTGTCGAGCATCCGGTTGGAGAAGCCCCACTCATTGTCATACCAGGACAGCACCCGGGCGAAGTTGCCTTCCATGACCTTGGTCTGGGTGGCATCGAAGGTGGAGCTGGCCGGGTTGTGGTTAAAGTCGATGCTGACCAGCGGCAGGGTGTTCACGGCCAGCGCGCCCTTGAGCGGCCCGTCGGCGGCGGCCTGCATGGCGGCATTGACCTCGTCCGCCGTGGTGTTCTTTTTCAGCACGCATTTCAGATCGACCACGGAGACATTGGCGGTCGGCACCCGGATGGCGGTGCCGTCCAGCTTGCCGTCCAGATCTGGCAGCACCAGACCGACGGCCTTGGCCGCGCCGGTGGAGGTCGGGATCATGGACATGGCTGCGGCCCGGGCCCGGCGCAGATCCTTATGCAGGGTATCGACGGTGCGTTGGTCGCCGGTATAGGCGTGGATCGTGGTCATAAAGCCATGATCAATGCCGAATTCCTTGTTCAGGATATAGGCCACCGGAGCCAAGCAGTTGGTGGTGCAAGAGGCGTTGGAGATCACCAGGTGATCGGCGGTGATCGCATCATGGTTCACACCATAAACCACGGTGATGTCGGCACCCTTGGACGGGGCGGAGACCAGAACCCGCTTGGCCCCAGCATCCAAATGGACCTGCGCCTTATCCTTATCGGAGAAGATGCCGGTGCATTCAGCGACAATGTCGACGTCCAGGTCTTTCCAGGGCAGCTTGGACGGATCGCGCTCGCTGAGCACCTGAACCGGCATGCGCCCGATGATCATGATATCGCCATCGACGGAGACGTCTTGGGGCAGCACCCCATGGACGCTGTCATATTTCAGCAGATGGGCGTTGGCTTCAGCGGAGCCCAAATCATTGATCGCCACCACTTCCACATCGGTGCGACCGGATTCCACCAGAGCCCGCAAAACAAGGCGGCCAATGCGCCCGAAACCGTTGATCGCAACACGAACTGCCATGACAAGTCCTCCGTCACCGTAATCTCATTGTCGAAGGGGTATCCGCTCAGCGGCGGTTCCTCCCTTCGGGTTGGAGCGCCGGAGACCGGGGCGGGTCAGACAGCCCGTCCCGCTGGTCAAACCAAGGGGGCGCTGTCGGACATCCGGGCGATCACGCGGCGCTGGGAGAAGGATGCGGATCGAACCACGGGGCTGCCGCTTAAGGCGGAGCCGTCCTGAAGATCACGCACCCGATCTGTGCGGCGGGACCTTAGAACATGCACCGGCAAACGGGAACCGGTTTTGCAAATTTTCTTCCCCTCCCATAGGCCCCTCCTATAGGAAGGAGGGATAGATTGCGAAAAAACAGAAGCAAAAGAAGGGGCAGGGGATGTTTCGCACGGCGGAATTGGGACGCACCATCAGCAAAGCCGATTATGACCGGCTGGCGGAACCGTTGCGGATCGAGCTGTTGGGGCTGCAGCAGCGGCTGCGGGAAGCCCGCTGCCCGGTGGTCGTGGTGTTTGCTGGCGTCGAGGGCGCAGGCAAGGGCGAGTCCATCAATCTGATCAATGAGTGGCTCGACCCGCGCTGGATCGTCACCAATGCCTATGGCCCCAAAGCCGATGTGGAGCGCGAACGCCCGGAATTCTGGCGCTATTGGCGCGATCTGCCCGCCCATGGCCAAATCGGCCTGTTCCTGAGCTGCTGGTATTCGGAGCCGTTTAAGGATTTCGCTTTGGGCAATATGTCCGAACAGGCCTTTGACAACCGCATGCAACGGATCCTGGCCTTTGAACATATGCTGGCCGATGACGGCGCGGTGGTGCTGAAATTCTGGATGCATCTGGGCAAAGACGCCCAGAAAAAGCGGCTGAAGGACCTGAGCAAAGACCCCTTGCAAGCCTGGCGGGTTACCCAGGAGGATAAGGACAACACCAAGCGCTATGATGACTTCATCGAGGCCGCAGAACGGGTGATCCGAAAGACCTCGGTGGCGGAAGCGCGCTGGCATATTGTCGAAGGGTCAGACCATCGCTATCGTTCCATTACGGTTCTGAACTTATTACGAGATACGATCAAAACCCATTTGGACGCCCATGCCGCCCGGGAGGCCGGCAAAACCATCATGGCCTCGCCGGTGCAATCGGCGCTGGGGTCTGAGGACGAGGCCGAGGCTTCGGAAACCGAGGCGCTGGAGGCGGCGCTGCAGACCGTCCAGGGCAAGCAACCGTCGATCCTGGACAGCCTGGACCTGAGCCTGACCTTGGGCAAAAAGGACTATAACCACCGCCTGAAAATCGCCCAGGCCCGCTTGGCCGAACTGTCCCGGACCGCCCGGGAGCGCGGGGTCTCCACGGTGTTGGTGTTTGAAGGCTGGGATGCGGCAGGCAAGGGCGGGGCCATTCGGCGCTGTGCTGCGGCGATGGATGCCCGCAGCTACCGGATCATTCCGGTAGCGGCCCCAACCGATGAAGAGAAGGTGCAGCATTATCTGTGGCGGTTTTGGCGTCATATTTCCCGGTCGGGTCGGGTGACGATTTTTGATCGCTCCTGGTATGGCCGGGTCTTGGTGGAGCGGGTTGAAGGCTTTGCCAGCGATCCGGAATGGCGGCGCGCCTATTCGGAGATCCGAGATTTTGAGGAGCAGTTGGTCGAGCATGGCACGGTGCTGGGCAAATTCTGGATCCATATTTCCAAAGAGGAGCAATTGGCCCGCTTCGAAGCCCGGGCGCAAATCCCCTATAAGGCCTGGAAACTGACCGAAGAGGATTGGCGCAACCGCGATAAATGGGATCTCTATGAGGATGCGGTGACCGCCATGGTCGAACGCACCAGCTCTTCCGTTGCGCCCTGGACCCTGGTGGAAGGCAATGACAAGCGCCATGCCCGGGTTCGGGTGATCGAAACGGTCTGTGCGGCCTTGGAAAAACGCTTGGAAGCTTGAGACGGATCCCGTTTGAGCGAAATCCACACTTTGCGTTAACCGCTGGCTTGGTACACTGCGGCCCAAGCGTTTGTATGATGGCATTTTCGGACCGCCGAACCGGTGCTCCCTTCGGCTGAAAATGCGGTTTTTGGTTTGTCGCATTTTCGAACCGCCGAACCGGTACCCACTTCGGCTGAAAATGCTCTGGTAACAGTGGATTTGACCGCCCGATGAACGAAACCGAACTCTCGCGCATTGCCAAGGAAGCGATCTATACCGTTCCGGTGGAGATCAGCGTTGTCTTAGGCAAAGCCAATCTCCGGGTTAACCAGCTTTTGAAGCTGGGTCGTGGCGCTGTGGTCGAGTTGGAACAACGGATCAGTGAACCCGTTGAGATTTATGCCAATGATATTTTGGTGGCACGGGGCGAAGTCATCATCACCGATGGCGATAAAATCGGTGTTACATTGACCGAATTGGTCAAATCGTTCGCTTCGCAAAATTAAATCGAAGGCAACACCAAGCGTCGTCTATTCCGCCGCATTTTCCGAATGGGTGTTGCGCGAGGCGGACACAATGATGTCGCCAAATTCCCGCAGGAACACACTGCCCTTGACCGTGCGTTGGATCAACACGGAGCGGCGATCATTCTCATCGGTCTTGCGCTTGACCAAACCATATTCAGACAAGCGATCCACCGCCCGGGTGATGGCGGGCTTGGACACATTGAGCAATCCGGCTAAGCCGCGCACGGTGTGCGGCGGCGGGGTCAAGTAAACGGTCAACAGCAGGGCCATTTGCCGCGCGGACAGATCCGGCGCATCGCGTCGCACGCTTTCAACAATAGATCCGCGCCAGAGGTCTAAGGCCTCAACAGCATTGAGATTGATGGGCATGGGCTGTTTTTCCGCTTGTTTCGTTACCGCAATGTTCTGGTAGCGCAAACTGAGCATCAATGCAACAAAAACCGATAAGGTAAGGTAGGGATATTTTCCGGTTTAGGGTAGGGGGAAAACGCAAGTGCCCGCGCTTTCTTGCCTTTCCGGACCGTTGGTGGCCCGCAACCTCATTCTTCGGATGTATCGCCCCTGACAGTTTGGTTACTGGCCTTTGCCAAAACGGGAGCGAATGGTTTCGAACAACGTTCGGAGCCCTTGGGCCGCGCCGCCCTCGCTGCGTCCCGGGGTGGCCCGGGGATTCCAGGCATAGACATCCAAATGCACCCAGGGAATTTCGTCCGGGACGAATGCCTTTAGGAACAGGGCTGCGGTGATCGATCCGGCAAAGGGTCCGTCCGGGGCATTGTTCAGATCGGCGACCTTGCTCTCGATCATCCGACGGTAGCCCGCATGCAGGGGCATCAGCCAAAGCGGATCGCGATGGGTTTGGGCCGCCTGCAACAGGTCATGGGCCAAATGGTCATCGCTGCAATAGAGTGCAGGCAGGTCAGGACCCAAGGCCACCCGGGCCGCGCCGGTCAGGGTGGCGCAATCCAAGATCAGCTCCGGCTTGCGCGGCGGGCTGTCAATGCCCTCGGCAGCGCAGGCCAGGGCGTCAGCCAGCACCAAACGGCCTTCGGCATCGGTATTGCCGATCTCAACGCTCAAACCTTTGCGCGAGCGCAGAATATCCCCAGGCCGGAAGGCATTGCCCGAGATCGCATTGTCTACCGCCGGGATCAGCAGCCGCAAGCGGATCGGCAGTTCGGAATCCATGATCAACTCGGCCAAGGCCAAGGCATGGGCGGCCCCGCCCATATCCTTTTTCATCAACCGCATGCCGGCGGCGGGTTTGATGTCCAAACCACCGGAATCAAAGCACACCCCCTTGCCGACCAAGGTCACGGCCGGATCGCCGGGGTCGCCCCATTTCAGATCAATCAGCCGGGGCGGACGGTCACTGGCCCGACCCACCGCATGGATCATGGGGAAGCCCGCCCGCAACAAGCCATCCCCCATGGTCACCCGCAGCGCCGCGCCATGGCGATCGGCGATCTCGGCGGTGACATCGGTCAACTCCTGGGGTCCCATATCCTCCGCCGGGGTGTTGACCAGATCGCGCACCAGGCGCTCGGCCCGATCCAGGCGGCGGACGGCCTCCCGGTCCGCCCCTTCGGGCCAAATCAGTTTGGCCTTAGGGGTTTGGGGCTGCTTTTGGTCCTTGGCTTCCGTGTCGGTGGCGGAGTCAGACCCGGTTGAGGGGCTCTTGCGGTAGCGATCAAAGCGATAATCGGCCAGGGACCACGCCAAGGCGACCTCATTGGTCCAGCCATCGGGCATCAATCCCGGATCAATGCGGTAGGTCCCTTTCGGTGCCCCGCTGGCCGCTGCGGCGAACAGGCGCGGATTGTCTTCCTCGCCCAAGCCCAGCATCAGCCCGGACAGACCGCCCTGGCCATCGGGCAAAGGCAACAGACTGCCCGCCGCGCCGGTAAAGCCATTGGCCTCAACCCAGGCCTTATCCGCGTCCGAGAGCGTCGGCAAACCAGCGGTTAGGCCTGTTGGGGTGGTCGGGTAGAGCGGGATGACCACGACTGGATCCGCATCGGCTGTATTGGCGGAGGAAATGGTGGGGTCATCAACCAGGGCCGCGAGGGACATGAAACCATACTCCAAAAAAACAAGACCGGTTATTCAGGGGTGGAGAGCACGTCCCCATCCGTGGACGGGAACAGGCCAACCTTTTGATAATAGGTGATGGCGCCGGGATGGATCGGGATCGGAATGCCCAAAACGCCGCGTTTGATATCCAGATCCCGGGTTTGTGGCGGGCCTTTGGCCAGGATGGCGGCACTGGAAGGATGCCACAGGGCTGCGGTCATCTCCTCGGCCAAGGCATCGGGCAGGGAGGCTCGGGTCACCAACAGCGCTGAGACCGCCACGGTCGGCACCGCACGCTCATTGCCATAACGTCCGGCCCGGATCAGCCCTGGGGTCAGGTAGGGGGCTTGCCGGTTGACCCGGTCGGCAATGGCTTCCGGGATTGGAACCAGCGAGATCGGGGTGGTGTCGGCCAGATGGGAGATCAATTGTACCGGGGCACCGCCGAAGAAAAAGAACGCATCCAAGGCACCGGCGACCAGGGCGTCCGTCGCTTCTGACGGGGTCATGGGATAGTCCTGGAAATCCATCTCGCCCAATCCGGCGGCTTCCAGCACCAGTGTGCTGGTCACCAGGGTGCCCGATCCGGCCTCGCCCAGGGACACCCGCAAGCCGGCCAAATCCTCCAAGGATCGAATCCCTGAGCTTTGCAAGGTCACCAGATGCAGGCTCTCCTCATAGAGCGCGCTCAAGGCCCGCAAGTCCGGATAGGGCGGCGGGCCATTGGCCATATTGGCCGCGCCCATCACCGAGTCTTCGGGGTTGACGGCCCCATAGGCGACATCGGCTTGGACGATGGCCAAATCCAATCGGTCCAGGCGCATGCGCCGGATATTGTCCACAGAGCCGCTGGTGGATTGGGCGACCACGATCAGGCCGGGCACGCCACAGGACCCGCCATCCTCGCAGGCCCGGGAGCCCGGCGGATTGGAAATGATATTGGCGATGGTACCGCCGACCGGGAAATAGGCCCCGCTGGTCCGCCCGGTGCCAATGTTCTTAAACAGCAATTCTTGCGCTTGGACCGGGGGCGACAGGCTGGCCAGAACCAGCACCACAAGGCCCAGCGCCATAAGGCGGACCAAGGCTGAGACGGCGAAAAAGGGTTTGACCGGGTTGGGCTGGGCAGGGCCTCGGGAACAGGTTTGGCCCTTAGACCATGGCATCATCGGAGTCGGTCCCGAATATGGCACCGAAACGCTTCCCATGGTCCTGCCCCTTTCTGATCGGATGTCTACTCCATCTGTTGGTCATACTGCCCTAAGGCCTTGCTGTGCAATGGCGTCTTCACCAAGCAGCCTGTTTTTTCCAGCGCTTAAACCCCGCCCAGGCAGAGATATTTGGTTTCCAAATATTCCTCGATGCCTTCCTTGGCCCCTTCCCGGCCAATGCCGCTTTCCTTGACCCCGCCAAAGGGCGCGGTTTCGGTGGAAATAATGCCCTCATTGATGCCGACCATGCCGTATTCCAGCCCCTCGGCGACCCGCCAGACCCGGCCAATATCCCGGGCGTAGAAATAGGCCGCCAGACCAAAGCGGGTGTCATTGGCCAGGGTGATGGCCTCTTGCTCGGTGGAGAACCTGAACAGCGGGGCGACGGGGCCGAAAATCTCTTCCTCGGCCATGCGCATCTCCCGGGTGACACCGGTCAGGATGGTCGGCTCATAAAAGGTGCCGCCCAGGGCATGGCGTTTGCCCCCGGCGGCAACGGACGCCCCCTTATGCAAGGCGTCGCTGACCAAGCTTTCGACCTTTTCCAGGCCGTCTAGGTCAATCAATGGGCCTTGGGCGGTGTCGCCGCCCAAACCGGGACCGACCTTCAGGCCCCTCAAAGCCTCGGCAAGCTTGGTGGCGAAGGCGTCATAGACCCCGTCCTGGACCAGGATCCGATTGGCGCAGACACAGGTCTGGCCGGTATTGCGGAATTTTGAGGCCATGGCTCCGGCCACGGCGGCGTCCAAATCGGCGTCGTCAAACACAATGAAGGGGGCATTGCCGCCCAGCTCCAGGGAGACTTTTTTCACCGTGTCGGCGCATTGGGCCATCAGGATCTTGCCGACCTCGGTGGAGCCGGTGAAAGACAGCTTGCGGACCAAAGACGAGTCCGTCAGGGCCTTGCCGACCGGGCGGGCGCGGCTGGTGGTCACAATGTTCAACAGGCCCGCAGGCAAACCAGCCTGTTCAGCTAGGGCTGCCAGGGCTAAGGCACTGAGCGGTGTCTGCTCTGCCGGTTTGATCACCGTTGGGCAGCCCGCCGCCAAGGCCGGGGCGACCTTGCGGGTGATCATGGCGATGGGGAAGTTCCAAGGGGTGATGGCGGCCGCAACCCCAATGGGCTGGCGCAGGGTCACGATCCGCTTGTCCGGCCCATGAGCGGGGATGGTGCTGCCATAGATCCGTTTGCCTTCCTCGGCAAACCATTCGACGAAAGAAGCACCATAGCGAACCTCCCCCCGGGCCTCGGCCAGGGGTTTGCCCTGCTCGGCGGTCATCAGGATCGCCAGGGCCTCTTCATGCTCCAGGATCAGGCGGAACCAGCGCTGCAAAACGGTGGCCCGTTCCTTGGCGGTCAGATCCCGCCAGGGACCCCAGGCCGCATTGGCCGCAGCGATGGCGCGCTCGGTTTCTGCAGCACCCAAATCGGGCACATGGCCAATGGTGGTGCCGTCGGAGGGATCCAGGACCGCAAAGCTGTCGCCGCTATCCGCCCCAATCCAGGCCCCATCCACATAGGCCTTGTCTTTCAACAGACCGGCATCGGCCACCTGACCCAGCAGCGAAATCCGCGTATCCCCATACGGCATGATGCGATCCCTTTCGTTATGCCCTTTTTGGTTCTGTGCCACATAGATCATGAGTCTGCGGCCTCAACAGAACTTTGCACGCTATGTCGGGACGGCAGGGCGAAATAAAAACCCCTAACCTCTGCTGTCCGGGAGCGGTGGTAACGGGATTGTCGTCAAAACCAGTCTGTTTCTTCGCCCGGAAGGTGATAGGATTCTCCCCCTGTCCGCTCCCTCCCCGATCCCGCATCGCTCTCTTCGCTTGGTTTTTCAGGAGACACCTCCCTTGGTCACTGGACTGTGCCGTCGTTTTTTGGGTCCCCTGAACGCCTTATCGTCCCTTCGGCAGATCTGTTTTCTCAGCGCGTGCTTTGGCTTGGCCATGGCCCTGGTCCTGGCCGGGCCGGTCGATGCCCAGGCACAATCCGCCGCGCCGGAGGTGATGATCTCGACCCGCGCGCCGGGCCTGCCGATCCCGCCTTTGGTCAAGCCACCCAAACCCCGGATCCCAGAGCCGGTATTCATCGCCCGCCATGGCTTTAATCCGGCCAATGTGGGTTGGATGCTGCTGGACCCGGCGGATGGCTCGGTGGTCAGTGCCTCCCAGGCCGAGGAGATGTTCCTGCCAGCCTCGGTGACCAAGGTGCCGATGGCGGTCTATGCCTTGGATGTTTTGGGCGCGGATTACCAGTTTGAGACCCAGGTTCTGGCCACCGGTCCGATGGACGCCCAAGGCATAGTTCAGGGCGATGTGATCCTGCGTGGTGAAGGCGATCCGTTCCTGACCGCCCATCGCCTAAACCGCCTGGCGCGCAATCTGGCCAAGACCGGGGTCACCGGGCTGACCGGTGGGTTCTATTTTGATGATCATTACTTGGCCAAGGGCTGGTCGATTGATGCGTTCCAGCCCTCGGACCGGTCCTATAATCCTGGCTTTGGCGCGTTATCCTCGGAGTTCAACCGAGTGCCGGTGTCCTGGTCCGGGGGCAAGGCCCCGCATATGCCGGAAATTGAGGGCGCGCCGCCGGTGGAGCGGATCGCCTATCAGTTCTTACCGAAGGACCCGGAGGCCCGCAAAGCCTTGGGCATTGATCCTTGGGCCCCATTTAACCGGGCCTTGTTGCCGCCTGCTGGTCCCACCGAAGACGGCGCGTTCGCGGACCCCAGAGAGGTCTGGTATATCAGTGACAGCTTGGGCACGAAGGGCTTCCGATGGCTGCCGATCCGCCATCCTGGCCACCACACGGCGGCCCTGTTCCGGGCGGTGGCGGAGCGCAATGGGATTGTGCTGCCCAAAGCCTTGGCTTTGCCCGAGGCCCGCTCCCAAGCCATGATCGATCCCGATGGCCCAGGGGAGGAGGCCGCTGCTGAGCCGGTGACCCTGCTGGCGACGGACCGGTCGCCTTCCTTGGCGGTGCTGCTGACCCAGGTGCTGAAATATTCCAACAATGTCATGGCCGAGTTGATCGGCCTGGCCTCGACCCGCAAGGTGATGGACAGCCCCTTGGGCTTGGATGAGTCCGGGGTGGTGATGGTCGATTATCTGGCCAGCCTGATGCCGGACCGGGCCGCCTGGGAGGGCATGACCCTGCCCAACCATTCCGGTTTGTCGTCTTCGGGGCGGATGTCCCCGGCCCAAACCGTGGCGATGATCGATTTTGCCTCGGCCCATCGCACCGGCGGGGTGGATTTGCGCGAACTGCTGCCGCAAAAGGCGTTTCGAGATGACCAAGGCCGCTTCCCGCGCACGCGCAAAGAGTGGCCAGCGGTGTGGGCCAAGTCGGGCACGATCTGGTATGGCCGGGGTTTGGCGGGCTTTATTGAGACCGAAAGTGGCCGCAGCCTGATCTTTGCCCTGTATTCAAAGGATATCCCGGCCCGGACCCAATTTGATACGGACCGGTCCAACCATTATCGCGGCTCTGCCTTGGGTCCGGCACAAAGCTGGATGGTTCGGGCGCGCAAGCTGGAGCGGGACATTATTTTGGAGTGGATCGCCGCCCTATAGGGATTAGTCTCCCCAGACCCCTATTCGGGCCACGTGCTGTTGGCGATGGCGGTGCAGAACAGCTCGATCCTGGAGCGGTCTTGGCTTTGCGGCGGGTCTTCCAGGGTCAGGAACACCGCCAAACGGCAGGGTCCGTGCGGTCCGTCCCGGTCCTCGATAAACACCGCCATGCCTGGGGAAAACTGGTCGCACCCGGCTTCCATGGCCGCATGGATCGCCCCATGGCAGGGCGCTGCGGCCAAAACCTGGAAATCAAGGCCGAACATGGCCTCGAACCGCCCGGACGTGACCAGGATCTGCTCTTTGCCCGTTTCTAGCCGCGCCACACAGAGGCAATCCTGGCTGGTGGCCCCAAAGGTGGCGTTGATTTGGCCCAGCAGGCCATTGGCCAGCATCAGGGAGGAAAAGCCGATATCACTTTGCGCAGCGGCCTCGACAACCGCCGTCAGCCCGGATTGGAACCGGCTGAGCGAGACAATGTCATTATAGGCCCGCAAACCGACCACCACCGTGGTGAACAGCTTCTGCGCCGTCAGCTCGGTTTTGGATTTGTAATCATTGATGTCCGCATCAACGATGATATCGCGCTCCGGGGCCAAGCCGGGCTGACCGGTGCGTAAAATGATGCGCACAGCCTTGTTGTTCAGTTCTTCCCGGATCCGACGCACCAGCACCAGACCGGCGTCATCGGTTTCCATGACCACATCCAGCAAGATGACGGCGATGTCTTCTTCCTGGGCCATGATTTCGAAGGCATCACGGCCCGAGGTTGCGCTGAGCAGTTCCAAAGGACGGTCATTGAATTCGAAATCGCTGAGCAGCATGCGGGTCATGGCCAGCACTTCGGCGTCATCATCCACGGCCAAAACCCGCCAAGGGCGGCGGAAGGTACGCTGCGCACCATCGTCCGGGCTGGCGTCACCGGAACCAAGGCCCTCTGGGGTATCGTCGACAAACACCAGTTCGTCGTCGTCCTCCACCGGGGCGAAAGGGGGATCTTTGGGGGTCATTCAAGGTTCCTAGTGGGCAGGCTCTTTGGGCCTAACCTAGTGAGGTCATCAGACAAGGGCAATTTCCTTAAGGATATACGACTTTGGCCCCGCTCCAGGACGGTTCCTTACGCGCCTGGCGGGCAAAGCGCTTCCACGCGATCCTTGCAGAGAGCCGCTTGTGGCTTTTGCGCCGCTGGTCTATGTCCTTATCCATAGTGGGTAAAAAAGGGGGAATTATGATGCTGTTGGCATGGAGCGACGATCTGCTGGTCAACCATCCGGTCATCGACCGGGACCATGAGGAAACCATCGAGCTGCTCAATACAGCTCATGGCGCCGATGATGCGGCCTTCCCGGCGGCATGGCAGGCCTTCTACCGGCACTTGGTCGAGCATTTTGCTCGCGAAGAGGGCCTGATGGAAAAAGCCGGTTTCCCGGCCTTTCCGGTGCACAAGGCCGAGCATGAACGGGTTTTAGAGTTATTTATTCCGCTGAACGCTCAGGTCGAGGCCGGGGCGTATCAAGAGGCGCGGGACCATCTGGAGCACGGCGTGGTGCCTTGGTTTAAGAACCATCGCGACACCATGGACTTTGTCACGGCGCAATTCGTCGCCATGGCGGAGCGGTCCCAAGGCTAGCAAAGCTCCACCACCTAGCCCTGATCCGGCTTGGTCTGGCATAAATTGATCACGCTGGGCACCGCATGGGGGCTGAGGCCCAGGACATAATCGATGGTTCCGGTCAGATCGGCGAGGGGGATCGGGATCTGGTCGCCCGCCAAGCCTTGGGCAATGTCCGCCTCGACCTCCGGCGTTGCCACATTGTCCGGATTGATCACCGTAGTGGCGATGCCCAGCGGGCGCAGGGAGAGGTTTAAGGCCTCTGCCGCTCCTTGTAGCCCGAATTTGGTTGCGGTGTTGGCGACCTCCTTGGTGGCCGTATTGGCCAAGCCGGACATGGAGCCCATCAAAACAATGCGCGGGGCGGGCGCTTGGCTCAGAGCCTGGGCCAGGCCCTGGGCCAGCAGGATCGGCGCGGTCAAGTTCACTGCGATCATGTGCAGGGTTTCTTCCATAGGGCTGTCGAGGAACCGGTAGTCCGGCGTGAATGCGCCTTGCTCCCAAACCCCACCTAAGAACAACAAACCATCCAGCGGTTGGGCTTTGGCGGCCTGCAGGACCGTCTCGATGCCCGAAACGGTGCCAATATCGGCCTGGATCCAGCGTCCGACCGGGGCCGGGCTTCTCGATACCGCCAAAATGTCTGCGCCTTGTTGAGCGAGATGGGCGGCGGTGGCACCGCCAATGCCTCGGCTGGCACCGACGATCAGGTAGGTGGGCATGGTCTGGTCTCCTTAAATCTGCCTCCTGGATGTAACGCCTGCAGAGTGTTTCGGTAGACATGACAGTCTCGACAGCGTGTTGAGCTTGGCTCTACAATTCACCGATGCTTCCCATGGACCGCCTTGACGGATTGACCGTCTTTATTGCCGTGGCCGACCGAGGCAGTTTTGCCAGCGCCGGGGCACAGCTGGGCCTGTCGCGGTCGGCTGTCAGTCTAGCGGTGCGCAGGTTGGAGGACAGGCTTGGGGTGACCTTGTTCACCCGCACTACCCGGAGCGTCGGCCTGACCGAAGCCGGGCAGCGGCTTTATGCCCGGGCGCGACCCTTATTGAGTGATCTGGATGCCAGCCTGTCGGAGGCAGCGGATCTGGGGGCGGGGCCAACGGGGCATTTGCGCCTCAGTGTGCCCCGGATCTGTGTGCCCTTGGTGCTGGAGCCGATCCTGGCCGCTTTTGCTGCAGCCGCCCCCAAGGTGACCTTGGAGATCTCGGCCCAGGACGGGTTGGTCGATATTGTTCGGGAGGGCTTTGATGCGGGCATCCGGCTCGGCGACCAGATCGAGGCTGATATGGTGGGGATTGACCTGACCGGTCCGCTGAAATGGCAGATCGTGGCCGCCCCGGAGTATTTGGCCCGGCATGGCACCCCGCAAACGCCAGAGGATCTGGCCGATCATTCCTGCATTGGCTATCGCTATACCTCCTCGCCGGGGACCTATCGCTGGGAGCTGATGCGCGACGGCCAGTTGGTGCCCTTCGCCGTCAGCGGCACGGTGATCGTCAACGACTTTGCCGCCAAGCCTGTGGTGGCCCGCCGGGGCTTGGGTCTGGCCTATGATCTGGAAACCACCTTTGCCCTGGATGTGAAGGAAGGCCGGTTGGTCCCGGTCCTGGAGGCCTATACCCAGACCTCGGAAGGCTTTTTCCTTTATTTTCCCAGTCGACATCAGGTGATGCCCAAGCTACGCGCCTTTATTGATGTCTGCCGACGGATGCAGCGCAGTTCTTAGACGGACCCACGTAATGCCTAAAAGGAGAACCGCAGGGCTAAATACTCATATTAGGAAGTTGATTTCCAATGCTGTTTAGAACTGGTGTGAGGCCGTGTAAAAATTCATAATCCCGCTCCCGGGATTTTGGTCCCAAACAGAGTGTGGCTTGGGTGTATCTGTATGGCGCAATGGCCCCGATATTTTTGGATCTTAGGCCTCATCGCAGCAATGATGGTCCTTGGAACCAAGGGGCAAGCGCAGCCCAGTTCGATCACTGTGGCCTATTGCGTCGATTGCGTTCCGTTTGAGTATGAAGATGAAGCCGGGGAGGCAGCCGGTCTTCTGATCGATTACTGGCGGCTTTGGTCAGAAAAAACCGGCATCACAGTTAACTTTATTGCCGCACCCTTTGACGACACCTTGACCATGGTCGGCAATGGGGTGGTGGATGCCCATGCCGGGCTGTTTTTTACCGAAGCCCGGGATGCGTTTTTGGACTATGGGTCGCCGCTGGCCAAAACCGACACCCACCTGTTTTTCCATCGCACTTTGCCGACAACAACGGACTTGCGGGAAGCTTCGGCCTATCGCATCGGCGTGATCAGTGGCGATGCGGTTGAGGGCTTTCTCAAAGATCGTCTGCCCCAGGGCTCGATCATCGGCTATCCAGACTATGACAGCTTAATGGGGGCTTTGCGGGTTGGCGAGTTGCGGGTGTTCGCCGCCGATACGCCAACCGGTCTGTTCCACTTGGAGCGCGTCGGCTTGCTGGCCGATTACACCTTCATTGGCAACAGCCCGCTTTACCGGAGTGACTGGTTTGTCGCCGCCCAGCAAGGTGATGCCGACACCATTGCCTTGCTCAATGAGGGCTTTGGCCGCCTTACGGAGATCGAGCGCCGCGCGATCAACCGCCGTTGGGTTGGCGATCAGAACGAAGCGGCCAAGGATGATGCGCTGATCATTGCCATCGACCGGCAATATCCTCCCTTTACCTTTATCAATGCCCAAGGCCGCCCAGCGGGATTGTTTGTCGATCTGTGGCGCTTGTGGTCGCAAAAGACCGGGCAGCCGGTTCGCTTCCAAGCCACGGGATGGGCCGACAGCATCGCCAGCCTGCGCGACCAAGAGGCCGATCTGCATTCCGGCCTGTCCTACTCCCCGGAACGGGATGTCTGGATCGACTTTACCCAGCAAACCTATCAGACGGTGTCCCGGGTTTATCACCGCAGTGACAATGCGATACCGCAAGATCTCGGATCCTTTCGCGACGAGGTCCTGGGCGTGTGGACCGGGTCCTTCCAGGAAGCGGAAATAAAGAAACTGTTCCCGCAGGTCCGACTCCGGGGCTTTGCCACCACAAATGCCATGGTCACCGCCCTGTTTCGCGGTGAAATCGATGCTCTGCTGCAAGAAGAGCAGGTGTTGGAGGTTTTGCTCCGGGAAATGGGTCTGCAAGGGGATGTGATTGCGACCAAGCAGCGTTTGTTGGTCAGCACCATTCACGGCGGAGTCCTAGGCGACCGGGAAGGCCTGCTTACGGAGATCAATGCCGGGCTGGATCGGATCTCCGATGCGGAAGTCGCGGAAATCGAGGCCCGATGGATCAATGAACCCGATCAGCGGTTCTTTGGCCGGGCGATGCGCGATGACACCATCGGTCTGACCCCTCAGGACCGGGCCTGGCTCAACGCCCATCCGGAAATTCGACTGGGCATTGACCGCGACTGGCCGCCCTATGAAGCCCTGGACCGCAATGGCCTGCATAGCGGCCTCAGCGCGGCCTTTACCACCCGCCTGCAGGAAATCCTTGGTATCACCTTCCGTCCACCACCGGATATTGGCTGGCGGGAGACCTTGGAAAAAGCCCAGGCCCGGGATCTGGATCTGTTGCCAGCGGTGGCCGCCACCCCGGAACGGCGGCAGTATTTCAACTTCACCAAGCCCTATTTTACTTGGCCAAATGTGATCGCCACCCGTTTGGATGCGGCGGCGGTGCAGAGCCTTTCGGATCTGCGTGGCCGTCGGGTCGGCGTGGTGAACGGCTATGCCATCCATCAGACCCTGCTGGCCCACCATGGGGATATCGATCTGCTGCCCCAGCCGGATGTGGCGACGGGGTTGCGCCAGCTTGCCGACGGGCAGATCGACGCCTTTGTCGGGGCCCCTGCGACCATCACCCATGTGGCGAAGGCGCAAGGGCTGGAGGATATCGGCATCGTCGCCCCAACGCCCTATCAGCTGGCGCTGACGATGGCCGTCCGGAAGGACTGGCCGGAATTGGTGGCCGTGCTTGATAAAGCCTTGGCCAAGATCAGCCCGGAAGAACGGGCCCAGCTGGTTGAATCCGCAGGGGTTTCCGCCGCCGTGTCCTTCGTGCAAACCACGGATGCGGCGGGCGGTTTGCTGTCCTCCGACGAGGGCCTGCTGCTGATCGGCATGGCGGTTGTCGGGGCTGGGTTGCTGGTTTTGCTGGTCTGGTCGATCCGGCGGCAGAAGCGGCCATTGTTTCAAAGCCTGCGCGGCAAAAGCATCCTGTTTCTGGGCGCTGTCTTTGTCTTGGTCGGTGGTGTTGCGATTTGGGTGGTCACATTGGTGGGCGACCGCATTTCCACCGAGCTTGGCACCTATATCGCCGAGCGCCACGTGCTCTGGCACAAAGAAAAGGTTCAGGGTGCGGTTCAGCGTGAAATTGCCCTGACCAAGCAAATGGCGGAGTCACAAATACTCCGGCAATGGGCGCGCAATGAAGCCGATCCTCAGATTGCGGCCAGAGCCCGGGACGAGCTGGAGCTGTTCCACAATAATTTCAATTCAAAGACCTATTTCGCCAGCTTCACCAAGTCCCGGAATTTCTATTACGCCGATGCGACGGTCGATCGGATTGCGCTGGATGTGGTCGATGTCCTGGCCCCGGATGAAGAGGATGACAGCTGGTTTTTCGACACGGTTGGCGCCGCAGCGCCCTATAATTTGAATGTTGATCACAATGCGCAGCTGGGGGTGACCAGCCTTTGGGTGAACTATGCCATGCGGGAGGCCGGGGAAACCCTTGGCGTGGTTGGGACCGGGATTGGCTTGACGGAGTTCGTCACCGACTTTGTCAACCAGCAGACCCGGGGCATCACGGCGATGATGGTGACCGAAGACGGTGCGATCCAAGCCCATGTGGACCGCTCCAAGGTGGCTTTGAATGCGCTGGGTGGCCAGGCCGCCGAGGACACCGGCCTGTTGAGCATGGCGGCCTCGGAGGCGGACCGGGAGGCCCTGCAGCGGGTGATGGGCGATTTGCGCGACGGCATCAGCAATGCCAGCAGTTTGTTTGTCGGGCTGGACGGCCAGAACAGCTTGGTGGCCATGGCCTATTTGCCGTCGCTGGATTGGTACACCGTTGCGGTGTTTGACCCGGCGGGGATTATCGGTGTCGAAGAAACCGGCGTGGTTGTGGCCGTGCTGGGCATCGCGTTGCTGGTCACGGCGGTGATCTTCATTCTCGGCCAAAACAGCCTGATCATTCGCCCACTCTCGGCTTTGACGGAGGGGGCCAAACGCCTGACCGATGGCGATTATGAAGCGCGCATTCCGGTAACCCAACGCGATGAATTGGGGGAGCTTACCGAAACCTTTAACGCCATGTCGACGACCATTGCGACCTATACCCAAAATCTGGAGTCCATGGTCGCCTTGCGGACCGAGGAACTCAGCGACGCCTATGGGGTTATTCGCAGCTCCATCGATTATGCGGCGACTATTCAAAAATCCATCCTGCCCTCTGACGATAATTTCCAGGCGATCTTCCAAGATTATTTCATCCATTGGGAGCCGCGTGACGTGGTCGGGGGTGACATTTACTGGAACCGGATTTGGGGTGACGGCGTTCTGACCATCCTGGGTGATTGCACCGGACATGGGGTGCCGGGGGCATTTATGACCTTGATCTCCACCGGGACCCTGGACCGGGCCTTGGAGGAGACGCCGCCGGGGCAGCTGGGGCGTCTGGTGCAACGGGTGCACCAATTGGTGCAAATGCGCTTAAACCAGCATGTGAACACCGGCAGTTCCGATGACGGGTTGGATTTGGGCGCGGTTTATTTTGATGCGGATCTATCGACCCTGACCTTTGTTGGGGCGCGGTTTGAACTCTTTACGGTGCGCGAGGGTGTGGTGGAGGAGATCAAGGGCACCAGAAAGAGCATCGGTTATCGCCGGATCCCCTTTGGTCAAGCCTATGAGGAGCACAGCTTCCCGGTGGTTCCGGGCACGGCCTATTACCTCAGCTCCGATGGTCTGATTGATCAGGTTGGCGGGACCAGCCGCCGGATGTTTGGCAAAAAGCGGTTTAAAGCGCTGCTGTTGTCCGTGCAGCATCTGCCCTTTGCGGATCAGAAGCGCAAGATCCTGGAGGCCCTGGCGGAATATCAGGGCGACGAGCCCCGCCGCGACGATGTGACCATGATTGGCTTGAAGACCTGATGCGGTCTGGGCTTGAGAGATATACAAGTAGAAGTAGATCTATAACTAAAAAATGGTGCGACCGAAGGGATTCGAACCCCTGGCCTTCTGCTCCGGAGGCAGACGCTCTATCCAGCTGAGCTACGGTCGCTTTAGAAGGACCGGGACCATATACGATCACTCGGCCCAGGCCAAGACAGAATCCAACGCTTTTTGCCCCTACCCCCGATGCAAAGCCAAGCCAGGCCCTGCAACCTCGGCCTGAGGGCAAGGCTTAGGGCAGTTCACCCTCCGCCAGGCTGCGGCCACGCCGGGGAATATAGGCTGGAACCCGCTGCCGATAGCGTTGATAGACCGGGCCATAAAGGTCGATCAGCTTGCGTTCCTCATACCACGTGCCAATCACCAGATAGACCGAACCCCAAACCGCCAAAGCCAGGCCGGACCAGCTGGTCGCCATGCCCCACAGGATCAGGAAAGCCGCGCTATAGAGCGGATGGCGGACATGGCGGTGCAGGCCTGAGAGCTGCAGCGGCTCGTCCTCTTCTAGGGGTGTTCCCGTCTTGGCCGCCCGGATTTGGGCGGTGCCCATGAAGCGGGCGGTGTCATAGCCCTGCATCGCCATGGCCAACAGCACCAGACCCCAGGCGGTGACAGCCCACCCCGCCGGAACCAGGACCTTGCCCGCCAAATCGGGCAGCAGCGCCGGGGCGTCGGCAAAGGCCCATTGGCCGACCCAAAACACCAAACCGATATGGATGAGGGCGATCAGATTGTAGATCAGGCGATAGGCCGATCTGAAAACCGGTTTCAGCGTCGCAATCACCGCCGGGCGGGCCAAATAGGAATGCACAACCCCAAAACTCAGCCACGCCAGGGCATAAACCAGATGGGCCAGAAACAGGCTCATGGGTCGGATGTCCTATAAGGGGGAGCGGATCAGCCGCAGTTCAACCCGGTCACCAGACCGGATTTGTCATCAAGCAGCACATTCAGCCGATCCGGGCGCAGATCCTTGGTCACCGCACTGTTGGGGGTGATGATCCGCGCCCCGGCGGGCAGATCGCTCATGCGCAAAAACGGGCCAGAGGTCGGGGCCGGTTGGCCGGTGGCCAGCAAAGGACCGCCAATGACATTGCCCAGGGCCGCGCCGCCACAGGCGGTCAAATCGCTCCCCGCGCCACCGCTGCCCCCGCCGGAGGTCGACGGGCCGGTCTCGCCAGCCGCGCATCCGGCCAACAGGGCAGCCGACAGCGCGACCAGGATAAGGGCAGGGGCTGGGCGTCGGGTCATGGCGGTCTCTTTCCTAAGCAATGGAACAGGCCAAGGCCATTCACCGAGGCCGCCCATAAATGGGACTAGCTGTTCAGCCGGGCAATCGTCGCGGTGGTGGAAAAGCCGTCTTCCAGGGCCGCCAGGACCACTTTGCCGCCATAGGACTGGACAAACTCGGCCCCAACCACGGTTTCGACGGTGTAATCCGCGCCCTTGACCAGCACGCTGGGCTTTAAGGCCTCGATCAAGCGGATCGGCGTGTTGTCGGAAAACGGCACCACCAGATCCACCGTGGCCATGGAGGCCAGCACCGTGGCCCGGGCGCTCTCATTTTGCACTGGACGCGACGGGCCCTTGAGCTTGCGAACCGAGGCATCGGTGTTCAACCCGACCACCAGCCGGTCACAGGCGGCCCGGGCTTGGCGCAGTAGGGAGACATGACCCGGATGCAGCAGGTCAAAGCAACCATTGGTGAAGCCAACCCGCAAGCCTCGGCGGCGCCATTTTTCGACCAGGGCGACGGCCTCTTCCATCCCGGCGACTTTTTCGCCCGTATGGCTGATCTCGCGCCGGTGCAGCACATTGATCAGATCCCGGGCGGGGACTGAGGCCGTGCCGACCCGTCCAACCACAATCCCGGCGGCCACATTGGCCAGACGGGCGGCGTCGCTGAGCGAGCTGCCTGCGCCCAACGCGGCGGCCAGGGTGGCGACCACCGTGTCCCCGGCCCCGGAGACGTCAAAGACCTCCCGCGCTTCGGCGGGGAAATGCTCGATGCTGCCATCTCGGCCGATCAGGCTCATGCCTTCTTGGGAGCGGGTCGCCAGCACATTGTCGATGCCGCAGGTATCAATGATCCGCCGGGCAGCGGTGATGACATCATCATGGCTGTCCACCAACAGGCCGGTGGCCTCGGACAGCTCGCGCTTGTTCGGGGTGATCACCGTGGCTCCCCGATAGCGGCCAAAATCTCGGCCTTTGGGGTCGACGATGACGGGCTTGCCCACCCGCCGTCCGATCTCGATCAGGCGGGCTGCGGTGTCATCGGCGATGGTGCCCTTGCCATAATCGGACAGGATCAGGCAGCTGGCATCCTCGATCTGCCGGGTCGCATCGGCCAGCAATTGATCCCGATTGGACTCCGAGATCGGCTTGATCGTCTCCTCATCGGCCCGGAGCAACTGCTGCGATCCGGCGAAATAGCGGATCTTCATCGGCGTGCGGCGACCGGTTTCCACGGTGATGTAGCAATCAAGCTCTCGGAAATCCGACAGCAGGGTCATGATTTCCTTGCCGGTCCGGTCCTCGCCAATCACCGATAGGAAGGCCGCGCGACCGCCAAGGGCAACCAGATTGCGCACCACATTGCCCGAGCCGCCGAGCATCACCTGCTCGCTTTTGATCTTGATGATCGGGATCGGCGCTTCCGGCGAGATCCGTTCAACCACGCCTTCAACAAAGCGGTCGAGCATGACATCGCCCAGGCAGAGGATACGCACCTCATGCAGGGTCTCCACCAAATCGACCAGGCTTGCACTGGGATCCATCATCACTGTCCGCTGTTCTGGTGCCACTTCAAAGGCGCGTTGGGTCCGCGTCGCTCTGCTCCGCAGCGGTCCAAGGCGTCAAATCACCCCTGCCTGATAGCACTCTCGGGGCCACCGGTCACCCCGCCAGAGTCTGTTTACAGGACCGCAGAATTGATTTAGGTCCCTTGCCGCCCCGGGTGGGTTTCCCCATCTGAGCGCTCCAAAGCCCTAAGAGAGACGGTTTTGGCCTCGATGGGCAAAAAAAACCAATGGCATTTACAGCCTTTCAACCGGGATTTACTCCCTTTCAATCGTTTTGCCGCAAAAACAGCGTATAAAGGCGCTTACAGGTTCTTCCCGGTGGTCAAGACCGGATATCCTGTTGGCCGTTGTAACAGTTTGACCGAGTTGATGTTGGTAGGGCATGCCCGACTTTAAGAACGCTTTCGATCTGCGGCGCGCCGTGGGGTCGCTGAAATCCAAGAGCGCACAAGTTCAAGCGGTCCTGATCGGCCTGTCCGGGCTGAAGGAGGATTTCCGGCGCTATCGCTTTGCCCAATTGGCCGCAGAAGTGTTCGAACCCCTGCGTCTGGCTGCGCCGGGCAATGTGGAGATCTTTGTTCCGGAAAGTCTGGATGTGCTGGTAGTCGGGCGCAATCTGCCCCGGGCGGAAATCCGCGACAGCGTGCTGCGCATTGGCGAAATGTTCTCCGCCGATCCCCTGCTGGAAGGCGGCGGTCCTAGGGGCATGGCCCGGATCGCCCGCTGGTTTGACCTGGAAAATCCGGATCACTTCAAACAATTCGAAGCCGCCGTGTCCGACATTTCGGACCGCAGCATGGATGCGAACCGGAAAAAGATCTCCGGTCAGGTCGAAGACCAACCTTTGACGCCCAAGCGCCTGTTCCTGGTTCAAGAGGATGCGGAACGGCTGTTGCTGGGGCCGATGCTGCGCCGGGAAACCCTGATCGGCATTGGTCGCGACAACCAGGCCCGTCAGGTGGCCGAGGTCCTGCGGATCAATGAAAGCCGGTTCCGCAAGATCGTTGCCGAGGATGTGGATTTTGCCTCCGACCCCTGGCTGTCGATGGATCTGCACCGGGTGATCGGTCCTTTGACCCTGCCGATTTTCGAAAAGATCCAGGCCTGCAAGAATTTTGAAGGCTTGGATGTGCGGCTGAATATGGAAACCATCGAAACCCAGGCCTTTGCCGGGTTCCGGGCCGCTTTGGGGGATTCCTGCCGGGTGCTGGTCACCATCAACCCGTCCGATGCCTTTGCCGATATGGCCAAGGCGCATCGGATCCGGGATCGGTTGACCGACCTGAATTGCATCAGTGTGCTTGGCCCCTGCTCGCCGCAATCCCTGTTGGTGGCCGATCCCGGCGTAGTCGGCACCGATCTGGTCCGCCTGACCTGGAGCCAGGAGCTGCAATTGGGTCTGGATGCGGGTTTGCCGGAATTGATGGACTCCCTGGGCCGCGACCGCCTGATCCTGGCCGCCTGCGATGGTCCGGCGGCAATGGCCTGGGGCCATGGCCAAGGCATGCAGTATTTTCAGGGGCCGCATATTGATTATGTGCTGGGGCGTCAGCCCGGCACGGTCTGTCCGGATGCGGATGGCTGCGTCCATGAGCTGTGCCCGACCATCAAGCCCAAGCCGGGTCGGGAGCGCCGATGATGGACCGCCGATCCTTTATAGGGGGCCTGTCGCGGGGCAGCATGGCCGCCTCGCCGCCGGAAAATAGCGCCGCCGCTGGGGCTGCACCGCCCTTGCCGCCACCGATGCCGGAACAAAAGCCGTTGGACGCCCAGGGTCTGGAAACCTTGGAGCGTGGTCTGACCGGGGCCGATCTGTCGGGCATGATCAAGGGCCAAGTGATCCGCCAAATCGGCTACCAGGAGGGCCGGTCCTTCCTGCTGCCCTGGGGCACGGAATATTTTATCGACATCCGCCGCCTCAAGGACACCGTGGCCCCGACCACCAATTTTTTCACCAATCCCTGGCTGTTCCGGCGCTTGACCGGGACCCTGGACCGCAGCCTGCTGGCCCATGCGGAGCAATTGTTTAAGACCACCGAAACCCAAGTGGTCAGCGTGAACATCAATATTGCCACCATGTTGGCGGGCGGTGTCCATGGCCTGGCCGAGCTGGGTGCGACCTATGGCAAAGCGGTGATCATGGAAGTCCGTTTGGAAGACGTGGTCACCGACCCCACCGCTTTCCTGGTGGCCCGCTCCGTGGCGGCCCGGTTTGGTTGCTCTGTCTTGCTCGATGCGGTCAATGCTGGTCTGGTGACCCGGGTGGATCGGGAGCGCATGGGGGTGGATTTCATCAAACTGCTTTGGTCCAAGGACCTCCAGGCCGCCTTGTCTGCCGACAAGAGTGGCGAGCGGGTGCGCGCGGCCATTGCCAGCATTGGGCCGGAGCGGATCATTCTGGGCCATGTGGATGACGCCCAGGCCATTGCTGCCGGTCAGGCCATGGGCATCGGCTTGTTCCAGGGCTTCCATATCGACGCCATTGGCGAGGGCAAGGTGGCCCAGTGATCGCGGATCCGGAGTGGGGTGAGGGGTCTGAGACCCCGGAAGCCCTGTCGGTGCGCGGGCTGACCAAAACCTATCAGGATGGCCGCAAAGACCCGGTCACCGCCGTCAAAAGCCTCAGCTTTTCGGTCCGGCAGGGCCAGACCGTTGGCTTGCTCGGTGGCAATGGCGCGGGCAAAACCACCACCATTGCCATGTTGCTGGGGCTGTTGCTGCCGACCAGCGGCGAGATCCGCGTGCTCGGTGTGGATATGATCCGGGATCGCTACCGGGCTTTGGCGCGGATGAATTTCTCCTCACCCTATGTGGAGCTGCCCCATCGTTTGACGGTCCGGGAGAACCTGACGGTGTTCGCCCGGCTTTATGGCTTGCGCCGCCCGAAGGATCGAATCGCCGCATTGGCCGAGGAGCTGGACCTGTTGCCGTTTTTGGACCGGGCCAGCGGCAAGCTGTCCGCCGGTCAGAAGACCCGGGTTGCCGTGGCCAAGGCCCTTCTCAACGACCCGGATCTGTTGTTGCTCGATGAGCCGACCGCCTCCCTGGACCCGGATACCGGGGATCGGGTGCGCACCCGGCTAGAAGATTGGCGGGCGGGTGACCCCTCTGGGCGCAAACGCACCATTTTCCTCGCCTCGCATAATATGGCCGAGGTTGAACGGCTCTGTGATCATGTGATGATCCTGCAGCGCGGCGAGGTCCGGGCCGAGGGCAGCCCGCCGGAGCTGATCGCCCGCTTTGGCCGCCAGACCCTGGAAGATGTGTTCCTGGACATCGCCCGGGAGCATGAACAGGCACCAGCACTGGCATCAGAACCGGGCCAAGACGCGGAGAAACCGGCATGAGCGTCGATCCCAGCAGTCTGGCCGGGACCCCGCGTCGGATTGGCGCTTTGTTCCTGCGCCATTGGTATTTGATCCGGGGATCGGTGCCCCGGATGCTGGAGATGGCCTATTGGCCGATCATCCAGATCATCACCTGGGGCTTTATCACCGACTTTTTGGCCCGGTCCTCGGACCTGTTCGCCCAGTCGGCGGGGATTTTTCTGTCCGCCGTTCTGCTGTGGGATGTGCTGTTCCGGGGCAATCTCGGCCTGTCCTTGAGCTTTTTGGAAGAGATTTGGTCCCGCAATCTGGGCCATTTGTTTGTCAGCCCCTTGCGGCCTTGGGAGCTGATCTGCGCCCTGATGGGGGTGTCCATTGTCCGCACCCTGATCGGGGTTGGCCCGGCCACGGTGCTGGCGATCTTTATCCACAGCTTCAACATTTATGATCTGGGCCTGCCGCTGCTGGCGTTCTTTATCAATCTGCTGGCCTTTGGCTGGGTGATCGGGATCTTTGTTTGTGGTTTGGTGCTGCGCTTCGGCCAGGGTGCCGAAAGCCTGGCTTGGGCGATGGTGTTTTTCTTCTGGCCAATCTCGGGGATTTATTATCCGGTCGATGTGCTGCCCGAGGCACTGCAATGGATCGCCCTGTCCTTCCCACCGGCCCATGTGTTTGAAGGCATGCGCAGCGTCATCCTGGGCGATGGCTTTGATGTCGGCCATTTCTTCGCCGCCACGGGATTGAATTTGTTGTATCTTGGCTTGGCGATGGCCCATTTTCTCCTGATCTTTCGCCTGGCCCGAAAGCGCGGCCTGCTGCTCACCTTGGGTGAATAGGCCAAACGGCTCCATCGCAGGTGATCATATCGAACCGACCATAGGGATCCGGGGCCGTGCCCGAGCTGCTGAAAAGACTGACCGCCAGCCCCGTGATCATGGTCCAGGTCATCCTGGCCACGGTGCTGGTCAATCTGCTCTCGTTGGGCAGTTCGATCTATTCCATCCAAGTGCTGAACCGCTATGTCGCCCATGGGGTCACCGCCACCCTGGCTGCCTTGACCGCCGGGGTGCTGATCGCGGTGCTGTTTGAGTTTCTGTTCCGGCTGATCCGCCAACGTCTGGCCATGGCCTTGACCGAGGGCCCGGATCAAAAGCTGGCCAGCCTGGCCTTCGATCTGTTGGGCTCGACCAAGGTTCAGGCCCTGGAACGCCTCGCCCCGGGCACCAAGCGCGATCTGATCCAAGCCCCGGAGCTGGCCCGCCAAGCCTATGGTGCCAGCACCCTGACCGCCTTTCTCGACGCGCCATTTTCGCTGCTGTTCGTCGCCGTGTTGTTTTTGCTCAGCCCGCTCTTAGGCTTCATCGCCTTGGGCGTGGTTTGTTTGGGCATTTTGATCGGCGTGATCCAGCAACTGGCCATGCGGGTCCAGGGCGAGCGGGGCCGGGATGCGGCAGCGGCCCGGGACCAAGCCCTGCAGGCGGGCTTAAGGCATGCCGATACCATCCGGGCTTTTTCCGCCTTGTCCCTGCTCTCCAACCAATGGCGCTCCCGTGCTGCACTGGCGGCCTCGGCTCGCCGGGTGGTGGAGGCCTGGCAGGGTCGGGGCCAAGCGGCCCTGCAAATGCTCAGCGGGTTGATGGTGGTTGGGATCACGGCGGCGGCGGCGGTCCAGGTGGTGGAGGGCGCGCTGTCGGTCGGGGCGATGATCGGGGCCAATATCCTGGCGGCCCGGGCCTTGGGGCCGATCTCCCGGATCGTGTCCCTGACCGAGCCGATGATCAGGGCCAAGCGGGCGGTGCGCCAGCTTCAAACCCTGACCGGCCTGCCCCGGGAGCGCAGCGAGGGCGCGGTGATTGCGCCCTATTCCGGAGCCATTGCCTTTCAGGATCTGGGCTTTATGCATCCGGGCGGCTCGGCCCCGTTGTTTGAAAGCCTGACCCTGGCCCCGGCGCCTGGCGATGTGATCGTGGTCATGGGGGCCAATGGCACCGGCAAGACCACCTTGGCCCGCATGGTGGCCGGGCTGTTGGACCCCTCCCGAGGCTCGATCCTGGTCGACGGGGTCGATCTGCGGCAGGTCGACCCGGCCTGGTGGCGGCAACAGATCATGTATCTGCCCCAGGAGCCGACCTTCCTGGATGCCTCCATGGGCGACAATATTGCTGCGGCCAATCCGGAGCTGACCCCGGAACTGATGGGCAAGCTGGTCAAGGCAACCGATCTCTCGGAGCATTTGGCCCGGCTGAAGGATGGCATCGCCACCCCGATCACCGAGGGTGGGGCAACCCTGCCGGTGGGCATTCGCCGCCGTCTGGCCCTGGCCCGGGCGGTGGGCGTTGGCGGGCCGGTGGCGATCCTGGATGAGCCCACCGAAGGTCTGGATGCCCAAGGGGCGGCGGCGGTCTATGCCTTGATGAACCGGATGCATGAGGAACGCCGGACCATTCTGGTGTTCACCCATGACCCGAACATCGTCAAAGGGGCGCAGTGGTTGATTGATTTGAACCACAAGCCGCGCCCGCGTCTGGCCCGGGCGGTGGCTGGCCCGCCGCCGGGGGCCGAGGCAAATGCCCAACCGGGTGCCCAAACCGGTGCACAAGTCACAGCTTCGCCCCCAGCAAAGAGCCCAGAGACTCAACAGCAACCGCAATCGCAGCCCCAGCCCCAGCCGGAGGGACGCCCATGACCGATCCGGACACCCCAAAATCCGCTCCTCCGAGTGGGGAGACCGCAGATGCGGTCAAAGCGGCTGGCGCGGGCGCGGCCACCCATTTGTTTTTCCTCTGTTTGGTCGGCTTTGTTGTCGCCATCGGAGTCTGGATGGCCCAGGCCAAGATCGATGCGGTGGCGATCACTGAGGGCGAGGTGGTGCCCTCAAGCTCGATCCAAAGCATCCAGCATTTGGAGGGCGGCATTGTCCGGGAATTGCTGGTCCGGGAAAATGACGAGGTCGCTGCTGGCGATCCGCTGGTGATCTTGGAAAACACCGCCAGCAATGCGGATCTGGAGGAACTGACGGTGCGGGAAACCGCCCTGCGCCTGCGCATTGCCCGGCTGGAGGCGGAGTCCGCCGGGGCCGACGCCCCGGAAGTGCCGGCTGATTTGCAGGAGAGTGCCACGGCCCGGGTCGAGGAAATGCGCGCTTTGTTCCAGGCCCGGCGCACCCGGTTGGAGGCCGAGCTGGTCCGTGCCCGTCAGATCATTGAACAGCGCCGCCGGGATATTGAGGAGATTGAGGCCCGCATCGCCTCCAACACCGAAAGCTTGCGCTTGGCCGATGAACAAATCCAGCTCTCAGCGTCTTTGCTGCGGGACAATCTGACCACCCGGTTTAACCATCTGCAATTCGTCCGCGATGGCGAGACCATTCGCGGCAAGCTGGCCGAAGATGCCGCAGTGCTGGAGCGGGCCAAGTCAAAGCTGAGCGAAGCGGAAACCGAGATCGGCGCGATCCAGAGCACCTATGACAGCGATGTGCGCCAGACTTTGGAAGAGGCCCGGGGCGAGCTGCAGGAGCTGGCGGAACGGCGGCGTAAATTTGAAGACACCCTGGGCCGCACGGTGCTCCGTGCCCCGGTGGATGGCATTGTAAAATCACAATATTTCTTCACTGTGGGCGGGGTGATCCGGCCCGGCGAGGTGGTGTTGGATCTGGTGCCCAAGGATGACCGCTTGGTCATTGAGGCCAAGCTGATGCCCCAGGACGTGTCCTATGTCTTCCCCGGGCAAACGGCGGTGATCCGTCTGGCATCCCAGGAAGCCCTGCGCTTTGGCATCATTGAGGGCTCAGTGAGCGAGGTCAGCCCCGATGCGCTCAGCGATGACCAGGGCGTGCCTTATTTTGAGGTCCGGATCCTCACCGAGCAGGACCATTTTGAACGGGATGGCCAGCATTACAGCCTGTTCCCGGGCATGCAGGTTACCGCTGGGATCCACACCCACAGCCGCACGATTTTTGAATATCTCGCCGCACCGTTTATGGATGGCCTGGATGTGGCCCTGGGCGAGCGCTGAGGTCAATTGGGCGGTGTCACTTCCGCCTGAACATCGCGGACTTCCAGATCAGAGGTGGTCAAGGCCGGGCCAATGCCCGAGACGCTGCTGATCTCACCGATATTGTCAAAGCTGTCCCCTGAGGTCACGGAGCCGCTGCCATCGCTGTCGGTCCAATGCCAGACCACGGTGCTGCCCTGCAATTGGTTGGAATATTGCGCCACCAGGATCGCCGAGGCACCGACATCATAAGTGTCATCGCCAAACAAGGCTGCCACATTGGACGCCAGATCGGGGGTGTCTCCCGTATTGAAGGAGTTATTCAACACGACCCCTTCGGTGATGGTGTTGCTCTGGAACGCCGTGGTCACGCCGGTCCGACCGCCGGTTAGCTGGCTGTCAAACACCAATTGGTCCAAGGCGCTGAGATAGTTGGTGACATTGACAATGTTGTTGGCTGACAGGTCTTGGTTGGTGAAGACCACCTCAAAAAACTTGGTGTCTGTGGTGCCCAAATCGATATCGTCTGAGCCGCCATTGGGCAGCAGGGCGAAGCGGGTGGTGATGTCGGTGACCCCAGCGATCCCCGGAGAGTTGACCGACAGATCATCCATGCCGGTGGTGCCATAATAATAGACCAGCTCCACCCCATTGATGCCCCCGGCAATGGTGGTCTGGCTCGGGTTGAGCAGGACAAGGGTGTCTTGGTCGCCTAAGGTTTCATCCAGATCGATGGTACCGTTGACGATGCTGCCCGCACGCAGAAAGACTTTGTCGGAGCCATCGCCGCCGAAAATGTTTCCGGTGGCCGCCGAACTGCCAATGTCAAAAACGTCATTTCCCGCACCGCCGAACAAGGTCAGGGCGTTGTTGTTGCCCGCATTGACCGAGATTGTGTCATTGCCCGAGCCGCCTTCAACGGTTTCAACGAAGGCATTGACGATTGTGATCGAGTCCGAGCCATTGCCACCGGCGACATTGTTCACGGTGGAATTTTCGATGGTGATGCTATCTGATCCGGCCCCACCCGACAGATTGGTCACGGACCCATTGTTTACGGTGATGGTGTCAGCCCCATCGCCCCCGGTGACGGTACTGGCGGTTCCGGCATCGACGGTGATGGTATCACCAGCATTGCCGCCATCCACGGTGTCGACCGACGCGTTGAGAATGTTGATGACATCGCTGTCGGCCCCGCCTTCCACGGAGGTGGCAAAAGCCCCTTCGATGGTCAGCGTGTCCGATCCGGCATTGCCCAGGACTTCGGCAACAAAGCCGCCATCCCTGACCCGGATCTGATCATCACCCGCCAAGCCGCGCACGCTGTTCAGAGCCCCACCATTGGTGATGTCGATCTGATCATTGCCAGCGGAGGCGCTTATTCCCTCGATTTCAAACAAATCATCATTGAATTCTTCGATCACCTGACCGCCGGACAGCAGCTGGCGCATGACTTGAAAGGCACCCAAACCAGCGTCATAGGAGATTTGGAGACGCCAACTGCCGCTGAGCGCGGAGTAGTCCACTCGGTCGGTGCCGTCGCCGCCGACAATATGGGCTCCGCCGCCCTCGATAACCTCGATAATGTCATCCCCGGCCAAGCCGAACACCGCATAGCCTTGGGCGTTGTCTGTGTTCAAGACGAAGGTGTTTTCCGCGTCGGTTCCCGCGAGCAAGAACGCGAAGGACTCTTCGGCAAAGTCCAAGGCCGTAAGCAAGGCGGTGTTGTCGCCCGCAAAGGAGTCCTGGGTGGTGGCCCGCAGGATCTCGATCAGCCCCAGCACTTCCAGGAAGCTTTGCTCAAACCCGGCGGCAGCGGAAATGACATTGGTGTCGAAGGTGCCGGTGCCTAAGCCTTCGGTGAAGAAGCGGACCTCATAGCCTTGCTCGGTGCGCGCCAGCCAGACGGCAACGGAGGACAGGTTCAAAAAGGCAAAGGTGTCCTCGCCGCCAAGGTCTTGGACAAAGTCATTGCCGCCATAGGCCTGATTGAAGAAATAGGTGTTGTCTTCGTCAGAGGCCAAAAAGACGTCATCCCCTTCCGAGAACGGAAAATCGCCGTCCTGAAATCCACTTTCTTGTTGTTCCGTGGCTTCAACATTCGGATTGTTTGCTTGGTTCGGTGAAGAAGCTGGCCCTTCTACGGCTTCTACTTCTTCTGGCTCTTCTAGGCGCTCTTCAGTGATATCCCGGTTTTCTTCGATCCGCTCTTCGTTTTCTTCGATCCGCTCGATCACCTCGTCGATTGCGTCTTCCAGATCAACCACCACATCGTCTTCGGCGTCAGGGTCGATCCCAAGGATCTCCAAAACCTGGCGCTCTGCGGCTGGCGGCGGGGGGAATGCATTGGCAAAGAATGTCTCGAATGGGTTGCTGGCGATAGGATCCGGTACCGCATCGGATTGGATAGTTTCAGCAGGGACAAGGTCCTCAGTCCCGTCTTGGGGCAAGGCCTCTTCCGCAGCGCCCTCATCCGGGGCGGCCTCTTCGGCTGGCGTTCCGTCGCCCGCTTCGGCCGGGGTGGCTTCTTCCTCGCCCTCTCCCTCTCCCTCCGGCGTGGCTTCATTGGTGCCCTCATTGTCGCCGGAATTGTCATTGTCCGGCACAGAACGGTCAAAATTGTAAGTGACCGTGGCCGGATCGGGCAGGGCGCCGAGATTGCGGCCAAAGCTGGCTTGAACCTGATCCTGGGTCAGTTCGAACACCTGACCGGAGTCAAAGCGTCCGGACAGGGTTTTGAACTGGTTTTCGCTGTTGATGGTGGTGGAGACCACATCATTGATCACCACGATTTCGCCCAAGCCGCCATCGTCATCCCGGACCAGACCGATCCGGTTTTCCGTGCCTTCGGGCCGGGATTCACCGACACCGGTGGTGCCGCGAATGCCGATGGTTGCCACCGGGGTGGTGATGACCGAGCTGTCCGGACCGGATTTGGCGATCAGGCCGCTGGCAAAGCCAAACACGCCCTCGACCACATCAAAGCCTGCCGAGCCTTCTCCGGTGGCCGGGTCATAGACGAATTCGTCTAAGATCATCCGGCCCTGATCGGTCAGGGAAAAGGTGCTGTCATCGGCAAAGATCAAGCCGACCGCAGCGCCGTCGCCGGTCTGGATGACATCATTTTGGAACACCGGGTCGCCCTGGGCCAGGGTGACGGTGGTGCCGTCGCTGCGGGTTGCGGTCACCGCGCCCTCTACGGTTTCCACCTGACCGATCGGGGTCAGATCACCGATTGGGCTGGCAGCCCCGGCTTGGGCCACTTGCCCCGGGGCTTGGGGGCCGGCCAAACGCTCAACCCACTGGCCATAGATCAGGCCGCCGCCTTCGGTGGTCAGATCTGCGGGGACCTCTGCGGCAAAGTAGTCATGGATGACCAGGCTGGCACCATCCTGGGCGGTCAGAACCAAATCCGGGCCGCTGCGATCATAGTCCGCGCCCGAGATCGCAAAGCCGCCGGGCAGGGCGATGTCTTGCCCCGGCAGAATGGGCGACTCCAGAACAGTGGTATTACTATTTTGGCCCACAACCACTGGATCTGTGGTGGCCTGAGGGTCGGATGCAGCACTGCGGTCGTTCACGTCTTGGACCACGCTTAAGCCCCGGCGGAAGGGGCCGAAGGGGGTGGGGGAGAGGAGTGCTGACCAGGACATGATCTAAGCCTTTATGCTGTTCTGGCAGGATCGGCTAGCGCTTTGTTCTCAAGGCTGAAAAGCGGACCTGCTCTGGGCGGACATTCTGTCTTTCAACGCTGGACAACATTACGGATCCTGGCGTTAACACGCAGTGACGACAGTCACAAAATCAGCCGAAATCCAATTTGTAAAATATCACCAATTTTAAATGAAATCTGCCGATAGGTTTGACAAATCCAGGCTTGGCTTTCAAAATCCCGGTCCTCACCTCGACTACGGTGCCGCCACCCACCCTCTGCGGCGCTTCTCAAGACCTCATTGGAGTGGTTTTTCTTTCCCGGAATTAGCCATCTGCAGGTCTGTTCCCGCCCAATATTCACTTCCGCCTCTCGAAAAGACTGGGGAGATGACGTCATGTCCAAGGACATCCACGGTAAACTGCATCCTGTTCTGAAAACTGCTTTGCGAAATCTTCAGGACGGTGCGATTGATCGCCGTGAATTCGTCCGTATGGCCGCAGTGGTTGGCCTGAGTGTGCCCGCCGCTTATGGCCTTGTGGGTCAAGTGACCGGCGCTGGCTGGGCCCCCGAAGCCCAAGCGCAGGATGAAACGCCGAAATTTGGCGGCACCTTGCGGGTGTCCATGAGCGTCATGGAAGCCAGCGACCCGGCGATCTATGACTGGTCGGAAAAGGGCAATGTGGCCCGAAATGTCATCGAAACCCTGGTCCGGATCACAGATGACAACATTGCCGTGCCGCATCTGGCGGAAAGCTGGGAGGTCTCCGACGATCTGAAGACCTGGACCTTCAACCTGCGCAAGGGTGTGAAATGGTCCAATGGCGATGACTTCACCGTTGATGACGTGATTTACAACTTCACCCGCTGGCTGGATCCGGCCACCGGGTCGTCCAATATCAGCCGGTTTGCCTCCATGGTCACCGAAACCGATACCGGCGAAAAGGACGACGACGGCAATGCGGTCATCAACCGCTCCATGTCCGAAGGCGCGCTGGAAAAGATCGACGATCACACCATCCGCTTCAATCTGAACAAGGCCGATTTGTCCCTGCCGGAATCCATGGGCGACTATCCGGCTCTGATCGTGCACCGCAATTTCGAAGCCGAAGGCGGCGATCTGACCAAAAACCCGGTCGGCACCGGTCCCTTCGCTTTTGTTGAGCATATTGTTGGCGAAAAATCGGTGCTGGAGAAGCGCGCCGACTTTGCCTATTGGGGCGGCGATGTCTATCTCGACCGCATCATCTTTGTCGACAATGCCGCCGATCCGGCTGCGGTGCTGGCGGCCTTCGCCTCCGGCCAGGTCGACTGCAACTACAAGACCGAGGTTGATCAGGTCGACGCCTTCCGCGCCATCCCGACCTTGGATGTCTACGAGACCATCACCGCCCAGACCGGTGTGGCCCGGATGAAGGTGACCGAAGCGCCGTTTGACAACAAGCTGGTGCGCCAGGCGGTTCAAGCCTGTGTGGATCCGGCCCGGATCCTGGAACTGGCCTATCGCGGCAAGGGCGGCCCGGGGGAAGACCACCATGTGGCCCCGATCCATCCGGAATATGCCGAGCTGCCAGCCCTGACCCAGGATTATGACAAGGCCAAGGCCCTGTTGGCCGAGGCCGGTTATACCGATGGCCTGGACATCACCATTGACTGCGTGGCCTCCCCGACCTGGGAGCAGAATGCCTGTAAAGCCCTGGCCGAGATGGTCAAGCCCGCTGGCATCAATCTGGAAGTCAACATCATGCCCGGCGGCACCTATTGGGATCGCTGGAAGACCACGCCCTTTGGCTTCACCGCCTGGACTCACCGCGCCCTGGGCGTCCAGGTGCTCAATCTGGCCTATCGCTCCGGTGTGCCCTGGAACGAAGTCAGCTATGCCAATCCGGAATTCGATGCCCTGCTGGATGAAGCGGGCACCGTTCCGGACGCCAATGAGCGCAAGGTGGTGATGGCCAAGCTGCAAAAAATGCTGCAGGACGACGCCGTCATCCTGCAATCCCTCTGGCTCTCGGTCTTTGTCACCGCGAGCAAGAAGGTGAAAAACATCGGCGCCCATCCGGCGCTTGAAACCTGGTATGCCAAGACCTGGCTCGACGCCTAGGTCGGGGTTTGATCCGGGGCACTTCCACCAGGAAGTGCCCCGATTTCTTTTATGAGTGTTTTTTTGTATTGGAGAACTCCCCGTCGTGTTGACCTTTATCGGCAAACGCCTGGGCTCCATGATCCTGACCATGATTTTGGCCAGTTTCCTGGTGTTCTTGGCCCTCGAGGCCTCCCCAGGAGATGTTGCAGTCCGGGTGCTCGGACCCTATTCCCTCGAAGAACAACGTGAAATCTGGCTGGAAGAGAACGGCTATAACCGTGCCTTTCTGGTGCGCTATGGCGATTGGCTCGCCAATGCCGCCGTCGGCGATTTCGGTGAGTCCATCATCTATAAGGCACCAGTTTCCGATGTGCTCTGGCGACGGCTGGGCAATACGGCGATCCTGGGCGGTGTGGCGATGGCGATCATCATTCCGCTGTCGATCATGCTCGGTGTGCTTGCGGGCATGCGGGAGGGCTCCAGGCTGGACCGCACTGTCTCCACCGGCTGTATCCTGACCACCAGTGTGCCGGAATTCGCCAGTGCCACCCTTCTCGTGGTCTTGTTTGTGTTCTGGCTTGGTTGGCTGCCCGGCACATCGGCGATGACCGATGGCTTTGACCCCTTAGCCTTGGTGATGCCAGTCCTTGTCCTTGTGCTTTATGACGTCGGCTATGTCGCCCGGATGACCCGGGCCTCCATGGCCGAGGTCATGCAATCGGCCTATATCCGCACCGCCGTCCTGAAGGGCCTGCCCTTTGGCATCGTCATCCGCCGCCACGCCCTGCGCAACGCGTTGATCGCGCCCTTTACGGTGATCATGCTGCAGGTCCAATGGTTGCTGTCCGGCGTCATCGTGACCGAGTTCTTCTTCTCCTATAAGGGCTTCGGCACGCTGATCCTGGATGCGGCGCTGAATATGGACGTTTATTTGATCGAGGCCTGCGTGCTGGTGTCGGTCTTCCTGGTGGTGACCGCGCAGACTATTGCGGATATCGGTTACACCTATCTCAATCCCAGGATCCGCTTCGCATGACCGCCACGACCCCCCAAGAGCAGTCCTCGGCGCCGCAAGCACCCTTGCAAGCCCCTGGGACCCCTAACGCCCCCGCCCAGCCGAGCCGTTTGGCCACTATTCTGCGCATGATCGGCCTGTTGCGCGAAAGCCTGTCGGCGATGATCGGGGCTGGCATTGTCGGCTTCTGGACCCTGGTGGCGATCCTGGCCCCGCTGGTCGCGCCGTTTGATCCGATGCAGACCATCCAGCCCATCGCCCAGCCGCTGACCCAGGCGGCGGACGGGTCGGGCATGTTCCTGCTCGGCACCGATCATTTGGGCCGGGATATTCTCTCGCGCCTGATGCATGGCACTTCGCTGGTGCTGTTCTTTGGCTTTGTCGCCACCGCGACGGCCTATGCTGTCGGGATCCTGATGGGTCTGACGGCGGCCTATTACCGGGGCTGGGTCGATGAGGTCCTGGCCCGTCTGGCCGATGTGATCCTGGCCTTTCCGCCCTTCCTGCTCTATGTGCTGGTGATTGCGCTCTATGGCCGCTCCTGGGCCAATGTGATCCTGGCGGTGACCTTTGCCAGCTCGCCCGCGATCATGCGGATCGTGCGGGGTCTGGTGCTGGATCTACGCGAGCGTGATTATGTCGCGGCGGCAAAAATGCGGGGCGAGCGGGCGCTCTATATTATGTTTGTGGAGATCCTGCCCAATGCCCGGGGGCCGCTGATCGTCGATGCCTGCTTGCGCATGGGCTATGTGATCATCACCATTGGGGTGTTGGGCGTGCTGGGCCTCGGTCCGCCGGGCTCCTCGCCCGATTGGGGCACCATGATTGCTGAAACCCGGGGTTTGATCTTCTCCTTCCCCTATATGACCGTGATCCCTTGTATTGCGATTTCCAGCCTGGTGCTGGGGCTCAATCTGCTGGCGGATGGCATTCGGGAGATTTCGCTGCGTGACTGATACCACCGTTTCTCCCTCCCCCGGGGCCGCTTCGGCCCCCGCAGAGGCCCCGCCGGTTCTCGAACTGCGCGATCTGGCGGTCTCCTATGTCACCCGGGCCGGGGAAGTCGAAGTCCTGCCCGGCCTGTCCTTCTCCCTGCGCCGGGGCGAAGCCCTTGGCTTGGTGGGCGAGAGTGGCTGTGGCAAATCCACTGCGGCCTATGCGGCGATCCGCTATCTCGGCCAAGCCGGGCGGGTGCGGCGCGGTCAGGTGCTGTTTGAAGGCACCGACCTGTATGGCCTGCCCGATGACCAGTTGCGCTCCCTGCGTGGCAACCGCATTGCCATGGTCTATCAGGACCCGATGAGCAGCCTGAACCCGACCCTGACCGTGGGCCAGCAATTGACCGAGGTCATGGAGATCCATGGCCTCAAGCAGGGCAAGGCGGCTTGGGATCACGCGGTGGATATGCTCAGCGAGGTCAAACTGCCCGACCCGGAACGGATGATGGAGCGCTATCCGCACCAGCTGTCCGGCGGTCAGCAGCAGCGGGTGGTGATCGCCATGGCGCTGATGGCCGAACCGGCCCTGTTGATCCTGGATGAGCCGACCACCGGTCTGGACGTGACCGTCGAGGCTGCGGTGCTCGACCTGATCCGCGATCTGCGCAAACGCCACGATGCCGCGATCATCTTTATCAGCCACAATCTGGGCACGGTGGTCCGGATCTGCGACCGGATCGGGGTGATGTATGCCGGAGAGCTGGTGGAAGAAGGCCCGATCGAGGCCGTTTTTGACGCCCCCTGCCATCCCTATACCCGGGGTCTGCTGTGCTGCGTGCCGACCCTGAGCGGCGATAAGACCTCGGTCAAGCTGGAGCCGATTAAGGGCATGGTCCGGGTGCCGCGCAACCGGCCCCAGGAATGCGTCTTCAAGCCGCGCTGTGACTATGCGTTGGCCGGAACCTGCGATCAATCCCGGGTCACCTTGCAGACGATCACGGGTGCGGACCAAGGATCTGCCCGCCACTCTGCAGCCTGTTTGCGCCTGGCCGATCTGCCGCCCCTGTCGCGCCAGCCGGGCGATACGGAGGAAAGCGGCACCGAGGACGACGCGGCGGTGCTGAAGGTCGAGGATCTGCGCAAAACCTATGAGACCCGGCGCCATGGCCTGCTCAAGGCCAATATTCTGGAAATCAAGGCGCTGGACGGCCTGACCTTTGAGGCCCAGCGCGGGCGGACTTTGGCCATTGTCGGTGAAAGTGGCTGCGGCAAATCGACCCTGGCCAAGGTCCTGACCGGGCTGGAAGTGGCCACCGAGGGCAATATTGAGCTGGATGGCGAGTCCATTGAGGCTTTGAAGGTCGATCAGCGCTCCGAGGGCGTGATCCGCTCCTTGCAGATGATCTTCCAAAACCCGGATTCGACCCTGAACCCGAGCCATTCCGTGGGCTATGCCATTGAGCGGCCCTTGCGGCGCTTAACCCAGCAGGCCCGGGCGGAAACCCGGCGGATTGTGTCGGATTTGATGGCGGCGGTGAACCTGCCTGCGGAGTTCCTGAAACGCAAACCCCGCCAGCTGTCCGGCGGTCAAAAGCAGCGGGTGGCCATTGCCCGGGCTTTGGCGGGCAATCCGGATGTGATCATTGCCGATGAACCGGTCAGCGCGCTGGATGTGTCGGTGCAAGCCGCGATCATCAATCTGCTCTCGACCCTGCAATCGGACCGCTCCACCACCTTGCTGTTCATCAGCCATGATCTGGCGGTGGTGCGCTATCTGGCGGACAAGGTCTTGGTGATGTATCTGGGCAAGATCATGGAATTCGGCACCACCGAAGAGATCTTTGCCCCGCCCTATCACCCCTATACGGAAGCCTTGCTGTCGGCGGTTCCGGTGCCCGATCCGACGGCGCGCCAGACCCGGATTGTGCTCGATGGCAAGCCGCCCAGTGTGATGGACCGGCCCAAGGGCTGCCCCTTTGCCGGGCGTTGTCCGCGCCGGGTGGGACCGATCTGCGACGAGGAAGTCCCGCCGGAACAGGACACCGGCACCGGGCACCGCATTGCCTGCCATATCCCACTGGACACCCTGTCCGAGGTGCCCCCGGTGATCACCTATGGCCAGGAAGACGGCGCAAGCGCGGCGGAGTAGGGCTCCGGACGCACTGTTTGGAAGGCAAATTCGGTTTGGGAATTGAGGCCGCCCCCCGGTGACCTCGCCCAGATCGGTAACGAGGATCAGGAGCGCAATCTTGTGATACCTCAATAGGTGCTGCCTTGGCGTTCATCCCAAAGACGCAATATTTCAATTTTTGTTTCAGTAACTCGATAAATTAGTGAGAAAGGTGTTTTTTGTAAGTGTAATTCACGCACTCCAGGACGTGTGAAAGAGGGATGGCCGATATACGGATTGGCTGCCAGAAGAGATTGAGTTGCTTTTAACTGCGCCTTTGCTGATTGCTCACCTTCTGGAAAGACAGACCGATAATAATATCGAAACCAAGCGACGTCTTGGAGAGTACTTTTTAGAAAGACAATACGCACAATGGATTTAGCTCTCGACGTCTGGCATGGGGAGTTCTTCTTCAGTTCCCCAACTGTCAATCCAGCGGTTCATCGCCTCTTGGGTAATGAACTCTCCGCGTTCGGCTTCTGCTAAGGCCGCATCAATAGCAGCCCGTTTTGCGGCTTTGGAGTCCACAAAAGAGCGGATGGCACGGGCCGCAAGTTGTGCAGCGGGTCTTTCCTCCAGCTGGGCCTCGTGTTCAAGCGCTTCGCGCAGTTCGTTGTCCAAGCGCAGTGTATATGGGGTCGTTGTCATCTCATTCTTTGACAGTTGTATCTTTGGTACGACAATGTATACAGCTCTTCGTAAGCTGTCAAAGTCTCCCTAAATCAGGGGCCTAGCGAAAGCTTCAAATGGCTCTTTCGAGACAGATCTTATGCCAAGCGCGCGGACACATCCACAGCGCGGGCGAGATCGGCCACGGTCACATCGCCCTCCAGCACCCGACGCAGGCCGTCATCGGCCAAGCTGCGCGGGGCGGCTTTGCGGGCCTCGCTGCGCAAATCAACCATCGGGGCTCCATCGGCGATTAGGGAATCCAGATCCGGCGTGATCGGCAGGATTTCCGTTATCGCCACCCGGCCCCGGAAGCCGGTGCCGCCGCAATGGCTGCAGCCCTTCGGGGTGCCGACCATCAGCTTTTTGTCCCCCGTGGCCCCGAGAATGCGACGTTCAACCTCGTCCGCAGGGCGGGAGCCCCGGCAATTGGTGCACAGCCGCCGGACCAGCCGTTGGGCAACCACGGCGATCAGATTGCCCGCCAACATGCCCGGGCGCAGGCCCAGATCAATCAGTCGGGGAATCGCACCCACCGCATCATTGGCATGCAAGGTGGTCAGCACCCGATGGCCGGTCATCGCTGCGCGCAACGCCATGGCCGCCGTGTCCGGATCCCGGACCTCGCCGACCATCAGAATATCCGGATCCTGGCGCAAAATGGCGGCAATGCCATCCGCATAGGTCATCTTGCCCTTGGGGTCGAGCTGGGTCTGACGCACCAACGGCACCTCATATTCCACCGGATCTTCGATGGTCATGATGTTGATGTCATCGCCGGACAGGTGATCCAGCAAGGCATAAAGGGTCGTGGTGGTGCCCGATCCGGTGGGGCCGCAGGCGATGATCAGGCCCTCGGGCCGCAAGGACAGCCGTTTCAGATTGGCCACCGCGCTGTCGGCGAAGCCAAGGCTGGCGATTGTCGGCGGGGTGGCGGTCCGGTCCAACAGACGCAGGACAACATTCTCACCATCCACCGTCGGCAGGCTGGAAACCCGCACCTCAAGCGCCCGGGTCCCCAAGGCATAGGAGAACCGGCCTTGTTGCGGGGTTTGATGGTCGTCGACCGTCATGCTGGCCATTTGCTTCAGACGGGCTGACACCGCTGGCCAATGCCGGGCGTTCAAACTGCGCACCACCCAGAGCACACCATCAATGCGCAGGCGAATGCGCAGCTGGCGGCCTTCGGGCTCAAAATGAATGTCCGAGGCCCGCTTGCGCACCGCATCGGCCAGCACGGAATCGATCAACCGGGCGACCGGATGGCCCGCTGCGGCCGTGCTGGCCAAGCCGGGCTCGGCGGTTCCAGGGCCATCGGTCTCCGGTTCCGGGGACCCACCGGCCATTTGATCCAATTCCGCGACAATCGCATCCAAGGACACCTTGGGCACTGCGCCCCGCACCGAGGCGACACGCAATTCGGTTTCGGTGGCCAGGACCACGGTCAGCTTGGTGCCGCGCGGCCAGCGCCGCAGCAGGCTGTCCCGAGCCACCACATTTTCCGGATCGGCCATGGCGACGGTCAGCTCGCCATCCTCCAGCCCCAAGGGCAGAACCCGCAGGGATTCCCGTTCTTCGAGGGGCAGAACATCCATCACTTCTGGGTCCGGCACGGTGTCCCGGCTGAAGCGCGGAATGCCGATCACCTCGGCCAGAGCATCGGCCAACACCCGGTCCGGCACAAAGCCCATGCCGACCAGCACATCCCCAAACAGACCACCGGAGCGCTTCTGCCCCGCCACGGCCTGGGTCAGTTGATCCGGCGTGACTTGGCCGCGCTCGGCCAGCAGCCGCCCCAACCGGGCGCGCACCCGAGCGGCGCGGTCCACCGTGCTGCCCTCTGCGGGCTCCGGCAGATCCGTCGCCAGTTCGGCAGGCAATTCGATGGGGGCATTGGCCGCCGGTTGTATGACCGACGGTGTCGTCAAAGCGGTTTTCACCGGCGATGCCGGGGCGGGGGCAGGAATTGGAGTGGGAGCCGGAGCTGCCACCTTCGGAGCCGGGCTTGGTGCCACTTTCGGGGGCGGCGTCGGTTTTGCGGCGACCGGGCGCGCTGGGGCTGCTTGCCGGGGCGCTGCCGCTGGCACGTCCTTCGCGACCTCTTTGGCGGGCTCCTTTGCCGGAACCGTGGCTTTGACCGGCGGGATGGTTTTGGCCACCGGCTTGCGCGTCGGGGCCGGTTTGGCTGCCGCCTTTGCCGCCGGTGCTGGCTTGGCGGCTGCGGGCGGCTGCTTTGGCTTGGGCAACGGCTTCGGTTGGGCTTTTTGCCGGGTCACCACGGGTTTTTGCGCAGGTTTGGCCGCTGCCGGGGGCGTGGCGCTTGGCGCTTTAGGTGGGGTTGGGGCCTTAACCGGTGGCGGCGTGGGCGCTGCGCTGGCTGGTGCTGCTGGGGGCGGCGTCTCAGGGGCTTCGGCCATCAGCGGCTCCCCCCCAGTTGCTCCGGCGGCAGGGTCAGAAGCGGGCTCGGCTTGCGTCGGTGCCGGTGCGGTGGGGGCGGGCGGTTCGGCGACCGCTTTTGCCGGGGTTGGGGCCGGGCTTGGAGCGGCCGCCAAGGCCTTGTCCAACGTCGGCGGCAGGGTTGCGCGGTTGGGATCGGGCGGAGCAGGCGTGCGTCGGAGCGGTTTATGGTCTGCGCGCGGGGCCGATCCACCTCCCAACAGCAGGTCCGCAACCCGGCGGGCCGAAGTGCTGGAGCGCAAGCCCTCTTCCTCGTCTTCTTGCGCCTCCGGCTGAGCGGTTTCCGGCTGGGGTCGGGGCGGTGGGCTGTTTTCTAAGGATTGGGCCAAGGTCGGGGCGCGGGTGGGCAGGGGAGTCTCGGCGGTGTTGGTACCGTCTTCGCCCAAGGCCGGATCCGCATGGCTGACCGGGGTCAGGCCATCGCTGTCCAGGAAGTCTCCCGGATCCTGATCAGGCTCGCCCGCACCACCGCGACGCTTGTTCCGGCGCTTGTTTAGCAAGGATTGGCCCAGGCCCCGTCCCAGTTCCATAACAACAGCTCTCCGCCCATGCCTGACCGGCCCCAGCCGAAAGTCTGGGGTCCGTCTCTGTTCCGCTTCTGAAAGGGTCTCTGAGTGTGGGCTTTAGCGCAAGCAAAAATCTGTTTGGAAACCGATGAATAAGGCAATTTCTTACAGTGTTAGGGAAAATCAGGGCTGACTCTGAGGGCAACGGGCATAAGGGATTAAGAATTTCTTACATTGCGTGTTCACAATCCGGTCATTTGTTGGCAGATCCGATGCCTGCATCGACCCGGATTTCGATGGTCGCATGCATGGCGCGACCGGTTGCGTCGAGGACGGTGATCTTGGTTTCCCCCGGCCCGGAGGGCAGCCAGGGGGCCGAGCGGGAAAACCGTTTGCTCGCCAGCGGCGCGCCATCCACCAGCCAGCGCAACGGGCGCTGACCGCCTTGGGCGGACAGGGTCACGGTCTCCGGCATATCTCCCCCGGACCAGTCCAACACCGCCCCGTTGGGGGGGAAGGCGATGGTCAGGGGGTCTTGTTGCAGCAAGGGGTCCAAGGCCAGGGTCCGGGCCGGAGTGGCTCCCGCCGCACGCCCGGGCAGAAAACCGCGCTCCGAAGGCGTGGTGCCCAAGCGCTGCAGGGCCAAAGGCAGCTCCCCGGTCCGACCAAGAAAAACGCCGGGCGGGGGCTTGGTGGCCCGAGGCCGGTACGGGCCTAGGCTTTGCCTGGTCAGGCTGTGCAGCCGGGCGAAAACGTCGAACAGCACCGGGGCGGCGGTGATCCGGCCATATTGCCCGGGACTTGGGGTGCCATCGGGACGCCCAACCCAAACGCCTACGGCATAGCGGTCATCAAAGCCAAAGGTCCAGCTGTCCCGGAAACCATAGGAGGTGCCGGTTTTAAAGGCGATGGGGCGCAGGGCGTCCTCTTGGGGAATGCCATCGGGGCGTGGCGCGGCCCGCAGGATATCGGCCACATACCAGGCCGCTGCCGGATCCAGGAACCGCCCGGCGTCCTCGGGCAGCGGGTCCTGAGCAGTCAGGCGCAGCGGGCGAATGGCCCCTCCGGTCCCCAGGGCGGCATAGAGCGCGGTCATGTCCTCCAGGGTGACGCCAACCCCACCCAAAGCCAGCGGTAGGCCGGGGCGGAGGGTGCTCGCAGGCAGATGCAAGGCGACTCCAGCTCGGGTCAGGCGCTCGGCCATGCGCAAGGGGCCAATCCGGTCCAGCACCGCCACGGCGGGCAGATTGAGCGAGCGGATCAGAGCCTCCCGCGCCGTGACCTCCCCGGCATGGCCCTGGCGGAAATTGGTCGGGTGATAGGCCCCGAATTGTCGGGGACTGTCAGAGATCAGGGTTTCGGGATGCAGCACCCGGTCCTCAAAGGCCAAGCCATAGAGCGCCGGTTTGAGGGCCGAGCCGGGCGAGCGTACCGCCCGGGTCAAATCCATCGCCCCTGCCCGGGCTTGGTCCAGATAGGCCACCCCCCCGACCGAGGCGATCAGCGCGCCATCGGACAGGCGCATCACGGTGATGGCCGCAGAGGCCTTTGGGTCCAGGCTTGGGGCCAGCTGGTCGCGCAGCAGGGTTTGCAAAGACCGCTGCAGCTCCGGGTCGATCAGAGTCTGGACCCGCTCCGCGCGGTGGGTCCGGTGCAGCCGGTCGGCCAGTTGGGGGGCGTCCAACGGCAAGGAGAGCCGCGCGGTCGGGATCGGTTCCTCCAGGGCCTCACGATGCTGGCGGGCGGTGATCACCCCGGCCCCCAAGGCCCGGTCCAACACTTTGGCGCGGGCAGCCTTGGCGGCTTGCGGATGGCGATCCGGGCGCAGGCTTTCCGGGGATTGCGGCAAGGCCACCAACAGGGCGGCTTGTCCCGGGGTCAGATGTTTCGGCTCCTTGCCAAACCAGGCCAGGGATCCGGCCCGCACGCCTTCCAGATTGCCGCCAAAGGGGGCGAGGCTGAGATAGGCCGCCAGCACACCGTCTTTGCCGAGATGGGCTTCCAATTGCACCGCGCGCAGGGCTTCCCGAGCCTTGCTGCGCAGGGTGCGAGGCTGGCCCGGTTCCAGCAATCGGGCGGCCTGCATGGTCAGGGTCGAGGCCCCGGAGACCACCTCTCCGGCTTTGATCCATTGCCCCGTCGCCCGCAGGATGGCGATGGGATCGACGCCGGGATGGCGCGGGAAACGCTTATCCTCAAAGGTCTGGAGCATCTCCAGATAAAGCGGATGGACGTGTTCCGCACTGGCCCGCAGCCGCCAGGCCCCGTCCGGGGTCAGATAGGCCCGCAACAGGCTGCCATCCCCAGCCAGGATTTGCTGCGAGGGCGCAAGCCGGTCCAAGGCCGGGGGGTAGGCGGTGTCCAGGCCGATGGCCGTCAAGCCGAGGCCCAGCCCGGCGAGCATCAGCGCCGGGGCCAGGATCCGTCCTCGCAACCTTGCCCGTCCCGGTTTATGGGGCCGGGCGTTAGCGGGCTTCGATGAGCAAGACATCGGCCGGACCTGCGGCGCGGAATTCGGGGCGATACATGTCCTCGACAAACACCCCCGGGCGGCGGAAGCTGCCCTGGGCGGTGGCTCGGGCGACATAGGCCACGGCGAAGCGGCCATCCTCGCGCGGTTTGCGGGTGATGGCGGCCAAGAACCGGTCATCCCGGGCGGCGGTATAATCCGCCTCGCTCAGATCCGGCAGCCAGTCGCTTTCCGTCGCCCGGATCGCGCCGCGCACCGAGGGGCTCTCAATGTCCAGCCCGGCGGGCAGCAGATCGACCACCATCAGCTGGGCATCCCGATTGTGGGCGCGAAGGGCCGGATCGGTGATTTCGCCTTCCAGCAGCACCACAATCACCTGACCCTGGCGCAGCTTGCCCTCGGTGATCGGCGTGCCAGACTGGTCAAAATAGGTCCGGGTCAGGCGCAGGCCGTTTTCCACCGGCTGCGGGTCGCCGGTGGGGATGCCATCGACGGAGACCACCAGATCCAGGGCGGTGGTGGCGTCATTGCGGAAATTAACCCCGCGCTCCAGGGCCTGATCGGTGATCGGCACCGAGAGCCCAAAGCCAAGCGTCAGCGGCAGGCCATCCATGGACAGGCTGGCTTCCACATCCCGGTCCACCAGGGCCTTGGCCGCCAGCAGCAGCCAGGCCTTTTCCTGGGTGTTCAGGCGGCTTTGGGCATCCGCTGCCGCCGCGTCACGGGCCAATTGCTGGCCCAGATCGCCCAGGCTGTCCGGATCGACCATGCCGGTTTCCACCGCCAAAGTGATCGCCAGCGCCCGGTCACGCAGGGAGGAGCCATAGTCATAGCCCCCGGTCAAATAGAGCCGGGCTTGGCCAGTCTCCGCAGCACTGCCGGCGCCGGGCTCTGATCCGGTGGCACTGGCCAGGCTGGGGGACAGGATCTTGTCCGATCCCAACAGGTCGGCGAACAGCGGTGCGGCCCGCTCCCGGTCCCCAGCCAGGGCCAGGGCAGCGGCCAATTGCGCCCGGGCCGAAACGCTGGGCAGGCGGTGGCCATACACGTCATGGACATAACGCAAGGCCCCCAGATCGGCCATCCCGGCCTTGGACAGCAAGTAATAGGCATAGCTGGCAAAGGGCAGGCGGCTGCGGGAGAAATCCGCATTGCGGACCTCGGCGGCCAACCAGCGCAGGGAGCGGTCGAGCACAAAGGTCGGCACGTCATAGCCTTCGACGGCCGCCCGGAGCAGGAATTCGGTGGCATAGGCGCTGGCCCAATCGGAGCGCGGCCAGGAGGCCGACCACAGGCCGAAACTGCCATCACTCAGCTGCATATTGGCAATGTTGCGAATGGCGTCATGCACCCGGGCGCGGACCACATCCGGATCGCTGTCGCCCTCGCGGCTGTCGGTGCGCAGGGAGCCGGATCCGGCCAGGATGTCCTCCACGCCGGGCAACACCACCATGGGCAAAGCGCGGCTGGTGGTCTGCTCCAAGCAGCCATAGGGGTAGCGGTCCAGGCTGTGCACCAACCCGGCCACATCCAGCGATCCCAGCGCCGTGGCGGAAATGGAGACCGAGCGGTCCGCGGACCACAGATCCGCCGCCACATCCGGGGTCAGGCTAAACCCGGCCCCCGGTGGCAGGCTTTGGGCAAAGCGCCGGGTCTCGCGGGGGCGGATCGGGCGGATGGTGATCGGCCATTCCGCCACCCGTTGGAAGCCGTCTGGCCCGGACAGCGACATGGTGATGGTCTCGCTGCCCAAGGCGGTGGCCTGCAGGGTGGCGGACAGGGTCTGACGGCCTTTTTCTTCCAAGGTGCCCGACAGAACGCCGGTGCCAAAAAACCGCGCATTATCCGCGCTGGTGCTCAGGCGCAGGGCATAGGCCCCAGCCGGGCCATCCACATTGTCGAGCGCCACCGTGACCTTGGCGCTGTCCCCCGGCGAGAGGAAGCGCGGCAAGGTCACCTGGGCGACCAAGGGATCACGGACAAACAAATCCGCCTCCCCCGCGCCAAAGCTGCTGCGGCCAAAGGCCACGGCCATCAGCCGCAAACGGCCATTGAAATCTGGGATCTCCAGGGGCACGCGCACGGTGCCATCCGGCCCGGTGGGCAGAATGCCGGAGAACAGGGCGACGGTTTTGACCGATTTGTCCGGCAGGCCCGGGGCTTGGCGGCCCGCCGCATCACCGCCGGAACGCAATTGACCGGCTTGGCCCTCCGCCGGGCGGATCAGACGGCCATAGCTGTCGCGGATATCCAGCCCCAGGCGGCGCTTGCCCAGGAAATGGGGCACCGGATCGGGCGTCTGGAAGCCGGTCAGGGTCAAAATCCCCTCATCGACGGCGGCCAGAGTGACAAAAACCGGCTCGCCGGGCACCGCACCATGGCGGTTGGTGACCTTGAGCGGCACTTCGATGGTTTGCCGGGGCCGGACCAGCTCGGGCATGTCCAGGGCAACGGCGAGCTGGCGGTCCTCGGTGTTCACCGGCACCCAGGCCACGCCGAGCGCCCGATCCGGGCCACGCCCGCCCGCATCGCCGGGCCGATAGGCCGAGACCGTGACATAAGCCCCCACACCCCAGGCATTGGTCACCGGCAGCTCAACCACCAGACCATCGCCGGGCAGCGGGATGTCGATCACATCAATCACCCGGTCGGTGGCGACCATAATTTGCGCTTCCCCGGCGAAGGGGGCTTTGACAAACAGCCGGGCGACATCGCCAGGCGCACGCGGGCCTTCCTCGGCCACCACGCTCAGCTTATCGGGCGGGGTTTCGCCATTGGCATTGGCCGAAACCCACCAGCCAGCGGCGAAGCGCAGGGAGCTGGCGGTCTGCCCCTGGGCATCCATCACCTCCAGGCGATAGGCCCCGCCTTCCAACACCGGCAGATCCGGGCTGGTCAGGCCATCGGGACCGGTGGACAGGCTGCCCGAGGCCACCAGCCGCTCCTCCACCTGACGGCGATAACGCCAGCGGCCATCGCTGCGATACCAGGTGTAGCGGGAGATTTCCTCGATCAACTCCCACGCCAGCGCCGCGCCCGACAGCGGGTCGCCCGCCGGGCTCAGCGCCACGACCGAGATTTCCGGGGCGCTGTCGACTTCGATGGTGTTGTCCTCAAAATTCGGCTTCAGACCAATGGCCAGGGGTTGATGCCAGACCGGCAGGATCAGGGTCCGGGCCGTGGCCCGCCCGCCGGGTTCATAAACCGTGGCCCGGGCCAGCACCTCCAGCGGATGGGTCGAATCCGGTTGCCCGTCCAGGCTGACGGCCAGGGTCGCAGCCCCGGTGGCATCGGTGCGGGTTTCCTCCAGATCCCGGCGGCGCGGCGAGACCTCCTCCTGCACCAGACCAAACGCAAAGTCCTTATGGGCCGGGAAGGGATTGGCCGCCTGACGCAGGGTCGCTTCGCCGGTGACCACCAAATCGGCCCCCGGCGCGCCATAAAGGAAATCGGCCTGCACCGACACGCCCGCCGGGCTCGGCGCCGCCGCCAGCACATCCAGGGCCGGTTGATCGGCGGACAGCCGGACATCCAGCCGGGCCGGGACGAAATCCTCGACGGTGAAATTGGCCGTCATCACCGGCGGTGCGTCGGGATCGACCCGGGCTTCCACGGTCCATTGCCCGGTCCGGGCCGCATCCAGCAGGGTATAGGCGGTGTGATAGGCCCCCGGGGCCTGTTCCGGCGGGCGCAGCTGGGTGGTTTCAATGCCGTCCGGTCGACGCAGGCTGAGGGTCAGCGGCAGGTTTTCCAGAGCACTGGCCGCCGGATCGCGCAGCAAGGTCACCAGCTGGACGGTCTCGCCAGGGCGGTAAATGCCCCGGTCGGTGTAGATCATGGCATCAATCGGCCCCGGCGTGGCGCGCCCGGAAACGCCCCGGTCGGACAGATCAAAGGCCGGACCGGTCAGATCGAGCACCGCATAATCGCCGCCGGAGCCATAGGCCATGATCGCGGTCGGGGTGGCCCCGCCTTCGCCGGTTAACATGCCGCGCGAAAAGCTGGCCCGCCCGCCCCGGTCGGTGATGGCGGTAGCCTTTTCATCATTGTTGCGCGCGATCAGCTTCAGCTCGACGCCCCAAAGCGGCTTGCCCGAGGACAGGGAGCGGGCCGATACCGTCAGCCCATCGCCGCCGGAGACGGTTTGCAGGCCGATATCGGTGACCATGATCCATTGGGTGGCCCGATCTTCCCAGCGGCTATGCTGGCCAAAGGCTGGAGTGGCGACCAGGGCGTAAATGCCCGGCTCCGCCTTGGGCACGGCATCGGAAAACGGCACCAGGGATTCCGCCACCCGGTTGCGCGGGCCGCCGACCTCCATGCTGCCCGACCAGACCTTTTCGCCCTGATCCTGCTCCAGCTCGGTCAGATCCCAGCCATCGAGCTTGCGGGAGAAGCCATGGCTGAGCAGGTCATCGAGCAAGGCGCGGTCATCGATGCGCAGAATATCGACGGAGACTTCGGACAAATTGATGCTGTGCAGCGGCACCATTTGGCTGCTGCCCCGGGGCAGCACATAGCCCGAGCCGGGGAAGGCAACCCGAGGTGCGCGTTCCGGAATGCTGACGGACACATCGCGCAGGCGGGACATCACCACGCCCTCGACCACCGAGGGCAGGCCCTTGCGCAGGGTCACGCCATAGGTCCGGCCATGCTCCAGGCCGTCCAGACAGAGCTCATTGTCGCGCACCGCCTGGACGGTTTCCGCCGCCGGGGCGACGGTGACATAGGTCGCCGCGTCAATGGCATCGGCGTTCAGATTGTCGGAAAACTGAAAGCAAACCCGGGGGATGTCGCGCTCTTCATAAACCTCCCAGCGTTCCAGGCGGATGACCTCGCCCGCCAGCACCTGGGCCTTTTCCAGCCGGGTGGGATCGGATTGGGTCTGAATGGCCTGCAAATAGAGCAAAAAGGCCGGCGGGCGTTCATCGGCCTGGACCAGGGCGTCGGCGGCCAGTTCCAGGGCCTGGGCGCGCAAGGAGGGTTGCGGGCTCAGCGAGGCCTGGGCCATGGCGGCAAACAGCACATCATAGGCATTGGCCCCGGTTTGCAGCAGCAGCCGGGCATATTCCAGCCAAGCATCCTCGTCATCCAGGCCATGGGAGACGGCGCGGCGCATGGCCCAGCGCGCGTCATAGAGATCGCCACGCTCCACGGCGCGTTCTGCATCCGCCCTGGCCGAGGCCCCCATTTGCGGATCATTTTGCCGTTCGCCACGCAGCTGGTCGGCCCAATCCTTGGACTGATCCCAAAGCTCCTGCAGGCGCGGCTGACCCGCCGCCCGCAGCGAGGCGGCCTGTTCGCTTTGCAGCGCCGGTCCGGCGGAGGGCGGATCGGCTTGGGCCAGGGCAGGGGTCGGTCCACTGCCAAACCACAAAGCGGAGCCGAGCAAGGCGATCCCGAGTCCCTGGGCAAAACCGCCCCGAAAATGGGCATTTGGGCTGGTCCGGATCCGGTTCATCCCTGGCAGCATGGGCCTCTCCCCCGACAGTTCTGGTTGGCGCAGCGTGGCATGGTGGACGGTACGGGGGGAATATGGCGTTTTTTGTCTGTATTGGGAGTGTTTTGCGCAGACAGTCGCGACTTTTGCCCTCCGACCGCCCGAATTGGGGCTATGCGGGGCATAATAGCCCTGTACAATAGTAGGGAATAGGCCTAAGCCTTAGCCTTATGGATACAGCCTGGACCAGGAGCCAAGGGGAGGGAAATGGTGCCAGCCGCAACCCTGTCCGACCGCCCAGCTCTCTGCGGCACTGTCACTAAAGTCCTCTGCGCGGCCTTGGTCTTCAGCCTGGGCCTCGCTTTGCTGCGCCCCGCCGTCGCCATCGCCCAAGAAGGCCCGATTCCCGTCGCCTTGGTTGGGGCGCTATCGGGTCCCTTCGAATTGGTCGGCCAAAGCCTGACCGATGGCGCAGAGGCCGCCTTGGCGCGGATCAATCAATCCGGCGGCGTCTTGGGACGGCCCTTAAGGCTGATCACGGCCGATGACCATTGCAAACCGGACAGCGCCGAGCAGGTCGCCCGTGATTTGGTCGCCCAAGGCGTGGCGGTGGTGATCGGGCATCTGTGTTCCGGGGCCTCCATTGCCGCCTCCGAAATCTATGCCGAGGCCGGGATCGTCCAGATCTCCCCGGCCTCCACGGCTCCGGCCTATACGGAGCGCGGGCTCCCAACCGTGTTCCGGGTCATTGGCCGCGACGACATGCAGGGCTTTGTCCTGGCCGATCACATCGAGCGCACCTATCGCGCTGGATCCGTCGGGCTGCTCCATGACAGCAGCTTCTATAGCCAGGGTCTGGCCGAGTCGTTTGTCCAGGCCGCCGCGACCCTTGGCTTGCCAGCGCCGAAACGCTGGACCCTGGAAGACGACTCCCTGGCCTTCGATCCGGTGATCGCCGCCTTGCGCGACGAGCAGATCTCGGTGCTGGTGTTTCCGGGCTATGGTCATCAAGTGGTCGCCTTGCTTCAGGCTTTGCAGGTCTGGGGCCATGATCTGAAGATCATCGGCTCTGACACTTTGATGAACAGCGACTTTATTTCGGCGGCGGGCATGCTGGCCGATGGCGTCGAGCTGTCCTTTCCGCCCGACCCGTCCCATGATTTGCGCAATCAGGCTTTGACCGAGGCTTTGCAGCAGGAGGGCCGCCAGATTGACGCCTTCACCTTCTATACCTTCGGCGCGCTGGAGGTTTGGGCCAAGGCGGTGGATCAGGCAGGATCCCTGGACAGCGCGCGGGTGGCCCAGGCCCTGAAAGTCGGAGCCTTTGACAGCGTGCTGGGCCGGATCTCTTTTGATGACAAAGGCGATATCGAACAAACCGGCTTCGTCATGTACCACTTCATCGATGGTGACGTGGACTACTACCAATGAACGCCGATTTCGATCCCAAAGCCCTGGCCCCCCGCACCGACAGCGCGCCCCTGCAAACCCAGCGGGCCGCCGAGCAAGCGCCCACCGCGCTCGAAGCCCCTAAAGCCTCCACAGCCCCCGCCGAAAGCCCGGCCCGGCCTCGAGCCATCAACCCACTGCTCAAGGCCCTGTCCCACCCCTTGGCGCTGGGCATGACCATTGTTTTCCAGTTTCTGGCCTTCGGCGCGCTGTTCTTCGCTAATCAGCATTTCACCGAGCAAGACACCGCCCTGCAGCAGACCGTCACCCAGTCCGAGCGCATCATCGCCCTGGATCAAAAGCTTTCGGACCGGTTGGCCCTGGCCTTGGCCTCCCAATCCACCCGCCCGGTGGCCAATCTCCCGGCCTGGAGACAAACCAAGGAAGCCCTGCTGGAAGAAGGCCGCGCTTCGGCCCAGGACCCGGCCTTGGTGGCCGATTTTGACCAATTGCGCGGCTCCGATGCGGTCCTGTCCGGCCTGGAAACCGAGGTCCTGGCCCATTTCGAGCTGGAAGACTGGGACGCGGCGGCAGCACTGCTGACCGTCAAGGGCTATAAGCGGGAGCGTGCCATCCACCGGGCCACCCTGTCCCGGGTGCTCCGGGGCTCTGTGCTGGCCGGGCAGGCGGCGGAACGCCAGGCCGCCGTGGTGGTCCAGGGCATCCAACTGACCATCCTGCTGCTGTTCCTGGGCCTGATCGCGGTGGGCTATGCCCATGCCCAGCGTTTGAAAGTCACCATGGCCGGTCAGCGCCATTTGATGGACCAGTTGCAGCAGTCCCAAGATGTGCTGGAAAGCCGGGTTGCCGAGCGCACGGCGGCCCTGGGCGCAGCAGAGCGCCAGATGCGCGATGCCATCGAGACCCTGCCTGACGCCCTGGTCATGGTCGATCCCTCTGGCCAACCGGAGCTGTTTAACCAGCATTTCCGCGACCTGCCCCTCGGAGACCCAACGCAGGACAAGCCTGGCGATGCAGCAGATATTGCAGAACGCCTGCGCCAGCTGTTGGACAAGCTCGACCCCACCGCCACCCCCGGCCCCGATGGCCTGCAGCGCCAGGATTGCCGCTATGGCGAGGACCGGGTCTATGACGTCCGGCGCTTGCCCCGCCCCACTGGCGGCCATGTGGTGCTGCTCAGCGATGTCACCGAATACCGCGCCGCCGAGGCCCGGCTGGCCGACGCCTTTGATGTCATCTCTGGCTCCATCAGCTACGCCACCCGGATCCAGCAGGCCCTGCTGCCGCCCACCGAAGCCTTGGACGCGGCCTTCTATGCCCATTATGTGGTCTGGCGGCCCCGGGATCAGGTCAGCGGCGATATGTATTGGTATCACCAGGACCAGGGTGCCCATTACATCGCGCTCTATGACTGCACCGGCCATGGGGTGCCCGGCGCTTTGATGACCATGGTGGTCAGCTCTGCCCTGTCCCTGGCGGTGACCGAAACCTTAGAGCCCGAGCGGCTGTTGGCCCGGGCCAATGCCCTGGTGAAAACCAATCTGCGCCAGATCAACCCGGTTGGCAGCTCCGATGATGGCTTTGAGATCGGCCTTTGCCGGGTCGAGCCCGATCGTGGCCGCCTGACCTTTGCCGGGGCGCGCTGCGATCTGCTGATCAGCCAGGGCGGCGCGCTGGAGGTGATCAAGGGCGACCGGCTGAATTTGGGCTACCGCAAAACCCCGATGACGGTAAAACCGACCCGGCATTTCATCCGTTTGCGCGATGGCGCGCGCTATTTCATGGTCTCCGATGGGATCCTGGATCAGGTCGGCACCTCCACCCGGCGCAGCTTTGGCCGCCGCCGCCTGGTCCAAGGGCTGCAGGAAAGCGGCAATCTGCCCCTTCAGCGCCAGGGCGACTACGTCATGAATATATTCGACAGCCATAAGGGGCAGGAACCCCAGCGGGATGACGTCACCCTGGTTGGCTTCCAACCCCTGATGAAAAACCGATACACTAAGAGGAAATCACTATGAGTGACCCCACAGAGACCGCTCCGCCCGAGAGCCTGTTGCCCGATGACTTTTTTGTCGCCGTCTTTGAATGCGTGCTCGATGGCATCGTCATCATCAACGCCAAGGGGGTCATCTGCGCGGTCAATGCGGCGATCCCGATCATGTTCGGCTATGACCGCGAGGAAATGATCGGCCAAAATGTGCGCATGCTGATGCATGAGAACACCGCAGCCAAACATGACGGCTATTTGCAAAACTATGCCGAAACCAGCATCGCCAAAATCATCGGCATTGGCCGCGAAGACATTGCCCGGCGGGCCAATGGCGAAATGTTCCCCATCGATTTGTCCGTCTCCCAAGTCGACCATGGCGCGGACCGCTATTATGTCGGCGTCATCCGCGACATTTCGGACCTGAAGGAATCCCAAAGCATTATTGAGGAGCAACGCCGCTCCCTGCTCGACCTCTCCACCCCGGCTTTGCAGCTGTTCGATGGCATTGTCCTGATGCCGCTGATCGGCACCATCGACAGCGAGCGCGCCAGCATGGTCATCGAACGTCTGCTCAACACCGTCTCCCAATTCGAAGCCAAGGTGGCCATTCTTGACGTCACCGGGGTCAATGTGATCGATACTGATGTCGCCCGACATATCCTGAAGGCAGTGGCGGCGGCCAAAATGCTCGGCTCCGAGGTGGTGCTGACCGGCATCAACCCCACCGGCGCACAAACCCTGGTTCAGCTTGGCGTCGATCTGTCCAATGTGAACACCAAAGGCACGCTGCGCTCGGGCATCCAGGAAGGCCTGCGTTTGGTCGGCGAGACCATAGACTAGCCACAGGGTAGGAGGCCCATCCATGCGCATCCCGGTGATGCTCTATCGCGGGGTTTTGCTGACCGCTTTGCTCGACGATCTGACCGATCGCGACGCCGCCGGGCTGCAGAGCGACCTGATGCGCCTGCTGCAATCAGGCGAGGGCCGGGGCGTCCTGATCGATGTCAGCGCCATTGAGCGCATGGACAGCTATCTGATCCAGGTCATCCAGCAAACGGCAGATATGGCCGCCCTGCTCGGCGGCCAGGTGGTGGTCTGCGGCATGAAGCCCTCTGTCGCCGTGGTGATGTCGGAGATGACCGGCGGGCGGGTGCGCTTCCGCACCATGCTCAATCTGGGCGAGGGCATGGACTATCTGGTCAGCCGCATCGCCGCCGCCGGATCGGCGGCCCGCCCGCCAGAACGCGCCAATGGGGAACGGGCCAATGGGAAACGTCATAGCGGGGAGCGCTCATGAGCGGCCTGCGCCCGGTTCAGCAAACCCTCGGCCAGACCGATCTGAAGGTCCCCGACGCGGCCCAGCGGGTCACCCAATTCCCGGTCCGGACCAATCCGGACAGCACAGCGGCCTGCCATGGCTTGGAACAGGTCGTCCGTCGCCTGGGCTGGGAGGATGCGGATCGCAGCGCGGCGGTCACCATCCTCTCCGAACTCACCCGCAACATTCTGCGCTATGCCGCCCTGGGCAGCTGCACCTTCTGGACCCTGACCGCCGGGGCCAAAACCCATCTCTATCTGGAGGTCACCGACCGAGGCCCCGGCATCGCCGATCCCGACAAGGCCATGACCGATGGCTTCACCTCCGGTCCCGGCCTGGGCATCGGCCTGCCCGGTGTCCGCCGCCTCGCCGATGGCTTCCGCCTCGACACCGGCCCCACCGGCACCACAATCCTGGTCGAGTTGGTCCGCAGCAAGGCTCCGATCCGCCGCTCGGTGGTCACCGCCCCGGCCCGGCAGCAGGAAAGCCGCTATCGCAACCGCGACCCGGTGAATTTTGGCTTCGCCTGGGCAGGCTATGGTGGCCTGCAGGTTTGCGGCGATTGGGGCGGAGTCTGGCGGATTGGTGACAGCGCAGGCCTGTTGGGGCTGTCCGACGCCCTCGGCCACGGCCCAGAGGCCAGCGAGACCTCCCGCAAGGCCATTGCCTGGATGGACGCCCACCGGACCCTGGCCCCAGAGCCGATGATGCAGGGCCTGCACAAGACCCTGGCGGGCAGTCGTGGCGCGGCCCTGGCCCTGGCCCATGTGGATCTGGCCGCCAAAACCTTCACCTTCCTTGGTGTCGGCAATGTCCGCGCCAGTCTGTTGACGGCGCGCATGACCGGTCTCGCCTCGCAAAACGGTATTGTCGGTGATGGCGTCCTGGAGAGCTTGCAGCCAACCACCCGGCCCTATAATGCGGGTGATATCCTGGCCTTTTGGAGCGATGGCCTGCCCGAGCGTCTTCCCCTGGAGAAGATCCGCGCCCGCCGGGGCGTCGTCCTGCAGCGCGTCGCGGAAAAAATGATCGCCGAGCACGCCAGCAAAGAGGATGACGCCTCGATCGTTCTCCTCCGCCTCGGCCCCGGCTGGGCCTTCTAACCGGGTAGGACCCGGAGCCCTTATGCCTCCGGCAGGGGGGGTGTCGTGCGAAGGTTTCAGCCGTGTGCCAATAACAATCACAAGGGTGCTAGAAGTCCCCAAGGGCTGCGACTGCAGCCCCGGGCCCCATGGCCCGCCCCGTCGGAGACAGGAGCGAAGCGACCTGTCGTGAGACACAAAAAAAGATGCTGGCGACTGAAGCGCTAAAAAAACTCTCCCGCCCCGTCGGAGACAGGAGCGAAGCGACTTGTCGTGAGACACAAAAAAAGATCCTGGCGACTGAAGCACTAAAAACTCCTCCGACAAGGGGGCGTTGCGCCAACTTAAGAGCATATGCCATCAATGGTGGCCAGCAAGCGGGTCCAGTCTTCGCGCAGGGCCGCACGGTCCGCCGCCAAATCAGTGACCGCAGCCGGGTTTTCTTTGCAGCGCCGTTCGATCTCGATCACCCGTTGTGCGATTTGAACCGCCCCGACCGTGCGCGCGGACGACTTCAGGCTATGGGCCGCAGAAATCACCGCAGGCGCATCGGCGGCGGTCAGAACGATCTCCAGCAACGGTTCGGCACTGTCCTGGAACCCGGCCAAAATGTCGCTTAAGACTGCCGGATCGCCGCCGAAATTCTCTTCCAGGAAGGACAGATCCAGCACCCCCTCCACGCCCGGCAGCGCGGCCTTGGCGCTGGGCTCGGCTTTGCTTTCCGCCAAGGAGGCTCCCTTTGGCGGACCGATTTGGGCACAGAGACTGCGATAGAGCTCGGTTAAGTCGATGGGCTTGGTCAGATAGCCATCCATGCCCATGGCCAGCCCCTTGGCGGCCTCCCCGACCAAAGCATTGGCGGTGATGGCGAGGATCGGTAGGCGCGGGCCGTTTGCTTGTTCGGCGTCTCGCACCGTCCGGGTCAGCTCATAGCCATCCAGATGCGGCATGTGCAGATCGGTCAGCAAAATGGCGTGCTTGCCCGATTGCAGCGCCTCCAAGGCCTGTTGGCCGTCATCGACGATCTCATGGGCATAGCCCAGCCGGGTCAATTGGCGGCCAATGACATCCTGGTTGGTGGCATTGTCCTCGGCGACCAAAACCAGCTGATTCTGGGCAATGGCCTCCAAGCGGCTGGGCGGCACGCATTTCGGTATCGCGGCGGTTTCCAGAGCGCTGGGGGCGCTTTGCAGGGTCCGCCCCGCCGCCCGGGCAATGGCGTCGATGGTGTTGCGGCTGGGCGAGGGGCCGGGGCGCACAGCGACCACGCCCTCTGGCAGGGCCTCAGGCCCCGTTTCGCCCAGCAGCACCAACCCACCATCCCCGGCCAGGATCATTGGATCGCCCTCGGCCTCTTCCAAGGTCTGTGTGCTGTAGACCCAGACCGGGTCCGGATCCAAAGCCCGGCTGACCAGCAGATCCGCGTCCGGCTCCGGGTCTTGGACCACCGCGCCAAGGGCCTCCAGGCGCTGGGCCAGATCGGGCAGGGCGGCCTTCACCGCCGGATCGAGCAGGCAGGTGAGATCGGCCAAGGCTGGGGGAGGAGACTCCGGATCGGGCTGTGCTGTTTCGGCGGCGGCGAAGGGGAGGGTGACGAAGAAGGTCGAGCCCTCATCCAGCGCGCTGGTCACATCGATGCTGCCGCCCATCAGCCCAACCAGATTGCGCGAAATTGCCAAACCCAAACCGGTGCCGCCAAAGCGCCGGGTGATGCTCTTATCAGCCTGGGTGAATTGATTGAACAGCTTGGCGATGGTTTCCGGGGCCATGCCAATGCCAGTGTCGGCAATGGCGATGGTCAGGGGTGTGATGGCGTCTTGCGGGGCTCCCGCCGAAACGTTGATGGTCACCCGGCCTTGCTCGCCCTTGTCCGATGGGGCGGTGAATTTGATCGCATTGCCGATCAGATTGACCAGGATCTGGCGCAGGCGCCCCGGATCGCCCTGAACCGCTGCGGGCAGGTCGGGACCAAACTGGACGCTCAGTTGGACATCGCCATCCCGGGCGGTTTGCCACAGGGTTTGGGCGACATCTTCGATCAGGTCCACCGGGTCAAAGGCGAGGGACTCAATGGAGATCCGCCCGGCCTCGATCTTGGAAAAATCCAGAATATCGTTGATCACGGTCAGCAGGGATTTGGCCGAATGCTGCACCGTGTCGAGCATCCGGCGCTGGTCGTCCTCCAGCGGGGTTTCCAGCAGCAGATCAATGATCGCCAAAACCCCATTCATTGGGGTGCGGATCTCATGGCTCATGGTCGACAGGAACATCGACTTGGCGCGGTTGGCGGCCTCAGCGGATTCCCGGGCGGCGCGCAGGGCTTCCTCATTGATGTCGGAAATCCGCACCAACCGACTGGCCCCTTTCAGCAGGGCGCGGTATTTGGCCTCGATATCATCCAGATCGCCGGGGGTCAGGCTGTCGTCTTTGCGGCGGGCGGCCCAGTCTTCGATGAAGGCTTTTTCCGCGCCATAAACCCCGGAGCGGTCGGACCCCGCCGCGCTCATGATGCGCTCTTCGGGTCGGCGGATTTTTTCGCCAGGGTCAGGGCGCGGACCAGCCGCAGGGTCATGTCCTTTTTCGAGACCGGCTTGACCAGATAGCCCGAGACATTGAGCGCGGCCACGGTTTTGACCATGGCTTCTTCAGACTCCCCGGTGATCACCAGAACCGGGATATTGGGGTCGGCCACATCCTTGGAAAAGCGGATATATTTTAGGACATCCTGGCCCTCAATTTGCGGCATATGCAGATCGAGCAGAATGATGTCGATCTTGGCCCCTTCCTCCATCAGGATCTGCAGGCCCTTGCGGCCATCTGCGGCGCTGTAGACATTGCCGACGCCGATCTCCTGCAGGAAGCGCAGGATGATGTTGCGCATAAAGGCCTCGTCCTCGATGACCAGGACGGAGATGGATTTTAGGTCAATCGCAGCCAACAGCATGTCTCCTTAAGGGTATTCGGGACAGAGATCCTGCCACCCCTTGGTCGAGACACATAATCAGCCTGCTGGGTTCACTCAAGGAACAACTTGGGTGCGCCTTACCCCAGCGCGTCCTGCAGGGCACAGAGCGTGACCCCCGCCGCGCCCAGTTCCTGTCGCAGGCTTTGGGCGATGGCCAATGCGCCCTGGCTGTCGCCATGGACGCAGACGCTGTGGATCGGGGTTTTGATCACCGCGCCTGACGGGGTGACAATGCCGCCAGCCTCCAAGAAGCGCAGGATCTGGGCCACGCTTTGGCTGGGCTCATGGATCATGGCATCGGGCTGGGATCGGGGCGTTAGGGTGCCGTCCTCCTGATAGGTCCGGTCGGAAAAGATCTCCCCGGCGGTGGGCAGCCCGACCTGCTCTCCGGCCTGGAACAGACAGGATCCGGCGGTGGCCATCAGGATCAGCGTGGGATCCAAGGCCTTGATCGCCCGGGCGATGGTCAGAGCCATCTCCAGATCGACGCTGGCCATATTGTTCAACGCCCCATGGGGTTTGACATGGACCACCCGCTGGCCTTGGGCGGCGGCGATGCCTTGTAGCGCCCCGATCTGATAGGTCAGGCAGGCCGCCAGTTCCGAAGCCGAGAGATGCATTTTGCGCCGCCCGAAGCCTTGCAGGTCGGGAAAGGAGGGATGGGCCCCCAGGGCGACGCCATTGTCCCCGGCCAGGGCCACGGTTTTGGTCAGCACCACCGGATCGCCGCCATGGAAGCCGCAGGCAATGTTGGCGGAAGAGACAATGCCGAGCATGGCCGCATCATTGCCCATGCTATAGGCACCAAAGCTTTCGCCCATATCTGCGTTTAAATCGATTTTTTGCGCTGTCACGACGGGTCTTCCAGATTCTCGGGAAAATGGTTCGGCCTCTGGGCATCGACCATGCCGCCGATGATGTTGCTGGCATAAAGCGCCATCAAATCCACCGCGCCCAGGCCTAAGAACGGCGTGATCGAGGCCACGGCGCGGCTGATCTTATCGTCTAGGATTTGGCGCTGGCGCTGGGCCTCGGCAAGACTGACCGGGTGGAAGCGGATCTGATCGCCCGGGCGCAGCTGCCCGACCTTATGCAGATCGGCGGCGATCACGGTGGCGATTTTCGGATAGCCGCCAATGGTTTGGCTGTCCGCGCCCAAGATCACCGGCTCCCCGGAGCCTGGAACCTGGATCGCACCGGGCACCGAACCATCGGAGCGCATCGAGCCCGCTGCGCCAGGCAGCGGATGCACCGCTTGGCCCACCAGCCGCACCCCCATGCGGTCGGCCTGATGGCTGACCAGGAAAGGCTCCTGGGCGAACCGGGCCAGGGTGTCCGGGGCGAAATGCTGATCCTGTGGCCCGAAGATCACCCGCAATTGGGAGGCCTTTTCTTCCAAAGGGGCGGTCAAGCATTTGTCCTGCGCGCTTGGATCCGGGCTTTGGCGCAGGGCCAGCACCGCGCCGCCGGTCAGGGCCGCGCCGTCGCCGAGCCCGCCGAGCCGGGCATAGCGATAGCTGGCCACACTGCCCAGCACCGGGCTCAGATCCAGGCCGCCCGCGACACAGAGATAGCCGGTGCAGCCGCCGGTCAGGCGGACTTTGCGCAGTTGATCGCCGGGCTGCAGCAGCAGGCTTTGCCAGGGGACCAGGCTCACCAGATCTCCATCGCTGCGCAGGATTTCCGCCGTCATCTCCCCGGCCAAACCCAGGCGCACCGGCCCGCCTTCGGCTTGCAGGGTTGGGCCGATCATGCGGACCTCCAGGGCGGCCTCGCCGGGCGAATTGCCGACCAGGGCATTGCCGAGCTGCAACCGGACCCGGTCCACTGCCCCGCTGCGTGGCACCCCATGGCGCAACAGGCCGGGGCGGCCAAAATCCTGGATCGTGGTCTGCAGCCCAGGCTCCAAAACCTTCAGAACTGCGCTCATGCCGCCGCCTCCCCCTGGACGAGAAACTGTTCCGCCGCCAAGGCACCTGTTTTCAGGCGGTCCTGGAGGCTCTCCAGATCTGCGACGGAAATCGGGTCGAAACGCAGCTGGTCGCCGACCGCCAGCAAGCTGGGGGCGGGGCGCGAGACATTGAACAGCGGCACCGGGCAGCGGGCGATCAAATGCCAGCCGCCGGGGCTCTCCCAGGGATAGATCGCGGTCTGGTCATTGGCGATGGCCACGGAGCCTGCGGGGACCTGGGTCCGGGGCGTCGCCCGTCGGGGCAGGTGCAGGGCCTGCGGGGTGCCGGACAGGAACGGAAAGCCAGGCAGAAAGCCGATCAACGGCACGTCATAAAGCGCCGCGCTGTGCCCAGCGACCAGCTGCTCTTGGCTGAGGCCCAGACGCTCTGCCGTTTCGACCAGATCCGGGGCCACCGACGGGTCATAGCAGGCGGGCAAGCGCCATTGCCGGGCTTTGGCGGTTTGGGCCTTAGGAGCGGTGGTGATCAGGCGGTCCAAAGCCTTGCCCAGGCTGTCGCCGTCCTGCACCGACGGATCAAAGCACAGCGTCAGGGCGTTGAAGGCCGGGATCAGGTCGGTCAGGCCGGGCAGACGGTTTGCCTCGGTCTCCGCTTGGATCCGGTCCGCCAGGGCGGCCATCTGTAGGGCGCCTGCCGTCCCGGTCAGCGCCGGGAAGGTCAGGGTGAGGGCGCAATCCCCCAGGGGACGCAGCGCATAGCGTGCCACCGGTTTGGTCCTTTGTGACTGTTATTGTTAGTAAAACAGGCTTGGCAGCCACAGTGCCAATTGCGGGAAGGCGATCAGCAAAGCGATCAGGCCGAACATGGACAGCACGAAGGGCAAAGCGCCGATCATGACGTCCTTCATTGCCCCTTTGCTGCGGATCGACTGGACCACAAACAAGTTGATGCCGATGGGCGGGGTGATCAGGGCGGTTTCCAGCAGCACCATCAGCAGGATGCCGAACCAGACGGCCTCGTAGCCCAGGCCGACGACGATGGGGGTGATGATGGTGGCGGTGGTGATCAGCATGGAGAAGGTCTCCATGAAACAGCCCAGCACCACATAGAAGACAATGATCAGCAGCAAGGTGCCCAGCGGCGTTAGACCCAGGCTGGTGATGAACTCGGTCAATTGCGCCGTCAGGCCGATGGCGGTCAGCACGAAGTTCAGGAACACCGCTGCAATGATGATCAGCATGATGATCGCCGTGGTGCGCATGGTGCCCCGGAAGGCCTCCTGCAGCATGGCGATGGACAGGGTCCGGTTGGCCGCCGCCAGGGCCAGGGCCGCGACCACGCCCAGGGAGGCCGCTTCGGTCGGCGTCGCCCAGCCGGTATAGATCGAGCCGACGACCACCAGGAAGATACCGACCGGCGGCAGCAAATGGACCAGGCTGGCAACACGCGCGGACCAGCTATAGCGGACCTTCTCGCCGCCCCATTTCGGCACCAGCAAACAGGCAATGGCGACGGTGGCCATGAACAGCAGCGCCATCAGCAGGCCGGGAATAAAGCCGGCCAGATAGAGCTCAGAGACCGAGGTGTTGGTCAGCAAGCCAAAGACGATCAGGTTGATTGAGGGCGGGATCAGGATGCCCAAAGTGCCCCCCGCCGCGACGGTGCCCAGGAACAGCGGCTGGTTATAGCCGCGCTTGTGCATTTCCGGCTCCGCCACCGTGCCGATGGTCGCCGCCGTGGCCACCGAGGAGCCGGAGGTTGCCGCAAACAGGGCGCAGGCCCCGATATTGGAATGCATCAGCCCGCCGGGCAGCCAGGACAGCCATTTCGCCATGGCGTCATACATCCGGGTGGTGACGCCGGAGCGCAGCAGGATCTCGCCGAGCATGACGAACATTGGGATCGCCACCAGCAGATATTCGGTGGAATGGCCCCAGACGATGTCGCCAATGGCTCGGTGGACCGGCATCGGGGTGTAGAACTCGCCCATGATTAGGCCAAGCCAGCCCAGGGAGGCGGCAACGGGGATGCTAAGGCCGATCAACAGCAGCAGCAGAACGATGATGACGGTGAGCATGAGATCGTCCTCCTAGGTTTTAAGTTGGCTGTTGTGGTCGGCGTGGCTTGGTTGGCCCGGTGGACTGTCTTGACCATCTGGGCCGTCACGCCCGCTGCCGATTTCCGCCTTGATCTCCTCATCTAAGGAGGGCGCACCGATCAGGGCTTTGACCGTCTCCGGCTCGCCCTGGATCAGGGCGACCAAGGAGCGGACCAGCAAAAACAGGGCGGTCAGCAAAGCCAGGCACAGCCCGGCAAACCACAGTGCTTGGGGGAGGATCAGCGGGGTTTGCAGCGGTGTGATGGAGCGGCTGTTATAGAGATAGGCGTCTTGGACCAGCCCGAAGGCGTAATAGCAGATCACACCGAAGAACCCGGCCACCAGGGCCATGCTGGCGATGTCCAGCAGCCTTTGGGCGACAGCAGGCAGGGTGTTGTAGAGGAAATCGATCCGGATATTGGCCCGGCTGACCAGCGCAAAGCAGTAGGCAAAGGCGGTCGAAATCGCAAACACATAGCCGGAGATCTCGTCAGCCCCGGCAATGGAGATGCCGAACAGCTTGCGCGCAATCACGTCATAGGTCACCAGGAAGGCACAGGCGAGAAGCGACCAGCCGCCAATCTGAACCATCACATTGATCAATACCGTCAGGGGGCGGGTCATCGGATCCTCCGCAAAATGGGGCGTGAGGGGGAGTGCCAGGGAGAGAGTAGGGACCTGTTGGGGGAGGGACGGGCTGCCGCTCTCGGGTGGCGGCAGCCCGTCCCTCAAGGCCGGTTTGGGCTTAGCGGACTTCGGCGGTTTGGTTCAGGACCTTGCCGACGGTCTCGTTCCACGCAGCGGCACAGTCTTCACCGCAGCGTTCTGCCCAGCGGGACAGGACCACGTTTTGAACGATCTCGTCGCGCATTTGCAGGTCTTCCGGGCTGGGCTCGACCAGGGTCATGCCGCCCAACGGGGCGTCTTCGCCAATGGGGCAGCTGTCACCGGTCAGGCAGGCGATGGCGACATCGTCTTCCTTGGCGGTGGCCTCCCACATGCTGTCGGTCAGGGCGTCGATCCGGCTTTGCAGATCCGCTTGCAGCTCGGGGCTCATGGACTCCCATTTTTTGTTGTTCATCGCCCCGAAGGCCAGACCCCAGCCGACCCGCAGGGTGTAGACATGGCTGGCGGCTTGGTACCATTTCGCCGTGTAGGCCGACATGGTGCCGGTGATGGCGCAATCGACCACGCCTTTGTCCAGGGCCGGGACCACTTCGCCGAAGGACACGGTGACCGAGGTGCCGCCGACGCCTTCAACAAAATCGCCCAGGGAGGTGGTGTAGACCCGGATCTTTTTGCCCTTCAGATCGGCAATGCCGGAAATCGGGGTGCTGCAATAGAGCACTTGGCTCGGGAAGGGATAAAGCTGCAGCAGCTTGGCATCGAAATAGGTGTCAAAGGCTTCGGCCAGGATCGGGAAATAGGCATCGGCGACCTCGCGCTGGGTGACGATGTCCTGGGCGACGGCGGACAGATCGCCGCCTTCGAAGACGGCGTTTTCGCTGGCGACATAGCCCGGCAGGCCGTGGGCATAGTCAAACACGCCGGATTTCAGCATGCGCATGACCTCGAAGCCCTTCAGGCCGAACTCGGAATAGGAGCCGATGGTGGAAATGATCTGGCCCTCGGTTTCCTTCGGCAGGCCGCGCCAGAACGGGGCTTCCCGGTCATTATAGTTGGTCATGCTGTTCCAGGTGCCAATCACATTGACCTTGGTCTGGGCCAGGGCCGGGGCGGCAAAGCCAACAGAAGCCAGGACAGCGCTACAAACAGCCAAACGAAAACCTTTTTTTGCCGATGTGATCATGGGGATCTCTCCAGTGACGGATTTGGGTTTTGGACGGTTACGGGGAAGAAAGGGTTGGGGTGGGCACAACGCGGCCCAAATCGCCGGTGCGGATGCTGGTGATCAGCATTTTGCCGGGCATATGGGTGATGCTGATCGCGGGCTTGGCATTGGCGATGGCCACTTGCGGGGTGACGCCGCAGGCCCAGAACACCGGGATTTCGCCGTCGCGCAGCTCCGGACCGTCGCCGAAATCCGGCTGGTCCAGATCCGTGATGCCAATCTCTGACGGATCGCCGAAATGGATCGGGGTGCCATGGGCTTCCGGGAAGCGGCCGCTGATGGCGATGGCGCGGATGGCGTCGGCCTTGGTGAAGGGACGCATGGACACCACGATCTCGCCGCGAAACCGCCCGGCGCTGACCGCCGGGATGTTGGTGCGATACATCGGCACATTGCGGCCCTTGGCCACATGGCGGACCTCGATGCCCTCAGCACTCAACGCCTCTTCAAAGGAAAAGGAACAGCCGAGCAGGAAGGCCATCAGGTCATCGCGCCAATGGGCGGTGATGTCGCTGGCTTCCTCAACCAATACCCCATCGCGGAAGATCTTGTAGCCGGGCAGGTCGCTGCGGACGTCGATATCCTGGCCCAAGGCGCGGAGCATGGGATCGCCGGGGTCGGACACGCCGATCAGCGGGCAAGGCTTCGGGTTGCGCTGGCAGAACTGGAAAAAGTCCATGCCATCGGCTTGGGGCAGGATGACCAGATTGCCTTGCAGATAGCCGCCGCACAGGCCCGAGGTGTCCTCGGTGAACTGGCCCTTGCGGATCAGGGCTCGGACTTCCGCCGGGGAGGCGCTGCGCAGCGAGGCTTTCAGGTCCATCATCCCACTCCATGAAACGGTCATGCGCCTGTCATTTGGGCGTCACAGACTCATGTCATGGGGGTCGGATAAGCTCCAGCGGAATAAATTTGGCTCTGGTGATAAAGAAAATTTATCAGGAATGGGAGGCGGCGACCTCGACGGCCAGGGCGGCCATATGCTCGGCGATGGGGTTAACCGGCTCGCGGGGGTAGGAGGCGGTGAAGACCAGGCTGGAGGGCGACCAGGAGGTTTCCAGCTTTCTCAGGCTGCCCTGGGCCAGCGCGTCTTTGATCAGGGCCATGGGCAGGGTGCCGATGCCCAGCCCGTCCTCGGTCATGCGTTGGCAGGCTGATAGCGACGTCGAGGGGAACAGCCGGGGGATGGCGATGCCCTCTTTTTTGGTCAAGGCGTGGATTTCGGCGAAGGGCCGGGTGTTGCGGGCATAGGTCAGGATCGGCTTGGAGAGCAGATCGGCCAGGGGGATGTCGCCCTCGGGCAAGTCGAAATCGGACCGGCAGATCCAGGCCAGCTCATAGTCACACAGGAAGGCGTTTTCGATGCTGTACATGGAAATCGGCCCCATCAGGAAGCTGAGATCCAGGGAGCGGGCGACCAGTTCATCGCGCATGGTCGAGGTCACATCGACGGTCAGTTCGATGGTCACCATGGGATATTGGTCATGGACCCGTTTGAGGAATTCCGAAAGCCAAGTGTGGACGATGGTCTCGGAGACGCCGAGGCGCAGCACGCCTGAGAGGGTATTGGCCTCGCAGGCCCGTTCCTTGAACATCACGCTCATCAGGAACAGTTTTTGCGCATAGGGCAGCAATTCCATGCCCTTGGCCGACAGGGTGAAGCGGCCCGCATGGCGTTCGAACAGCTTGACGCCGAGCAGGGTTTCCAGGGCATCGATCCGCGAGGAGATGGCGGGCTGGCTGCTGTTGAGCTTTTCGGCGGCTTTGCGAAAGCTGCCCAGGGTCGCGACCCAAACGAAGGTTTCAATCTGCTTGAGGTTCATGATGGTCGCTGCCTCAGCACTGGATTGCGGCTCCTTATGTCCCACGCCTACGCCTACGCCCACACCCACGCTACGCCATGCCTTGGTTTGGCTCAAGATGTGACGCGGTCCTCCGCATTGGGGGGCAGTAGCGAACGTCTGAATTGAAACACCAGGAGGGCAGGTGACATCCAGGGGTTTAGGCATTAAAACAGAAAAAAGTTTATGTGGGAGATAAACCTCCTTGTCGAAAGAATGAAAGGAATAGGTCTGTGCATACTCGCAGTGTGATTCAGTTTTTATCGGCGATGGCTGTTCTCGGGTTCTTGGCGGTTCAAAGTCCCCAAGCTTTCGCCCAGGATAGTGGGTTTCAGTGGCTGAATGCCCGAAATGGTGCGCCGCAGGGGGCTTATTTGATGCCTCGGGACGGAGACTTTGGCGCCCCCAATTACATTTGCGCCAGCAGCCAAGGGGATATTGGAACCCTCAGCGCCGGTCCGTCTTCGGATGGCACCTGTCGCTATGTTGACTTTCAATCCGGCAATTTGATGAGCGCCTCGTCTTATGCCGTTCTCGGACTGAGCCCCGGAGCCCAAGCACGCTGGGTGAATGGCACCGCCCTCACCGAGGCTGACAAAAACAAGTTCGCGGTTTCAAATCGTGGCTGGCGGGTGTGTCGTGTCGGTTTGGTCGGTGAGTTCATTCTGGGACACAGCACGACCAGCCAATATGACTGTGAGCATATTTTTGATGGCCAGATCAGCCGGTCTCCGGCCCGTGTTGTTGAGTTCCTGGTTGTCACCCCAGGCCGGTCCGCTCCGGCCGTTGCCAGCAGCTTGACCCAATCGGCCAGCACCGAAATTCAATGTGGCTTTTCTGGCAAGCCCGATGAGTTTGTCGATTTTGAACATAAGGACTGGCACGCTTTCGCCGCGCAAAAGGGCAATATCCGGAAATGCACGGCGACGTCTGACAACAGCGCCTTCACCATTGATGTGTGCATGGTCCTGAACATCGTGAATGGACAGGTGCGCGACATGACCGGGAATTTCGATGTCAAAGTCGATTTCCTGCCTGAAGACGCAACCGACCGGGCGGTCTTTTCCGTGGATGACGCTTTGTTCAAATTCATGCCCACCGGGCCAGGGTCGATCAAAGCGGTTGATGATGTGGTGGACCCGGTCGTCCAAGCCATTCAAGGCGGCACAACGGCGACTGTCCTCGATGCCGCGACCGGGCAGCAGCTTTCGAAGACGTTTTCCTTGTCGGGTGCCACGGCGGCCTATGGCAAGCTCCGGGAATGGTGTGGTGTTCCTGACCTGCCGCCCATGAAGCCATCCCTGGCCGCGTCCTCGGTGCCGGAGAAAGATCGGATCGCCGGGGTCGGGTCTGGCAATGCGCCCCAATCCACGCTTTCGACCACGCTCACGCCCCCCGTGGCGTCAAATGCGCCGCAACCCCGCGCAGCGTCCGAGCTGTTCCAATGGATTCCCGCCACCGGGACGGTGCCGGGCAATGCTTACAAGAACCCAGATGGGGATTATGCTGGGGGAACCTCGATCTGTCGGTATCCCTTGCCGCGATATGGCATGACGGCGGGGTCCGTGTTCTTCAACCCTGACAGCAATGCCTGGTATTGCGCCGTTCCCTTCCAGGGCGGTCCGTCCGGTGGCGACAGCTATGAGGTACTGGCCTTGTCCGGAGGCGTCCAAGACAGCTGGGTTCCCTATTCTGGCCAAATTCCCAGCGGGGCGGCCAAAACCCAGAACGGTGCCATTTGCCGTCTGGGGGATGATGGTCTGGGGGAGTATTTCATCGGCCAAATGGACGGGGGAACCTGCAGCGCGGTCAGTCCCTATGGCGATGTGATTGAGGATACGGAATGGATTGAGGTGTTGGTTCTGACTGGAACGGGGCAAGCGGCGTCAAAACCGCAGGCTGCCCAAGCCCCGACCCCGGCTCCGGCCCCGACCCCAGCCCCAGCGACGCCAAAATTTGATCCGCGTGATGCGGCGGTTGGCTCCTATCTTCTGGAAGACGGCAATTTGCGGGTGGCCATTGATGTGTTCGAATGTGGTGAACGCCTCTGTGCCAATGGCAACACCTCCGTCAGCCAATGGCAGGCCATGTGCAGCATCAGCTCCTCGACAGCCACCTGCACCATGCAGGGGCTGCGGAACCGGGACGGGGCCAGCTACACCGGCTCAACCAAGCTTGTGTTCCAGCAAACGGGTGTTGAATACACCTATCAGGTGACCTACCAGCACAACAATAAGAGCTATCGGGACACCATGTTCCTGTACCGAACAAAATAAAAACCGAGGGCCAAGTCCGCGAGTCAACCGTCGCGGACTTGGACCCTGATGTACGGAAATGGCCCGCCCTGTCGGAGACAGGAGCGCAGCGATATGTCGTGAGACACAAAAGATGCCCGACGAGGGCCGAAAAGTATCCCGATCACTTTGTGATCGGAGAGTCTATTGCGGGCGGGGCCAAGCGGCGTTAAGCCGCGCCCGGCGAGGGCCGAAAAAATGGTGTCCCCGACTGGATTCGAACCAGTGGCCCCAGGATTAGGAATCCTGTGCTCTATCCTGCTGAGCTACGGGGACAATGCCAAAGGGCAAGGCGGGTTTGGGGCGCTTCAGAAGCCCCCTCTCCAACGGCAAAAGACATACTAAACCCAAGGGGTTTGCTCAAGGGGCAGGCGTTTTAAAGGGCGCGCTCTTGTGCCTATGCGCCGCCGATCCTCTCGGCAATGTCGCTGGGCAGCAGGGTGTCACCGGAGAGCTTGGCGCCCTGGATCTGCTCGAAGGTCAGGCCGGTGGTGTTGGACAGATCGGCCCCGGACAGATCAGCGCCATTGAAGGACGCACCCTCCACCGACGCGCTGCCAAAATCCGCATCGCGCAAAGTCGCGCCGGAGAAATCCGTGCCGGTCAAATCAGAGGCGGAAAACTGCGCCCCGCGCAGATCCTGACCAATGAAACTGCCACCGGCAAACAAATCGGTGCCGACCCCGTTAAAGACCCCACGCTGGCTGCTGCGCACGTCAATAAAGCTCTGCACCCCGGCTTCGAAATTATCTGCGGCTGAGAATTCCAGGACGGTGGTGGTGCCCGCCTCCGCGAGACGTTCCGAGGCCGCACTGCGCAACACGGAACGGGCTTCGGGGCTGAGATCAACAATGTCCTGGATCACCCGGCCCTCAGAGGACCGACCCTGGCGGCCAAGCACGTCCGACACCGCCACCCCAGAGGTGGCAGAGCTGCGCGATACCGGAGCAACCCGGTCGGTGGTTGTGACACCAGACAGGGCGCTCGACAGCGAAAGGGATTCCACAGCGGAAACCATGCGCCTCGTCCAAGGACCGTCATTTTTTCAATGGGATGCCCGTCTTTCCGGGGCGCACTCCCGCTTCTTCGGGAGGTGGGTTGTGGGGCAGAGCCCACAGGGTGATGCATTCTGATCACACTAACCCAAAAAGAGTGTGCCATGGATTGGCGGCTAATGCCATGAAATTATTGGTTTTGTCGCAATTTTCGCAAAATACCCATTTGTTTTAGTCAAGTTTTGTCTTGACGGTTCTCTTACAGCACGACACCCTTTTGGGCAGATGGTGTGTGAGGGCACCGGACCGGATCAGGCCCTGGGCCCCCACAGCGTCTTTGGAACAGCCAAAGCCAAGGTGGTGCCATGATGTTCAGTGCGGCGCATCCAGGTCCAACAGTCGAGGACTACCTCGCCTTGTTCTCGCTTTATGAAGGCGCAGCCGAAACGGCCTATCGCGCCCCGATCGGCGAGGACACCAGCGAAGACAAGTTCTTGTTTTTGTTTAATCAAGTGATCCGGCTGATGCAGGATCCCTCGCCCTTCAATGCCGGTCTGCCGGAAAGCTTCCTGCGCACCGCCCGGGCCCTGAAGGCCCAGGAGGAGGACACGGTCAAGCGTATGGATCAGCCCGATAATCGTCACTTCTTCCTCAGTGACTTTCACGATTATCTGCAGCTGACCCGGCTGACCAGCGGACGGCGTCAAGCTTGAGCCGTCCTGCAGCTTAAGGGGGTTCAGACGAGGTAGGGGTTGTTGCGCGCCTCGGCCCCGAAGCTCGACATCGGCCCATGGCCTGGGACGAAGCGGATGTCGCTGCCAAGCGGCAGCAAACGCTCTTTGATCGAGCGGATCAGATCCCCATGATTGCCGCGCGGGAAATCGGTCCGGCCGATGGACCCGGCAAACAGCACATCGCCGACAAAGGCGATCCGATCATCCACCGAGACAAACACCACATGCCCCGGCGTATGGCCCGGGCAATGCACCACCTGCAGCACCACATTGCCCAAGGTCACCCGGGCGTCGTGATCAAGCCAGCGGGTCGGCGTGAATGGGCCAGAGGTCGGCAGTCCGAAGGCCCGGGATTGCTCGTCCATGCCATCAATCCAGAAGGCGTCTTCCGGATGCGGGCCTTCTATGGGGCAGTTGGTGCGGGTGGCCAGCTCCTGCACCGCTCCGGCATGGTCCAGATGGCCATGGGTGACCAGGATCTTCTCTAGGGTCAGCCCCTCGGCCTCGACCAGCTCCAGCAGGTGGTCGGCCTCGCCGCCGGGATCCACCAGCGCGGCCTTTTTGGTCTCCTCGCACCAGATCAGCGAGCAGTTTTGCGAAAATGCCGTCACAGCGGTGGTCTTGAAGGCCAGCCCCATCCCCGTCCCCTTTGTCATCATGTTTGTTCTGCCCTCGCCGGGCGCGGGCGTAGCCCGCTTGGCCGCGCCCAAAGGCGCTAGAGCGGGTCGCGCCATGTTTGGCGCACCCGCTCTGGATCCAAAAGAAGGACGGCACCTTAAAGGAGTTAGCGCCAGCGGGCAAAGGCTGCCGCCATGGCGGCTTTGCCAGCGGCGAGGCCTCGGGGGCCATCCCCATCGCCGTCCAGCACATCCGTTGCGACCTTGCGCTTTGCCTTTGGCGGCGGTGGGTCGTCTCCGTCCAGGGGCGGGATGCGGGAGAAGGGGGTGCGGTGGGACGCAGCCAATATTTGTTTGGCTACCACCCGGCAGGAAGACACCAGCGCGCTGCGAATGCCGGGCTCCAGGGCGGAATGGCCCGCATCGGCAATCACGGACAACTGGCTGTCGGGCCAGGCCAGATGCAGGTCCCGTGCGGAGACCGGCGGGCAGACCACATCATAACGGCCCTGGACAATGTGGCAGGGCAGATGGGTGATGCGGTGGATGTTCTCCAGGATTTCGCCTTCGCGCAAAAAGCCGTGATTGATCATGAAGTGACATTCGGCCCGGGCCAGAGCCAAGGCACCAGGGCCGTCAGAATCCTCGCCATAGCGCGGCACCAACCGGGCGCAATGGTCCTCATAGGAGCTCCAGACCCGGGCGGCGGGCAAATGGACCGAGGGATCAGGATCCATCAGGCGGCGGTGATAGCTGACCAGCAGGTCTTCGCGCTCTTCTTCGGGCAAAAACTGACGGAAGCGGTCCGCCGCTTCGGGGAAAAACCGGCCCATGCCGTTCAGAAACCAGTCGACCTCAAAAGCCCGAAACAAAAATACCCCGCGCAGCACAAAGGCCAAGCAGCGTTCCGGATGGGTGATGCCATAGGCCAGGGACAAGGTGCTGCCCCAGGAGCCGCCAAACATCACCCAGCGCTCAACCCCCAAATGCTGGCGCAAGCTTTCCATATCGTCGACCAGCGCCCAGGTGGTGTTGTTGTCCACCGAGGCCAGCGGTCGCGAGCGCCCGGCCCCGCGTTGATCAAACAGGATGATGCGCCAGATCTGCGGGTCAAAATAGCGGCGGCAAAACGGCGCGGAGCCCGCCCCGGGGCCACCATGCACAAACAACACCGGAATGCCATTGGGATTGCCGCATTCCTCCCAATAGAGCCGATGCGGATGCTCGACCTTCAAATAGCCAGAGCGCGCCGGCTCAATGGCCGGGTAGAAATCCGCAGTAAGGTCCGCAGGGGTGGCAGGTCGGGATCTGTGCATGAAAAAGACAAACCGCTTTTTTTCAATAGAAGGCCTGATCGATAGTCTCAGTGGACCGACCATTCTGCGCCATCATGCCAGAGCCGGATCGTTTCCGAGACTATTTTATGTCGGGGCGCGCCGTGTTTTGGTCAATGCCCGGTTCGGGGGCAGGAGGGAGAGAGCGGTCGGGCTGGATTGCGGTGAGGCCATCCAAGTTGTCCAAGGTGATCATCGGACCATTGCGGGAGGTTAAAATGCCCCGGGCGCGCAGGGTGGCGCCCTCCCAGGTCAAGGGGTCCAAGCCGCGCTTTTCCGCCTGCTTGAGCAGGGTCGCGGGGAAGGACACCGTGACATCATCGCGCCAGTCAGACCCGAAATTGACATAGACCCAGCGTCCAATATGGCTGACGCTTTGAACCTGTCCTTCCAAAGCAATGAATTGGCCCAGCCAGGGCTCCAACAAGGTTGGACGATCGGTCGGCAACGGAAAGGCGGCGTGGCTTGTCTTGGCCCAGACTCCGAGTCCCTCCCTGCGAGCCTGACGTTCTGCTAAGCGCAACGGATCGGGACTATCGGTTTCCCTAAGCAGAACGGCCAAGCCTTGACGCAGCAAGAGGGTGCTAAGGGTGTCCTCGGCGGCGCTGTCGGGCACATGCCAGGGTCCGATCAACCGGCCATGGCGATCTTGCCCTGGTTCAGCATCGGGGGACGTGACCAGCAACGGGGTTGACTGTCCCGGCAGGGGCCAGGGGACGCCGGGGTCTCCCTCCCCCTGGGCGGCCAACAGGCGGATCAAGGGGGTTGCCAGCTGCGCCCCCTCTGCGGTGTGCCACCCGCCTCCCGGGGCCGGGCCGGTGATGTGATACGGGGTCGGGTGGTCGGAGCGCTGGGCGTCCGTTGCCGCTGCGTCGACCGGCAAAGCGCTCAGGAGCAGGGCCCCCAGGAGCAGGGTCACGGTGCAAAGAAAACCCCCGCGCCGTGGATCTGCACGACGCGGGGGTGTCAACGCGGTCACCCGCCAAAGACCCGGTTTGGATCAGGCAGCGCGCAACATTTTTTCGACCTTTTCGGTCGCGGCAGTGGCGTCGATTTGTTCGACGGCGGCCAATTCACAGGTCAAACGCTCCAGGGCCAGTTCATAGATCTGACGCTCGGAATAGGACTGTTCCGGCTGATTGGCATTGCGGTACAGATCGCGGACCACTTCGGCGATGGATTGCGGGTCGCCGGAATTGATCTTGGCTTCATATTCCTGGGCGCGACGGCTCCACATGGTGCGCTTGATCCGAGCTTTGCCCTTCAGGGTGGTCAACGCCGTGGTCATTTCCTTTTGGGTCGACAGACGACGCAGGCCGGAATTGGCGACCTTGGGCAGCGGCACGCGCAGGGTCATGCGATCGCGCTCAAATTTGACGACCAGCAATTCCAGGTCGACGCCACCATAGGACTTCAGCTCAATCTCGGTGACTTTTCCCACGCCATGGGTCGGATAGACCACGTAATCACCCGGGGTGAAGCTCATCTGACTGGACATGTAATTTCTCTCTCCGTCTCATGAGCCTGGAACAGCAGGCGTTCGCACAATTCTGGACGAGGAAGCAAATCGTCCAAAAACCCTTTAAAATCCAGATGTTTTTGACCTTAAGGGACAGAGATCCAGCCTCCGTCCCAAGGTGGGGACGGTTCAGCTGTCGTCTGTATGGGACCACATGGCCGGATCCAGCATGTCCGAAACTCGTGCCTCTGGTTTCGGTTCGGAAGGGTCGCCGGGCGATGCGGGTTGGAAAGTCCCCCAAGAAACATCTGACTCAAGGGCCGGGAACGCAGGATTGCCGTTCCGGGCATCGGGGCCTCAATCCGGAATGGGGTCGGATCACCGCTGGTGGCCGCTGCAAGGCCGGGTCGACCCGCCCGTCCAGGCTGAGGACGAGGCTCCCCTAAGACGAAAACCGCCCGGATGCGGATCCAACAGATGTCTGGGTCTGCGTCAGGGCGGACTCCCGGGTTAGTGGTGCCGGGGCCTAGGGGCAAAAAAAGTCCGCCACGAGACGCGACGGACTTGTGATGTGTATCACAGACACGGCTTTGATGACAGTTTAAAGTCCGCAACCCAGATGCCCGCTGCGCGCGAGAGTCAATATCTGGGGGGCCAATTGGGTCCAGCTGGATGGCCTTGGAAAGCTTCTAAAGCCTTCCAAAACCATCTCTTTTGCCTTACTCGCTGCCCGCGCCGGGCTTTTCCGACAACAGACCAGCCTTATCGGGTTTGCCCTGCCAGTCATCGGCGTCGGCGGGGGTCTCACCCTTTCTGGTAATATTCGGCCAGATCTCGGAAAACTTTTGGTTGATTTCCAACCACTTTTCCGTTCCATCATCCGAATCGGGCAGAATGGCTTCCGCCGGGCATTCCGGCTCACAGACGCCGCAATCGATGCATTCGTCCGGATTGATCACCAGGAAGTTCTCGCCTTCGTAGAAGCAGTCCACCGGACAGACTTCGACGCAGTCCATATATTTGCACTTGATACAGTTTTCGGTGACCACATAGGTCATGGTCGGTCCACTCCATCGTGGGGGTCAGATTGGCCACCGCGTCGAACGCGATCCGGGAAGGGTCCCAGTACGGTGGCGGCGGGTGTCGGAAGGCCCGAAAAACGCGCAACCCAAAGGCTAAATGGACCATCTGCCGGACTATTACAAGGTGGAGATGGTCGGTCGCTGCCGCTGGCTTTTAATCGGAAAGTCCCTTACGCGCAAGAACGCGCTTTCGGGCGGCCCCGCTATCGGGATCATCCACATAAAGCAGGCCGTTGATCCGGCGCATCATATTGGCCTCATAGTCATGCAGGACGTCGTCGGCATAGACCACATCCCAGAGCATTTCCACCAGATCGACCCGTTCCTCATAGGAAAAGGCGTCTTTCAGGGTGCGGGCCTGGCGGTACCACTCATTGCTTTCATCGCGCAGGGTCAGGGCTTTGGACAGCAAGCTTTCCAGCCGCGCATCGGTCAGTTCAAAATGGGACTTCAGCAGGCTGCGCACCCGGTCGGCTTCTTCATCGGCAAAATCCCCGTCCATATGGGCGGCTTCCACCATCAGGAAGGCCGCAGCCAGGATAACCTCGTCGGAGACCTGGCCGGATCCGGATGCCTCGGGGCTGGCGTCTTCCTCGGTGGTCAGGCCGGAAAACAGGGCCTTGAGTTTGTCGAGCATGGAAATCTCCTATGGGGACACGCGACCGCCCGGACCAGGATCGAAGGGCAGGATCAATGATCGGACAGCGGGTCCTTTAATCTTTGTAGGGCGCGTCGGTCGCGTTTTCCAGGGCGGCCCGCCGACTTTGGTCCGGGAAAAGCCGGTCCTTCGGCCAAAGGATCGATCAAACGCTCCGCTGGCTCCGGTTCGTCATAGAGCTGCTGGGCTTCCGGGGCCGGGCCACGCCGCGCGCCCAAGCCCAACACCACCACCCGTCGGCGCACCGGACCCAGGGTCAGGGTCAACTGGTCGCCGATATGGATCGCCGCCGAGGGTTTGGTCAGGGATGCGCCATCGCGTTTGACATGGCCGCCGGTGCATAGTTTTTGCGCCAGGGAGCGGGTTTTGCAGAACCGGGCGAACCACAACCATTTATCCAGCCGTTGACTGCCTGCGGGAGCCTCGGACAAGGATGTGGCCTTAGCGGTTCATCAATTGGGCCAGAGCGGCGAAGGGATGATCCGGATCAATCGGCTTGTCGCGCTTCGGCCCAGACTTGCCGCCCCCGCCATGCTTTTGTCCGCCGCCTTTGCCGCCGGATTTCGGCCCACCTTGGTGCGGTTTTCCACCCCGGCCCTGGCCTTTGCCGGATTTGCCCTGGGCACCATGGTGCTTGCGCCCCTCTTGGCCCCGGTTCTGGTCCCGATTCTGGCCTTCCGGCTGTTCTTGGCCTTGGCCTTGGTTTTGCGTGCTGCCGTCGGTCCCCGACGCGGTGCCGGTGCTGGCCGTCGCGGCGGCCTGGGCGTTTTGATCGCCGCTGCGCTCCTGGCGTCGCCCGCCTTGGCCCCGCCTTTGGCCTCTGCCATGGTCCTGCCCGGCCCCATGGCCCTGGCCCTGTTGCGGGCGACCTCGACCCCGCCGACCATTGCCTGCGTTTTTGTAGCGATAGGTATAGTGGATGGTCGGCTTGACCTTGGACCGTGCGGCAGCGTCCTCAGGGGTCTCGTCTTCGGTTTCTTCGGGCTGCTCCACATGTTTGGAGACCCGATAGCCCAAGGCGGTCAGCAATTCGGAGCCCAGCTCTGGCCCGACCCCAATCAAAGACAGCAGATCATGAGCCAGCAAGGTTTCGCCGGATGGCGGCACAAAAGCGGGCTTTTCGACCTTCGGCTCGGCAGCGGTTTCAGCAGCTTTGACCTCGGCCTCCTCAGATGCGGTTTCCTCTAGCGCGGCTTCCGCAGCGGAGGTGTCCTCTGGGGTGGTTTCTTCGGACGGAGCGTCTACAGTCGGGGCCTCCGCAGCCGGTGCCTGGGTCTCCACAGGGGTGGGTTCCGCAGCGGCCTCAGTGGTCTCTGCGGCCTCCGGTGCGGCTTCCTGTACAGCTTCTGGCGCGGCTTCCGGTGCAGCTTCTGGTGCGGCCTCCGTTGGGGCCTCAGCCGGATCCGGCGCTTTGGTCTCTTCCGCCTTGGCTGGGGCGGGGCGCTCATTTTGGGTCCGGGCTTTATCCCGGATCGCGGCGGCAAAGCGCTCGACCATATCGACCCGGAACAGGGTTTCCCCAACAGGCAAATAGCCCAAGGCCCGGTAGAAGGCGTTTGGTGTGCCTGCCACTTTGGGGGCGGAGACCCGTCCCGGTGGCGGCGGGGTTAAGGCAGCTGGGGCCTGGGCAGATGCAGCGGGGGCGGTGGTGGCGTCGCTCTCACCGGTCGCAGCAGCGGTCTCTTCCGCCTCTGCCGCTTTGGCTTCGCCTTCCATGGCCCGGGCGGTGGCCTCGGGATTGGCGATGCGCCAGAGCAGGGCAATGTGGTTTTGCGGATCGGGCTTGAGCAGATCGGGCATGAAGACATGGGCGGTGCCCAGGCGCACGCCGCGCTTGGCCAGGCTTTTACGGTCCACCGGGGTCAAATCCCGGCGCAGGGCCTCAATGCGGTTGACCGGCAGGCAGCCATAGGCCTCCTGAAGCTGGAACAGGATTCCCCGGACCGTGCCGCTTTGTTCCTCTTCCTGGGCTTGGCGCAGGGCCATCAAGGGGGCCAAGCGGGCTTCCAGGCGGGTTTGCACCCACTGGCTCAGCTTTTCCAGGATTTGCTCTTCCTGCACCGCCTCAACGGAGTCCCGGTCGATCAGGGCGACACCCGGTGTTAAGGGGTCCGCGCCGGGCAACAGTTTTGCTGTTGCCGTGCCGTTCCAGGTAATCACGCCCTCTGGGGTCAGGTCAAAAGCCGCGTCGTCGTCTTTGGTCAAGGTATCCACCCGTCTCGCAATTTCCCGCCTTAGGGATTGGCGCGCCGCATGCAGAAGCATTTTTGCCTCTTGCTGGCGCCCCTTGATCGCCGGTTCAAAGGTCAAGCCTTCCAACCGTCCGACCATATGGCCTTCCACTTCTACTATTCCGCCATCCTTGATGATGGCAAACAAGTCCGCACCGTCGCCTAAACGTTTCATCAGCACCGCAGTGCGCCGGTCCACGAAGCGTTGGGTCAACCGATCGTGCAGGGCATCGGAGAGTTTGTCCTCCAAGGCCCGGGTGACCCCCTGCCAATAGTCCGGGTCCTGAAGCCACCCGGACTGATGGGTGACATAGGTCCAGATGCGGATATGTGCGATGCGGTCTACCAGTGCATGGATATCCCCGTCCACCCGATCAATGCGTTTGACTTCCGCTTGAAGCCAATCTTCTGGCAGGTGGTGGTTTTTCTTCAACAGCCCGAACAGCCGTTCCAGCAATTTGGCGTGGTTTTCCGGCCCAAGCTTGCGGAAATCGGGGACTCGGCAAACGCTCCAGAGCAGGCTGATCGACTCCCGGTCCGTGGCGAGATCTTTCACCGATGCTACCCTGGAGAGCAATTCCAGGGCCTGAAGGTCGTCGCTGCGCCGGGGCCGGGTCAGTTCCGGCAAGGGCGGACGGGCGTTTAAGGACCGGATCAGGCCGGCCAGAGAGTGGAAACTCAGCTCGGGATTGCGCCAATACAGCCGCTGCAGGGCCGGGAAGGCATGGCTTTCAACCCGCTCAACCAAGTCTTCGGGCATGTCGGGCGCATCGGCAGTGGTGCCAAAGGTGCCGTCATTCATATGCCGTCCGGCCCGCCCGGCGATCTGGGCGACTTCGGCGGCGGTTAAGGCGCGCTCGCCACTGCCATCGAATTTGTGCAAGGCGGCAAAGGCGACATGGTTGACGTCCATGTTCAGCCCCATGCCGATGGCATCGGTGGCGACCAGATAATCGACCTCGCCGGATTGGTAGAGCGCGACCTGGGCATTGCGGGTCCGGGGGCTGAGCGCACCCATGACCACGGCGGCCCCGCCCCTTTGGCGGCGGACCAGCTCGGCAATGGCATAAACATCATTGGCAGAAAACGCCACCACGGCGGAGCGGCGCGGCAGGCGGCTGAGCTTCCGCGGTCCGGCACAGGTCAGGGTCGACAGCCGGGGCCGGGTTTCAAACTGGCAGCCCGGCACCAGCCTGCGGATCAGCGGGCCCATGCTTTCGGAGCCCATGAACATGGTCTCCCGGCGGCCCCGGGCTTGCAGCAGGCGTTCGGTGAACACATGGCCCCGGTCCGGGTCGGCGCAGAGCTGGATCTCATCAATGGCCAGGAAATCCACCCCCCGGTCCACCGGCATGCTTTCAACCGTGCACAGGAAATAGCGCGCGGTGGGCGGCAGGATTTTTTCCTCGCCGGTGATCAGGGCGACCTTGGCATAGCCGAGCTTGGCTTGGGCTTTGTCATAATTTTCCCGCGCCAACAGGCGCAAAGGAAAGCCGATCATGCCCGACCCATGGGCCAGCATGCGTTCCATTGCCAAAAAGGTTTTGCCGGTGTTGGTGGGTCCCAGGACGGCGGTAACCGTCCCATCGCGCATGACCCCGTCGAGCATTATGGCGGTCTTCGGACAAACAGGTGGAGCCGGACCCTAACGGAAAACCCCCGGCTCTGAGAAGCGGGGTTTCGGAAGGGCGTGCATTATTCTTAGGGGTTGGGCTTGGAAGGATACGGGCGGGAGGGGGTGAACAGTCCGTCGATTTGAACGCCCCCTCCCTGACTATCCCGCTTCGCAATCAGCCGATGGCGACGGCCGGCGAGGCTTTCGCCTCATCTCGCTTGCGTTCCATATAGTCTCGCACTTGGCGTTCCATGGACTGGAACGTGTCGCGCAACGCGATACCGATATCTTCGTGGGCTTTGGGATCTTTTGGCGAGCTATGGGCGACCAACTCATCCCCGGGGACGGAAACATGGATGGAAACCCGGAACGGTTCCCCTCGCTTGTGGGTATTGGCAGTATTTTTGTGATGCATTTCGACGACCACCCGACAGGAGGTGATCCGGTTGCTGAACTGCTCGAGTTTGCTGACTTTTTCCCGGATACGATCCTCGACCGCAGCGGAATGGTCCAAACCATGGAAAGCAATTTGCAAGGGAATTTGCATTGCGCTCTCCCTTTCCTAAACGTCTGACGACGGACCCCTTTAGCGGACACCAGAACCCCATCCGGGTCAAGGAAAACCGTAACAAAATCGTCCCCATAGGCGCCGATTTTTCGACGAATCCCGCAACACATCTAGATCGGCTTTTCCTTGCATCCATCGGTTGGTGCCTGCATATCAAAGCGCCCCGTCCGATCAGAGCCCTCTGAGCCCGGTCTGGGGCGAGGCTGGCTGTTCTGGCGGCCTCTGCACTCTCTTTCTTTCGGTTTGCTCATTATTGGAGGATCCAAAGCCATGTCCGAGGAAACCCTGGACTTTCAGGCCGAAGTCTCAAAGCTTCTCGATATTGTCGTCCACTCGCTGTATTCGGATCGCGAGATCTTCTTGCGGGAATTGATCTCCAACGCGTCCGATGCTTGCGACAAGCTGCGCTATGAAGCGCTGACCCAGCCGAGCCTTTTGGGCGACGAGGCGGGCTTTGCCATTCGCTTGGCCCCAAACAAAGCCACCCGGACCCTGATTGTGTCCGACAATGGCATCGGCATGAACAAGGCTGACCTGGTCAACAATCTGGGCACCATTGCCCGGTCGGGCACCCAGGCTTTTGTCTCCGCCCTGACCGAGAAGGGCGGCGATGCCAAAGCTGATGTTGCGCAAATTGGTCGATTCGGTGTCGGGTTCTATTCCGCTTTCATGGTGGCCTCAAAAGTCGATGTGTTCAGCCGTCGGGCCGGAGAAGCCGAGGGCTGGCATTGGAGCTCTGAGGGCACGGGCAAATTCACCATCACCGAGACCGATGCGGCCCCGGAGCGGGGCACGTCCATCGTGCTGCATCTGCGCGACGATTGTGACGACTATCTGGATGAACACCGTCTGCGCAACATCGTCAAAACCTATTCCGACCACATCGCCCAGCCGGTCCAATTGCTGAAGGATCCGGAAGAGGCGAAAAAAGAGGCTGAGGAACGGGCCAAGGCAGCGCAACAGGCGGCGGAAGAAGCAGGCGAAGACGCCCCTATCGTCGATGTGGATCCGGGTGAGGCCGAGCCGGAAACCCTGAATGCGGCCAGCGCGCTGTGGACCCGCAACAAGTCCGAGGTGACCGACGAGCAATATGGCGAGTTTTTCCGCCATGTCTCCCACGGCTATGGCGAGCCCTGGTACACCCTGCATTACCGCGCCGAGGGGGCGATCGAATACACCTCCTTGCTGTTTATCCCCAAGGACAAGCCCTTCGACCTGTTCACCCAGGAGCGCAAGACGGCGGTCAAGCTCTATGTCAATCGGGTGTTCATCACCGATGACTGCGAAGATTTGCTGCCAACTTGGCTGCGTTTCGTCAAAGGGATCGTCGACAGCCCCGATCTGCCGCTGAATGTCAGTCGGGAGATGCTGCAGCAAGAGCCCATGCTGCGCAAAATCCGCAATGGTTTGGTCAAACGGCTGGTCTCGGATCTGAAGAAAAAGGCCGAGGCGGAATCCAAGGGCGGGGATACCGGCTACAAAGCCTTCTGGGAAAATTTCGGTCCGGTGCTGAAGGAAGGCCTCTATGAGGACTTTGAACGCCGGGAAGACCTGCTGGATCTGGGCCGGTTTGCCTCGACCCGCAGTGCCGAGGCGGTCAGCCTAGCGGACTATGTCGAGGGCATGAAAGAGGGCCAGGACGCGATTTATTATGTCACCGGCGATGATGCGGATGCCCTGCGCCGCAGCCCGCAGGTTGAAGGCTTCCTCGCCCGGGATATCGAGGTCTTGGTGTTGACCGATCCCATCGATGAGTTTTGGACCGGTTCGGTGCAGACTTATAAGGACAAGCCGTTTAAGGCCGTGGCCGAGGCGGGCGATGTGCTCGACAAGATCGACCCGGTGGCCAAGTCCGATGCGGCGGAAGGCGAGGACGCCGACAAAGCCGCCGACAAAGTTGATGGTGACGCCCTGGATGGTCTGATCGCGGCCCTGAAGCTTAATCTGGGCGAGGCGGTCAGTGATGTCCGCGCCTCAACCCGCTTGACCGAAAGCCCGGTCTGCTTGGTTGCCGGAGCCGGTGGCATGAGCCTGCATCTGGAGCGCATGCTACGCAAAGCTGGTCAGGGCGAGGGCATGAGCGTGCCCAAAATCCTGGAGGTCAACACCGGCCATGCTTTGCTCAAAGCCTTGGCGGAGCGGGTTGCGGCCTCCGGTGCGGACGGGATTAAGGATGATGCGGAATTGCTGCTTGACCAGGCCCTGATCCTAGAAGGCGAAGCGCCGCGCGATCCGATCGCCTTTGCCCAACGCCTGACCCAGGCGATGCAGGCAAAATAGAGCATTTTCAGCCGAAGTGGGTACCGGTTCGGCGGTTCGAAAATGCGACAGAACAATAGGCAAGAGCCAACTCCGCGAGTCCATGATCGCGGAGTTGGCTCTTAAAACCTTTACGTGTTTCGTTTACGCCTTGTCTTTGCGGCCTCGCAAATACCAGCGGGCCGCAAAGGCCAACCCACCGATAACCGCCAAACCGATCAGGGCTTGGGCGCCTGCAGGCAGCCCATGATGGTGGTGATGGTCGCTATGGACCACAGTCGCGTCCAAGCGCGCAGTGTCAAAGGTCTCGATCATCATGGTTGTGCGATGGCCATCGGCGGTGGTTGCCGCCAAGGTCCAGGGCAGCGGCGCTGTGGCCGGATCCAGATCGGTTAAATCGAGGCGGAATTGACCCTGGGCATCGCCTGTGATGGTGCGCAAGGGGACGGCATTGGCGTCCTGCAGGGTGAGGGTGACCGCTGCGGCTGGGCTGGCACCGAAGGAGGCCTGGCCGGAGAGCTGCGTCCCCTCCAAAGTTCCGGTCAGATCCAGGCCATGGGCCAGTGCCGCCGTGGGCGTAAGCACCGCCAGCCCGAACAGGCCCCACAGGCCCACTAGAAATAGAAGGACGACGTGCGAACGGGGGCTAAACCGCATGGCGGTAGAGGCTCTCCGGGCGTACCCGCAGCAAGAACCCGACCAGGGCAAACACCACCAAGCCTTCGACCAGGGCAACCGGGGCATTGGTGGCCAGGACCAAAAAGGCCCCACCCAGGAAGGCCGGACCGGCCAGCAGCAAGGCCCCTGCGGCCAGCAGGGCTGAGCCCACCAGCGCACCCCCACACAGCACAGCGGCTCCGGCGGCCAGCAGGGTGCGGTGCTGGATGCGTCGGGACAGGGCAGCGAATAGCGGCGCACAGAGGGCGGCGGGCAGGCCCAGAATTAAGAGATTGGTGCCCAGGATCACCACGCCACCAAAGCCAAACAGCACCGCTTGCAACAGCAACACCACCAAGAGGACGGGGAAAATCCGGATGCCCAGCATCAATCCGGCCAGACCGGTGAGCAGCAAATGGGTGCTGGACGGACCAACCGGGACGTGGATCTGCGCGGCCAGGAACAAGATCGCAGCCAGCATGGCCGCCCCGGGAATTTGATCGGCATTAAAGCGGCGCAGCCCGGCCCAAACCAGGGTCGCGGCACAGGCAGCGGCGGGAAGGGCGACCGTCAGGGGGATGATGCCGTCGGATAAATGCAAAGCAGGCGCTCCAGAGACCGGGAAGGACGCTTGACCATATGGGGATAGGCTAGACCGCTTTTCATACAATTTCAAAAAAAATCATACGGTCGGGCGTGGTTTGGCGGCGGGTCCGTGGATATGGGGCTGGGATCCTCGGTTTTCGACTAAAAGGCGAAGTGAAAATTAGTTGATCTATGTCATGGCGAATAGGGGTCGCCTCGCGGTCCAATTGCGGACGAAAAAAAAGACTCTGGGAGGTTTTCAATGGGCGCGACGCTTCGCTATCTGGCGGGCGCGGTGTTCTTTGGTGGCATCGCTTTAACGGTCGTGGGCTTGTCCGGACCGATGGGTGGCCCGTCAAAAAATATTGCCTCTCAACTTGATGAAGACAGCCGGGCAGCCTTGCTGGATCGCATGGCGACCCATCTGCTTGGGGTGGAAAAGGTCCTGGAGGCCCTGAACCGTCAAGATTATGGCACGGCAGCGTTGATGGCGGAGACCCATTTGCGCCCCCGGGAGTTGACCCCGCTGGAGGCTGACGGGGCGTGGTTCTCCCGCACCGAGTCGTCGCGCAGTGACGCTTTGCAAATGGTTTCGACCCAGGCGGGCTCGCCCCGTTTGCAAGCCGATATCGATCAATTTGTTGCGGCTTTGGATCGATTCACGGCGACCTCCGAAGCCGCAGACGAGGTTGCCCAGGCGGGCGGCACCATCCCGCATCAGGCGGTGATGAACGCCTTTCAGGACTTAACAGGTGCCTGCCGCGCCTGTCATGACGATTTCCGACTGCGCTAAATCGTACTTAAGACAAAGCATAAAGTCTGGGCCTGAACCGGTGCGCGCCGGGTCGGGCAGGATTTCCATTTGCTCCGCTGCGGTCACGGGCGTACCCTGAGTCCTTCACTCGGGTATGTGGCGCTTAGCCACGGTTATGTCCTGCGACCGACCTGTCACGCCCGAAAAACCCTGGCTTTTGAGGAAGGGCGTCAGATGGGTAACTCTACCAACCCGGTTGGGCATAACCCTCCCGAAGCGCCTGCGTCTGCTGGTTTCCTTGGCGGACCGGCGGTCTGGCTCTCGTTCCTGGCCCTTATCGGGGCCTTTGGCTTGGCGATTGCCGGGATGTTTTGGCCGGTTGGGGGGCCGGGCTTAACCACCGATGGGCATATCGCCTTGCGCCTGAGCATTTTTATTGGCGGTGGGGTCTATGTGGTTTTGATGGTGCTTTTGTTTATCAGCCATAGCAGCGGCCATGATCAGGCGGTGGACCAATCCCTGTCCGCTGAAGATGGCCTGCCGATCCGGGATTGGAACGGCAATCCTCTAAAGACTTGGAATGACGGCAAACCGGATCCCGAGTTGATGATGGACAAGCAGTAACCCACGCGCTACGAGATCTCTCCCTTTGAAACGGTCCACCCTATCGTGAGGTCTGTTTCGTCCCGTTTGTGCGGAGACCGCCGCGTTGGGTGCCCCCCGGATCCGTTCCGTCATTCCCATTCTTGATGTCAAAGACGTGCGGGCCGCCGTTGCGTTTTATGTCACCCATTTGGGCTTCCAAGAGGAATTCATCATGCCGGATTCCTCCTATGGCGTGGTGCGCTATGGCCGCTCGATCCGGATCCATCTGGCCCGCAGCGACGACACCCGGCGTTTGACCGCGACCAAAATTGGCTCCGGCCTGTTTTTGGAGGTCGAAAATCTGGATGTCTATTGGCGTCAGGTGGTGGCGAGCAGCCCGCCAACCCGGTTTCGATCCATGGAGCGCAAGCCCTGGGGCATGCTGGAGTTCCATATTCTGGATTTGGATGGCTGCCTGCTGCGCTTCGGCGAGGAAGACCGGTAGAACCCTGTCGGAGAATGACCGCAGCAACCACAAGTGAAATAAGGTGATTGCATTTCTCCAGGATGTTTTATACCCTGACAGTCCGAACAAAGTTGGGGCTTGAGCCACACAAGCTTTTGTCCCACTTATAAGAAAAGCCTGCACAAATAAGCCGGGGGAGATCGGCGCGCAGGCCCTAATAGGCAAAAAAACGCAAGCGAGAACGACCATGCTTTCACGGCTGGCCAAACTTGGGCACCGGGACCTGCTTCGGGTTCCGACCAGACTTTCCGGTGGACAGAGCAATAACACAGCAGGGGCTGCGGCCCGGGATCCGTTCCCGGTCAAAGGCGAACCGCCGCTGTCCGATCTGCTTGATGATCCGGTGATGGATGTTGTCCTGACCGGCAATGGCACCTGTCGGCAATCTCTGGAATCCCTGATCGAACAGGCCCGGTCCCGTCTGAAAGAAGCCGAAGCCGCTTAGGCTTTGATCCCAAAAATTTGTGACGCTCAGGCCCTGCCCCGTTTATGGAGCGGGACGGGTCCTTGTGACTGCGGACTGGCAGATCACGTTTGCGGCGGATTTGGCAGTCCTGACGGGGTTTGAGGGGACAGCCCGGGCGCGATCCCCGGCTCTACGCCCGGTGCCATTCTCAAGGCTGATTTCAGCACCCGATCCGGTGGGAACCACAAAGTCGCTGTTGTCCCCTGGGGGCCATCGGGGCCCGTGGTTTGGCGGGCTGAGATTTCCAACATGCCGCCATGGGCTTCGATCAAGCCCTTGGTCAGCGGCAGGCCGAGGCCGAGGCCGGTTTCTTCCCGCTTGGCCCGGTTCAAGCCTTGTTGACCTTCGCGGAACGGATCCAGAGCCTCGCGAATGGTGCGTTCGGTCATGCCTTCGCCCGTATCCGTAATGGTCAGCCCCAAGCGGCCCGCCGGATCCTTGGTCCAGCCTAGGCTCACCCGCCCCCCTGCCGGGGTATAGGTCACCGCATTGGTGACCAGATGCACCAGCATCTGCATCACCCGGCGTTGATCGGCCAGAATGGTTGGGGGGGTTGGGATCAACAGGCTTTGCAAGGTGACCTGTCCCGCTTCGGCCTTTGGACCGATGATATGGACGCAGGAATCCACCAAATCCTGCAGCGCCACGGTGTCGGTGCGCAGCTCCATATGCCCGGCCTCGATGGCTGAGACATCCAGAATGTCCGAGATCAGGCCATCCACATGGCGTCCGCTGTCCAGAATGGTGCGGATATAGTCCCGATAGCGATCATTGGCCAAGGGACCAAAGGTTTCCGCCTCCATCATTTGGGAAAAGCCGAGAATGGTGTTCAGGGGCGTGCGCAAAGCATGGCTCATGCCTGCCAAAAAGGCGCTTTTGGCCCGGTTGGCCTGTTCGGCCTGGACCTTTTCGTCCCGCAGGCTTTGTTCATGGCTGCGCAGGGCCGTGACATCCAGTCCGGCAGATCGAATTCCAATGATCACCCCCCATCGGTCGCGCAGCGCTGCATTGTACCAGCGGATGTTTCGCACCCGCTTCTGATGATCGACCAAGGGGCCTTCCGTTTCCCGCAGCAGGGTTTCATCCCCGGCGATCAACCGTTCGCGCACCACACGATGGGCGTCCCACTCATCCCGGGGAAGGGCCTGTTCGACCCAGAACTGGCCGATCAGCAGATCTTCGGCAACACCAAGGACGCGACAGAGCCGTTCATTGATCAGCAGGATCCGCCCATCGGTGTCCATCTCGATCACCAACAGTCCGGCATCATCAACCATTTTGCGCAGACGGTCGGCCTCTTGCCGGGCGGCGGTTTCCCGGCCTTGGGCCAGGGAAAGCTGGCGTCGGGACCGGCGCAGGGGATCGATCAGAGAGGTCTGGATCGACAGGGACAGCAGCAAGCAGGCGGCGCCAACCTCCAGGACCGCGCCCCAAAGCGTCTTCACCGGCCAGGCCTCGCCGGTGAACCAAAGCAGATAGGCCCCGGCCAGGGCGAGGGCGGGGATGATCACACCCATGCTGTCCCGACGGATCAAGGCTGCCCCTTCGATGGTGCGGTCGGCTCTGGCAGGACATTGGCGATAAAGGCGAAAAGCGGCCCACAACAGACAGAGCGGTCCGAGCAGCACCATCCCATAGACCACCGGACCGCCATGATGGCTGAGACTGAACCCGGCGGGGACCAGATCCAGCAAGATCAATCCGGAGCCCAGCAGGCAGAACAGCAGACTGCCCGATAGGATGGCAATGGGCCCAAGGGTGGTTTGGTCCCCGGTCAGACGCCATTTCGTTGACGCCAAAAACACAATGCCGAGCAAGGTGGAGGACAGCAGCAGGAAGCTGTCAATTTCATCGGCGTGGTGATGGTGGAACAAAACCCCGTCGCTGAGCAAAGCGTGGTGATGCAACAAATGCAGGACCAGGGGCAGGCATATGGCGGGAAAGCCATAGGCCAAGGGGGACAGCGGTTGCTGAGAGGCCGGTTCCGGCTGATTGACCGTCAGCAAGAAGGCCATCATCAGGCAACTGGCCAAGGTCGCTTCGGACACGGTGGCCAGGGTTTCCGGACCGGCCAAATAGGCGATCAACAGGATGGGTGCTAGAACCGATCCCAAGAATTTGGCAGCGCCATAGGAAGGCTCCGGTTGGCCCAGGCCGTCCCCCATATCGTAAGAAGCCGTCTTCATGGCCCCTATCTTACGATACGACCCGCCGAGAGTTGATAGAGATTGCGCGGTTCCATCTGCTCCCCGGCAATCGGCAGACCATTCATATTCGAATAGCCCAGAGCCAAGGCCTGTTTGACCTCGTCAATGGTGCGCAAATCCCAAACGAAGGAAGCAATGCCTTGCTCTTTGGAGAATTTGGAAAACTCGGCCATGACCCGGGACCGGCTATGGGGATCGGCCCCATGGCGGCTGATATCGGACAGGTCGATGCCCAACAGGCGGACCCCGCGCAAATAGCCTTTGATATGGTCAAAATGGTCCGGCACCGTCCGCACGGCGACAAAGCGCGACAGCCGGGTGAGCGCAGCGGTCAGCTGCGGCAGGCGGTTGACCGGCAGGCTGTCGAGCAGACCAACCAGTTCAAAGGCAATCAGATCTTGGCGGGTCTGGTTCAGCAGATTGGAAATCAGACTGAACATTTCATTGCGCGACTGGCCGGTGAAAGACTTGTAGTGCAACGGGATCACAGCGACGGCCTGGGCATTGCGGTCATCCTTCAGCGGGCGCAAATGCCGGATGGCGTCTTCAATGATCTTTTTATCGACCTGGATGCCTAAGGGATCCAGATAGCCGCCATTGAGCGTCCACTGCCCGGAAAAAATCCCATAATCGGTGGTGCGGTAGGGCTGGGCCTGATAGGCGAACACTAGGCTGGAGGCCGGGTTCCAGACCGGTCGGTAATGCACCGCTATGCTCTCATAGACCCGGACTTGTGGGCTGATGCCCTTCACCCCATTGACCTGCCGCCGGAAGGTGCGGACCCCGACCTGTTCGGGCAGGCGATCATTCAGCTCCGCATCGATCCCGGCCATGGTCGGGACTTCACCGGTCTCCAGCAGCTCCGACAGGGTGACCACGGCGGCTTTGACGCCAAAGCCATGCATTTTCGCCGCCCGTTCCCCCAGCAGGCGACGCCGGATCTGGGTGGTCATCATCTGGATCCGGGCCGCAGCCTCCCGGACATCCACATCGGCCAGCAGCACCAGGAAGGAATCATCGCTTTGGCGGTAATAATAGTCTTCGCCGGACAAATGGCGGCGGATGATGCCTTCGGCCACCAACATGGCCTTTTCCGCCAGACGCTCCCATTCATTGCCGAAATTTTCCCGCATCTCGGCCATGCTGATGATGTGGATCTTGGAGATCGCCGCATCACCGCCGTCATGCAGATAGGCCTTCAGCAGTTGGTCAAAGGCGTTTTGCGGCTCGACCGCACTGCCACTGGGGGGCCGGGCTTTGACCGGCAAGGCTGGTTCTAAGCTGTCATCCTCGGCGGCGCTGCTGCCCGGGGCGATGCGGTCAGCAACGCCGCGCAGTTTGCCCGCCAGCCAACCGGTAAAGCCCCGCTGTCCATCCGGGTCGCCGGGACCGCCACCGGACGGCTCCAGCGCGCCGCCGTCCCGATAGCTGCTTTCCCGTTTCAACGCGCGCTTCGCCAAAAGATCGGTATCCGTTTCAAAGGGCCAGGACCGGGCGGCCCTGGGACAATCCTCCGATCGCTGTTCTCCGGGGGCATGGCTTTTTCAGCCTATGCGAGAGGAAATACGCGACACAGAAAACGCTCAGGCGACCAGAGAGATCTGGCCAGGGTGGATATTCTCGCCACGGTGAGGCCCTAAGGCCTGGAAATCAAGAAGATTTCGTCTCGTTTCGCTTCAGCATCGGAAAACTTTGCTGCAGTTGCGAAATTGCCCCGGTCTGTCTGGTGGCAAGGGGGCATCTGCCGCGACGCCAAAAGGCCGGTCAGAAGGCACGGACGCCATAGACCGGCGCGGGCTCCCCAATGGGGGGAACCGTCTGAAAAAATTGAATTTTTGAGAATTGGTGCCCGGGGCGAGACTCGAACTCGCACGGTGTCACCACCGCCGGATTTTGAATCCGGTGCGTCTACCAATTCCGCCACCCGGGCACATCAGGGACGGGTCATGTATCACGGGTTGGGCTGCGGAAAAAGGATCTTATTGGTCGGATTTTTTACAAAGCTCATTTTGGACATGAGAAATATCGTCTAACACCAACAAAAAAATCATCTTTTAGCCGATAGGCATATTTCGCTTTACCCCAGGGCCATGTATGGTTACAGCCTAGTCTTGTCCAAAGCCCTTTCTTCCTGACTTTTTACGAGCGGTGAACCATGTCGCGCCTTTTCGGTTTGATCGCGTTGGTGCTGGTCGCACTCCCGGCCTTCACACTTTATGCCGTCGCCATCGAGGCCGACGAAATGGTCCGCACCGCCCAAGATGCGGAAGCCCAAGGCAATGACGAGGCCGCTTTCCTGCTGTGGAAGGAACTGGCGGAGAACGGCTCCCTCGAAGGTCAGTTTAAGCTCGGCTACGCCTATATGTATGGCAAAGGCACCGAGATTAACTATGAACAGGCCCATGAATGGCTGGAAGAAGCCGCTGAAGATGGCCATCCGGCGGCCCAGAAGGAATATGGCAAGCTCTATGACCGGGGATGGGGCGTCGAGGCCGATATGGCCGAGGCCCTGGAATGGTACCAGAAGTCTGCGGATCAAGGCTTCGGCGAGGCCGAGCATAATCTGGGCGTGATGAACCAGAATGGCTGGGAAGTGCCTAAGGACATCGCCCAAGCGGTCGTCTGGTATGAAAAGGCGGCGGACAATGGGGTGGTGTTCTCCATGTTCAATCTCGGCCTGATCTATGCCGGGGTTGAGACCGGGCAGCAGGATTGGACCAAGGCCGCCGAATGGTATGGCCGTGCTGCGGACAATGATTACGCCCCGGCCATGGTCAATCTGGCCGACCTGCTGATGAAGGGCCAAGGGGTCGAGTATAATTTGGAACAGGCGATGGCTTATCTGAACCGGGCGGCAGAATTGGGCAATCCGGTCGCGATCTTTCGCCTCGGCATGGCCAATCTGACGGGCATGGGCATCCCTCGGAACCAGATCGAGGCCTTGAAGTGGTTTGAGATCGGCACCGTGTTGGAGCATCCGACCTCGTCACGGCAGGCCTCCCGGCTGTTGAACAGCATGCCGACGGACGACATTGCCACGGCGCGGAAGGCCGCCCAGGCCTTTATTGAAGAGAACAAGATCACTCGCGGCGCTGCCTCGGACAACGCCCAGCCCTTCTGATCGATCAGCGATCGGCGCGCACCGATCCCAGAGATTCAGACAGCGTCCCATCCAGCTGTTCCGACTGCTTGGTCAGATCACCGGCCGAGGTTTTCAGGCTGCCCGCCGTGGTCGCCGTGCGGTGCATCGCCCCGGCCATGCCGGACAACTGGTCAGTCACCGAGGTGATGGTGGTCGATGCGCTGTTCACACTCTGGGAAATCTGCTGCATCCCGGCTTCTTGGGTCATCATGGCATCGGTCAAGGAAATCACCATCCCATGGGTCTGGGCCACATGGTCGGAGATCACGGTGATCGAGGAGATGGTTTCGGTGATCTCTGCGGTCAGGGTTTCGATATGGTTCGAGATTTCCTCGGTCGCCGTGTTGGTTTGCGACGCCAGGGCTTTCACCTCCCCGGCCACCACGGCAAAGCCTTTGCCCGCATCCCCGGCCCGGGCGGCTTCGATGGTAGCATTCAAAGCCAACAGATTGGTCTGGGCAGCGATGGCGTTAATCAAATTGACCACCTCGCCGATCCGGCTGGCGGCACTGTTCAGGTTTTCGACCTTTTGGTTCGAGCCCTTGGCCTCCTGCAGGGCCTGATCAATCACTTCGGTGGATTTGGCCAAATGGATCCGCACGTCCTCGGTCACGGTGACCAGATCCCGGGTCGCGGCGACCACTTGGTCCATGGTAGCGGATGCGGTTCGGATCAAATCGATGATCTGCTCGCCGACGCTGCGGGAGTCCTCGGCCTCTGAGACCACTTGATGGCTTTCCTGGTCCACCAGCCGGGCGATGGCCTGTAGCTGGGAGGACACTTCGGCAATGCTGAGTTCCAAATGGTCCGCCAAGCCATGCATCGCTTTGCGCCGTTCCTGGGCGGCTTGAGCCTCCTGGCGCAGGCGATCTTCCTGCAGATGGGAGACTTCCAGCGCGTTTTGCTTAGGCCGTAAACTCATAAACGGGACGTTTTTGGCTGCTAAATTGGCTAAATCCT
>JBMYTN010000011.1:0-110013 GCA_049604415.1 Rhodospirillaceae bacterium | reverse complement strand
TAGAAAAGCCCCGCTTTTGCGGGGCTTTTCTATTGGTTCTGGGACAGGCCTTGGTCATTGGTGTTCAGGTTATGTGTTACCCGGCAGGGAATACTAGACAAATTGGATTTCCGGGAATAGGCGGGAAAAAGCGGGAAATATCGGGAATTAAAAGCTTTTTTGGGATTATCAGAAATTTGTTTTTAGACAGGCCCACAGGCAGAAAGTGCCAAATAGGCGAATCAATTTTGGACATGCAAATGGTCTGCAAAGGCTGGATAAATCGCGGAAACCCGGGGAATTCGCCCGATTCGGAGGAGTCCGCAACCTGCCATGTGATAGGGAACTGATCGGGAGGTGTCTAAAATGCTAGCGCCAAACCGAAAACAATAGTGAAAACAAGGCAATAGAAAGAGCCAAGGCCGTATGGAGTGATCGGCAATATGGAACTAGTTTCCAGAAACCTCCTCAAAGATAGTGGTTTTTAAGATCTCTAAATATGCATCGCGGGAAACAGACTTCTCGGATTGCAATTTGCGCATTGTCGCCATGTGTTTGATGTACAACCGCACAGCATTTCTTGTGATCAATTCAGCGCGACTATATTGGTCCATATCTTCTACATCTGGAAAACTGTTTATATTAGAAAAAACAAACAGAGTTAGAAGGTCTAGATCAATATTGGATTCCCAAATACTCTTTGTAACTTCCGGGGTGCGACCAGTTAAAATCCAATCAACTGGCTGGCCAGTCATGTAACTAAGCCTTACACAGTCAGAATAAGGGATTGTTTTTCTTCGTCGCCACGAAGAAACCGTCGTCTTTGGCAAGCCCAAATACGTAGCTAACTCTGTATCTAGAGAAGTCTCAGCCGCTTCTTTCATGCGATCAATGATCGCCAAGGCGTCAAGCTGATTGAGATCGTCTGCGGTATTCATTTGCGTACCTCATGGCGAAATGCGTTTGACAGAGATGGCAAAATGCGTACTCTGTTTGTCATGACAAGCGCAGCTACAACCTTTGACATTCCAGAAAATCCCGTCGAAAGACGGGAGGTCATCAAATATCAGCTTTGGAAACGAGGGAAAAACCTCTCGTCCTTGGCTAGGGATGAAGGCGTTACGCCGCAGGCTTTGTCAGCGTGTCTAGTCTCCCCAAATGCAGGGCTAGAGCGGGTTGTGGCCAGTGCACTAGACGTATCCGTTGAAAAGCTGTTCCCCGAACGTTTCAGGGAGGACGGTGGGCGGATCCCGGTCCAGCGCGGTTCTGTACGCGCTGTGTCGACTAGGCCAAAAGATAACGCATCATGCGGTCTTGGTGCACGGCAAAAAGAGTGCGGTGGCTGAGCATCATGACAGATCACCAAAGAATTCGATCAGAGATCGATAGAAAAAGAAATAGCACGCATTTAAAACGCATCAGATTGCGTTTCTTAAACGACCAAAGCATTCAAAGGTGGTGGATCTCGTTATTCGGGAACTCATCCGGTTACTGCTGTGATTCGCAGAATTTGGCAGATGTCAAATCGGTAGGGGCAGTCTGATGGGGTATCGCGATAGCAAAACACTTGATTTGTTTGGCGCTGATCCAATCGGCGCAATGGAAACGCCGCAAGTGGCCTATCGCTGCGACACAGCCCGTTTACACCCCGACATCGAGGCGCGGATAAGTCAAGTGATCGCGGAAACCCTTCGGGAAAGCGGGAAAACACGATCCGAGATCGCCAAAAAACTGGGCGTTACAGAGGCTGTCCTTAACAATTGGGCCAGTCCAGGTCGCGAAAAGAACAATATTCCCTTGGCCAAAGCCATTGAATTGATTGCCGCGACAGGGGACCCGAGGGTGATTGCAGCCGAATTGGCGCCGCTAGGCTTTGCGATTGTTCCTGAGCACTTTTTGGGTGCTATTGAAGAATCAATAATCGCCAACCGGGTTAAGCAATTACGGGCGCTGCAGAAGGAAGCCAATGCGAAGTGGCGGGGCCGATCATGAGATCACACGTCACCATCGCCGAAATTGCTGAGATGAAGTTGCCCGGTCTTCCGGATCGTCGAGGGCTCGCGAAAAAAGCAACTGCTGAGGGCTGGGCTGGTCGTCAGCGCGAGACCGGTGGGGCAGGCCCCAGACCTACTGAATATCCGATCACCTGTTTGCCAAAAACTGCGCAAATCGAGATCGCCCGAATAGCGATAATGGAACCCGACAACGTCCCTGCAGTCGTTGAGCGTCAGAGCCCCATGGTCTCCGGGGTGAAAACTGACGCCCGTGAGTTGCCAGCGTCAGCGCGGCGGATCGCTGAAGCAAGATCTGCAGTCCTTGCCGAGTGGGATCGGCTCGCGGTCACATTTGGCAGGTCTAAGGCTGCTGACATGCTTATCGCGATGTCAAAAGCCAGTGAACTGCCCGAACGAGTATCCAAAGCAATTACCGAAGGAAGCGCCAAGCGGGGTTCACGCAAAGGAATCAGCCGCGCAACCCTCTACAATTGGGAAAAAGAACGGGCATCCGGTGGTGACATCTTGGTGGCCGTTGCTCCAAAAGCCTACCCAAAGAAATCACCGGAAATACCGAAATGGGCGTCGGTGTTCATGGGCCTGTATTGGACACCAGCCAAAGACAATATCCGCAAGTGCCTGCGTGGTTGGCCGTCTGACGCACCGGTGGCCAAACCATCATACGACCAGGTTCGGCGCTTCCTCGCGACACTACCGCCGCAGGTACGCAATAGAAAGCGTTTGGGCGCTCGGGCCATGGTCTCCATGCAGCGCTATGTCAGCCGCGATACGTCTATGCTTAAGCCGGGTGATATTTATACGGCTGACGGCAAGACCTTCGGGGCTTGGGTAGAAAACCCGCTGTCTGGCAAGCCGTTTAAGCCAGAAGTTGTAACGGTTCTCGACCTAGCAACGCGCCGGGCTGTTGGCTTTGCCTGCGGTGTCGCTGAGTCAGCCCATTGCACGCTCGACGCCTTTGTGTCAGCCACAGCGATCGGCGGTATCTGTGCCATTTGGTACACCGATAACGGTCCCGGCTTCGATAACGTCTTGTTTGATGACTCGTTGGTTGGCGTTCTGGAGCGTTTGGGTGTCCTCAATATGGACAGCTTACCAGATCGCTCGCATTCCCGGGGAGTTATCGAGCGTATTCAGCGGTTTTGGTCTGAAGAGGCCAAGGAATTATCGTCCTATCTTGGACGTGACATGGACAAGGAAGCGGGCCAATCGCTCGTGGCGCGCATTAAGCGGTCCCACAGACAAACGGGACACTCAGACGAAGTCATATCGTGGGAAGCTTTTTGCCGATGGGTTGCGAATAAGCTGGATGACTACAACAGCCGCGAGCACGAGGGCTTGCCAAAATTTTATGATCCGGCGCAACGGCGCAAGCGGCATGCGACGCCCATGGAGGCATGGAATGCCTTTGCAGCGGATGGAGATCTTCCGCCCCAAGCAGATCCTGAATTGCTGATGGATCTGGCGCGCCCGATGGTGATCAGGAAAACCAATAGAGCATTGATTTCGTTGTTTGGAAACAAATACTACCATCCGGACCTGGAAGACTATCACGGACAAGATGTGGCGGTTTCTTACAGCGCTGCAGACCCTAATCAAGTCTGGGTACGGCAAATTGTTCGGACGCCTGAAGACTATCACGTTGGTCGCCTGATCTGTGTTGCTGGTTGGGATTCCCACAAAACAGCTTATGTGCCGCAATCAGTGCTGGAACGCGCTCAGATCAAACGGACTGAGGCCGCCAAGCGCCGGGCTAAAATCAGAATAGACGATGCGGATGCGGAACTCGCAGGTTTCCGCACCATAGAACACTCGGTGACAGCGTCACCGCCGCGTCCAGCACAGCCAGCCAAGCTTACAGACGTGAAGCCACTAGAACTGCCCGCCAAACATGCGGACGGCAAGCCAGTGATCCGCAGCGATCTGGAATGGGTGCAGTGGGCGATGTCAAATCGAGACGACGTCACAGCGCGCGAAGCTGGCGAATTTGCGGAATTGATCCGCCGCGATGTTTTCAGGCTTCAGCTTGATGCGGTGGGTATTGATGTGCGTGACGTCCAAGAATTGATTACTTCAGTAAAGGAAAAGGCCGCATGAGTACGAAAACTTTTGCTGTAACCGAGAATGTTCAAAGAGTTCTCACCCTCTTTACTGAATTGGAAGACCGTGGGGCGCGTGAAAAGTGCCTCGTATTAGTCTATGGAAGCTCTGGTGTGTCCAAAACTAAGTTTTCGATGTGGTTTCATACACAGAACCAATATGTTTACCGTATTCGGGCCAAAAGGAAGTGGACGGCATCTTGGATGATGCGGGAACTTCTTGATGCCTTCTCTGTTGAGCCCGAAGGCCGAATGGAAAAAATGTTTGCACAGGCCATAAGAGTTTTGGGGCAGCAACACCAACAGGCACAAAGAACCGGCAAGCCGTTTTGTGTGATCATTGATGAAATTGACCATGCGCTCAGAAATCAAGATGTTCTAGAAACTATTCGGGATCTTTCAGACATTCTTGAAGCGCCGTTTCTTATGTTTGGAATGGAGAGGGCAAATAAAGAATTAAAAAAGCATAAGGCAGTGTTTTCTAGAACTCATTTGATCGAATTTAAAACGCTCTCAGTTGAAGACATTCGGAAGCTTGCCGAGGTTAAAGCGCCGGGCGTACAAATAGAAGAGCGATTGATTGAGTACATTTGGGAATATTCCGGTGGATATTCTCGCGAAATCGTGGACGCACTAAAGAAGGTTGACAGGTTTGGTCGCAGAAATGGTGGAAATGCCAGTATTCAGGCGATGGCCGGAACCGAATTATTTGTGGATAGGGATGCAAATCCAGTGGTGGTGCCAGAGTCATGAGTGCCGATCACCAAAACCAGATCCTTGCAGCGCTCCCCGGTAAGACTTGCTTGACGACAGAAGAGATCGTGAGAGCAACGAGTCTTGCATCAAAACAGGTCACCCAAGCAATCGGTAAACTCGTCTCGCGGTCCTTCGTTGATCGCGTTGAGAGGGGATGTTTTCAGTTGAGCCCTGAAGGTCATGCGTTTCTAGCCTCAGGCGCCAAAATCGATTGTGCCCCTCTGCGGCCTTGCTCGTCTCCGATTGATGGTGCGCCGGTCGAGGCGGATGACCTGCCTGCGAGGACATGGCGAGCAATCTTGGCCAGCGGCCACAAGTTCTCAGTTGCTGACCTTGCCGAGCTTGCAGTCCGTCACGAAGCAACGGGCGAAGATGAGATCCGAAGATACTGCGCTGCGTTATGCCGGGCAGGAATACTAAAGCGCTTCAATGGTAGAGAAGCGCGCTACCTGCTGATCAAAGACATCGGTCCTAAAGCTCCTCGCTTTAGCCGTCGCCGCCAAGTGGTCTATGACCCGAACACTCGGGAGGTTCTGCCGTGCAGCTAAACCTGAAAGATGCGGCGTTGGAATACGTTCGAGACCATAACGCCAAGAACGGTGGTCGTGGTGGTGTGAAGGCGTTGGCGGAGGCTATCGGATACAAGCGCCCCACGGTTAGCAGCTACTTGAATGGCGGCTATCCAGCAAACACGGAAAAACTGGAGAAAGCGCTCGCTGACTACCTTTTTGGCGGCGTCGATTGTCCGCATTTGGCTGCCCGCATAACCGATGATGCGTGTGCAGGATATCGAACTGCGGCTATGTCCCAAAGTGATCCCGACAAGCTGCGCCATTGGCTTGCCTGTCAAGTCTGCCCAAAGAACGAAGATTTGGAGCCGGCCCATGTCTGATTTGTTCACCCTTTGTGCCTCGCTTCGGTTTATCCGAGACGCAGCGGCCCTGTATGCCGAAGCCGGCAGGGCAGTGCCGCCAGAAGCCCTCTCGGAAATTTCGGATGCCTTGACCGATGCTCTAGAGGCCGCTGAAGCCACGGAAGCCGCCCTGAAAGATGCCCATGCGGCGCTGCTATCGCTGAACAGCGGGCCTCCAAAGCTGTCTGTTATTGAGGGAGGCTTGAGCAATGACAACTGAGTGGCGCTTTGTTCACAACCGAAAACTGGTGATTGCCGAAGAGATTGCGCGGGTTGGAGATCCAGAGACCGGAAGGCCGGTACTTAGAGATCGACAGGGCCGCTATTGGCTTGGCGAGGTTCAGGCGGATGTACTGCGGAAGCTGCTTGCCGGTCCGGTGACGCCGGAAATAGCCGTGGCTGAGGCGCTGGCAATTCTAAAGGGCGTGGACACCGCGCCGCCAACCAAATCGCTGAATACCCTCAGCCTTGCTGTTGTGGCACAGGAGGTGGGGTGATGGCGCGCCCGGCTGACATTAAAGCAGGCGTTCAGGCTCTTTTGGGGCCCGCCTCGCAGGTTTGTCCGCGTCAGAAGGAAATGACGCGGTCGCGCCGCGCCCTACGCGACGGGATCGATCGGCTGGTCAACGACGTCCAGAATGTCCGGATTGCTGATCCTGATGAACTGCTCGACCTCTACGACGGCCGTTGGCAAGACCTTGCCGCCGCTGTCAACCGGCGCGCTTATGGCCGGGAGGAGCGTTAAAAGATGGCTCCTCGCAATGAATATCCGAAGGAATTCGAGACCTTTTGGTCAGCCTATCCAACGCGGTCTGGAGGCAATCCGAAATTCACCGCCTTCAGGGAATGGAAGAAGGTGCGGAGGAAATATAGCGCTGGTGACTTGACCGCCGCCGCACAACGGTTTGCGCAATCTCCGGACCTTGATGGTTTGGACCCGAAGTTCCTGCCGCATACGCGCACTTGGCTCTCGCAGGGCCGCTTTGTTGATTACCTGCCAACCGATAGCGCTCTGGATGAGACGGCCAAAGAGGGCGTCCCGGCTCCGGATGAGCGCTGGGAAGCGTTCCAGTTGGCTGGAATGTCGGAGGCCGATTATCGCAACTGGATAGCCCCTCTCAATTTCGAGGGCGCTGGCTGCGCAACGGTGCGGATCAAAGTTAGGCCGTTTGTCAAAACGTGGCTGATGGGCAGGCTTAAGGCCGCATTTGTCGCAGGCCTGAAGAACATGGGTTACACGAAAATTGATTGGGAGGACGGGTCATGTTGACTGACCTGGAACGGCACCTGATTGCAGGTCATCTCGCTATGATGTCTCCCGGCGACGCACGGCAAGAGATCGCGAATATCGTTCAGTTGGCGGCTACGCAACGGAAGAGCGTTGAAGGAAAGGGCACCGAACTTGGCCCACCAGTGCCCGCGAAAAAGGCCCCGAACGAACCACAGCAAAAGCCTGCAAAGGTCAGTGTCACCCCTCCACCGGCCCCCTATCCAACCGTGATTGCGCCCGAAAAGGCTAGTGACACAACGCGTGAGGCTGAGATCGAGCGGGCCATTACCGCAGGGCTCTGCAAAAAGTATCCACCCGGACTCATGGTCGATCTGGTCGAGCGGGGTGTTGAGGTTCCGGAGGTCAGTGCCAGGAAAATCGGCAACGTCACGGCATGGAAGAAGGCTACGGCTGCGCGCGCCGGGGCTAGAGGTGGCAGCACTGCCAAGGCGAAGGCAGCGAAGCTATGAGCAACCCTTACAAAGCAATTTACGCTGCTGCGGCAAAAGCTGGCCTGAATGAAGACATGCGGCGCGACATCTATAAAAAGGTGACGGGCAAGACATCCCTTCGAGATATGTCGCCCAAAGATCGCTCTTTTGTCCTCGCCCATTTGGAGCGATTGTCAGGTGATGCCCAAAGCCGGAAGAGCAAAGATCCGCCACAGGTCCGGAAGATCAAGGCGCTATGGATTTCTGCTTATTGGTTGGGGATCACGTGGACCAAAGATGATCAGGCCCTGCGGGCATTCGTGCTGAGGCAGTGTAAGATCCACCACGAAAAGTGGTTGTGGAATGCGGATGATGCCAAGCCGGTAGCGGAAGCCCTCAAGGGCTGGCTTGCTAGGGCGGCAGGCGTCGATTGGGCGGTGAAAGATCCGCGATTGGCCGTAGTGCAGGCACAGATCCGAGCCTTGCATAAACGCGGCGAAGCTACTGGCGAGAGAGATGAAGAGCCCACCGATACGACCATTCGGCGGTTGGGGCGGCGTCTGCGAAAAGCCAAAGGCATGGCGCCATGAGCCATTGCCATCCCATGACCCTGCACTTCTATGACCGGGCGTGGAAACGCTTGGGGATGATCGCCCCTGAGGCTGATGCGATGGAGCAAAGGATCCTTCGTATATCCCCCCGCTTTGCGCTTCCCCTCCTGCCTCGCGCAAAGGTCAAAGTCAAAACGTCTTTGTTTGGGTTTCTGACGGTCGTGGTTGATCCCCGCGAGGGCCGGGCTGTCACAGTTTGGCGGAGGCGGTAATGGTAGCCTATTCGTTCCGAGCGGGCTTCGCAAAACAGGTTGAGACCGGTTTTAAGGCCCAAACAGTGCGCGCCCTTGGCCGCAAACGACATGCCCGGGTTGGTGAACCGGTGCAGATCTATACGGGAATGCGCACGAAATATTGCCGCAAGCTGTTAGACCCCGACCCGATCTGCGCTAGCGTCAAACATATCGAGATTAAGGTTAGTGATCTCGGTGAGATCACGAAAATCGTGATTAACGCGATTCCATTGTCGCTCGCGGAGCGGGAGGACTTTGCGATCAGTGATGGTTTCGATCCACTCTTTTATAGCCCGGACCTATTCAGCAAAAAACAAGCGGAATGCAATGCGGCTTTGCCATATCAGGCGCGGCGCGCTGTGGCGTTGGAGCAGATGAGCTTTTTTTGGGCCAATGAGCACGGCCAGGGCCGATTTGAAGGCGTTCTGATCGAGTGGAGGCGAGCTGATGGCTGACCAATCCAAAATTGAATGGACCGATTCTACTTGGAATCCAATAACCGGTTGTTCGCCTGTTTCTGACGGATGTCACAATTGTTATGCGGCACGTCTTGCAGCTACCCGGCTTAAGCATCATCGGTCTCGTGCTTTTTTAGCCAAGATCACCGAGTCAGGGCGGGCTGTGTTTACAGGCGAAGTTTGCTTTAACCCTGGCTGGTTAGAACAGCCCCTGCATTGGCGGAAACCGCGCAGGATCTTCGTCGCGGCCCATAGTGACCTGTTCCACCCAGCGGTTACCGATGACTGGCGTGATCAGGTCTTTGCAATCATTGCCCTTTCCCCGCAGTACAAGTTTCAGGTGCTCACCAAACGTCCCGAACGGGCCGTAAACTACTTTGGAAATTCGGAACTTCTGATCCGTGTCGCTACACAGGCAACGATTCTCGGTCGCCACCTGCGCCAGGGCCATCCCGGCTCCAACCCAGAGAATTGGAGCCATTTTGAAGGCAGAGCCATGTGGAAAAGGCGTTCGGCGAATGTGACGGTCGGCTGCAGTGTTGAAAGCCAACAAAACGCCGATTTAAGGCGCCAGTCGATGTACCTGATCAATCTGCAAGGGCACCGAACCTGGGTCAGTTACGAACCGGCGCTGGGCCCGGTCAATTTGAGCGGCTGGGAGTTTTTGAAGGGTATCGTAGCGGGCGGTGAATCGGGGCCATTATCGCGCCCGGCGCATCCGGATTGGTTCCGTAAAACCCGAGAATGGTGTGCAGCAAACAAGGTTGGATTTCATTTCAAGCAGTGGGGAGCTTTCCACCCAAGCATCGGCGCTGACAGCAAGGTCCCGTTGGCATTGAACCTAGATGGCGTGGTTGTGCCATGCGATAGCAATCCGGATGCACAGCGCCTCTACCGGGTCGGTAAGGCTATAGCGGGTCGGGAACTGGATGGTGTCACGCATGATTGGGTGCCGGAATGACCGCCGCCATGTCCCGACCATTTCAGTATTTCGGCTCCAAGCAACGAGTTGCTCCGAAAATACACGCTCTCATCCCACGGCAAACGAAGAACTGGGTTGAGACGCATTGCGGTTCAGCCATCGTAACGCTGAGTAAACCGCACCGTCACACCTGTGAAGTCATCAACGACCGCTGGGGGGAAATCCCCCATTTCTTTCAAGTCCTCCGATCTGGAAGGGCGGAAGAGTTGTTACGGTCGATTGAATTGACGCCTTACGCAGAGCATGAGCTGGCACAGGTGTATGACGCTGAACCGGCTGAAGACCCCGTAGAGCGGGCCCGAATGTTTTTGATCCGGATGTGGTTTGGTCGCGGCGGTGATGGTCACCGCACCGGCTTTAGATGGAAAAAAGGTGGGGGTGATCCCTCGAAACAATGGGCAGAACTCCCCCATAGCCTCGCGCTGGTCAAAGAGAGACTGCGGCGTGTCACGATCAGAAATGCGCCGGCACTTAAGGTTATTCAGGATTACGACGGGCCCGGGACAACCTTCTTCGTCGATCCGCCATATCCCGGAAGCGTAGGGCGCCGATATATGGAGAAGATGACGCGGGACGAACATTCTGCGTTAGCGGATCGGCTCCGGGCATGCCAAGGCAATGTGATTCTGACGATGAATCCCGGCACCATCTACCAGGAACGACTTTTTGATTGGTGCCGCTTTGACGTTCCTGTTCAGGGACAAGCTTCGGCCGTCAAGGTCGAACATATCCTATGCAATATTGATCCTGAGCCCGTCTCTAAAGAGCTATTTGTTGATCATGGAGCGACAGGATGACGGACGCTCCACCAACCAACTACCGGGCACAATGGGCGCCGCTACGGCCCGCAGGCGGTGCCAAGTGCATGCTGATTGATGCCCCGTGGGACTATGAGGTTAGATCCGAAAAGGGCCTTGGGAAGTCGCCCAATCGACATTACGAGACGATGTCGGTTGAAGAGATCGCGTCCTTGCCTGTTAGCCTTCTGGCGGCGAAAGACTGCGCTCTTTTCGCCTGGGTCACATGGCCCTTGGCGATGCGCTGGGGTGAAGTCATCGACGCTTGGGGCTTTCAGTTTTCTGGGCTGGCGTGGGAATGGATCAAGTACAACGCCGCAACCGATAAATATGCCTTTGGCGGCGGCTACGGGACGCGAAAAAACGTCGAGCCTTGCCTGCTTTGCACCCGTGGAAACCCGAAGATAAAAGCGGATCAAACCTTTTTCGGTGAGGTGATTCCCGCCGATGGGTCGCGTTCCGTCCGCGATTTTATTCAGGCATGGCCGCAGGACGCGATCAGGGCCAAAAGGCGGCAGCATAGCCGCAAACCAGACGAACAATATGAGCGCATTGAGAGGCTGTTTGAGGGGCCCTATGTGGAGCTTTTCGGGCGGACGCGCCGCGCGGGCTGGACCAGTTGGGGCAACCAACTGGGGATGTTTGAGGAAGGCGCATGATGCGCGCGCCCGTGGTTTTTCCCGGAATCCTGGAAGACATCCATCAGGCGGTCGGTCAGGCCGCCGCGTTGGCGGTGGCACGCGAAAAGGGCGGGCACAGGGCCTGGATACCCAAATCGAAGACGATTACTGATGATCACTGGCTGGCGAAATGCTGCGGCGGTGTGGAACAAGCCCGGATTGTATGCGATAAGCTTGGCTCTGGTCATATTCTAGTTCCGCTGGCCACGTCCGGAACCCGTGCCCGGGGCCATGAAGTCATGGCCAAAGCGGATGAGGAGGGGCGGTCTGCGGCTGAAATGGCGCGTCTTGCCGGTGTATCGTTGAGCACCGCCAAGCGCCATCGGCGCCATCCTCGGGCCCCTAGAGTAGGCGCTCAAACCAAGCTTGACCTTTAAGGCGGGGTGTCATTTGACACCCCGCTAACACACTCAAAAATCGGCAATCATGCACCCGCTCAATTCAAGACCTTGTGCGGGAGTGTGCTTAAATGTCTATCGCGTCGCTGTGGGATCGGCTCACTCGCATCGGAGATCCGGTGGAACTGATCTGGGGGTATGCGAAAAAGGCAACTCTCACCAATGAGGGTGGATTTGTGGATCATTCGTCCGATCCGGGCGGGGCCACAAATTATGGTGTTTCCTTACGCTTTCTGAGGTCGCTTGGGGTTGCCTTGGGCGATGTGGATGGCGATGGCGATGTTGACGAACACGACATCCGCGCGCTCACAAAAGACAAGGCGGCCTTTCTTTTTAGGGTGAAGTTCTGGCGACCGGCCAAGTGCTCGGAAGTTGCAAGATCGTCTCCGGCCCTGGCTATCAAGCTCTTTGACACCGCGGTTAACACGGGCGTGCGTCAGGCGGTCCGTCTGTTACAGCGGGCGATTAACGCCTCGGGCGTCAATAAACCGATCAGTGTTGATGGTCTGATCGGCCCTCAGACCCTTGGCATGGTTCGCAATCTGGATCCGAAACGCGTCTTGCGTGCTTTGGCGCGCGAGCAAGAGGCTTTCTATGTGGAGCTTGTGGCGAACAATTCCGATTTGGGCGTTTTCCTGAAGGGCTGGCGCCGCCGGGCCCGGTGGGTGCCTTCATCGGCGCGGATTGTTGTTTCCGTCCTTGGTCATAACCGGTCCGGGCTGAGCAATAGGAGAGTCTTATGAATTTGGCACAGAAACGGGAGGCTTTGCTCAAGGTCTCCGAAAGCGTCCGCGAATTCCAATCTATCGCAGGCCTGCGGGCCGATGGTGTCTTAGGCCCGATCACCGAAGACGCGATGAGCAAAACCGATGGGGGTGTTGCGGTCGCCGGGCGCGGCGCCAAAAAGCCCTGGGCTTCCAAAGGCATCATCGCGGCGGGCCTGACAACGGTGTTGGCGATCCTGGGGCTGTTTGGTGTCGATTTTGCCGCCGGTCTTGAGTCCGATGAAGAAATGACGGCTCTGCTGGTCGATCTGGTCTATTACGCCCTGCTTTTGGTCGGTGGTATTGGGGCGGCCTATGGCAGGTGGAGGGCCAAAGACAAGATTGTGATCTGATGCCGGGCGACAGTGGAGATCTGGCCGCTGCCAACGCCGAATTTGATCGTGAACAAGCGTTAGAGCGGGTGGCAGCGGCCTTCAGGGCTTCTGACGGAGGCGGCTTCGGTGAGTGTCAGGGCTGTGGTGAGGTGATTGAGCCGGGGCGGCTGGAAGTGATGCCGGGCGCGCGGCGTTGCGTTGTGTGCCAAGAGCGAGTGGAGCAGCGGCGGTAATGATGGAATTTTTTGAAGAAGCCCAGCCCTTGCTCGACGCGCTTTGGAAGATCGGGACGATAGTCGGGATCTTATGGGTTGGTTTGCGTCAACGATCAATGGCCAATGCCGCCGCCATCGAAAATCTAGGTACTTCGCTGCAACAGGTTCATCGGCGTCTGGCCAAGATTGAGGGCGTTGAACAAAGAATTTCCGAAATATCGGAAACCATACAGAGTCAAGATCTGCGCTTGGTCAAGCTTGAAAGTTGGAGGGAAATGACGCCGGGCCGTCAGGAAATGGAAAAGCTTCACGAGAGGATCAGCGAGGCTAAGGATTTGTCTAGTGGACTACAGGCTGATCTAGAGCGTCTGTCGGGGCAAATGGACATCGTGCTGAAGAAGCTCAACAATCTGGATCGTCACTATCTGGGAGGGTCGGTGAAATGAGTTATGCCGTTTTGGTCGAAAAGGAACAGCGTTTCCTGATCCTTCAGACGCTGCTCAATGATACGGACCGGTCAGTGAATGATCGCATGTTGTGCGGGGCCCTAAAAAGCTTTGGCCATGGTATGGGCCAAGACGCGATGCAGCGTCACCTGCATTGGCTGAAGGAAGCCAAATGCGTGGAAGTCGAAGAACTTGGGGGCTTATGGGTGGCAACCCTAACCAGCTCCGGCGCTGAAATTGTCCGGGGAGATGCCACTCTGCCCGGTATCGCGCATCCTGCCGATGTGGGATGAGATGGGCCGCAGATCCTCCATTGAAGCATTGCCGGAAGAGGTTCTCGAACACGCGAACCAAATGATTGCCGATGGATGTACCATCCAGGACATTCTGGATTACCTGGATGAAGCTGGCCATGAGCGATCCAAATCGGCCGTCGGTCGCCATAAGCAAAAAGTTGAGAAGGTAGCCGCCCGTCTGCGGCGCTCCCGCGAGATCACCAAGGCTTTGGCCCAAGAGATGGGCGAGGCCAGTCTTGAGGGTAAACAGGGGCGTTTGTTGGTCGAAACAATACGATCCATGGTTATGGATCTTTTGACCAAAATCGACGAAGCGGAAGACGGCAGGTTAGACCTTGACCCCAAGGAATTTAGTTTTCTGGCAAAAGCGGTCAAAGACTTAGGCCAGGCGCTGCGTGCGGACCAGGATTTTGAGGACAAGATCCGGGCCCGCATCGAAAGGGAGGCCGCAGAGCAGGCGGCAGCGGCAGTGGATAGGGTGCTTGGCGCCGGTGTATCCGATGAAACGCGCATGGCTATCCGCCGTGAGTTGGGGATGGCAGACTGATGGGGCGGGCAAAGATCCGCCCCCCGGGCGAGGCTATTATGCTGCCCTATCAGGCCGCATGGATTGCTGATAACTCTCGTTTGAAGATAATGGAGAAGTCCAGACAGATCGGATTGTCTTGGGCGACGGCATTTGCGGCGGTCGAGCGCACGGCGGCCGCCATGATCAGTGGGTATCCTCCCGTGATGAGCTGCAGGCCCGCTTGTTTATTGAAGACTGCAAGATGTGGTCCCGGATCGCTGATATGATGGCCCGGGATCTTGGGGAAGTGGTCATTGATGACAAGTCCGGGGCAACTGCCTATGTCGTGGAGTACGCTTCGAAAAAGCGCATTCATTCGATGTCTTCAAATCCCGATGCCCAGGCGGGCAAACGCGGCAGCCGAATTTTGGACGAGTTCGCGCTGCATCCAGATCCGCGCAAGTTATGGAGTATCGCTTATCCCGGTATCACCTGGGGCGGCGCACTGGAAGTGATCTCCACTCATCGCGGGTCTCGGAACTTCTTCAATACGCTGATCCGTGAAATTCGCGAGAGCGGTAATCCGAAGGGGATCAGCCTCCACCGAGTCACACTGCAAGACGCCCTTGATCAGGGTTTCCTGGCCCGCCTTCAGGAGGCCTTGCCACAGGACGATGAACGGCAGGACATGGATGAGGAAGCCTATTTTGACTTCATCCGGTCAGGCTGCGCAGATGAAGAATCATTCCAGCAAGAGTACATGTGTAACGCGGCAGATGATGACGCGGCGTTTCTGGAATACGACCTAATTGCCTCGGGCGAGTACGCCTTCGGAGTAGATTGGCAAGATTTGGGAACTGGTCAACTGTTCGCGGGCGTCGACATTGGCCGCAAAAAGGATCTTACCGTTTTGTGGGTCATCGAGCGGCTGGGGGATGTGCTCTACACGCGCCATGTTGAAGCCCTGAAAAATATGCGTAAGTCGGAGCAGGAAAAGGTCCTATGGCCTTGGTTGGAAAAATGCGATCGGTCTGCCATTGACGCGACGGGGCTGGGTATCGGCTGGGCTGATGATGCGCAGGACAAATTTGGCGAGAACCGTGTCGAAGCGGTGACATTTTCGGCGAAGGTGAAAGAAGCCCTCGCCTATCCAGTGCGGTCAGCGATGGAGGATCGCAAGCTTCGGATACCACATGATCCGGTTATCCGGGCGGATCTGCGACAAGTGACCAAGACCACTACACCTACGGGAACTGTGCGGTTCACGGCAGAGCGGACTCCGGATGGGCATGCCGACCATTTCTGGGCTTTGGCATTGGCAATTTCTGCTGCGGCGAATGTTAAGACGGGCCCGCCGCAATTCCGGTCTTTGGGGCCACGCGCGGGGGCGCGGATGGGCTCCTTCTTGCGCGGCCTGCCGTCGCGGGGCGGTTTTATGAGGTTCTATTGATATGGATAAAGTCGCCCGCAAATCAGACCTAACCAAAGAGATTGCGACCGTTGAACGCGATCCGATGCGGCCCGTCTATGGCGGTATCCTCACCAATCGCGATGCCGTTTTGGCCAGCGAAGGGCAAGGCCGGGGGTTGGCGGTCTATGATGATCTCCTGCGGGATTGTCGCGTTGCTTCCGTCCTAGAAAAGCGCGTGAACGCAGTTAAGCATCGGGAGTGGCGGGTTGATCCGGCGTCGAACAGCCGGTCAGACAAGCGTGCTGCTGACTTGGTTGCCGATCAGATTAAGTCGATGAACTTTGACCATATCTGCGAGGCGCTGCTGGAAGGGGCCTTGCTTAGAGGGTTTTCTGTCGCCGAAGCCATGTGGGAGCGCGATGGCAGCGAATTGCGCCTGGCTACGATGAACGACATCGATGCGCATCGTTTTGTTTTCGATGTCCAAGGCAATCTACGCCTTTTGGTTCAGGAGGATATGGTTTCGGGTATTCCTCTGCCGCCCCGGAAATTTGCCGTACAGACCCATCGCAAGCGCGGTCACAATGTCTATGGGCGGGGCTTGGGCCAAGATCTGTTTTGGCCGGTCTGGTTCAAAAGGCAGGGGATCACGTTCTGGCTGACCTTCGTTGACAAGTTCGCTGCCCCCACGCCGGTTGGCAAACACCCCCGGGGGGCTTCTGAAGCGGAAATTGATACGCTCCTGCGCGCATTGGAAGCTATTGCCCATGAGGCTGGCGTCGCCATGCCTGACGATATGACTGTTGATCTCCTGGAAGCTCAGCGCTCCGGGTCTATCGATTGTTACGAACGATTGGCGCGCTATATGGACGAGCAAATCGCCGAACGGGTCTTAGGGGAAACGCTGACCACCAACATTGGATCCGTGGGCAGCAAAGCTGCGGCGTCGGTGCATAATGACGTGCGCGAAGAGCTGTCGAAGGGCGATGCGGATGTTCAATGTCAGATGTTCAATCGGGGCCCGATAACCTGGATCACGGAACTAAACGTCCCCGGCGCCACGCCGCCCCAGGTCTGGCGGGTCTTTGAAGAGCCGGAAGATTTGGACGCCCGCGTCAATCGCGATAAGACCATTCATTCGATGGGTTTTGAGCCGTCTGAGGAATATGTCCGGGAGACGTATGGCGGCGAATGGAGCAAACGAGCTGCTGCGCTGCCGCCAAAGGCCGAAGCAGATCCGGGCCTGGAATCGCGGCAAACCGGGATCATGACTGAGTTTGCGGAAAGTGATCGCGATGAGGTCGATGGCTTGGTTGATCGTCTTGAGCAGGCTGCGGGGCCTGCCCTGGATGGTTTGGTAGGCGATGTCCGCAGGATGATCGAAGGGGCGGCCTCGATTGAAGACATCATGGAGCGTTTATCGCTCCTGCCGCCTGGGGAAGATCTAACGCGCCTACAGGAAGCCCTGTTGGGGGCTATGGCGGCGGCAGAGTTGGGCGGCGCCGGAGATGTCGTCGACGAGAGCGCCGATGGATGAAACGATCACGCTAGAAGGCGTACCGTTTGGTGAAGCCATCGAGTTCTTACGCCAGAAGCTGAACTTACCATCGCGCGCATGGACGGACATTAAAGAGCGGGCCCATGCCCGGTCGTTTGTTGTCGCTGGTGCGATGAAAGACCGGTTGCTGGCTGACATCCATGGCGCCTTGGTCAATGCCCTGAATGATGGCACCACGCTTGATGGTTTCCGCAAGGCGTTTGACGCGATCACCGATCGCCATGGCTGGACGCCCAAGCAAAACAAGCGGTGGCGTGCCCGGGTCATCTACGATACGAATTTACGCATGGCCCGCGCGGCTGGTCGAGCGAAACAGATCAGTCGTCTGGCGGAACGGGAGCGTGCGGCCGGCCGGGGGCTGTTCCTGCGCTATGTCGCCGTCCGCGATGACCGTACACGGCCTGAGCATCTGGCTTGGGATGGTTTGATTTTACCGATAGACCATCCATTTTGGTCTACTCACAGCCCGCCAAATGGCTGGTTCTGCCGTTGCACGCTCGAAATCCTGACAGAACGGCAAATGCGGCGCATGGGCTACCAAGTGACTCCAGACGATAAGATTCCTGCGATCAGGATGGAACCGCGTCAAGTGACCTTGGCGGATGGGAGCAGCGAAGTCTGGGACACGCCCGAGGGCATTGATACAGGGTTTGGCTATAGCGTCGGGCAAGCATGGCTCGATGGGGCCGTGCCGCCGCCGCTATCCGGTCCATTGCCGACGCCATCGGTGCCTCGCAAGCCTTTGGTTGTACCGCCAATGCCTGCGCCGCAACCCGTATCGCCGCAACTGCAACTGCTGCCCGATGGGCTGCGCGACGAGGACTATATCCGGGCTTTTTTAACCCCGTTTGGGGCGGATATCGGACAGCCCCGGGGTGTGCGTGACGCGTCGGGGCACATGATCGCCATTGATGATAGCCTATTCCTGGATCGCGCCAAGACGGCCAAGGCGCAAAGGCTAGATCCCAACGCTGTGGTCTGGAAAGTTGGCAAGCATGGGCGTCACCGCACCTTGCCATTTCTTGCGGAGGCTCTGCGGGATCCGGACGAGATTTGGCTTGATTGGTTCAAGGTCAAAAAGCGTCACGTGCTGCGTCGCCGGTACCTTCGTCGGTTCGAAGGGGCCTTCCAACTGACGCCATCGGCGCCGGGGGGGGCTTTGGAATTGCCGGTTATCGGTGGATTGTCGGTCTTTGAATGGACGCCCGTGGGGTGGGAGGGCCGTACATTGTTTTCCTCGGCAATGGCGCTGGAACAACAAAGAGTGGGTGCGCTGATCTATCGCAGGCAAGAGTAAAGCCCGGCGTCTCGGTCCGCCGGGCTTGTCGCGTCGCCCTATGATGGCCTGCCGAGACCTCGGTATACGACGCACATTTGTTATACCTTGAGATGCGGTTTTGCTCAAGCGCCGCTACAATAGCGATGCGGCGCTTCGGGGTTCAGTTATCTGGGGCCTCTCAACAGACTTTATGCTATTTGAAAGATGGGCACCAAATTTGCCCGGGGACGCCAATAGTGGGCGTTTTGGCCATCATCCTACTCAACATCCTGTGGACTGCGTTAGAGCCCGCGTTAGCGGCCCATCTGGGGTCCCTTCGAGGATTGGTTCGCGCGTGCCTGCGCAGTTTCTGGCGAAAGGCTGGCCAAGGTGAGTTGATCGCGCTACTTTGTGGTCATCGCAGAAATTGATTACGGGGTGTCATTTGACACCCCGCACTTGGCCGATAACGTCTGTCAGGATCCTCCTCGTTCGATGAATGAGGCCGTTATGGATCTATCTGCGTTGCACATCTTTAAAGCCGGGACCCGTACCAGCCATGCTGGTGAGGTTTTGACGTTTACGCCCGATGACTTGCGGGCGTCAGCGGCGGCTTATGATGTCACCTTGCATGAAGCTCCCTTGGTGATTGGTCACCCGAAGGACAATGCTCCGGCCTATGGCTGGGTCAAAAAACTGCGGGTGGTCAATGGCGGCGATCTTGAGGCTGATGGCCATCAAGTTGAGGCCAGTTTTGCCGAGGATGTGAAAAGCGGGGCGCGCAAGAAGGTCTCTGCAAGTTTCTATCGTCCCGATCATCCCAATAATCCGGTTCCTGGGGTCTGGTACCTGCGGCATGTCGGGTTTCTGGGGGCGATGCCGCCTGCGGTGAAGGGCTTGCGTCCGGTGAGCTTTGCGGAGGGTGACGATGAGGGCCTCATTCTGACGGTGGAATTCGCTGAAGACCCTCAGGAGGATGAGATGCCCGACGACACGCCCGGCGCCGGCGCGACAAATGCGACCGGTACCGGTGATTCCCATGCTCGCAGCGGGGCGGATTTGGACGCCCTTGCCCGTCGCGAAGCGGAATTGACCGCGCGCCTTCAAGCCTTGGAGGCCCGTGAGGTCAACTTTGCTGAACGGGAGGCCGGTGCTCGCAGGGCTGAAGATGCGGCCTTTGTTGAGCAGGCGATCGCCGATGGTGCCGTTCGTCCCTGCGATAAGGATGGGATGGTCGCGTTCATGGAAAGCTTGGAAGCGGACGCGGTTTGCTTCGGTGAAGGTGATGCGGCGCAAACCCCCCGGCAGTGGTTCCGGAAGTGGGTCGCGGGCCTGCCCAAAGTTGTCGAATTCGGTGAAATTGCCGGGGCTGAAGATACCTCGCGTCCCGTTGATTTCGCATGTCCGCCCGGGTTCACCGTCAGCCCCGGCGCGCTATCCGACCATGCCCGGATACAGGCCTATATGGCCGCGCATCCTGGTGCCACTTTGTCCCAGGCTGTGGTGGCCTGCGGGATCAAATAAGGGGGAGATGTCATGCCGCAAAAGCATTCGATCCATACCGCCACGATCCAAACGACCGGCGCCGTCGCCATTTATCGGGCTGTGGGCTTTGATGGGGCGCAAGCCTCGGTGGCTGGGCAAAAAGTGCGCGGTGTGGCTACCACCATCGCCGCCATCGGCGAACACTTGGCCGTCGATGTCGTGGGGTCAACCATTGTTCAGACCGGCGCGGCGGTGGCTGTTGGCGATAGCCTGGTTGTCGACAATCAGGGTCGGGCGGTTCCCGCTGGCGTTCTTGGGATTGCCGCAGGCGCCACGCCGGTCACCTCAACCGCCGCTGACGGCGCGATTTTGACCGGTGCAGATTTGCCGGAATTCGTCTTCGCCGATGCGCTTGAGGCCGCTTCCGCCGCTGATCAGTTGATCGAAGTCCAGCTGCGGTAATCCGCATTTCAACGGGAGTTGTTTCCATGAGTCAGACGCTTGGCCAGACCCGCGTTGTCGATCCGATCCTGACCACTCACGTCCAAGGCTATCGTCAGGCCGGGTTGGTCGGGCATTACCTCTTTCCCCGGGCCCCGGTATCGGTTGCCGGGGGGCGGGTGCTGGAGTTCGGCAAGGAGGCCTTCCGGGAGTACAATACCGGTCGGGCCCCCGGTAGTGCAACCAGCCGGATCAGTTTCGGCTATGAAGGTAAGCCTTATGCGGTGTTTCCGCATTCCCTGGAAGCGCCGGTGCCGCGTGAGCGGTTGAGGGATGCGTCCCGTGGTCCGGGTATCGATTTGGGTATGCGGGCCACCAGTCTGACCATGCAGGTGATTGCGCTTTCGCTCGAACGCGAACAAGCCTCCATTGCAGTCAATGCGGCCAATTACGATGCTGATCACAAGCAAGCCTTTGCCGGGGGTACGAAATGGTCCGCTGCAACGGGAACGCCACTGACTGACATCGCCAATGCCAAGGAGGCGATCCGGAAGACCATTGGCTTGCGTCCCAACACCCTTGTGCTTTCTCCGGACGCCTGGACCTCCGCCGAACTGAACCCGCAAGTCGTGGCGCGGATTTATCCGGACCGGGGGCCGGGCGAAGTTGGTCCTGTCAGCCTTGAGCACTTCAGCAAGGTGATTGGGGTGCCCAATGTGGTTGTGGGGGAAGCGGTCACGGCGGGCGCGGATGACGCGTTTTCTGATGTCTGGGGCAACAACGCGGTGCTGGCCTATGTGTCGCAGAATCCATCGCCGCAAATGGAAGAGCCCTCCTACGGCTACACCTACACCATGGAAGGCCATCCGATGGTGGAGGTGCCGTATTACGACAACAATGCCAAGAGCTGGATTTACGGCGTCACCAACGAGCGGACGCCGCAGCTGACCGGAATGGTCGCGGGTTTCCTGTTCCAAAACCCGAAATAAGGAGGGCGGTCCGTGAAAGTGGTTTTGGATCAGCCGACAAAGATCCCGGCTGGGTGGCGGGTTGAGGGTCCGGATAAGGATATTGCCGCCCTGGTCGCGGAAGGCATCGGCACTCCGGTCGAAGCCGATGTCGAGTGCGTAAGGGAAGCCGATCGGGTTGAAGAAGTCCTCGCAGAGGAAGCCCCCGCAGAGGAAGCCGACGCCGCGCTGATTAATGCGATTTTGGCCCTTAATCAACAGGACGACAGTCTTTGGACCAAGGCGGGCTTTCCGAGCGTGGACGCCTTATCCGCTGCGCTGAAGCGCCCTGTTGGCAAAGATGAGCGCGATGCGGCTTGGCTGCGCATCAAGGAAGAAATGCGTTCGATGTACGGGTAACGAAACAACGGAATACCACCCCCCCCCAGAGCGGGCTGTGATCAGCACAATTGGCGCGACGATTTGCTGTTAGCCCAACCGAAGTCCCCCCAGGCTTGGTCGCGCCCAAGCCTGGGGGGCAGCGGCGGGGATGGCAGGATTCCTAGCGCGAACGGTTGATGAGACGGTGGTGTTTCAAGGGTTGGATGCCTTTGGAAATTAGCAAAAACCACTGAGTAGATCGTGAGCGGCGTGCCTGACGTGAATTGGGCTGGGACGGTGGAGATGTGACCGTGACGGGCGGGAGAGACCGCCCCTATCGGGATTGTGTCACCAAGGGGGCTGCCGAAGCGCCCGGCCATTGAGGGCAAGTAAATGACCGCATATGCCACCAGGTCTGACATGGAAGTCAAATTCGGTGCCACTGAGCTGGCGCTGATCACCGATAGAAGTGCTGGCGCGGAGATCGATGACGCTGTCTTGAACGCCGCCTTGGGCTCTGCTGCCGCTGAGATCGATGCGGCCTTACGGGTCCGCTACAGGCTGCCGATCGCATCCCCACAACCGCTGCTGAAGGATATCGCCTGCGACTTGGCGCGCTATGCGCTGTATGACAATCAGCCAAGCGAAACTGTGGTGGATCGTGCCAAGACTGCCCGGGCGCAACTGGCCAAGCTGAGCGATGGCACGATGCATTTGGATGCGGAAGAGGCTTCGAAAGGCTCGGGTGCCAGTACCGGGGGCGGCGTGCGGTTTTCCCCCGGGGTACGCGTGTTCACGTCCGACGCGTTGGCGGGATACCGCTGATGGCCGGGGCTGCAGTTACCATAGATGATGCGCGGTTGCGGCGCTTGATCACCCAAGGGCCGGGGCGCGTTGTCGATGCCATGGATGACATTGGCATGGCCATGGTGGGCAGTTCTCAACGGCGGTTTGAGACCAACGTGGGTCCCGGCGGAAAGCCATGGGAGCCATCTAAGCGGGCCAAAAAGCAAGGCGGTCAAACCCTTGTTGATCAAGGGCATTTGCGGGACAGCTTGACCTATCGCGTCTTGGGGCGGGTGCTGCAATGGGGCACCAATCTTGTGTATGCCGCAATCCACCAATTTGGCGGCACGATCAAACGCGAGGCCCGGACTCAAACCATTTATCGCCGCCTTAACGCCAGAACCGGGCTGCTTGGAACGCGTTTTGTGAAGCGGGGGAAGTCCAACTTTGCTTCTGACCATGCGGTGGGGGCCTATGAAATTGAAATGTCCGCCCGGCCCTATTTGGGCGTCGATGATGTGGATGAGGCGGAAATCCTCGACATCTTAGCCGGTCATCTGCGGGGGGCTGCCGCATGACCAGTTTGGCCGCCCTTGTGCAAGCCCGCCTAAAAGAACGGGTTCCGGATCTGAAAGCCGTTCAATTGCAATTGGATCTTGATCGCGTCGCCAAGCAGGTGAACTGCCCGGCTGTCTTTGTGGCGCTTCTGGCGGAACAAGGCGAAGGCAGGGGCAGGTCAATCAACGACAACCGGCAAACGGTGGAAGAGCGCGTCGCGGTGTCATTGGTGCTGTCCAGCGCCAATGACCCTTCAGGATCGCGCGTTGAGGCGGAACTGAACCGGCTGCGTAAGCAATCCATCCATCCGGCTTTGATCGGTTGGCAACCATCTCCGGAGCGGGGGGCTGTCTTCTTCGGTACCGGAAGTCTGGTGGATCTCGGGGACGGCCAAGTTTGGTGGCAGGACATTTTCCGAGTTTCAGAACATAGGAGTTACGCGTGAACAACCAACCGGATCGCCCAAAAAGCGCTGGTCGCTTTGTTCGTGACGCCGATGGGCTGCGTCAGATCGACGCGGGGACGCGTCCGGCCTCTGACGCGTCCGCCGCGCTCAACAAAAACGCCGGCACAAAACTGCTGCGCAAATCGAAGCCCGCCGCCGCTGATCCGGTGCCGAAGTCAGAAGAAGGAGCCTGATTATGCCGCTCTATTACCGAAACCGTGTCCTGCTGGCTAAGACGGAGGCCACAGAGAAGACCGATGCGGTTCCCACTGGTGCCGCTAACGCAATCCAGGTCAGTAACCTGACGATTGAGCCCTTCGCCAACAATGCGGTGGATCGAAACCTGATCACGGCGTCGATGGGCCATCAAGGGACGATCCCAACCGGGGTGCATGTCCGCATGACTTTCGCTGTCGAAATGGCGGGGTCTGGGACGGCTGGAACCGCCCCGGCCTATGCGCCCCTTTTGTTGGGCTGCGGGATGAACGAAACCGTCAACGCCGGTGTTGATGTGGTTTACGGCCCGCATTCCGAGGCCGGTGACTCGTTGACATTTTATGTCAATGTCGCGGGCACGCTGCATGCGGCCGTCGGTTCCCGGGGGACATGGTCGTTAGACACAAATTCCGAGGGCCTGCCTGTTTTCTCGTTCACGTTCACGGGGGTCTGGGTGACGCCTACAGCGGCGGCCTTGCCTATACCGGATTTCTCAGCTTTCCAGGCAACGCCCGCTGTGGGCGATGTCAACAGCCAGTTTTCCGCCTTTGGTCAGTCCCTGGTGCTGCAGTCGCTATCGACGGATCTGGGCAACACGATCGCTTACCGTGATCGGGTCAACTCAGAGGGTGTGAACCGCACAGATCGGCAATCGACAGGCCGTTTGGTGGTGGATGCGCCGCCCCTGGCCACTTGGGATGCATTCGCCGCCGCGAGGGCCGCCGCCGGTGGGGCTATTCAGTTCGTTCACGGGACGTCGCCCGGAAACATTGTCCAACTGGACATCCCGAACGCGCAGGTCAGCAATCCGTCTTATGGGGAGGATCAGGGGATTACAACCCTGCAAATGGATCTCGCCATCAAGCCGGTCTCTGGCGACGACGAATTGACAATAACCGTCAGATAAGGAGGCAAAATCATGGCGTTTCAATTGACGGAAGAGCGCAAGGTCACTTGGCCGGTGAAGGTTTCGGTCCCTGTCGATGGGAAGAGCAAAACCCACAGCTTCCAGGTCACTTTTCATCTTCTTGGCCTGTCCGAGACCAAGGCCATCGTCGACCAAGCGCGGGTCGCGGCGGAGAACGATGTTTATGCGGTGGCGATCGATGATGCCAGCCGGGAGCTGCTGCGACGCGCCGTCGTTGGTTGGTCCGGCGTGGTCGATGAAAACGAAAACGAAATCCCATTCAAAGACGAAAGGCTGGAGGCGTTGCTGGACATTCCCTACGTGTTCGCGGCCCTGAACACTGCCTATGTGGAAGCGGCCCACGGGGGGCGGCGAAAAAACTGATTGAGGCGGTCCAGGTCGCGCTAGACGACGGGTCGTCTGAAGTAGACCGGCACGAAACGGTCGATGACCTGACAGCTTTCGGCGCACCGGCTGACGTCATCGAGCGCGCCACCGCCCGAGCCAAAGGCAAGTCCACGTTTCAGCTTTGGCGCCGCAACCTGCCGGTTTGGCGCTTATGGGTCGCCGTTCAAGGGCAGTGGCGGTTTTCCGAAGGAATGCCCACGGGGCTGGATTTCACGGCAGTGAAGGCAATGAGCGAAGCAATGGGCATTACCATGAACCAAAGGATTTCCGAAGACATCCGTACCTTGGAAGCCGTTGCGGGAGACATCCAGCGTAAGCAGATCCGGCGCAAGATGGAACAGGCGGCGCGTCAGCGGCAGCGGGTGCAGGATGGCCGGTGATCTCAATTTAGCCGTTACTTTCGAGGTCAAGGACGGGGTTTTAAAGGCCCGGTTTAAAGATCTCGAAGCTGGTTTGGATAAAGCTTCAGGCGCGGCAACGAAGACCGCCGCCGCACTGCGGGGCATCGTCGAGCAAAACACCGGCTTGGCGGCTGTCTCCAATGTGGGTAAGGATCGTGCCGCTGATATCCAGGCCTATGGCCGCGCGATGGATGACACCCGCGCAAGCCTTGTTCCTCTCTATGCGTTAGAGCGTGATTACAAGGCCCAATTGGACTATATCAATAAAGCCTTAGCCACCGGCGCGATTAATCAACAAGAACATGCCGCCGCCATGGCAAGGGCGAAGGCCGGATTTGCATCGCAAGTGACAGAGTTGCGCGGCGTCGGCAGCGCGGCTGCGGAAAATGCCCGAGAATTCGAAGAATTAAGGGGCAAATACGATCCGCTTTACGTTGCTGGTCAAATGTACGAACAGACGCTGCGTGAACTGAAGCAGGCGCTCGACATTGGGGCTATATCCCAAAAGCAGTTCACGTCATCGACCTATCTGGCGAAAAAACAACTTGATGACAGTGTCGCATCGGCACAGTCCTATGATCGGGCGATGGATGATACCCGCGCAAGCCTTGTTCCTCTTTATGCGTTGGGTCGTGACTACAAAGCTCAATTGGATTTTATCAATCAAGCCTTAGCCACCGGCGCGATTAATCAACAAGAGCATGCCGCCGCTATGGCAAGGGCGAAGGCCGGATTTGCATCACAAGTGACAGGGCTGCGCGGCGTCGGCAGCGCGGCTGCGGAAAATGCCCGAGAATTCGAAGAATTGAGGGCCAAGTTCGATCCTCTTTATGTGGCTGGCCAAAAATACGAACAGACACTGCGTGAACTGAAGCAGGCCTTGGACATCGGGGCTATATCCCAAAAGCAGTTCACTGCGTCGTCCAAGCTCGCCAAAAAGCAGTTTGATGCCAATGTCGCATCGGCCAAGCAACTGGGTTTTGCGTTTCGCGGCGTGGGTGGTGCTGTCCAACAGGCGGGCTACCAAATCGGCGATTTGGCGCTGATGCTGCAAAACGGGTCCAACCCCATCGTGGCAATAACCCAGCAGGGCTCGCAATTGGTCAGTGCGTTTGGGCCTGCGGGTGCCGCCATCGGCGCTGTGGGCGCCATTGTGGGCGCTTTGGCCGTGGCAATGGGGTCCGCCACAGCCACCATGAGTGATGCGGAAATCGCAACCGAGGATCTTGGGCGGGCACAGGATCGGCTTTCCATGTCGCTGACGGCATCGGTCGGTGATGTCGCTGCCGTGCGTCGCCAATATGAAGGCCTAACAGAGGATGCCCGAGTTCTAGAGGCCGCATTGTTGCGCGTCGAAGAGCGTAACATTGCCAAGGCAATGGCCAGCCAAATCGTCGCGGGGCGCGGTGCCATCGAGCAGGCGCTGAAGGATGTGGCGGGGGCGACGCAATCCGATTGGCAAAGAACGTTTGATGAAATCGGCGCAATCCAGACGCCGGAAGCCTTCCTAGAGTTTTTTGAACGGATTGATTTGCAAGCGGGCCGCCTAAACACCCCGATCGTAACCGAGGCCATGAAACGGATGGCCGATGCAGCGGCGCCGTTTGTGAAGGCCTTGCAGGACCTGGAAAGCCAAAGCGGTGAAACAGAAGATCGATTGCGGTTGCTTGCGTTGGCCGGATCTGGTTTGGCGGATTTAGGCTTTGAGGGCATCGGATCCGACCTCGCTTCCTTTATTTCTAAGGCCGCTTCGGCGGGGGACGCGGCGCCGGAAGTAAAAGAGCTGGCGGAGGCTTTGCGAGATCTAAGAGTGGTGGCTCTGACCACATCCGCTGTGGAGCTTTTTGCTGCCGGTGAGATCGATCAATCGCAGTTTGACGCGTTGTTCGCGGCGATCGACCGGTTCGCACAACATGGCGAAAAAGCCTTTGCGAAGCCGTCTAAGGCCGCGAAAACCGCTGCGGAGAAGGTCGAAGACTATATCCAGACGCTTCAACGCAGCATCAAAGCCCAGAGCGATTTGAATGCCGCGATCAGTGCCGGTGGCGCGGCGGAACGTCAAACCGCGCTTGAGGCGAAGGCCGCCGATCAGATTGCCCGCCTGAAGCTAGAAAGCACCGATGCTCGGGCCGCTTCGATTCGTGATTTGGTCTATGAGTTGGACGCGCTGGAGCAGGTTGAAGATCGTTTGCGCCGGGCCCAAGAAGACCAGGTGGCTTTGGATCGGCTGGAACTGGAAACATCCCTAATTGGGGAGTCCGCCGAATTGCGGGCCGTCGCGTTAGCGACCTATCAACGGGAATTGGATCTGCGGCGCGCTGGCGTTGATTTATCCAGTGCGGCGGCCCAAGCGGAACTGGACCGCGTGGCGACAATCGAGCGCGCCCGGCTGGAGCTTTCTCGTCAGCAGGCGGTGTATGACGGTCTGACAGATCCGTTTGTTTCCGGCTTGGATGCGGTCATAGACCGCATTGCCGAAGGTCAGGCCTCATTGCGCGATTTGGCGGATATTGGGCGGTCGGTGTTTGCTGACCTTCAGCGCACTGCTCTGCAAATGGCCATCGCCAATCCCTTAAAAAATGCATTGTTTGGCTTGGCCACGCCCACCCTTTGGGGTGGCGGCTATGGTGCCGCCGCTGCAGGCGGCGTGGCGGCCACGGGTGCTGCGGGTGGGTCCGGGCAGGCCGCCAACCTGTTGGGCGTCGGTGGTCTTCTCTTTAATGGTGGCAGTTCGGGGCTCGGTACCACGCTGGTTCAAGGATCGGTCGGGCAGGCCCTGGGGCTTTCCACGCCCGGAATTACAGCGGCACAGGCCCAAGCGATCGGCGTGATGCCGGTGGCCGGATCGTCAACGGCCCTCGGAACAGCGCTCACAAACGGACTCAACGCGGCGCCGTGGGGGATTGCGGGATCTTTGGGCGCCTCGATGTTGGGGTTTGAGGGCACGGGCAATGCCTTTTTGGATATGGGCCTTGGCGCGGGGGGCTCGATTGCTGGTGGTGCGCTGGGCGGGGCCTTGGCGGGTACCGCTATAGGTGGACCGGTAGGCGCAGTCATTGGGGGCTTTGGGGCGCAGGTCATTGGGTCTTTGTTTGGCGGGGGTAAGAGCGTGCCGTCATTCGGCCAAACCCGGGACATCACGGACGGTGAAACGGAGATCAGCCAATATACCGATCGCGGCGGTGCCAGCGCCGGTGCCGCCGATGGTGCCCTGGACGCTGTTGTCGGTCGCCTGGATAGTTTGATCGATGGGCTTGGGGGCGGGATCGAACAGGTCTCCGGCTTGCAGATCGTCGGCAAGCAAAACAAGGACGGCAACTGGACTTTTCGTGGTGCTGCCGAGGGCCAAAACCTTGGCGAGTCAGGCGATATCAACGAGATCGCCAATCGAATGCTCTTTGCCGCCCTAAAGGGTGGCGAGTTCGACTTCAGCGAATTGGGGGATCAGGTCGAAAGCAATCTGCTGGCGGTTCTGGAAAACAGCGCGGCAGACAGTTTTGACGCATTGGCCGCCGATCTGCAGTTTGCCGCAACGGATTTCGGCGCGGTGTTTGATGAGGTCGGCACGCCTGCCATTGACCAAACAGCATCTTCTTTGGTTGCCCTTGGCGAGACGTTTTATGAGACTCAAGCGCGCGCCGATGCCCTTGGTTTGTCGACGGACGGCATGGCGGAAAGCTTTGGGGCTGCGTCTGACCGCTTGTTGGACAGCGCGATCCGCGCCGCCAATGGCCTCGGGGCGGTAAATTCGGCCCTTGCAATCCGCGAGTCCTATGATGCAACCGCCGCTGCTTTGGTGGATGCGGGACAAAGCACGGATAAGGCCGGGCAGCTTTATACCGCGCAAATGACGGCCTTGGTTGAAAGTCTAGGGGACGGCGCGGGGGCGCTCGATCAACTGATCACCTTGGCCAATGAGCTGGCGGGCATCGATGTCGAAGGTGCCACAATCGCAAATTCCCAGGCCGCTGAAGTTCGGCAGCGGCTTGACGAGGATTTGGCGTTGCGGCGATTGGCGGCGGAGGTCGCCCTTGGGACCGCATCCGAGGAAAGCTACCAAACCCAGGAACTTCTATTGGCGCAGCGCCGGGAACTGGCGAATGTGACCGACGAGGCCACGCGGGGGGAACTTGAGCGCATCCATGCCCTTGAACGCCAGGCGCAAGCGGCGGAGGACAGCGCGGCGTCTATCGAGCAGTTTACGAGCGCCGCCCGGGGTGTGTCGCAGTGGTTGGATAAACTGGTTTCCACGGACCTTGGCGCCGGGTCGCGATCCGAGCAGCTTGCCGCTGCACGATCCAATTTTGACGATCAGTTGACCTTGGCGCGGGCGGGCGATGTGGAGGCGTATGGTTCGATCACGACCTACGCTGAAACGCTGATCGCGGCGCAGCGCGCTTGGTCAGCGTCCGGAGAGGAGACCGCAACGACAATCGGGTATATCGAGCAGTCCTTGGCGTCGCTTCCTGCGGTGCAAAGCTACGAGGCCCAACAGACCGATTTGCTTGCCGCGATCAGAGGGACCAGTGCGCAGGCTGTTGTCGTCCAGGTGACGACGATGGCCGGTTTGACGCAGGCAATCAACGATAACAGCGGCTATCAAGTCGCTCTGCTTGGGGCAACAGATCGGCATGGGGACCGTGCGGCGGTTTTGCTGGAAGGCGTCCAAATCGCCACCTTCGGTGTGCGCGATCAGGTCTCGCCTCTGGTTGGCTTGGCGCGGTGGCAGGTCGCGGCAATCGACGCGGTGCGCGGTGCTGTTGATGCCAATCGCGCCTCGGTCGATTCCGTTTGGCGCGCCATCGACGCCAAGAACCTGTCTGTCACCGTCGTCGATGGCGGCGAAAACGGGAACTACCGTCTTGCCAACAGCCGCGCCCGTGGTGGCTACCTGCCGCCCGGCATGGCCGTCGTTGGCGAGGGAACAGGCGGGGCGGAGGTCGTCGATTTTGCGAGGCCTGCGCAGGTCTATTCCAACAGCCAACTTCATGACGCACTGCGGTCGGGGAACGGCGAAATCGTTCAGGCCATCGACGCCCTGCGGGAGGCCGTAACTCTGATCACCGAGATGGCCAGCGATCGGGAAATCGGGGCGTTGCGGGCCGTAGAGGAGCGGTTGAGAAACCTGGAAATGGCGCAGCGAAGCAGAGGAGCGCAGGTGGCATGAGTGTTTACGTCGATCCAGCGGCAAACAAATTTGGCCGCATGCTCATGTGTCACATGTGGGCTGACAGCGAAGCTGAGATGCACGCGATGGCGGATCACATTGGTGTTGCCCGCAAACACTTCCAATCACCCCCCAATGCCTCCTGGCATCATTATGACATTTGTAAAGCCAAGCGCGCCTTGGCTGTTGCGGCCGGCGCGATCGAGATGGACCGGTTCGCAGCGCTGGAGCACACCGCCAAGTTGAAAGGCAATGACGCGCTTTTGGCGCGGATTGCGATGCTTCGGGAACAACGCGAAGGGGGTGGCGGCCATGACTGACGTCATTACCCTGACAGCAACCGTCTACAATCCGCTCACTGACCAGGACGTGCCGATACGGTTGTCCAATGCTCCCTTCAACCCGGTGGGGGGGGCACCATTCGAAAGCCTGATGATTGGCCGTCCGTCGGTTTATCGGGAGATCTTCGCCGATGGGCAGGCGTTCGGCGTGGCGAGCCACGATCGCGGGACTGTTGTCGCCAGCAATCAATCCGGCGAATGGGACTATCTCGATGTCTTTGACGTGGCGGTCGATGGTCGCGAGGCCGTGTTGAAGATTGGTGATCAAGAGCAAGGCCCCGAGCTACATACCGTCATGCTGCACGGCAATTTGGCCATGGCGCCCGTTGATGCGGCGGAGGCCACGTTTACGATCCACGATCGCAGCACGGCGGTTCTCGACCAGAAGGTCACAGAAGACAGCTATTTGGGCGACAACACCGCCCCCAATGGCGTTGAGGGTGATGCCAATCTAGACGGCACGTCGGTTGATTTCACCATAGGCGTGGTGTTGCGGGCACCCGTCCAATTGGTCAACGAGGCCAAGCATATCTATGTGGTTTCTGCGCATGTGCCGGGTTTCAGCAATCTTGTTATTGGCGGCGTTACCGATAAAGGCGCGGCCTTGAGTGTTGGCGCGCAAGTGGCGGATCTAGCGGCTTTGGAGGCAGCTGTAGTGCCGTCAGGGGAGTTTTATTGGTGTGCGGCCTCAGGTCAGCGTGCTGCGATCCGTCTGGGGGTCGAGCCCCAAGGCACTTTGGCCGCTACGCTCGCTTGGGACGAAAGGTCAGCTGCGGAGATTTTCGAAGGGCTGCTGGTCGCCCGTGGCGAGGCGGTTTCTGAAGAAGACCTAATTGTACTGGGTAGCGAACAAGATGCGATTTTAGGCGGTGCATTTTCTGGATCAAGCACCTTGCGTCAGGTGCTAGACGCGATCGCTGAAACGATTGGGGCCGGATATTGGCTCGATAAGAACAATGTCTGGCGTATTCGCCGGATAGAAGCGCCGGCGGGCGTTCCCAAGGCCTCTTTTGCTGTGCCGAGCCTCGATCGACCGCTCAAGGTGACGGAGATAGAAATTACTCGGGTCGTGGCGCTGATCACCGGTCGCGACGCTGGGGGCCTGCCGCCGCATACTGTGACTCTGGGCTTTGATCGCAACCATGTTGTTGAAACCGCGCTAGCCGGTGTTTCTGAAGTTGACCGCGAGATTTTAACCACTGAGTGGAGATACGCCACCACCGGAAAGTCTGCGGCTATTGCCGCCCGTCATCCGAATGCCGTTGCTTATCAGGCCGATACCTTGTTTCAGTCTCGCGCCGAAGCCCTGGCTGAAGCAACCCGGCGCCAAAATGTGTTGGGCGTTAAGCGGTATGAAATGACCGTCGATTTGACGCCCTCTACCGCCGCGATCGAACTGAACGACGTGGTGCGTTTGGAGTTTCGTTTCGCGCCGGGAGGGGCTCTGTTCCGGGTCTCCGCAATACGGTTTGACCTGCCCGACAAGATGGTCTTGACTGTTTGGAGGCCAAGGTCATGACGGCAAGCAATGCGGTCCTCGGATGGCCCGTCCATCGAGATAAATTCAGTCTTCTCAGCCTTGGGGCTTTTGGCGCGTCGGAAGAAGATCCTGACTACCCGGCTAGCCAACTCGGGACATTCCCCTTTTCTCGCGTTTGGCGCAGCGCCACCCATGCCGTTGGCTCCATTCCCACTATTGAGCTGTCGGTGGTGTTTCCAACGCCAGTGGAAGCAAATTGCTTCGTACTCATAGCGCACAACCTTTCGAGCGCAGCGACTTGGTCTTGGTCATTCTATAGTGATGCGGCCATGTCCGATGAGATCTGGACATCGGGTGCAGCGGCTCGGGTTTGGGGCCCGATGCTGCTGGAACAGGATTGCCCTTGGGACGGGGGAAATTTTTGGGACAGGACCTTAACGTCGGAGGGCCGCGCCGGTCGCGCGTGGTCGCATGCCGTCTACGCTCCCGGTCAAACTTTTGCCCGGGCGGCGAAGGTCACGATTTCTGATCCGGCCAATACTAACGGATTTATTCAAGCCGGGGGCCTTGAGGTTGCGGGCTTGCGCCGGCTGCCGATCAATCCGGATCTGGGGGCACAGAATGGCCATGAACTACGCTCGGAAGTGACCATCACGGAGTCAGGGCGTCGCCATGTGCGGCGCTTGCCCGCCCCGGCAGTTTTTCGCGGGCGATGCACTCAAGCCCCGAAAGATTGGGCCTTAGCGGGTTGGGCTGAGTTGGTCCGTAACGCGGATCTCTCTGTGCCGTTTTGGTGGTCCCTTGAGCCCGAAAATCATTTTCACAGCCTGCGTCTGTCTTGGATGGCACAAATCGGTGAACCCAGCTTGTTATCCTGGGCCTCCGGCGGTGCGCAGGGCTTTCCTATATCTTTACAGGAGGCCATTGGATGAGTGTCAATGAGGCTGTCCAACGTTTAGATGACGCCAACGCGGGTCCTTTTGACGCAACGTCAAACCCCAGCGGCTTTGGCGGCATTGGTTACCAGACCTTGTTTACCCAAGCCCTCAACGATGTCGTCACTGTCTATTCTGACATTGCCATTAAGCACACGGCTGCCGAAGTGGCCGCGACGGCCGCACAGACAGCGCAAGGTCTTGCTGAAACTGCAAGGGACATTGCCCAAGCCGGGGCGGGCCCAAGAATCCAGATCTCCGCCGCCGATCCGACGCCTGGATATGGTGCCGATAAAATCACCGGGGACAACCAGCACATCATCGCCTCCATTGCCGATGCTGGTGTCAATGAGGCTCTCACCTTGGCGCTAACGCAGGCGACCATCCAGAGCTTGGTTCCGGCAGGGGCGGTACAGGCTTTTGCGGCTGTAAACCCACCGGATGGATGGTTGGTCGCTGACGGGTCTCCGATTAGCCGGGCGGTCTACGCGGATCTGTTTGCTGTAATCGGCACAACGTGGGGTGCTGGTGACGGCAGCACGACCTTCAATATTCCCGACCTACGGGGGCAGTTCTTGCGCGGCGTTGATCTTGGGCGCGGCCTAGATGCAGGCCGAACAATTGGTACAAACCAAACAGATGCGTTCCAGGGGCACCACCATTCTTTCGTGGGCGGGCCGTGGGGTTCCACATCTCCGGGGGGTGGATCAGACAGTTCTAACGGGGCTGCGGCCTTTACTTATGGCTCAGTTCAGCACGCGATCACCGACGGCGTGTCCGGTACCCCGCGCACCGCTGCAGAGACAAGACCGACTAACGTCGCAGTGCTGTTCTGCGTCAAGTTTTAGGAGTGTTGAACGATGGACCTGTATTTCTTTGATCAAGAAGGCGTCTACATCGGGACTTCTGAGGCGCGGCGCAGCCCGCTTGAGCCGACCGTGTGGTTGGTCCCCCCCAATGCCACCAAAGACGTCCCGCCCGAAATCCCGGAAGGGTCTCGCGCCCGCTGGGATGGGCTTAGGTGGTTGGTTGAGCCGATTCCGGTCCCTGAGACGGGGCCGGAAACTGAACCTGAGCAAGAGCCTCAGCCGGTGACGCCGGTGACCGTGACACCGGCGCAGGCGAGGATCGCGCTCTTGCGCGGCGGTTGGTTGGACCAAGTCGAAGCTATCTTGGCCAAGCCCGAACACCGGGAAGCCAGCATCCTCTGGGAATACGGGACGACCGTTGAACGCGACAGCCCGGTCTTGGCGGCTATGGCGGCTGAGTTGCAGTTGTCTGAGGCTGAAATTGACGACTTATTCCAAACTGCTCGATCACTCTAAGCCTGTCGATCTCGGTGAATCGCGGTATAATCGTGCAATAACAAAACGGGAGCTTGGGTTGTGCAAACGATTGCTTTGGCTTTTTTATTGCTGCTCGTAGCGGCAGCGCCGGTCGGTGCCGATGATCGGAGTTGCGCGGAAGATCTGCAATGCGCGGCGGCGCAGCTGCGTCCGGCACTTGATGAGGCCTGTTTGGCGCAATTGCGCAATGAGCTGCCGGAAAACCTACCCAAGGCCCGATGGGTCACGGCGCCCGGGGAAACCAAGTTCCCGGAAATGCGCTTTCATAAGGAAGATCCGGGCATTTTGATCCTATCGAGCCGGGCCCAATGGGAACTCTATTATGAGGGCGATGGGTGGATCCCCTATTTCATCGTCTGTTCGACGGATATCGCATCGCAATCGGTGCGAGAGGTTCTTTGGGGGGCGTTGCGCTGATGGCGCTTCTGTCCCCATACCCTCGCGCGAGCGGGGGCCGGGCGGTAGGCGCCGCCCGAACCGGGCGCATGCATCGCCCCCTTGGCCACGCGCGCGTCGTGGCGTTCGGCCCGTCCTGCCGTGATCGCGGCGGGCCTATTTTGGAAACTCAACCGTGCGGGAGTCCATTCGTTGTTGGCAGTGTAACGCCTTGCTTGCCAAGGTCGTTGATTTCATTCAAGGTTGTGTGGAGATCAAGTGCCGGAAATGCGGCGCTTTTACAACCAAGAGGGCCAATGCGAGCCCCGACTCCGAGACCCCAGAGGTCCAGGACGAGGAGGCCCGAACTTGGCCACAACACGCAAGCCACACCATCCGCCGCCAGCCCCAAGCCACCCCAAAAGGCCGTTGACGCAAAATGCGGGTTATATCTATTCGACGGAAGGTGTGATCGGTTTTGGGACGCGGGATTTTTATGTCCATGCGATCCCGCGCAAGGACGCCGTCGAGGTGATCCTGAAGCACCATTATTCAGGCAGGATCGTCCAAAACAGCTATGTACATTTGGGTGTTTTCTTGCACGGAGAACGAGTTGGCGTTCTGCAATTTGGTTACGCCTTGAACCCCAAGCATGTCTCCAAAATCGTCCGGAAATCCACAACCACCAATCATTTGGAACTCAACCGAATGTGGCTTTCGGACGCCGCTCCGCGCAACTCAGAAAGCCAGGCAATTGGCTTCGCGATGAGGTACCTCAAGCGGGCATGTCCCCAGGTCCGTTGGGTTCAGAGTTTCGCGGACGAACGCTGCGGAGGGTTGGGCGTCGTCTATCAGGCTTCGAACTTCCTTTTTGTGGGGCATCACCTGACACGCTTTTACGAGTTGGACGGCGAGACCTATCACGAGATGCTTCTCACCGCACACAAGAAGGGCGGCAACCGTGGCACCTATCTTCGGGCCAATTTGGGCCGGGCGCAGGAGCGTCGGTTGCGACAGTTCAGGTATGTGTTTTTCCTGAAACCTTCCGCCCGGAAGGATCTAGCGATGCGACCAAGGCCCTACCCGAAGCCGGGGGTTTGTTTCGATGGGCGTAAGCAGCGCATGGCGCGATGATCTCAAATCGGCCGTCAGCCTGTCCGATGTGGTCAGGCGCCGGGTCAAGCTGATCCGGGGCGGCCCCGGCGAATTTAAGGGCCTGTGCCCCTTCCACAATGAAAAGACCCCTTCCTTCACCGTCTCAGACACGAAGGGTTTTTTTCATTGCTTTGGCTGCGGGGCCCATGGCGATGTGATTGCCTTTGAAATGCGGGCGTCCAATGTCCCGTTCTTGGACGCGGTAGAGCGCCTTGCAGCACAAGCAGGGATGGTGATGCCGCAAACTGATCCGAAAGAAGCGGAGCGGAGTTACCGACGCGCGGGTCTCCGTGACGTGGTCGAGATGGCCACCCAGTTCTATGTATCGCGCCTGAATAGCCCGGAAGGCCGGGAGGCTATGGAATACCTTTTAACGCGAGGTTTGACTTATCCCACCGTTGATCGGTTCCGCCTTGGTTATGCGCCGGCCGGAAGCGCATTGCGGGCCCATTTCTCCCGTGATCGGATTCCGCTGGAAACTGCCGTTGAAGCGGGGTGTCTTTCTAGCGCGGAGGATGGGCGTATCTATGATTTTATGCGTGATCGGATCGTTATCCCGATTACCGATCGCCAGGATCGTCCCATTGGTTTCGGCGGGCGGACCTTGGGTGATGCCGAACCGAAATACCTGAACAGCCGCGATGGGACGTTGTTCAATAAGGGCGGGTTGCTGTTCAACCTTGCCCGTGCCCGCGAGCCAGCCCGGCAACAAGGCGCGTTGTTTGTGGTTGAAGGCTATATGGATGTCATCGCCTTGGCAGAGGTCGGCATAGATAATGCTGTGGCGCCATTGGGAACAGCGATGACCGAGGCACAGTTTCGTTTGGCGTGGCAGGCTGCCGATAGGGTCATTCTTTGCTTTGACGGCGATAGGGCGGGGCGGGAGGCCGCAGAGCGGGCGTTGAGACGCGGATTACCCTTGCTGACCCACCAGCGCACACTTGATGTATGCCTCCTTCCCGATGGCCAAGACCCCGCTGATATTGTGCTTGGTAACACGCGCTGGGGCGGATCGATGGAGTGGGAAATCGCCACATCGAAGACTTGCAGCGCCCTAGACCACGTGTGGTCTATTGCATCTTCTAGATTGTTATTGGGCACAAAAATGCCGCCAAACGAGTGGGCAAAGGCAGAGCGCGCGGTGACAGAGTGGTCTGATCTGGTTGGCGATGAAGTGTTGCGGAAGTATTGGAGGCGGGAGTTGGGGCGGCGTTTGGATGGCTATTACCAAGCCATGAACCTCCCGGCAGTGATGCCAGTGGCCCGCTATGGCTCCCTTAAAGGCGCACGATGTGCGCGATTTAGGCGATAATGGTTGTCTAAAAATCTGCCGCCAAACCGTCCAAAATTCGCCGCGCCGCTACATTATGGGCCGTAGGCTGACTCCCTCCCATCTTCACGCCCCCAACTCTGCAATCAAAAAGTCCAAAAACACGCGGACCGTCGAAACCACATAGCGCTTCGACGGATAAACCGCATAAAGCGTTGTTGTGTTGGCGCTCCAGTCTTCTAGCGCCTGGACCAGGTTACCGTTGGCAAGGTCTTCGGTGACATACATCCTCGGGACAAGGCTCAGGCCAAAACCCGCCCGCAACGCATCGATCACTGCCAGGCTGGAAGAGACCTTGTAGCGTCCATCAACTCGGACCTTTTCCTCTTTTTGAGCCGTCCCCGACCCCGTCCCGCCATCCACAGTCTTGCGGAACCGCCATTCCTGGGCATGGTCGGACAGGCTGAATTGTACCGCGCGATGCTGAGCCAGATCGGTCGGGGTCAGCGGCGTGCCCGCTTTGGCGAAATAGGACGGCGCGGCACAGACCACATGCTCCATCACCGTCAGCTTGCGAGCAATCAGGCCGGAGGATTCCAAATTGTTGGTGCCGCGCAGGGCAATATCGATGCCCTCCTCAATGATGTTCACCCGGCGGTCTTCGAGCCGCAGATCCAAAGTGATTTTCGGATAGCGCTCCAAGAAGTCCGGAATCTTCTGGGACAGCCGCAGCAGGCTCAAGGTCAATGGGGCAGTGACCCGAAGGGTGCCACTTGGCTCATACTGCATCGCCTTCAAAGTGCCATCGGCGTCCGCCAGCTCATCAAGGATCCGCACCACCCGCTCAAAATACAAGGCACCGGCCTCGGTCAGGCTCAAGCGCCGGGTGGTGCGGTTGAGCAGCCGCACCGCCAACTCTGTCTCCAGATCGGCGACATTTTTGCTGATCGCCGCCCGGGATAGTCCCAGATGACGGGCCGCAGCGGCAAAACTGCCCTGCTCCACAACCGTACGAAAGGCCGTTAGGGCTGTGAGGCGGTCCATAATTAAACACTCAGAGTGAATAATGTGATGAATGCACTGCGGATTATCGCGGAAATGGAACTGGCTTACAACAAGGCTATCCGGCACTTCGGGATCCCCCCTCCCCGCCGCTCCCCCTAAGGGTAAGCATCATGAACACCAAATTAGTCTCTATGACCCACTCCATGCCTGCCACCCTCACGCAATCACTCCGATCCGGATCACTCCGCGTCCACGGCCTGATGCTACTGGCCAGTGGTTTGATCGCCACATCCTTCCCCGTGGGAGCGGAGATTACCGGAGGTCTGGACGCCGTCGTCCTGACCTTCCTGCGCTTCGCCTTGGCCACGGCTTTGTTCGCGCCGCTGGTGGCCTGGAAAGTCGGCCTGGTCCTGCCGGGACCAAAGGACCTGCTGCGCTACGGCGCGCTTGGGGCCTGCCTTGCCACATTCTTCTGGTGCATGTTCGAGGCCCTGCGCAGCACCAGTGCCCTCAACACAGCGGCGATTTTCGCCTTAATGCCGGTGATCACCGCCCTCTTCGCCGCTTTGCTGCTGCGCGAGCGGCTGGCACTGCTGTCCCGGATTGCCTTGCCGATCGGTTCGGTTGGAGCAATCTGGGTGGTGTTTCGCGGCGATATGCAGGCATTGCTGAGCCTGGATTTGGGTGGGGGCGACCTCCTGTTTCTGGCCGGTACGGTGTCTTTGGCCGCCTATAGCACCTTGGTCAAGCTGTTGCACCGAGGCGAACCCATGGCCCGCTTGACCTTCTGGACCATGGCGGCAGGGACGGTTTGGTTGTTATTGCTGGCCTTGCCGCGCTTGCCCGCCATTGAGTGGGCCGAGGTCCCGATGACCGTCTATGCCGGGATTGGCTATTTGGCGGTCTTCACCACCATCATCACGTTCTTTGTCTTCCAATGGAGCACCAGCATCATCGGCCCGACCCGGGTGTCGGCCTATACCTTCCTCAACCCGGCTTTGGTGCTGGCGCTCGGCATTGCCCTCGGGGACGGGCTTCCACCTGCGGCGACTTGGCCCGGGATCGCCTTGGTCATCCTGGCCACCCTGACTTTGCAAGGTCAAACAGGCCAAGGGCCAAAAGGTGCCCTAGAAAAACTGCGTTAGGCGTAGCAGCAGAGTGTCATCCTGGGCCAGCGGTTCAACGAAGGGGTCGTCGGAGCCCACAAAGACGCGGCCCGCAAGGATCAAATTCGGTTGTCGGGGTATGGTTCAGAGACGGGGCAACCCGTTGGTCGCCCCGTCTCCACTGTGAAGAGTGCGTTTGACCTTAAGCCGCCGAGGCAGTGGCCAAGCCATCCAGAACCGGGAACAGATCGCTGGGTTCCGGGCGCCGGGTGTAGTCCGGATTGACCTCCGCATAGGCAATGCTGCCATCTTGGGCGATCACATAGCGGGCAGGCATCGGCAGATGCCATTGGCCATCGCCATGGATTTTCGGTAGGTCGACGCCAAAGCCCTTATGGACCGGGATCACATAGTCTTGCAAAGACCAGCGCAGGCCAAAGCTGTCGGCCAGAGCACCGGCCTGATCGGTTAGGATCGGGAAGCTGAGCCCATTGTCCCGTTGCGATTTGCGGCTGTCCCCAGCCCCTTGCATCGAAATGGCAACCAGGGTGGCACCACGGGCCTGGACCTGGTCCGCAACCGCTTCCAAGGCCTTCAGCTCGATATTGCAATAGGGGCACCAGACACCACGATAGAAGGACAGGACCACCGGTCCTTTGGCCAGCAGGTCGGCCAAGGCCACCGCATTGCCATCCTGATCCGTCAGGGTAAAGTCCGGGGCGCGCTGGCCCGCTTTCAAGGCGCGGTCGGCCTGACCGCTGGCAATCAGCTCCTGGGTGGAGCGGCTGAGGGTCTCCACGGCCTCGGCAGGGACCATGGTTTTGAACTGTTCTTTGAAGGCGTCGAGTTGATCTTGCAGGGACATGGGGAGGGTCCTTTGGTCTAAGTCTGAAGGTTTGGTCTCAAGGGGGATACTGAATTGATTGGTTTGGCGCTTGGGGGTTTGCCCCGTTGCCTGTGATCAATCTGGTTCATTTGCGGACTGAGTGGTATCCTCCGCGAATGACTAATGGTTATTCAAATTGCAAATGAGCGATCGTCTCTCCACCCTGCATTTGTTCTGCCGAGTGGCCCGCACCGAAAGCTTCACGGCAGCGGGCAAAGAGGTCGGGCTATCCCAGCCCTCGGTCTCTCGGATCATTTCCGCGCTCGAGAAGGACTTGGGGGCGGCTCTGTTTGTCCGGACCACCCATGCGGTCAAGCTGACCGAGGCGGGCGCTGAATATCTGGCGCGGCTTGATCCGATTTTGGCGGCCTTGGAGGAAGCCAATCAGACGGTTCGCGGGGATGGCACCCTGAAAGGCCGCTTGCGGGTGGGCTGTTCGACCAGTTTCGCCAATCGGGAAATCATTCCCCGCCTGGCCGGTTTCCTTGACCAACATCCCGAACTTCGGATCGACATGGTTCTGACCGATCAGCGCCAGGATTTGGTGGACCAGGCAATCGACGTGGCTTTGCGCTACGGCCCCTTAAGTGACTCCAATTTGGTCGCCAAGACCTTGGGCCATCCTGCGCGTCTGATTGCGGCTTCGCCGGACTATTTGCGGCGGGCAGGCACCCCGACAACACCGGCGGATCTGGCCAAGCATCCGGTTATTTTGGGTCCGGCTGGCATGGGGTCAGAGGGGTGGAGTTTTCGCAAGGACGGCAAAACCGTATCAGTGCGGGTCACCGGCCAATTGGTCGTCACCGTCAATGAGGCAACCACCGCCGCCGCCTTGGCTGGGTTGGGGGTGGTCTCAACGGGCTTTTGGGGCATCCGGGCGGAAATCGAAAGCGGAGCCTTGGTCCAACTGCTCCCCGAATGGGATGTCGGGAGAGCGGAAGTGAATGCGGTGCTGTCCGGGGGACGGCAAGCCAAACCCTCGGCCCGGGCCTTTGCCGATTACCTTGTGAAATCCTTCCGCCACATGCCCGAGCGTCCTGAGGCGGCACCTGCCCATGCCGTGAACACCTGCGCCAAAACGAGAAAAGCCCCGCAGTGACGGGGCTTTTCGTTTGTTGTGAACGGGCAGAGCAACCGGGGCAGGCTATGGTGCCTTATTCCGCCGCGCGGACTTGGTCGAAGTCGCTGGCACTGTGGCGTTCGGGCAGCTGTTCCTCTTCCGGACCCCAGAAGCGGTTGACCATGCGACCCCGTTGGACGGCGGGGCGGGCATCGATGGCCTCGGCCCAGCGCTTAACGTTGGTGTAGCCATCGACCTGTAGGAACTCAGCGGCCCCATACTGACGGCCCAGCACCAGATTGCCATACCAGGGCCAAGTGGCCATGTCGGCGATGGTGTATTCGTCGCCGCCAAGATAGCTGTTGTTGGCCAGCTCCTGATCGAGCACCGACAATTGCCGTTTGGCCTCCATGGTGAAACGGTCAATGGCGTATTGGATCTTCATCGGCGCATAGGTGTAGAAATGGCCGAAGCCACCGCCCAGATAGGGTGCGGAGCCCTGCAGCCAGAACAGCCAGTTTAGGACCTCGGTCCGCTTGGCCGGATCGCTGGGCAGGAATTTGCCAAATTTTTCCGCCAGATAGAGCAGGATCGCCCCGGACTCAAACACCCGGGAGCCGGTATCCGTGTCCAGCAAGGCCGGGATCTTGGAGTTCGGATTGATGGCAACAAAGCCAGTGGAGAACTGATCGCCCTCGGTTATGCGGATCGGCCAAGCATCATATTCCGCACCCTCGATCCCAAGCGCCAGCAGCTCCTCAAGCAGGATGGTCACCTTCTGGCCGTTTGGTGTCGCGGTGGAGTGCAGTTGCAGCGGATGCCTGCCCTTGGGCAGCTCGGCCTCACGGGTTGCTCCGGCGATGGGGCGATTGATCTTGGCCCATTCACCGCCACTGTCTTGATCCCAAACCCAGACTTTGGGGACTTCATATGCATCGTCAGCCATGGAACACCTTCACATTTCTTGTCGGACAGGCAGCCACGCCGGGCACTCTTGAGGCAGTTAGAAAAGCCTGTCCTGTCTTTGACGGGGGATGAGGGGGAAAACCACCTCGGTACTCCGTTATCTCGGAAACCAAATGCGGAAATACAACGCCCCGCTTTGGCTCTACACGGAAATGTGCACTTTGCGCGTGGGTCAAAGCGGGGTTAGGCGGCCATCGGAGCCCCAGACTGCGGGCGGTCATTCATGCCCAACTGGATCAGAAACGCCGCCGCGCCGACCACGACCAAGGACGACCAAGCGATGACATAGTCTCCGGTCAGATCGAAGGACAGGCCGCCGAGCCAAGCGCCTAGGAACGCCCCGACTTGGTGGCTGAGGAACATAAAGCCAAACAGCACACCAAAATTGGTCGGCCCGAACAGGGCGTTGATCAGTGCGCTGACCGGGGGAATGACGCTGAGCCAGAGCAGCCCCATGGCTGCGCCAAACATCAAGGTGCTCTCGACCGAGATCGGCAGGAAGGCATAGGCGGCAATGGCGATGGTGCGCAGCAAATAGATTGCGGCCAGGACAATGCGATGGCCGACCATCTCGCCCAGCTTGCCCGCTGCCAAGGTTCCGACGGCGTTGCAGATGCCGATCAAAGCGATGGCATTGGCACTGAGCGAGGCAGGCAGGCCGCAAATCGCGACAAAATTCGGCAAATGGGTGGCGACAAAGATCAGCTGGAAGCCACAGGCAAAAAAGGCCACAGACATGGCGATGTAGCCGGGGTGGCGCAGAGCCTCCCGTACCGCCTTCACCGCATTGGGTTTCTCGCCGGAACGGGGGGCATCCGGAGCCCGATTGATTTTAAATGCCGAGGCCAGCAGGGCCATGGTCGCGGCCAGGGCAACCAGGATCAGCAGGGTGGTTTGCCAGGAGACGCTGTCCAGCGACCATTGGGTGCCCGGTGCAATGACAAAGGTGCCCAGGGAGCCGACGGCAGCGAGGATAGATACCGCCATAGCCCGGCTTTGCGGCGGGGCGATGCGGGAAAGGATGCCGACCAGCACCCCATGGGAGGTCGCCGCCACCGCCAGCCCGATCAACAGCCCGCCGCCCAGAAACAGGCCAAAGGCAGTGCCGAGGCTCATCAGCCACAGCCCGAGGGCAAAGCAGAGCGCCCCGGTCATGACCACCAAGCGCCCCCCATAGCGGTCGGCCAGGGCACCCATCACCGGCTGACCAATGCCCCAAGCCAGGTTTTGTACTGCCATGGCCAAGCCAAAGGTGGCGATGGAGATCCCGGTTCCGGCAACCATGGGGCCGAGAAACAGGCCCAGGCTTTGGCGAATGCCCATGGCGGTGGACAGCACCGCCCCGGCGGCTACCAGCACCAGAATCAGCAGGGGCGGCCAGGCACGTGCGGGGGCGGGGCTTTGAAACCGGCTTGAAGTCTGTTGGTTGGGCTGTTGCATGCTGTCCTCCGTTTGGTCGGTAGGACGTCACAGCTTTGGACCAAGGTAAACTCACTGGTCGGTATACTTAGAGGGTTTGGTGGGGCGCACTATCCAACAGCAACCGGGCAGCTCGGGCGGCGTCACGGGCATAGTCCGGATCGCGCTGGACCAACATGCGGGCAATGGCCCCGTCCAGCAGCACCATGATCATGCGGGCGAGGTCTTGCGGCGCGGCATAGCCCGCTTGGGCGATGTCTTCGGCGAACCATTGTTCAAAGTCGGCTTTGTGCTGCCGGGCCACATCCAGCGCCGGATGGCCCGGGCTGTCGGCCAGTTCCACGGCGGCGCGCAAAAAGCCACAGCCGCGCCAACTGCGTTGCTCCGCATGGCCTGCCAGCTTGAAGAACATGCGCTCGATTCGCTCGGAAAGCGGGCCAAAGGACCCGGCCCAGTCCCGGTAGCGCGCCAAGGTCGGGGGATGGCGGGCCGTCAAGGTGGCGGCCACCAGCTCATCCTTGGATTTGAAGTGGTAGTAGAAGGTCTTTTTGGTCACACCGGCCTGCTCAGCGATCCGGTCAACGCTGACCTCCCGAATGCTCCCGGCATAGAACAGGCCGTCGGCGGCGTTGATGATGCGATCTTTGGTCGACATGGTCTTCGATGGTTTGTGATCCGGTGGGGCACCCCCACATGTTTTCGACCTATCACCATTTGGCGCGCAGAGGGAGGGGTTTCCGGCATGACCATGACCGATCAGACCAGCCGACGGATGATACTGAGGATCGGCAAAACCTTGCTGGTCGGAGCGGGTTTGTTGTTTTGGGCCCCCACCTCTGCCCAGGCCCAGGAGGCGGTCCAACCAGAGCAGACCTATGCAGTTGCGGCCTCGGCACCGGAGGCCACGGGCTCGGAATTCATGGTCACCGCCGCCCATCCCCTGGCGGTTCAAGCGGGCTATGATGTGTTGGCCGCAGGCGGCACGGCGGTGGACGCTATGGTCGCGGTGCAGATAATGCTGAACCTGGTTGAACCGCAAAGCTCCGGCATCGGGGGCGGTGGTTTTGCGCTGTATTGGGACGCAGCCAGCCAGACCCTGACCAGCTTTGATGGCCGGGAAACCGCGCCTGCCGCCGCCGATGAAGGCTATTGGCTCGGCGAGGATGGCGAACCGGTTGGCTTTTGGGACGCGGTGATCGGTGGGCGCTCCGTCGGGGTGCCGGGCACGGTCAGGCTGCTCCACGAGATGCATGGGCGCTACGGCTCCCAGCCCTGGGCCGATTTGCTGCAACCAACCATCTCCCTGGCAGAGGAAGGCTTTGCGATTTCCCCTCGCATGGCGGCCTCCATTGCCAGCGCCCAGGAGCGTGGTCTGGACCGTTTCCCGGAGACCAAGGCCTATTTCTTTAAGGCCGATGCTACGCCGCGTGCGGAGGGCGAGATCCTGCGCAACCCAGCCTTCGCTGAGACCTTGGCGCAGATCGCACAGGACGGCCCGACGGCCTTTTATGCCGGGCCGATTGCCGAGGCCCTAATTGCCGCCACCCGCACGGAGATCAATCCCGGAGTGCTGACCATGGCGGATCTGGCGGCCTATCAGGTGATCGAGCGCCCGCCGGTCTGCATTGCCTATCGCGGCTATGATGTTTGCGGCATGGGCCCGCCAAGCTCCGGGGGGCTGACGGTCGGTCAGATCCTCGGCCTGTTGCGCCATGCCGGTATGCCCGGGCTGGGCAATGGCCCCGAGGCGGCCCATTGGTTTTCCGAAGCCGCCAAGCTGGCCTATGCCGACCGGGGGCTCTATATGGCCGATCGTGATTTTGTCCGCATGCCCACCGAGGGTCTGTTGGATGCGACCTATTTGGCCATCCGCGCCCAAGCCATTCAGCCCGGCCAAGCGATGGAAAAGGCCAGCCCGGGCAACCCACCCTGGGACGAGGCCCAGCTGTTTGCGCCCGACACCCAGACCGAATTGCCGGGCACCAGCCACATGTCCATCGTCGATGGCCAAGGCAATGTGTTGTCCTTCACCACCACCATTGAAACCGGCTTTGGCTCCCGGGTGATGAGCGGCGGGTTTTTGCTCAACAATGAAATGACCGATTTCTCCCGTGCCCCGCGCGCCAATGGGCGTCCCATCGCCAATCGGGTCGAGGCGGGCAAACGGCCGCGCAGCTCCATGGCCCCGACCATTGTGCTGAAGGACGGGAAGCCGGTGCTGGCCATTGGCTCCCCAGGTGGATCGCGGATCATCAACTATGTCGCCCGGGCGACCATCGGCATTTTGGATTGGGGCCTGTCACCGGGCCAAGCCTTGGCCATGGGCCACGTGGTCAACCGCAATGGGGCGACGGATCTGGAGGCGGGCAGCGAGGCGGAAGCCCTGGCCCCGGCTCTGGAGGCATTGGGCCATAGCGTTACAGTGCGGGATTTGAATAGCGGGCTGCATGCGGTCCAGATTGGGGCCGATGGCACCTTGACCGGGGCTGCAGACCCCCGGCGGGAGGGCGTTGCCTTGGGCAGATAAACGCTGTTTTGCTGCCCGACCGAATAATGCACGTGAGTTTTGTGTGGGTTTTTGGTGGTCCCCCATCGCATCCCAGGCTCTGTCTTCCCACTTCTAGCCCATCTCTCCCGATTGTGTTGCCCTCTGCCATAAGGTTCTGCTCGCATGGAGTTGCGCCAAACCGTGATGGTGATCGCCGATATCAGCGGCTACACCAAATTCATCAGTTTGCACCGGGTCTCCCTGATCCATGCGGAGGTGATCATCACCGATCTGTTGTCGGTGGTCACCCAATCGGCCCAGTTTCCCCTGAAGCTGAACCGGTTGGAGGGGGACGCGGCCTTTCTCTATTGCGATGAATTGGGCGAGGATCTGGATCTGGCAGTTGCGGACATCGCCAAACAGATTGAGGCCATGATGAGCGCCTTTGCGATCAAGCATCGCGATTTGCTTGACCGCAGTGTCGGCGGCTGTGTCTGCGATGCCTGCCAGCATGTGGAGGTGCTGCGGCTGAAGGCCTTTGCCCATTTGGGTGAGGTGGTGTTCAAGGAGGTCAACAATTTCACCGAACTTGGGGGCGAAGCGCCGATCATCATCCACCGCCTGACCAAAAACAGCGTCCAATCCAATGAATATGTCCTGGTCACCGAGGCCTTTGCCAAACATCTGGACCAGCCGATTTATCCGCATCAGCAGCCGGGCCGCGACGACTATGACAGTCTCGGCAGCATTCCCTATGTGGTCTATTACCCGCAACCTCGGGATCTAAGCGTGCCCAAGGTCGCCCGATTGTCGCGCCTAACAGGCATCCTGGAAGCTTTCCGACTGTTTTGGCGCGGATTGACCGCCAGACCGTCTCGCAGAGCGCGGCCTTTCCGCAATTTGCCCTCCTAAGCGTTGCAAAAAAACCAAATAAAACAGTCTTCTTTTCTTCCGGTGAGCGTCCATTCTGGCGTGCTTGCCTGCCCTATGGGGACGTGATACCACCAGCCACCTTAGACGCATGCGGGTGGGACTGAAGTTGGCTCGGTTGTTTTTTCTTGTTTTGGCTCTTGCGGGGATTTTGCTGTTCCGCGAGACCACTCTGTTTGACCGGACCCATACTGTCCAAGATATTGAATATGTTCACGGAGTCCATATTGACGCTGGAGGCACCGACCGCTGGGTGCGATCCTTTCAGTTCCAATTTGATGTGCAAACCAATCACGATGTGTACGCCAATTTTTTTCAATCCGGCTCCAGTGAAGACGGCATTCGCCTAGAATTGCAGCCCGGTGGGGTTTTGCGGCTGTATCAGGGGTCGTTTGAACTGGGCCAGGGCCTGTTTGAATGGACCAAAGAAGACTTTTTTCGCTTTGACATTCAATCCCATGCGGATCCCGAGGAAGTCTCGGTCCAGATCGATGGCGTTGAGGTGCTGCGGGCACCGGTGGATTTGAAGACCTTGGACTTCAGCGATATGGCGTTGGGCAGCGGCATGTCCCGCACGCGCTATGTCGACGGGGTGATCAAAAACGGATCCATGTCGGTCACCAGCAAGACTTGGCCGACGACGTGGTGGGGTCTGTTGGTCTTGGCTCTCGGATTTGTCGCGGGCTACGCCGTCGTCGCCTACTGGTTCACTGAGGAACGGTTCGCCGTTTTGGGGCAGACCGATATCCTCGGACCGGTTTCGGTCATTAATTTGCTGGTTATTGGCGGTTTCTTGTTCAGTGCTGATTGGTTCATCACACCGATTCCGATTTTTGCTTTGTTTCTCTTGGTGTTGGTCGCCATTGCCACGGTGTGTTGGTGCTATGGTCCGCCAAAGCATCATCCGGATCGCAACCGCGTAATTTGGTGGTTCATCATCCCCGTGTTTCTGATGATGATCCAGCTTTACACCTTGCATCCAGCGCTGTCCCAAGTTGACTTTGACGCGATCAACACTGTCCTGGCCTGGTATATGGCGGCTGTCGTGCCCCTGAGCCTTGCGGTGTGGCCATTGGTGATCACCCTGCGCCCGGATCGGTTCACCCATCGCGGCTCAGCCAAGAGCCAAGCGGTGATGGCGCTCTGTGCCTTGGCTTCGGGCGCGGTGGTTTATCAAGCATGTTTGCATTTGGACCAGATTTGGCCCGCTGTGGTCGCTATGGTCACTATTGCGTTGGTGCGGTTGGCGATCATCAAAAATGTTCCCAGAATAGGGGTAATTGCCTTTGTCTCGGGCGTGCTGTTCTACGCCCTTAGTCCGTCCATTGGCATGACTTGGCCGCTTTTGGGTGGCGCAGTGGTCGCCCTTATGGTTTTTGCTTTGATTTACAGCGGCCTGCCCCGGGACATCTACGACTACTGGCTCGATTATCTCGACCGGCCTTGGAGCCGGGACGAAAAGATCGCCACGGTTTCCTTCATTGTCCTTATCGGCTTCGTTGGCATGATGGTGTCGATCTATTGGCTCGACATCATTATGGAGCTGCAGCCGCCGTTTTCCGTTCCGTTTAATGGGCCCATCAACCGCTTCGGTGATTTCTTCCAAGTGACCCATGACTGGCGGATGGTGTTCTTTACCGAACCGCGCTTTGGCATGCCCTATTTCCCGGCGGCCTATCTTTTGATCAGTCCGTTAATGGTGTTCGAAGATCCGTTTTTTGAGGTCCGGATCTTTCTCACCCTGTTCATCGTCTGTGTGTGCGCGATCTCTTACTACTATTTGCGGACCAAATCCGTGGTCTCCTCGGTGATCAATGTGATCACGATTGTGGTGCTGTCCTATCCGTTCTGGTTTGAGTTTCTGACGGCGAATTTCCAGTGGCTATGCTACTTCCTGACCATCCTTGGCCTGTTTTTCTATGAGCGCAAAAAGTTCGTCACAGCTGCCTTGATCATTGGTGTCGCGGCGGCGATGAAGGCCTTGCCCGGGATCTTCCTGCTGATCTTCCTGGCCCATCGCCGGTATAAGGAGGCCGCCTTTGCCTTTGTCTCCGCAGCGATTGTAACCATTTTGCCGCTGGTGATTTTCCCGGGCGGTCTGCAAGAGGGCGTTATGCCCTATTGGACCAATTTGCGGGAAAGCCAGGACATGTATGCCAGCTTGATGATCTTCCATCCCAGCGGTCTGCCCTTCAGCCACAGTTTGAACAATGCGCTTTGGGTGACCTTTGGCCATAGCTGGCCCAACCCAATCCATTATGCACCGCTCTATTCGGTGTTCGCGCTGGGGATGTTCGCGTTCATCGCCTATTACGTTGTTTTTGTGGAGCGGGTCTATTGGCGGCAATTGGCGGTTCTGTGTGTTGCCGATTGCCTGCTGCCCATGACCTCAACGGATTATAAGCTGCTGGTGTTCTATATCCCGATGTTTGCGCTGATCAATTTGCAGAGCCAGGTGGAGAACAAACGCCTGGAGGTCTTTGCCCTGGTCAGCATGAGCCTGTTGATGATTTCCAAGCATTACATTTACTTCCATGATGTGGTGCATTGGCGCTTGAACATCCCGATGAATGCGGCGTTGATGGCAGGCTTGCTGGGGGCAATCGTCTATTCGGGTTGGAAGCAATATGGCTTCCCGCGCATCCGGTTCCGCAGTCAGGCCTTGCCGAACGAAGATCTGCGGCAATATTAGGCCGTCACTTAACCATGGGGTGGGTCCTTCTTTGACAAGGCTGGTTTTTCTCATTCTGGCCCTCGCTGGGCTGTTGCTTTTCGGCGAGACGGCGCGGTTTGACCAGACCCATCGCATCCAGGACATTGCTTATGTGCATGGCGAGCGCATTGAGGCTGGAGCCATCCACCAGCCGGTCAAGCATGTCCATTTGCAGTTTGACGTGCAGATCAATCACGACGCCTATGCCAATTTTTTCCAAACTGCATCGAGCGATTTTGGCGTGCGGTTGGAGATCCAGCCCGGCGGGGTCCTGCGGCTCTATCAAGGGGTTCAGGAGCTGGGCCAAGCCAGCTTCTCCTGGACCAAAGAGGCCTTCTATAGCTTCGATGTGGTCTCTGTCGGCCAACCCGAAGCGCTCTCAATCCGGATTGATGGCACCGAGGTGATCCGGGCCCCGATTGCCCTGCACGCCATTGACTTTAGTGACATGGCCTTGGGCAGCGGCATGTCCCGGGCGCGTTTTTTGGATGGCGTGATCAAAAATGGATCGGTCTCGGTCACCACCGCGCTGTGGCCGACCAGCTTGATCAGCCTGATGGCTGTGGCACTGGGTTTTGTCACGCTTTATGGCTTTGTTGCGTTCTGGTCCACATCAGAGCGGTTGGTTGCCCTGGGCCAGTCCGATCTCCTGGGTCCCGTCTCGGCCATGCTGCTGGTGGTGTTGGTTGGGTTCTTCTCAGCAGGGCCCTGGTTCAGCGCCTCGGTGCCGGTTTTGCTGCAGATCGGTTTGATTTTGGCGACCAGTGCGGTGGTGCTGGCGGTGTTTTATCCGCCTGAACAGACCCCTGGGCGGCACCGCTTGTTGTGGTGGTTCGTCCCTGCCGTGGCGCTCACAGCAGTTGCGCTCTACAGCCTGCACCCGGCCTTGAGTGACGCCACGGTCGCGAAAACCCAGCAGAGCCTCGCATGGGTTTTGGCAGCTGTGATCCCAACCAGTTTTGCGCTGTGGTCAATCGCCGTGCCGCTGCGCCCCGGGCGGTTTAAGCAGCAGGGCTCCGTGGTGAGCCAGGCGGTGCTGGCGCTGTGTGCGTTCACGGTGGGGCTCGTGGTCTATCAGGCCTGTCTGACGGTTGGCAGTTTTTGGCCTGCGGTGGTTGGGCTTGGGATTTTGCTGCTGTTGCACAGCGCGATTGTGGTCGGCAAGCCGCGCCAGGCGGTGGCCAGCTTGGCCGCTGGGGTCGGGTTCTATCTGCTCAGCCCGACCATTGGCATGAATTGGCCCCTTCTTGGGTCCGCCTTTGTTGCTTCGGTGGTGATGGGACTGTGCCTGGCCGGGATCCCGCAGCGGGTCTATGCCCATTGGCTGGACTATTTGGCGACGCCCTTTGGCCGGGAGGACAAGATCGCCACATGCTCGGCGATCATCCTGGTCGGGTTCATTGGCATGGGCGCTTACATCTATGCCCAGGCGTTCTTTTTCGACGTCATGCCGATCCATGCCACGCCCTTCACCGGGCCGATCAACCGGTTTGGTGATTTCTTCCAGGTCACCCATGACTGGCGCACGGTGTTTTTCACAGAACCGGCGGTGGGCATGCCCTATTTCCCAGCGGCCTATCTGGTGGTCAGCCCGCTGATGGTGTTTGGCGATCCGTTCTTTGAGGTCCGGATCTTTTTGACCTGCTATGTCATCGGCGTGTTTTTGGTCGCCTATTATTATCTGTATACCGGGAAGGTCGTCTCCACGACCTTGAACGTCTTTGTTATTGTGATTGTCTCCTACCCATTCTGGTTCACCTTCTTAACGGCGAACTTCCAATGGATGTGCTTCTTTTTCACCATTCTGGCGCTGCTGCTTTATGAGCGCAAAATGTTCGTCTTGGCGGCCTGCTCCTTGGGCCTGGCAGCGGCGATGAAGGCGCTGCCGGGGATCTTCCTGCTGATCTTTTTGGCCGACCGACGCTACCGGGAAATTGCGTACACCTTTGGCTTCGCCGCAATCTTTACCATTCTGCCGCTGGCAATTTTCCCAGGCGGTCTCCAAGACGGCGTCTTGCCCTATCTGACGGCCTTGCGGGGCAGCCAGGATCTCTATGCGGAGATCATGATTTTCTCCTGGAAGGGTTTGCCCTTCAGCCACAGCCTGACCAATGGCTTGTGGCAATTGGTCGGCGACAGCTGGCCCGCCCCAGAAACCTATGCCGGGATCTATGCGATCTTTGCCTTCGCGGTCTTCGCCTTTTGTGCCTATTACGTGGTGTTTGTCGAACGGGTTTATTGGCGGCAATTGGCGGTTTTGGCGGTGACGGACTGCCTGCTGCCGATGACCTCGACGGATTATAAGCTGATGGTGTTCTTTATCCCGTTATTCGCGCTGATCAACCGGCAAGGCGCGGCGAAAGACAAGCGGTTTGAACTGTTCGCTTTGGTGGTGTTCTGTCTGCTGCTGATTTCCAAGCCCTATGTCTATTTCCATGGCGATCCTTATTGGCGGTTGAACAATGTGATGAATCCGGCCTTGATGACCGCGATCCTGAGCGCGATTATCTACACTGGCTGGAAAGACTATGGCTTCCCGCCCATCAAGTTCCGCAAGCAGGCCCGGCCAGAGGAAATTCTGCGGCAGAACTAACCGAACCGTATGAGAAGGGGCGTTGGTATAAAGACCCCGGGGGACTGCACCATGGATGACCACGCCCGCCCAGATCCGGCTGAAACCCTGCCCAACGATCTTAGCGCCTTTTGGATGCCCTTCACGGCCAACCGGCAGTTCAAGCAGAACCCGCGCCTGTTTGTTGCCGCCGAGGGCATGTATTACACCACCGCCGATGGCCGTCAGGTGTTGGACGGGACGGCGGGCCTGTGGTGCTGCAATGCGGGCCATAAACGCCCGAAAATCACGCAAGCGATCCAGCGCCAGGCCGAGACCCTGGACTATGCGCCAGCGTTTCAGATGGGCCACCCCAAGGCCTTTGAGCTGGCCAACCGGCTGGTCGAGATCGCGCCTAAGGGCATTGACCATGTGTTCTACACCAATTCCGGTTCGGAATCGGTGGAGACGGCGCTCAAGATTGCCTTGGCCTATCATCGGGTTCGGGGCGAGGGTGGCCGGACCCGGCTGATCGGTCGGGAGCGTGGCTATCACGGGGTCAATTTCGGCGGCATTTCGGTCGGTGGCATTGTCAACAACCGGCGCTTTTTTGGCTCCTTGCTGGCCGGGGTCGACCATCTGCCCCACACCCACCAATTGGACCGCAATGCGTTCTCCAAAGGCCAGCCGGAGCATGGCGCGGAGCTGGCCGATGATCTGGAGCGGATGATCGCGCTACATGGGGCTGAGACCATTGCGGCGGTGATTGTTGAGCCCATGGCGGGCTCAACGGGCGTTTTGTTGCCGCCTAAGGGCTATTTGGAACGGCTGCGCCAGATCACCAAGCAGCATGGCATCTTGTTGATCTTTGACGAGGTGATCACCGGCTTTGGCCGCTTGGGCACCGCCTTTGGCAGCGATTATTTCGGCGTGGTGCCCGATATGATGACCACGGCGAAAGGGCTGACCAATGGGGTGATTCCCATGGGGGCGGTGTTGTGCTCCGCAGAGATCCACGACGCCTTTATGACCGGTCCGGAGCAGGCCATCGAGCTGTTCCATGGCTACACCTATTCCGGCAATCCCATTGCCTCGGCGGCGGCCTTGGCGACCCTGGAAACCTATCGCGACGAAGATTTGTTCCAGCGCGCCGCAGATCTGGCCCCCCATTGGCAGCAGATGATCCATGGGCTGAAGGGGCTGCCCCATGTGATCGATTTGCGCAATTTGGGTTTGATCGGAGCGGTGGAGCTGGAGCCGATCCCCGGCCAGCCGACCAAGCGGGCTTTTGAGGTTTTCCTGCGCGCCTATGAGCTGGGCGTGTTGATCCGCACCACCGGCGACATTATTGCGCTGTCACCGCCCTTGATCATCGAGCCATCCGAAATTGACCGGATCGGCGAAACCTTGGCGCAGGTGCTGAAGGAACTGGCGTAAATGCGAGCGGGAGCCTAGCTCTCCACTTTTTCCTTGCGGATCACCAGATGCTGCGGGTCATGGCCCTCCAGCTCCTGTTGTCGGCGGATCAAGGGTTCATTGGGGCGCAGCTCCGCATCCCAAGGGAACAGCAGCCATACATCCTGACGCACGGCGACTGCGAAGCTGTGGGCCTCTTTTTGGCCTTCGGGCTTGGCATAGACCGTGGCCATATGCGCCTCCGGCAGCATCGCCTTCACCGCCCGTGCTGTGACCCCGCTGTCGACCAGATCATCAATGATCAGCCAGCCGGTGCCGTCACCGACCAGATCATGGTCCACATCCTTCAGGATCTGCAGCTCATTGTTCTGCACCCGGTCGTCATAGGACGCCATGCCAATGCTTTCGATCACCCGGATATCGAGCTCTCGGGCGATGATCGAAGACGGGATCAGCCCGCCCCGGGTGATGGCAATAATGCCCTTGAACGGTCCCAGCTTCATCAGGTCATGGGCCAGCAAGCGGGTATCCCGGTGGATAACCTCCCAAGGAATCGACATGTAAACTGCGGTTTCGTAATTCTTAGGGCTCATCGTAAGGCACTCGGATGTCATAAGGATTTACGGTCGAAAGCGGAGAGGGGTAGGATATGCCCTCAGTTTCTCCAGGCGGGGACCCCGGCAGAAGATACCCCCGCATATGGTCATTTATTTGGGTCGTTCCAGCAGAATGTTGTCCCGGCGATGATAACCTCCAGATACGCCCGGCGGGGTATGGTTACCGCACCCAACCATCTGGCCGCCCAGGCCGGGTTGGCTGTGCTGCGCGAAGGCGGCAATGCCATCGAGGCCGCCTTGGCCGCTGCGGCGACGATCTCGGTGGTCTATCCGCATATGTGCGGCCTGGGCGGTGATGCGTTTTGGCTGATCCATGAGCCAAACCAACCGCCCATCGCCATCGATGCTGCCGGGGCGACGGGGTCCGGGGCGGACCTGGACAGCTATCGGCTGCGCGGCTTGGACAAAATGCCGGTCCAGGGTCCCGCAGCAGCAGCGACGGTGGCCGGTGCGGTCTCCGGTTGGCAGTCGGCCTTGGACATTTCGGCGCGCTGGGGTGGGCATCTGCCGCTGTCCCGGCTGCTGGAAGAGGCAGTCACCCATGCCCGCTATGGCTGGCCGGTGGCCAGCTCCCACGAAAAGGCTGCTCGCCGTCTGCTCGGGGCGCTGAAAGGCTGCTCCGGATTTGCCGAGACCTTCCTGGAAGACAGTGGTCGGATCCCCCGTGCCGGGGCGCTGCTGCGCAATGAGCGTTTGGCCGAGGTCTTGGAAGGCTTGGGGCAGAGCGGTCTGGACAGTTTTTACCGGGGCGAGATCGCCCAGGCGATCACGGCGGATTTGAAAGCCATTGGCTCACCGGTCACCGGGGAGGATATGGCCCGCCATCGCCCGACTCGCCGCCGTCCCCTGACCCTGGCCCTGGACAATGGGGTGCTGCACAACACCCCGCCGCCGACCCAGGGCTTGACGGCGATGATGCTGCTGGCGGTATTTCGCCAGTTGAAGGTGCGGGAAGGCGAGACCATTGATCACCTGCATGGGCTGATTGAGGCCTCAAAGCTGGTTTACGAGATCCGCAATCGGGTGATCCGCGATCCGGCGCTGATGCGCGAACAGCCTGGGGCCTATCTGAGCTCGGAGCGGATTGGGGCCTTGGCGCGCCAGGTGGATATGAGCCAGGCAGCGTCAGGACCGGCGCTGTCCACCGATGGCGACACGATCTGGCTGGCCACCGCCGATAATCAAGGCCGCGCTGTCAGCTATATTCAAAGCGTCTATCACGCCTTTGGCTCCGGCGTCGTGCTGCCGACCACGGGCCTGCTGTGGCACAATCGCGGTGCGGCGTTCTCGTTAGACGAACAGGCGACCAATCCTTTGGAGCCCGGGCGCAAGCCGTTCCACACCCTCAGCCCGGCTTTGGCGCGGCTGAATGATGGGCGGGTGATGGCCTATGGCTGCATGGGCGGAGACGGCCAGCCGCAATTCCAGGCCGCCGTGTTTAGCCGTCATGTTTTTTATGGCCAGGATCTCCAGGCCGCCGTGACCGCGCCGCGCTGGGTCATTGGGCGCAGCTGGGGCACCCACACGGCCTCCTTGCTGGTGGAAAGCCGGATGGATCCGGCGGTGGTCCAAGGCTTGCGCGACCGGGGCCATGATGTGGGGTTGGTTGATCCCTATGATGATCTGATGGGCCATGCCGGGGCCATTGTGCTGCACCCCTCGGGCTTGCTGGAAGGGGCGGTGGATCCGCGCTCCGATGGCGGCATCGCGGCCTATTAGGTTAGGGCGGCGACTCAGAGATCAGTTGCAGCGGTAACGTCAGGCCGAGGAAAGACAAATCCGGCAGGATGGTGGGGGTCATATGGGCGCCCTGGACCATGATCTCCTGGCGCTTCAGGATCGCCTCTCCGGCGCTCAGATCGCCCTCCAATTCGATCAGCGCGTCGACCACATCGTCCTCCTGCACCTCCCAGGTTCCGGCAAAATGCCAGCCGCTGTCTTGGTTGGTGTACATGTGAACGCTGAGTTCATAGATGCCGGAAAAGCGGATGATGGCGATGTCATCCTCTTGGCCGTCGCCATCATAGTCCAAGACACGGCTGTAACATTTGGTGTCCCATTCGGGATCATCGATGCTGCGCTGGCAGGCCCGTAAGGGCGACGGAAAGGCCCAGAGCCTGGTCAAGCTGTCCGGCAATCGGGCGGCATCTTCGGGCGCCAGGGCGTCTTCTGTCCGGCCCTGCCAAAGGGCGTCACTGGGATCAAAGCCGGGGATGCGATAGGGCCCGATAACCAGGTCTTGGCGCGGACTGGGCAAGGGCTGGGCCCGGAGCAAATGACCAGCCAGCGCGTCTGCCGAGGCCGACATGACAGCCGATCGATCCAGGTCAGGTGCGGTCCTGCCACCCGGCCCTGCCGCAACCGCCGGAGCAACGCTATGGGCGCGGAGCTGCCAGGCCCCGTCTTCGGTGGGCTTGATCCACCACAGCCGGGGGCTGGCGGTGTCTTCGGGCAACCAGAGCAGCAGGCCTTCGGTGCCATCGCCCTCCAGATCCATCATCCGACCCAGGCAGAGCGGCAGCGGTTCCTCCGCATCGCGCTCCTTCCAGTTCAATCGCGAGACACATTGCTCCACCGGGTCCCGACCGATTTGCGGCATCAGGGCCAAGGGCGGGATCGGTGTGCCGCCAATGGTGCGGATTGCGTCTTGGCGCCGGGCAATGATGGTCACATCCCGATAGCTGTCCGTACCGTCCAAGGCGGCTTGGGCCAACAAGGGAATCTGGTCAGCATCTGCAACGCTGTCCCCATCGAACGTCTCTGGAGACGTGGCGGCGAGCTCTTCCAAGGCCGCCCGGCCCCAGGGCTGGACCGCATTGCGGGTCAGATAGGCGAAATCGAACCGGTCCAGGGACACGTCGCCGGAGGTCAGACGCTCGATCTGATTGGAAACCGTCACCCTGGCGGGGTTCAGGATCGGTGTCAGCATCAGCGTAAACAGCACCATCACCACCAAAGCCCCGCCAATATTCACCGGGCGCAGCAAGGCCATCCAAGGCCCGGGCTTGGCCGCCGCCGCGACATACCCCAGGGCGTACCAGGCGCTCAGGATCAAACCGATCCAGCCAAGCACGCGGGAGGGCGACAGGCCATATTGCTCCGTGCGCAGCCACAGGCCATAGGCTGCGACCAACAACAGTCCTGTCAGAGGCAAGGCACTGAAGCGGATCACGGCGCGCAAGGCCTTTGACGGCGGGGTCTCGCCATCCTGATAGGCCGCATTGATCAGGAAGATCATCAAGATGGCCGCCCCCAGGGCCAATGCGGTGGAAAACCCAGCCTCCCACAGCTTGTCGACCCCGGTGAACAACAAGGCGATCAAAAAGGTCCCCAGGACCAAGGTCATCAGGATCGCGATCCAAGAAGACAGGGACAATGCGATATTGACCGTGCCCCGGGTCAGACGCCGCTCCGCATCGGTCAAATGGACACCCAAAGCGAACATGATTGGCGAGGCGATCAGGGCGAAGGACTCGTCATAGATGATGTCTTCGATCAGGGTCAGCTCGATCAGGGCAAACAACCAAGCCCCGAGCGCGAGCACCAGCCAGAACAGCCCGAGAAACAGCCCGGCCAAGCCCGCTTGAAAGGCATGGCTCCAGGCATTGTCAAAAAAGGTCTCGTAGCGGGCGATTTTTTGCCCGTCTTGGTTACCGGAGATGACGAATTCATGGGCGATGTAGAGCACGGCGAGGGGCAGCACAAAGGGCAAGGGACCCAGATCGCCGATCTCCAATCCGGTGCTGAGGTTGAATGCGCCCATGGCTGCGACATAGACCAAGGCGATCCCCGACCACAGGGCCAAGCGGGTCCGGGGCAGATGGGTGACCCCAAACAGGGCTGGTAGGGGCGCAAACAGCGCCACCATCACGCCCACGGTGATCATCCGCAGCCATGCCTCCTCGGCATAGCCAAACAGCGGCTCAGACAGCTCAGAAAGCCGATAGAAGATATAGAGGCAAAGGCCTTGGACAAACCCGATCAGGCCGCGCAGCAAAATGGCGGCGCGATCCTTCAAAAGCTCTGCACCAGAGGGCAAACGCAGCATGGTTGAAGGTCCTTTACGGTTTTGCGACTCTCACTGTGGGGGACAGTAGCATTGATCCTGGGCGAAATCCGGGCATTCTCTTGGAAGTGTTTAGCACCGCATGTGAGCCAGGGAGCCCGCCCTTGAAAGTCCACCTCATCCACGCCCATTCCGAGGCGGATTCATTTGTCACCGCCATGCGCGATGAGATCGCAGCGGAACTGACCCGCCAAGGGGCTGACTTGGTGCAGTCTGATTTGTACGCCATGCGGTTTAACCCGGTGGCCAGCCCAGCGGATTTTCAGCAGCGGACCGATCCGACCCATCTGACCTATGCCCTGGAACAACGCATTGGCTTTAAGGCTGGGACCTTGGCCCCGGATATTGCGGCTGAAGTGGACAAGGTCCTGAGCGCCGACCTGCTGGTGTTCACCTTTCCGCTGCATTGGTTTGGCACCCCGGCGATTCTGAAAGGTTGGATCGACAGGGTGTTCCTGTCCGGGCCGTTTTATGGCGGCAAGCGGATTTATGATCAGGGCGGCCTGAAGGGCAAACGGGCTTTGGTGGCCTTCAGCCTGGGCGGACGGGCGCATATGTTCGGGCCCGATGCGATCCATGGCGATCTGGCGTTGGGAATGATGCGGCACTTTTTTCAGGGCAGCCTGGGCTATGTCGGGCTCGACGTGCTCGAGCCCTTCATCGCCTATCATGTGCCCTTATATCAGCCAGGAAGACCGGGTTGCCTTGCTGGAGGATCTGCGCGGGGTGGTCCGAGATCTGGATCAGCGGGCCAGCCTGCCGATGCCGTCAACGGCGGATTTTGACGCCCAATTCGCGCCGATCAAAAGGGTTGATTAGCGCACCAGCAGAAGCGGGATCTGGCAGCCCCGGATCATTTCCGACGTGGTCGACCCAATGATCAAGGACCGGATCCGGGAATGGCCATAGGCCCCCATGACCAGCAGCTCGATATCCTCGGCCTCAACCTGACGGGTGATGACTTGATCCGCATGGCCTTGGAACAGGACGGTTTCCACGGTCAACCCACCGCCGCGTAGGCTGTCAGCTGCGCTTTCCAGCTTTTTTTGCGCCCGGCTGGATTCCGGGGCGACCATCAACAGGCGGATCGAGACGCCCTCAAACAGCGGACTGCGCGAGACCATGTCGACGGCCTTCAAGGCGCTGGTGCCGCCATCAAAGGCGATCAGGGCCTTGCTGATTGGCTTAAAGGCCCGGGCGGCGACCAGAACTGGCTTGTGGCTGGCGCGAACCACCCGCTCCAGATTGGAGCCTAGATGCAAGGTGGCGAAGTCGGCCGCCTCGCCGCGCTTGCCGATCACCAACAGCTCGGCATCGGCTTCGAAATCAGCAATGGCTTCGACCAGATCGCCATGGCGCAGGCGGGTGTTGGCCGCAGGGCCTCCGGCTTCGCTCACCAAGCCCTTGGCGTCCTGCAGGATCAGGCGACCGCGCTTCATGGCCAATTTGGCGCGCTCTTCATCCAGCTCGGCAAGCTCTTGGAGCAGATGCTCCCGGCCCTCGGCTTCCATGCTGCCGCTGAAATCAGAATGCAGCCCGCTGTCGCTGTTGCGGGTCAGAACATGGATCAGGTCGAGGGACCCCTTTAAGCGTTGCGCCGCCCAGGCCGCATGGTCGCACACACTGCGGGTGTAAACCGATGCATCAATGAATGCGCTGACTGTGGCCATGGCCGCCCCCAAAAGTCCCTGTCGTCATCAATGCCCCATCAGGCGATCCAGCGCCCCGGGCTTGTCGTGAATGGCCAGCCGGTCAACGATGGTCTCGCTGGCCCGGTTGAGCCCGATAATCTCCACCTCCGCGCCTTCTCGGCGGAACTTCAGCACCACCTTATCCAAAGCCGAGACGCTGGAAATGTCCCAGATATGGGCATGGCTGACATCGATTGTGACCTTTTCCAAAGCCTCTTTGAAATCGAAGGCGGCCAGGAAATTGTCCACGGAGGCGAAAAACACTTGGCCCTCGACCCGATAGGTCCGGGCGGTGCCGTCTTCGGAGGCCTCTGAGGTGACGCGGAAAATTTGCGCGATCTTCCAGGCGAAGAACACGCCTGACAGCAGCACCCCGACCAGAACCCCCAGGGCCAGATTATGGGTGGCGACCACGACGATGACGGTGGCCAGCATGACAATGGAGGAGCTGCGCGGATGGACCCGCAGATCCTTCAGCGACGTCCAGGAGAAGGTGCCGATGGAGACCATGATCATGATTGCCACCAGGGCCGGCATCGGGATCTGTTTGACCCATTCGCCCAGGACGACACAAAAGATCAGCAGCAAAATCCCCGCCGCGAAGGTCGAGAGCCGCCCGCGCCCGCCGGATTTCACATTGATCACCGACTGGCCGATCATCGCACAGCCCGCCATGCCGCCGATAAAGCCGGTGGCGCAATTGGCCAGGCCTTGGCCGACACATTCCCGGGTCTTGTCGCTGGTGCTGTCGGTCAGCTCATCAACAATGGAGGCGGTCATTAAGGATTCCAGCAGACCCACGGCGGCGATGGCAGCGGAATAGGGCAGGATGATCCACAGGGTTTCCAGATTGAGCGGAATATCCGGCAGCAGGAACACCGGCAAGGTGTCGGGCAATTGCCCCATATCCTCGACGGTGCGGACATCCAGATCCAGCAGCATGGCCAAGGCGGTCAGGACGATGATGCAGATCAGCGGCGAGGGCACAGCCCGGGTCACATAGGGCAGCAGATAGATGATGGCCAGGCCGCCCGCGATCATCGGATAGGTGATCAGGGGCACATCGATCAGCTCGGGCAGCTGGGCTAAGAAAATCAAAATCGCCAAGGCGTTGACGAAGCCGGTCATCACCGATTTGGACACAAAGCGCATCACGGTGCTCAGCTTCAACACGCCCGCGCCGACCTGCAGCACACCGGCCAAAACCGTCGCGGCGAGCAGATATTGCAGGCCATGATCGCGCACTAGGGTCACCATCAGGACCGCCGTGGCTGCCGTGGCCGCAGAGATCATGCCGGGACGGCCCCCGGCAATGGCGGTGATGACAGCTATGGAGAAGGAGGCATAAAGCCCGACTTTGGGATCGACCCCGGCGATGATGGAAAAGGAGATCGCTTCGGGAATCAGTGCCAGAGCGACCACGATTCCCGCCAGAATATCGGCGCGGATATTCCCGAACCATTCCCGTTTCAGGGTCGACAAGGTGACGTCCATGCGGGCTCTCCAGAGCGTCTGCAAAAAATTCAAAACAAGCCAAAGCAAAACAAACCGGTCCACGCGGGGCTCTGGACAAGCCTCGGGCGGGGGACCAAACAGACGATACTCCCTGGGGGATGAGGGCATCAGCAGTGGGCCAGCGTTGATCGCCGGAGCATTTGCTGCACTGCAATATTTTCTTGCGCGCACCCTATAGGAAGTGGCGCAAGGAGGGAAGCCCGTTTTGTCTTTAGGGGGGTTCGGATGCCTCTGGAGCGGGCAAAAGCGCGGTGGACGCACCCTCAATGGCGTTTTCCAGGGCTCCCATGAAGGCTTTGCGGGTCAGACCGCTCTCCAGAGGTGGCAAAATCTGGATGGTGATGGTGCCTGGAGTCTTTACGAAGCTGTTGCGGGGCCAGAACAGGCCGGAATTGACCGCCACCGGGATCACGGGGACCTCTAAGGACAGGGCCAAGGCGGCGACCCCGGGCTGATAGGGTTTCGGTTTGCCGGGCATGGTCCGGGTGCCTTCGGGGAAAATGACGATTTGACGTCCCTTGCCGACCGCCTTTTTTGCTTCCCGCAGCATGCCTTTCAGCGCCTTGGCCCCGCCAGAGCGATCAATGCCAATCATTCCGGCTCGGGCCATGTACCAGCCCAGCAGCGGGATCTGCATCAGCTCCTGTTTCAGCACATAGACCGGGTCGTCCAACAGGGCGTGAAAAACAAAGGTTTCAAAGGCACTTTGATGTTTGGCGGCAATCAGGCAGGCCCCTTGGGGCACATGTTCCAGCCCTTCCACCCGATAGTCTAGACCCAGCAGGATCCGGGCGGCCTTGCGGAACCCGGACAGCCACAACCGGGCGCAGGCCTGGATCCGGTCATGGGATCCCGCCAGCAACAATGGCAGGCACAGCAGGCCCAGCATCGCCGTCCAGCCAATGTAAAACAGGTTGAACAGAACCGAGCGCAGAACGGCAACCGCATAGGACATGATCAATGGCTCCGGGGGCTGCCAAAAAGGAGATTAGGCAGCGGCTTCTACTGCCGGAGATAGCACCAAACGGGCTTGGACGAGAAGATATTTGGTAAATTCCTGGGCCAGCAAATAGGCCGTGCCCGGGCGTCGCCACCAATCCGCATGACGGATCTCCTCCGGAAACACCGGATGCGGGGTCACGGTCACGGCGGGCAAGGCGGCGCGAAATTCGGCCAGGGAGCGGGGCATGTGAAAGGCCGTGGTGACCAGGCGGATGCTGGCAATGTTGTTCTCGGCAACCCAGCGTGCGGTTTCCTGGGCGTTGCCTGCTGTGTTCAGGGCCGCATGTCCCAACACCACCCGATGGGCCAGATTTCCGGGCAGCGGGCCGGTCACGCGCTCCAGATCCCCTAAGGTGACATCCTCGCCGACACCGGAGACAAACAGCAGATCGGCCTTGTTTTGCGCCAGCAACTCCAACCCTTCCGGCAGACGATCGCGACCGCCGGTCAGAACCACAATCGCATCGGTGCGCAGAGTGTCCGTTGGCGGGCCATCGGGCAGGGAGGTGATAAACCAGGCCAGACCCGCCAGCCAGCACAGCGCCAATGCGCCAAACAGCAGCAAGGCGCGACGCAGGACCACGAAGGGAGAAGCGGCTTTGGGCGACATGGCAGGGTCGGCTGCTGGATCCGGGTAAACGGTCAAGTCAGGCGTGCGAGATTTCTCAAGACCGTGAACCGCGCGGTCACCATGGCCAACAGGCCGGAGGCGATTGGGAGGCAGGCCAGGATCAACCATTCGGACAAGCCCAATGTGGCTTCTGGAATAAAACCGCCCTCAAGCCGATCAATCAATAGGCCGATCAAGAATAGGGCGGGTATGGCCAGGATAAGCCCCATGACTCCGCCCTTCAAGCCAAGGATGAGGCCGCGCCGCGCGAATTGTCCGGCAATATAGTCGTCTTGCGCGCCAATGATGTGCAGCACATCAATGGTGCCGTGATACATCGACAGGCCCGATCGGGTGGCATGGATCACGGCCAGGGCGGTGGCTGCGGTGACCAAGGCAACGGCGGAAAAGGCCAGCAGGGACAAACCCTCGGCCAGATCCACCAACCGATTGAGCCAGACCCGGTGGTCATCCACGGTGGCTCCGGGGACGGCGCTGACCAATGTGTCGCTCAGGCTGGCCACATCCATCGCCATGTCCGGATTAAGGGTTACATCGATCAGGCGCGGCAAGGGCAGATCCATCACCAAAGCCGGTGCGCCAAGCCAGGGTTCCATCAATGCGCGCAACTCCGGCTCTGGAATATCGCGGGCCTCGGCCACGGCGGGATGATCGGACAAAATGTCCATCACCACCTTGACCCGCCGGTCGGTCTCGGTCGCGGCTTGGGCATCCACCCCCGGCGGCTCGATCTGCACGGTCAGGGTGCCAACCGCATCCCGGGTCCATTGGTCGACCACATCCGAAACGGCAAAGGCTCCGCAGAGGGCCTGGGCGGCGATGAACACCATCACCGCCACCATCCAGGGCAACAGGCGGGCGGTTGGATCCTCGCCAGAGGGAAGGTCGGAGCGCGGCAGGCCGGATAGCCCAGGCAGGGAGGATATCATCGCACCGGGTCTCCCCGGCCTGCGCCAGTGGTCGTCCGGTATTGGGGCGTTGCGGTTTGAGGTCTGGTGCTTTGGGAATTGTGCACCCCCAAGGGCGCATCAGCACTGGCACCGCTGCCCGGCACAAAGGTCAAGCGTCCGCGATCCAAATTCAGGCAGGGAAACGGAAAGCGCCGCACCAAGGCTTCGTTATGGGTGGCGACCATCACGGTGGTGCCCAGCTTGTTCAGCTCGAACAACAGATACATCAGCCGGGTGGCGATGCTGTCATCCACACTGCCGGTGGGCTCGTCGGCGACCACCAGATCCGGGCGGCTGATCACGGCCCGGGCAATGGCCACGCGCTGCTTCTGGCCGCCGGACAGAGTCGGTGGGCGGGCATCCATGTGGTTTTTCAGGCCAACCCAGGACAGCAATTCTCGCACGTCCTTATTAATCCGGGCCTCAGACACGCCAGCCACCCGCAAGGGCAGGGCCACATTGTCATAGGCGGTCAGGTGATCGAGCAGGCGGAAGTCTTGGAACACCACGCCGATCCGGCGGCGAATGGCGGGCAGTTCTTTGCGTGGCACTTGGGCGAGATCGCGGCCAAACAGCCAAACAGAGCCGCGGCTTGGATGTCGGCCCAGAAACAACAGGCTCAGAAGCGAGCTTTTTCCCGCCCCGGAACTGCCAGTCAAATAGTGCAGGGACCCGGCGGCCAGGGAAAAAGAGACATCGGTGAAAATCTCCGGTCCGTTGCCATAGCGCAACCCCACTTGCTCGAACCGGGCGATCTCCAGACTGGTGCCGCTGTCTTTTTTTGCGCGAAAAATGGTCTGCTCCTATTTTTTTGCGTCAATCGCCTCGATGAACACAAAGAATTAACTGGTATTTCGGCATGGTCGTGTTGCTTGTCACTCCCCCGGGGTTGGTTTTATAACGGGTTTCGGGGCTATGACCATTCGGTGATCGCATGCTTATCCATTGTCCCAATTGCGCGACACGTTTCAACGTCCCTGATGGAGCCATCGGCGCGCAAGGGAGAAAAATGAAATGTCCGCGCTGCGCCCATGTCTGGCATCAAATGCCAGATGCTGGTGGTGCGCCCGCTTTGGCCCCAATCATTCCGGATCCCGTGGCACCGCCGCCACCGCCGCCTCCACCTCCGCCCTCACCGGAGCCCAGTGGCATTCCCGATCCGATTGAGGAGGTCTTGGCGGCCCAGAAAGCCCAGGCTCAGGCGCCGCGTGCCCCGGCCCCGTCCTCTGGAGCCATTCCGCTGGAAATGGAACCAGGCGGAGGGGCTCCGCCTCCCGCTGTCGATCCCATGGACACCGAAGTGCCCGATCTGGACGAGATCATGGGCAATATCGCCGGGGGCGGATCGAAAAAGTCCAGCCCGCTGGGCGGCGGTGGTCGGCGGCGCAAAGATCCGTTTGATGACATTGACAACCTTGGCGATGACGGTCTGGATGATCTGCTCGCCGGGGATGACATGCCTGATTTTGATGATCTGGACGGCCTGATGGGAGATCAGGACGAAGACCGGGTGCCGCGTGTGTTCTCCGGTCCGCGTCCGCAAAAGAAAAAAGGCGGCATGTCCCGGGTCCTGACGATCCTGATCATCATTTTGCTGGCGATCTGGGCGGTTGCCATCCCGGGCTATTTGTTCCGCGATGCCATCCTCGCCATGGTGCCGCAGACCAAGGTGATTTATGACGTTCTTAATCTCAGCAGCGGTGGCTCGACACCGCTGACCATCGCCAATGCCAAGGCCCAGGTGGAAAAGACGGAAACCGGGCCGGTCATGACCCTCTATGGCTTGGTGGTGAACAAGACCGATCAGGAACAGCAGATACCGCCCTTGGTCCTGCGCTTAAAAGACGCCAACAATGACGAGGTGCGGCGCAAAGTGATCGATCCGCCGCAAGCGACCATCCCGCCCAATGGCCAAGTGCCCTATGAGACAACCATCGAGGTCCCCTCAGACAATTCAGTGACCTCCTGGGAAGTCGGTCTGCATTTCGATCCTAAAGACGAATAAGGCCAAACAGCTTAGAATCGTGGAATGAGGCGCCGGAGATAGTCTTTCTCCGGCGCTTCTCTGTCCGGGTCGTTGACCCGACGCCGCAATTCCTGCAGCAGCTCCTTGGCCCGCTGCACATCAGCATCCTCGGGCACGCCGACACGGCGGGTGTCCGACCCGCCTTGGGACCGGCCTAAGGGATCGCGGTTGCGGCCCATGGCACCCTGGCTGTTGCCGGGCATCATCATCGGCTGACCGGATCCGGCCATCATCTGCATCAACGCCGTGGCGGCCTGCTGGCGACCTTTCGACAGCTGTTCCAAAGCCTCGCGCTGGGCCTGCATCGCACTGGCGGCATCTTGCTGGGCCAGGGCTTCGGCGGCCCGGTCCATGGCCATGGCGGCTTCGCCCAGGCCCTGGGGCACCGATCCGGTCATTTCCCCGATTTCCCCAAGCAGTCCTTCCATCGCCCGGGTCAAGGCCGATTGGCGGTTGGCCAGATCTTCCAGGCTGGGCATGCCCCCAGGGCTGCTCTGTCCCGGTTGCCCCGCCTGATTTTGGCCCGGCTGTTGCCCGCCCTGTTGGCCTTGTTGTTGACCCTGCTGTTGACCTTGCTGCTGCTGACCCTGCTGACCTTGACGCGGGGTCTGGTTTTGCGGCCGGTTCTGCATTTGCTCGCGCATCAGCTCTTCCAAGAACCGCGCGGTCTGGTCATCCTCGGTGCCAAAGCGTTCCCGAGCGCGCTGCTGGCGTTCGGCGCGGCGTTGTTCTTCTTGGGCTGTGCGCCGCTCAGAATCATTGCGGAAGGTATCATCCAGCAGTTCTTGCTGGCGTTGCCGCATCTCATTCAGCGCCTGCATAAACTCCTGGGCCTGCTGCATTTGCTGGGCCATTTGCGGGTCCGCGCGCATGTCAGACAGCGAGTCCAGCATGTCCTGCAGCTGGGCGAGCATTTCCTGCATTGCCTCTTGCGCCCCGAGCCGGTTGAGCTCTTGCATTTGCCGCAGCATGTCATCCAGCGATTGCAGCGACATTTCCGGCATGAATTCGCTGAAGGGGTTCTCGCCCTGGATCGGCGGCATCATCTCGGCCATGCGCTGCATCAGCTCCGAGAGCATGCGCCGGGTTTCTTCCAGCAAGGCATCCATTTGCTCAGGCGACAATTCGCCGTTCAGTGCCTTATCGATCTGATCTTGAACCCGCTGAATGTCGCGGCTGGCGGTGGCCAACTCGCCCTCTTCCACGGTCAAGGCCGCCTTCCAGAGCATGGCCCGGACATAGTCGCGCTCAAAGTCAGGGCCGTGATTGCGCAAATGGGCGGCAACTGTGCGCAGGGCCAAATAGACCGTCAAATTGTCCCGATAGGCATCGGTGCGGGCCGCCAGAAGGATCAGGGCTGCCCCCATTTCCGGGCTGCGCGACGGGTTCAGGGTGACCTCTTTGCGCACATCGACAATGGCCTGGGCCATGGGGTCGCGGAACACCCGTTCCGGCAACAATAGGGTGGTCGGTTCCGATTGGCTGACCTGATCCGGATGGTCCCGGGCTTCCAGGGTCACGCTGACCTCCAGACCGGCCCAGAGATGATCGGTCAGATCGGCGGACAGGCGCAGGGCTTCCGTGGACCCGACCCCGTCAACGCCGGGGCCGCCACCGCCGACATTAAAGGGCTGCACAAGGACTTGGTCCGCTCCGGGATCCGCCAGATCCAACACCGGCGCGTCCGGATCGGTTGGCCGGATAAAGGCCTGGGCAGCGGTGACGCCATAGTCATCCAGCGCCAGGGCCTCGATCACCAGGCGTGCGCGCTGGTCGGCCCCCGGTTCCTTGGCAAAACTGATTTCCGGCGGTTGGTCTTCGACAATGGTCAAAGGTCGGGACAGCAGCAGATCATCTTCGATCCATAGGGTCAGGGGGCCGTCCCCGGACAGTTCGGTCTCCAAACGGTGGTCCAGGGCGGAGACTTGGTCCAAGGGGGCGGTGCTGTTGGCGGTTTCCGGATTGGCATTCGCTGCGGTGCCCAGATGCACAGCCTCCGCCTCGCCCCGCACCAACACCAGGATCGAGGAGCCTTCCGGGACCCGGAGCGGCACTTCTGCTATCTCCGTACCGTCCTCGGTTTGTCCGGCGTCTGTGGCCTCGGGGGTCTCCGGGGCGGGACGCTGGGCGGAGAGATGCAGCGGCACCTGCCCGGTATAATCCGGTGGTGTGATCCACAGCTCAGCGGAAACCGGGGAGTCTGGCGGCAGCAGGCTGGGGGTGACAAATTGCCAGAGCCGATCCAGGGCCACTGGCCCGGCAATGGCCAGCGACAGGACGCAGAGCAGCACCGGGGCGAAACGCAGTGCTGTGGGGTCCTGTTTGACCACATCCGGGCGCGGGAAGCGGACATAAAGGTCCTGGGTCGCCGCCTGCATGCGGTTTTGGTGGGCTTGCCACAAAGCTTCTGACAGCGGGTCCGCTGCGCCCAAGCTCATGGAATCCCGGGTCGCTGTCAGTGGGCGGTGCAGGTCTTTGCGGGAGTCTTCCAGGGTCCGCCAAGAGCGTGACAGCGGCGGTAGGACAAATTTTGGCCGGTTGATCCGAATGGTCCAGAGCACCAGACCCAGGGCCAGGAGCAGGATCAGACCATGGGTCCATCCCGGAATGCGCTCGGTCAGGCCGGAAAAGGCGACTGCCAAGATCAACAATAGCACGGAGCCAAGGGGCCAGAAGGCGCTCCAGAACCGCTCCCATGTCAGCGAGGCCCACGCCAAGGCCAGACTGAACCAGCGCTCCCGAGGCGGTTTTTCGGGGGCGGCAGGGGCGGAACGGGGCTCGCTCTGGGACATGACGCGTGCCTTTCCAGGGCTTGGCCAAGGGGCCGGTTCTGAAGAGCCGGTTCCAGGGAGATCCAATTGAACCGCGCTTGGCCAAGGCCTACACAGCGTCGCGCCGAGCGCATGGTCCCCTGAAGAATTCCCGACCATTTCATTTAAGAGGCAAGTCGTGCGCAACACAAGAGGTCCTGTTGCTTCGGACGTTTAACAACAGTTGCCAGGGAAATGGGTTGCTCGGCGCGCCCTCGCGTTGACAGAACGGGCATGCGCGCTCTATGTCTTCGACGCCTCCATCCGTTTGCGCCGTGGACAGACCCCAGGGGTCAGGCCCGCGCAAAGCCATCGAAAGACTTAGGAATCTCCATGTTCGGCGCCATTGCCAAGCGGGTCTTCGGGACCGCCAACGACCGTTATATCAAGACTCTCGACAAGACGGTCGCCGCCATCAACGCTCTGGAGCCTGAATTCGAGGCCTTAGATGATGACGCCCTGAAGGCCAAAACAGATGAATTCCGCCAGCGTCTGGAGGCCGGAGAAACCGAAGACGATCTGTTGATCGAAGCCTTCGCCACGGTGCGCGAGGCGGCCAAGCGGGCTTTAGGCCAGCGCCATTATGATGTCCAGCTCAAGGGCGGCATGGTCTTGCATAAGGGCAAGATCTCGGAAATGCGCACCGGGGAGGGGAAAACCCTGGTCGCCACCCTGCCGGTTTATTTGAATGCCTTGTCGGGGAAAGGTGTCCATGTGGTCACCGTGAACGACTATCTGGCCAGCCGCGATGCGGAATGGATGGGCAAGGTTTATGGCTTTTTGGGCCTGACCACCGGCTGCATTGTCCATGAACTGGACGACGAGGCCCGCAAGGCTGCCTATGGGTCTGACATCACCTATGGCACCAACAATGAGCTCGGCTTCGATTATCTGCGCGACAATATGAAGTTCCGTCTGGAAGACATGGTCCAGCGCCCGTTCCATTTCGGCATTGTCGACGAAGTGGACTCCATCCTGGTCGACGAGGCCCGGACGCCGCTGATCATCTCTGGCTTGGCAGAGGACAGCTCCGAGCTGTATCGGGCGGTCGACAAGGTGATCCCGCTGCTGGAAGAGCCCCATTGGGAGAAGGACGAAAAGGCCCGGTCCGTGGTCTACACCGAAGAGGGCCAGGAGCGGGTTGAAGAGCTGTTGCGCGACGCCGGGCTGCTTCAGGGCGATGGCAATCTTTATGATCCGCGCAATGTCTCGATCCTGCACCATGCCACCCAGGGCCTGCGCGCCCACAAGCTGTTCACCCGTGACGATGACTACATGGTCCGCGCTGGCAAGGTGGTGATCATTGATGAGTTTACCGGCCGGGCCATGGAAGGCCGGCGCTATGCCGATGGCTTGCACCAGGCTCTAGAAGCCAAGGAAGGCGTCGAGATCCGTCCGGAAAACCAGACCTTGGCCTCGATCACCTTCCAGAATTATTTCCGCATGTATCCCAAACTGGCAGGCATGACCGGGACGGCGATGACCGAAGCCGCCGAATTCCAGGAAATCTATGGCCTGGAAGTGGTTGATATCCCGACCAACCGGGACATGGCGCGCTTGGACCAGGATGACGAGGTCTACCGGACCGTCCGGGAGAAGTTCGAAGCCATCGCCATCCTGATCAAGGATTGCGTTGAGCGGGGACAGCCGGTGCTGGTCGGCACCACCTCGATTGAAAAATCCGAATATCTGGCCGATTTGCTGCGCAAACAGCATAAGGTCAAACCCGCTGTCCTGAACGCCCGATATCACGAACAGGAAGCCTTTATCGTCGCCCAGGCCGGGGTGCCCGGTGCGGTAACCATCGCCACCAATATGGCTGGTCGCGGAACCGATATTCAGCTGGGCGGCAATGTGGAGATGCGGGTCTCCCAGGAAGCCCCGAAGGACGCCGATGAGGCTGCCTTGACCAAGACCCGGGAAAAAATCGTCGATGAGGTCGAAAAGCTGAAGGCGCAAGCGCTGGATGCCGGAGGGCTTTATGTGATCGGCACCGAGCGCCACGAAAGCCGCCGGGTCGACAATCAGCTGCGGGGCCGTTCCGGCCGTCAAGGCGATCCGGGCGCGTCGAAATTCTTCCTGTCTCTGGAAGATGACCTGATGCGGATCTTTGGCTCGGACCGCATGGAAGGTATGCTGCGCAAGCTCGGCTTGGAAGAAGGCGAGGCCATCGTCCACCCCTGGATCAACAAAGCCTTGGAAAAGGCCCAACAGAAGGTGGAAGCCCGGAACTTCGAAGTCCGGAAAAACCTGCTGAAATTCGACGATGTGATGAATGATCAGCGTCGGGTGATCTATGAGCAACGCCGGGATCTGATGGTGGCCGAGGAGGTCCAGGAAACCGTCGCCGAGATGCGCCGCGAAGTCCTCGAAATGCTGGTGGAAGAGAACATTCCGCCCAAGGCCATGCCCGAAGAATGGGATGTGGACCATCTGGACGAGCGCTGCAAAACCGTTCTCGGCATGGAACTGCCGGTCAAGGACTGGGCCGAAGAGGAAGGGGTTTCCGATGAGGAAATCCTGGAGCGGATGCAAAAGCAGGCCGACCAAAAGATTGCCGCCAAAACCGTGGAATTCGGTGCCGAGCGGATGCGCTGGTTGGAAAAGAATGTTCTGCTGCAATTGCTTGATGCGTCTTGGAAGGAGCATCTGCTGCATCTGGAACATTTGCGTCAGGGGATTTCACTGCGGGCCTATGGCCAGCGCGACCCGCTGAACGAATATAAGGCCGAAGCCTTTGAAATGTTCCAAACCATGCTCTCGGATCTGCGGGAAAAGGTGACCTATACCCTCTTCAACATGCAACTGGCCCCGATGCCGACCGCTGAGGAAGAAGAGGAAGCCCGCAAGCGCCAGCAGGCCCAAGGCATGGCCGTTCGGGAAGAACCGGAGCAGGCCGTCGGTGGCGGACCGCCGACCGGTGTGGTGGCGACCAAGCCGCTGCCCATGAGCCGGACGGTGGCTCCCGAAGACCGAGACCCCAATGATCCGTCGACCTGGGGCCGGGTGTCGCGCAACGAGCCCTGCCCCTGTGGCTCGGGCAAAAAATACAAAAACTGCCACGGCCGGGTCTGAGCAGGGCAGGGGCTGGGTCGGACGTGATTGCGCGAGACCCCTCCCTCATCGGAACATCGCTGGCCTATTCCCCAGCCCTGGATGGGCTGCGGGCGATCTGCATCCTGTTCACCTTCTGCCACCATATCAAAGGCATGCCCGGCTTCATCAATGGGACCATTGGTGTTGATATTTTCTTTGTCCTCAGCGGATTCCTAATCACCGCTTTGGTGTTGGGCCCGTCTAAGCCGACCCTGAAGAGCTATTATATCCGGCGCTGTTTCCGGATTTTGCCGGTTTATTATCTGGCCTATTTTTTGATGGTCGGGGGGACCCTTCTGATCCATGTCCTGGGCATTGGCGGGCCGAGCATGACGCAGCTGGAACAGATCTGGTTGCCCTCCCTGTTGATCTCCCGGGAGCTGGTGCCGGAGATGATCGCGCTGTTCGCCTATGCTTGGACCGTCGGGATCGAAGAAAAATTCTATCTGATCTGGCCCCTGGTGGTTTTGACGCTGGCGACCACCCGCAATCTCGCGCTGTTCCTGGGCGCTTTGGTTCTAAGCCTGTTCCTGCTCGGCTATGCGGACCAAATCCGGGGCTATGGTGGCATTGCGGTGGGGTGCCTAGCCGGGATCTTGTTGTTCCGCCATGGTCTGTATCTGGCTCTGCCCGCAGCCCTGGTGCTGTTGGTGGCGGTCTATACGGCGCTGTTTTGGATCGACATTCCCTATGAGAACATCTTTTTGGCGCCGGCGGCGGCGGGCCTTGTGGCCTCGCTTTATGTCCATGGCAACTCCGCCTTGGCCAGATGGCTGGCCCATCCGGTGCTGGTGACCTTGGGTCGCTGGACCTTTGCGCTGTATATGTTCCATTTGATGGTGTTGTTTTGGGTCGGCTTTGTCCTGGAGCAGCTAGACCTGCGGGTTTGGTGGATTGAGTTTTTGATCGGCTATCCGCTCTCGGTGTTGGTTGCCGCCGTGATTTACCGGAGCTATGAAAAACCCTTGATTGATGTCGGTCGCAGGCTGGCCGCCCGCACGGCCGGGTAGGGGTGGAAAGGGATTTGAGAGCATGCCCAACCCGCTATTTGCCAAATCCGGTGAAGAGGGCCCGGTCACCGTCTCCTTAAAGCGCAAACCCAAACCGGGGCGGGAAAAGGATTACGAGGCCTGGCTGTCCGGCGTGACCAAAGAGGCGCGGAATTTTGACGGCAATCTTGGCGCTCTGGCGCTGCGGCCCAACGGTCCGGGCGGTGAATATGTGGTGATCTACCGCTTTGATAGCTATGCCAATTGCCAGATTTGGGAGGAGTCTGCGGAGCGTCAGGTCTGGCTGCAGCGGCTGGAAGACATTGTCGAAGGCCCGCCGGAGGTGAAACGGGTCACCGGTCTGGAAGGCTGGTTTGACCTGCCGGAGGTTCCGGCCCATGCCAAACCCTCTCCCCACCGCATGGCTCTGGTGCTGATTGCCGTTGTCTTTGTCGTCATGCTGGGGCTGAACGCCACCCTGATCCCGGCGATTGCGGATTGGCCGCCGCCGCTGCGCCTGCTGCTGATCGCCACCATCCAGGTGTTGCTGATGACCTATGTGGTGATGCCCTGGATTACCCGCTTTTTGCGCGGCTGGCTGTTTAAGTCCTAATCTCATAAGATGTCAGAGCCGCATCCGCCCTATCCCGACCCCGCCCGCTATGCCCGTTTGATGGCGGAGCGCGACGGTTTTGCCTTTGAGGATCTGGATCAGGGCCGGGGCTATCTGTTCCGGCTGTCCAAAGCCGGGCGCAGCTTTGTCAGCGCTGCCGGGGCGGTCTGTGCCTATCCGATCAACAGCGCCACGGCCCATGGTCTTGCCCGCGACAAGGCCCATAGCAAAACCCTGCTCCAAGCCGCTGGGGTGCCCTGCGCCCCGGGGCGGGTGTTTTTCCTTGGTGGTCGTTTTGCGGCATTGCAGCCTGCGGACCAAGGCCCAGACCAAGCTGTGGCCTATGCCGCTGGACTGGGCTTTCCAGTGTTCTGCAAACCGAACAGTGGGTCTCGGGGCGATTTTGCCGAACCGGTCAGCGACGCGGTGGCCCTGCAACGCTATCTGTCGGCGGTGGCCGAGCGCTATGACATGGTTCTGATCGAGCCTCTGATCACCGCCCCGGAATGCCGGGTGCTGAGCCAGGATGGCCGCGCGCTCTGCCTTGTTGAGAAAGCCGAGGCGGTGCTGACTGGCGACGGCCAGTCCCCCATCGGCTCATTGGCGCAGGCGATGAATGACCGCTTGGCATTGGTTGGGTTGTCGGCAGTGCCGGAGGCCGTCTTGGCAGGGCTGGACCAGGACCAAGTGCTTGGCGTTGGTGACCAGGTGGCCTTGGCCGGGCGGCGCAATCTGTCGGCGGGGGCGGAGCCGGGAGCCGTGTCCTTAAGCGTTCCCCCGTCCCTGGCTGAGATCGCTGCTAAGGCCCTGGAGGCCTTGGGTTTGCGCCTTGGCGCGGTGGATCTGTTCCTGACTGCGGAGGGCCCCTTGGTGATCGAGGTCAACAGCAACCCCGCTGTGACCGCCTTGGAGCGGGCCGGGCATCTGGATGTGATCCTGGATCTTTGGCGCGACATGGCCGAGGACTTGCTCGCCACGCATGGAGGGCGCTGATGCTGGGCTTGGAGAAATTCGGCAAAGGCATTGGGCTGCATCGGCTGCTGGGCTTTGTTGCCGCCCAAGGCATCGATCTGAAGGCGCTCAGCAGCCGCTCCGTTGTGGTGACCGGCAGCAATGGCAAGGGCTCCACCGCTCGGCTGCTTGCGGAAGGCCTGCGGGCGCAAGGCGAGACGGTTGGGCTGTTCACCTCGCCGCATTTGCGTGCGGTGACCGAACGCTTCCAGCGCGATGGTCAAGACATGGCACTGGAGGCGTTTGAGCGCCATTTGGCCACGGTTTTGGCGTATCAGGAGCAGGTCTTGGCCCCCCAAGGCGACCGCATGGGGGCGTTTGAGGCCCTGTTTCTGGTCGCGCTATTGTGGTTTGCCGAGGATCCGCCGGACCGAATTGTTTGGGAGGCTGGCATTGGCGGGCGCTATGACCCGGTCCGGGTGTTGGGGGCGTCTCTCAGTGTGCTCACTGCCGTGGAGTTGGAACATGCGGAGATCCTCGGCCCGACCCTGGAACTGATCGCCTATGACAAGCTCGATGCGGTGGCTCCCGGCGGCACGGCCCTGATCGCGCCCTGTGTGCCAGAGGCGTTGCTGCCGCGCCTGCGGGCCTATGGGCAGGTCCGGGGGATCACGGTTTCGGTTCTGGCGGAGAGATTTACGGTGTTGAACCAGAGCGTGACTCCTGACGGCCAGCGGGCCGCGATTCAAACCGAGACCGACCGGTTTGATCTGTCCCTGTCCTTGCTCGGTGGGCATCAGGTCAGCAACGCTGTGACGGCCCTGGCCGCTTTGCACCAGTTGTTTCCGGAGCGCAACTGGGCCGATCTGGCCGCTGGTTTAACCTCCGCGACATGGCCCGGGCGTCTGCAGCGCATCCGCACCGAACCACAGGTGTGGATCGATGTCGGCCACACCCCCAAAGCGGTGTCCGCAGTTGTGGAGGCCCTCAGCCAAATGTTTGATCCATCCGGCGCGGTGTTGCTGTTTGGCGTGTCCGCCAACAAGGCCGTGGAGGACATCGCCCAACAGCTCAGCGGCCGCTTTGGTGCTGTGATCCTGACCCGGGCGCACAAGAACGGCCTCGACCCGGAGGCCCTGCGCGGCCTATTCCCGGCTGACAGCCTTGTGGCCGTCTGTCCCAGCCTGGAAGGTGGTGTCCAACAGGCGCTCGCCGAGGCCCAGCGCCGGGATGCGCCATTGGTTATCCTCGGCGGATTGTTCCTGGCCATCGAGGCGCAGGAATGCCTGGAGGGGCGGGATCCGAAGCGCTTGGTGTTCTTCTAACCGCAGTGGATCAGGTCAGGTCTTTCTAAGACTGGGCCAGTTATGGCACTCTCCAGGGTTCTATACCTGTTCTCCTCCACTCATTCTCGGACCCGATTGCATGCTGTCCAAGCCTTGGCCGCCCGCGCCCTTTCCCCCGCAGCCGATTATTGAAACCATCTGGAGCGAAAAATATCGCTGGCAGACGGCTCCGGGGGGCGAATCCACACCGCTGGACAGCGTGGCCCGGATTTGTGCCGGGGTTTATGCCCAGGACCCGGATCGTGCGGTCCATGAGCCTTTGGCCCGGGCGGCGATGGAGGCCGGGGAGTGGTGTCCTGGCGGGCGGATCCTAGCCGGGGCAGGCACCACCAAGGCGGTCACCCTGATCAATTGCTTCGTCAATATGGCCGTGCCCGACACAATGGAAGGCATTATGGGCGCGCTCAGCCGGGCGGCCCTGACCATGCAGCGCGGCGGCGGCATTGGCACGGATTTCTCCCCGCTGCGGCCCAAAGGCGCGGTGGTGCGCCAGACCGGATCGGTGTCTTCCGGCCCGCTGTCCTTCATGGAAATGTGGAACGCCATGTGCGCCACCATCATGAGCGGCGGCAGTCGCCGTGGGGCGATGATGGCGACCTTGGCCTGCGACCATCCGGATCTGCGCGACTTTATCACCGCCAAAACCACCCAAGGACGGCTGACCAATTTCAATGTCAGTGTCCTGATCACCGACGCCTTCATGCAAGCGGTTGAAACGGACAGCCTGTGGGATCTGGGGTTCTCCGTGCCGCCCGCAGATCGGGAACCGCTGGAGGTTCAGGAGCGCAATGGCCAGCCCTGGTATGTTTATGAACGCCAGGAAGCCCGGGCGCTGTGGGATCTGATCACCCGGACCACCTATGACTATGCCGAGCCCGGGGTGATCTTCATCGACCGGGTCAATGGCCAGAACAATCTCGGCTATTGCGAGACCATCCATTGCACCAATCCCTGTGGCGAACAGCCCTTGCCGCCCGATGGGGATTGCAATTTGGGGGCGGTCAATCTCTCGGCCCTGGTCCGCGATCCCTTTACCCCGGACGCCCATCTGGATCAGGACAGAATGGCCGAGGTCGCCGCCGTGGCGGTGCGGTTCTTGGACAATGTCCTGGAGGTCAGCGCCTTTCCCGTTCCGGCGCAAAAGGCCGAGGCCATGGCCAAACGCCGCTTGGGCATTGGCATTATGGGGCTGGGCACGGCGCTGCAAATGCTGGGTCTGCCCTATGGCTCGGAGCGCGCCCGGGAGGCGGTCGCGGAGATGATGGACTGCCTGCGCGATGGGGTTTACCGGGCCTCAGCGGCGCTGGCCAAGGAGCGCGGTGCCTTTCCGCTTTGTGACATCCCGGCCCTGCTCGACCGTCCGTTTTTGAAAACCCTGCCCGAGGACATCCGGGCCGACATTGCCGCCCATGGCCTGCGCAATGGCTGCCTGATGACCGTGGCCCCGACCGGGACCACTGCGATCTTTATGGGCAATGTGACCGGCGGCCTGGAGCCGCCCTTCGCCCTGCGCTATAGCCGGGCGGTGTTGCGCCCCGATGGCGGACGCGACAGCCATGCGGTGCTGGATGCGGGCTTTGCCCATTGGTGTGCGCTCCAGGGCCATGATCCGGAGAGCTTTGATCTGGACTCGCCGGATCTACCGGACGCCTTTGTGACCGCCACCGATTTGTCGGTGGATGACCATTTGGCGATGCAAGCGGTGTGTCAGCAGCGCATTGATGCCTCGATCTCCAAGACCATCAACTGCCCCGAAGACATGCCCTTTGGTGCCTTTGAGCGGGTTTACCGCCAAGCCTATGCGCTGGGATGTAAGGGCTGCACCACCTATCGGCCTTCACCGCAGCGCGGCGCTGTGCTGTCCACGGAGCCGGAGACCAAGGCTCAAGACAACCAAGCCGCAGCTGCGCCGACGGCAGAGGCTCCGGATGTGGATTCGGTGCTGCCCCGGCCCGAGGCCCTGACCGGGCGGACCTATAAGCTGAAATGGCCGCTTTCCGGCGAAAACTTCTATGTCACGATCAATGATATGGAACAGCGCGACGCCGAGGGGAACGTGGTCGGACGGCGTCCGTTCGAACTGTTCATCGCCTCGCGCTCCGCCGAACATGCGGAACTGATGAGCGCCTTGACCCTGACCTTGTCGGCGATTTTGCGCCGGGCACCGGACCCGACCTTCATTGTTGAGGATCTGGAGCGGGTGCGGGGGGCGCAAGGGGCTTGGGTCGATGGCCAGTTCTTGCATGGGGTGGTGCCGATGATTGCCGGAACCCTGCGCCGACATCTGGCCGATTTGGGGATCATGGAGCCGCCCTTCAGCCGGGCGGACCGGGCGACCGAGACGGCTGTTGCATCGGTTCCGGTTGAAGAGGCCAGCAAAAAAACCGAGAGCGCGCCCTTGGGAGAATATTGTCGCCAATGCCATCAGCCGACCCTGATCCGGCGCGAAGGCTGTGCGACCTGCCTGTCTTGTGGTTATTCCGATTGCGGTTGATGAGGCCCTGAGCCTCCGCCTGCGCCCGGTTTGGGGGGCTCCTCACAGATCCGATCCAGCAAGCGGTGCAGAAAGCCATCCCGGATCCCCAGGGCATCCATATGGGAGACGGTGTCCTGCAAATAGGCCACCGAGGTGCCCATTTCACCGCGACCTTGCTGGATCATCCGGATCTTGTCTTCCTCCCGCTCTTTGCCGACAAATTGGGGATGGCGCGGGTCGGCGACATAGCCATGGGCGCGGACCCGGCGGCCATCGGCCAGACGGACCGGGAGAAACTTTTCCTGGTAGACCCGGTTGATCATTTCCCGCTCTTCCAAATAGACCAGCACGGCCTCGACATCTTCTGGGGCGACGCGGAAGGCGATGCCCTTGCAGGATCCACCGCGCTCCAGCCCCAACACCAAGCCTGGGGTCTCCGGAGTGCCGCGATAGCGATAGGATTTGATGCAAGGCGAGCGATGATAGCCATGCAGCAAGGCCGGGCTCATTTCCTGATAGGCGAAGCCAGGGCGCCACATCAACGAGCCGTAGCCGAATACCCAAAATTCCTTTGATTTTTCTTGGACAAATGCCATTGGGTCCTTGCATCCGAAGCGGATAAATTTTTGCTTGTCCTTAACGGTTTAGAGATAAGCTAAATCGTCAAAAACTGCCAGAAGGGCAGTGCCCCAATCGCCCGCTCAATCCGTAAAACCGGAAATCCTGGTTTGCAGTGGCATCGATTGGTTGGGGATTTGACGCGGTAGGAGAAACGACCATGGCGTTACGCGGCAGCAGGCCCGGCACGGAACGCCCACGCGCCCAAAAAGGCGCGGGAAAGCGCAAGCTTTCAGACCACCCATCCGGTGGCGGGGGCGGATCAGCGGACTCTTCTTCGTTCATCGAAGAGGAAGACGTGCCTCTGTTTGACTCCAAGGATGACGCGGCCCCGGCCAAAGGACGGCGTCGGGCCAGAGGCTCTGCGTCCGGTCAGGACGGTGACGGAGCACAGAAACGCCGTCGACGTCGGCGGCGCTCTGACCGGTCCTTCTTCAATGCCAAGACCTTGCTCTTGGTCATTGGCGGCCCTTTGCTGCTGGCCATGATCCTCGGGGCCTATGTCGGGTTCTGGTATTACACCTCGGCCATTGTTTCCAACGGCATTTCTCATTGGGCGACCACCAAGCGCGCCGAGGGCTATGACGTCTCCTATTCGGACCTCAATGTGGGTGGGTTCCCGCTCGGCGTGGTCGTGACCTTCGTCAATCCGCAGATGCGCGCCCCGGAAAAGGAGGGCGGATGGTCTTGGTCGGCCCCGCTGTTGCGGACCAAGGTCAATCCCTTCAATTCCCGCAGTTTCACCATCACCGCCGATGGAGTCCATCGCCTGACCATCCCCGGTAGCCCAGGCGGACCTTTGGTGTCCATGACCCTGGTCTCCGAGGATATGGGCGGTCCAGTGGATCTGAACAGCGACGGCACCTTTGCAGAGATGGAGTTTTCGGCCTCGGATCTTTCGGTCACCGGCCATCCCATCGGGCCCTTCCAATTCGAAGAGGTCTCTTTGTCCCTGAAGCGGGGGGCGGAAGCGGCCTCTGAGGCTGGGGAGCATGGCATCACCCCACGCAATGGCCTGCCGATCCACTATATGGCCGATCTGGAGATCGAAAATCTGACCCTCAGCCCACGGGCCCGCCTGACCTTGTCGGACACGGTGCGGGCGGCGGAGGCGACGGTCTGGATCCATGGCACGCCGCCCATTGGGCCGATGTGGGAATCCTTAGCGGGATGGCGCGATGATGGCGGACGGATCCAGGTCAGCCAGTTCATAGTTGATTGGCCGCCGCTGGCAATTCAGTCCTCGGGCAGTTTTCTGCTGGATGATGATTTACAGCCGGAAGGCACCTTAACCGCTCGCACCCGGGGTCTGTTTGACCTGATCCGCGGGCTGTCCGCCAGCGGAGCGGTGGCATCTGCCGATGCCCGCACCGCCAGCATGATGCTGGCCGGTCAGTCCGGGACCTCAGGCTTGGCCAATGTGGCTTTGGCGGTCCGGGATCGGGTGCTTTATGCCGGGCCTGCGCCGCTGATGGAGGTGCCGACCTTGTATTGGGGCTCCGGCGGCGTCGGCTTTACCCCACGGTCTGGCCAAGGCCCAGGACCCCGCTCCCCGGACCGGCTGAAACCCGGTTTCGAAATCGATCGGGATGGCAATATTGTCCGCGACGGGGTGCTGCAGGACCCTGATGAGGCCCCGCGCATGATCACCTTGCCGCCGATCCCAGACCAGCTGCAATAGGGTCCTTCCCTGGGCGCGATCTGGTCTCCGAGCCTATAACAGCCCCTGGGACCGGAAGGAGACATGGCCATTGCGCCCGACCACCAGATGGTCATGGAGCAAAATGCCCACCGGCGAGAGCGCATCGCGGATCCGGTGGGTCATGTCCTTATCCGCCTTAGAAGGCGTCGGGTCTCCGGAGGGGTGATTGTGCACCATGATCAGGGCGGAGGCTTGCAGTTCCAGGGCGCGTTTGACCACCTCGCGCGGATAAACCGGGGTGTGATTGACCGTGCCCTTTTGTTGCAGCTCATCGGCAATCAGCCGGTTGCGGTTATCGAGAAACAGCAGCCGGAACTGTTCCGTATCCCGGCGGTCCATATCCGCATGGCAGTAATCCAACACCGAGTCCCACGCCCCCAGGATCGGTTTGTCCATGATTTTGCTTTTCAGCAGCCGGACGGCGGAGACTTCGGCGGTCTTTAGGGCGGCAATGGCCGCTTCGCCGACGCCGGGGATTTGGCGCAACCGCTCCGGGCTGGCGGCAATGGCATCGCCATAGCTGCCAAAGCGGGCGATTAGCTCTTTGGCCAAGGGTTTGACATCGCCCCGTGGATGGGCCTGGAATAACAACAGCTCCAGCAATTCATAATCCGGCAGGCTGTCCGGCGCGGCCAGGAAGCGCTTGCGCAGCCGGGTCCGGTGCCCCCCGGTGGAAGAGGATGCTGACGACATCGAGGAAGGCGATGAGGGGGGCGAAGGCGGTTCAGACACCGGATCGTTGGCCTGTGGCTCCCGTTCCGCCATCGGATTTAGGCCTCGGTGGCCTCGGTGGCGACGTCATAGGGCGGGCAGTGCAGGCCCTTGGGCGAGAGGGTAAAGATCTCGGCCCCATCTGCCGTCACGCCAATGGTGTGCTCAAATTGCGCGGACAGGGATTTGTCCTTGGTCACCGCCGTCCAGCCATCGGACAGGATTTTGGTCTCATGGCGTCCGGCATTCACCATCGGTTCGATGGTGAAGATCATGCCTTCGCGCAGCGCCAAGCCTTGGCCCGGGCGACCGAAATGCATGATGTTGGGTGGTTGATGAAACACCGTGCCGATGCCATGGCCGCAGAAATCCCGAACAATGGAATAGCGCAGGCCCTCGGCATAGCTTTGGATCGCATGGCCGATATCGCCCAGGGTCGCCCCCGGACGGACCACGGCGATGCCGCGCATCATGGACTCATAGGTCGCCTCAACCAGCTTGCGGGCTTTGACCCCGACATCGCCGACCAGATACATCCGCGAAGAATCCCCATGCCAGCCCTCAACAATCGGGGTGACATCGATGTTCACCACATCGCCGTCTTTCAGGATCTTGGCCGGGCTCGGAATGCCATGGCAGACCACATGATTGACCGAGGTGCAGATGGATTTCGGGAAGCCGCGATAATTCAGCGGTGCGCAGATCGCCCCATGGTCGGCGATAAATTCCGCGCAAAGGGTATCAAGTTTTTCCGTTGAGATCCCGGGCTGCACATAGGGTGCGATAAAGTCGAGGGTTTCCGCTGCCAATCGCCCGGCAACGCGCATAGCGGCAAATGCATCCTCCCCATGCAGGGAGATCTGATTGGCGCGAAGGGCGGCAGTGTTCATATCTGGTTCCGACTCATCAGCGAATTTCTCTTGTTGTCCTGTTTATGATTAGGGGTGTAGCGGCAGTGAAACAAGAGGGAACGATATTAGGAAAACACGAAGGGTAGGGTTCGGTTCACGCTGATCCCGCTTTGGGGGTCGATGGCACAGCCGACACAATGGATTTCCACGCCCTGGTTCATGGCCTCCCGAACGCCCTGGGCATAGGTCGGATCGATGTCTTCGGCGATGCTGACCGAGCCCCCATCGGAGCGCTGGACGAAATAGAGCATCACCGCCCGATGCCCCTGCGCAACCATGTCCGACAGCTCGACCAGATGCTTGGCGCCCCGGCTGGTGACCGCATCGGGGAAGTCGATCACGCCATCGGCGGCTTCGGAGCGCTTCAGGGTGACATTCTTCACCTCGACATAGCAAAGCGGGCGGTTTGGATCCTCCAGCAGGATGTCGATCCGGGAGTTTTTGCCATATTTGACCTCGCGGCGCTGGGAGGCATAGCCGCTGAGGTCCGGGATCAGCCCCTCGGCAATGGCTTCGGCAGCGACTTTGTTTGGATAGCCGGTGTTGACCCCGGCATAGGCCTCCCCAACCTTGATCAGTTCCCAGGTATATTTCAGCTTCCGCTTCGGATCATCATGGTGGGACAGCCAGACCTCGGACTCCGGCTCCTTGACCGTTTGCATCGAGCCGGAATTGGCGCAATGGGCGGTGACAAGGCTGCCATCCTCCAAGGTGACGTCGGCCAGGAAGCGTTTATAGCGTTTGACCAGGGTGCCTTTGATCAACGGGGTCGGAAACTGCATCGGGATCTCTTTGCTCTGGGAATGGGCGCTTTGGCCTGTGTGTGGTGACCAGATGGGGTTTGTCTGGGACTGCTATTAGGGGAGGATACTAAGTTGGTGGGCGAAACAGACTTAGACAGATTGCTGCGCGGCATGTCAGCCACCCTGCGCGAAGGGGTGTTTGTCTTTGCCACCCGCCCGGATAAGGACATCCCCGACGGCTTGCAGCCGTTGATGACGTTTCAGGAGGCCGAGGGCACAACCTTGATCCTGCGCCAGGAAGAGGCCGAGCAGTTTGGCATCGCCCATGTGTTTCCCTCTAGGATGATTACGCTCGAGGTCCATTCCTCCCTGGAGGCGGTCGGGTTCATCGCCCGGATCGCGACTGCTTTGGCCGCCCAGGGGATGGGGGTGAACCCGGTCTCCGGCTTTTTTCATGACCATCTTTTCGTTCCCTTGGGTCGGGAACAGGAGGCGCTGGACATTCTTGATGCCCTGTCCAAAGGGTCTGGGTGAACGCAAGAGGGGATGGTGAATGAGCAATACATTGATCTTGATTGATATTCAGCGCGGTTTTGATCATCCGCGCTGGGGGGCACGGAACAATCCCGACGCGGAGCAGACGGCGGGCGCTTTGCTGCAGCATTGGCGGGCCAAGGGCGGGCTGGTGGCGCATATCAGACATGTGAGTGTGGAGTCGGGTTCGCCGCTGAAAGGCGCAGGCACCGAATTTAAGCCAGAGGTCACGCCGTTTGGCGATGAAGTGATTTTCGAGAAATCGGTCAATTCGGCCTTTATCGGCACGGGGCTGGAGGCCTTTCTGCGCCAGAACGGCGCAACCAAGCTGACCCTATGCGGCTTAACCACGCCGCATTGCGTCTCGACCACCACGCGGATGGCTGCGAATCTCGGCTTCTCCGTCGATCTGGTCGCCGATGCCTGTGCCGCCTTTACCGCCAATGCCGACACCAGCTTTGTCCCAGGCGCTGTGGCGCTTGACGCGGGGGCGATCCATTTCGCCGCCCTGTCCCATTTGCATGGGGAGTTTGCCCGGGTCTGCATGGCCCAAGACGTCTTCTCGCAGCTGCTTTAGTCTTTCGCCAGAATGTCGCCCAAGGAGACTTGGCCGGAGCCGCGTCGGGCCGGGCGCGGCTGGGAGGCATCCGGTGCCCAAGCGGTCAGATAGATCACTTGGAAGGTGGCCGGCACCCGACCCTCCGCATCGCCATGGCGCTGTTGGTAGAGCGCCAAAGCCGCCATCAGGGTTTCCCGGCGCAACGGTGTGCGGCGGCGCTCAATGACGCAATTGGTCTCCCCCATGCCGCGCAGGTCGCGCAGCAGCTTTAAGGGGTCGGAGTACATCACCGTGATCACATCCGTATCCACGGTGGGCAAAGCGAACCCGGCCCGATTGAGCAACCCGCCCGCATCGCGGACATCCGTCAGCGGGCTGGTGCGCGGGCTTAAGCCGCCATCTAATGCGATCTCGGTTTCCGCTAGGCAATCGCGCAGCTCGCGCAATGTCTCGCCGCCAAACAAGGTGGCCAGGAACAGGCCGTCGGGCTTCAGGGCGCGGTTGATTTGGATCATCGCCCCGGGCAGATCATTGACCCAATGCAGGGACAGATTGCTGAAGACCGCATCAAGCTGGCCTTCGCGCAGGGGCAGCCATTCCTCATCGGCGCAAAAGCTTGGCACGGACTGCCCTTTAAAGCGCGCGGTTTGGGCGGCTTGCGCGGTCATGGCGGGGGACAGGTCGCATTGCACCAGGGCTCCGACCCCCCGGTCTGTCCGGCCCTGCAGCAGCAGTCTTTGTTCTTCCAGCGCTCGGGCGAGTTGGCCGCTATGGCAGCCCACATCCAGGGCCAAGGGGAATGCCCGGGTCATGTCTTGAAGGCGATCGGCCAGGCGATCAGCAACCTCGGCAAACAGAAAGTCGAAGGCTGGGAGATCCGTGGCGGCCCGGTCGCGGCGGGCCCGGACCAAAGGGCGATCAAAGACAATCTGTGATGAGGCACTGCCGGAAGAGGGCGCAAAGGCCATGGGCCAGGGCTCCAGAAGGGATCAGGGTTACGTTCGGCGAATTAGGGCGCATAATCACCTAAGGTGAATTGTGATGGCAAACAATCCTCAGGGGGCGCATCCGTGGACATCGAGCCAGAAAGAGAGCCAGCTTTATCGCGGGCAGCCCTGCTGGCGGCGGCCAAGCGCCTCTGGGATCAGGGGCTGGATCTGGCTCTGCCGCCCCGCTGTCTGGGCTGTGGGGTCCGGGTTGATCTGGATGGGGTGCTTTGTGGCGATTGTTTTGCCGCGATGACCTGGATTTCCGCGCCGCTTTGTGGCTGTTGTGGCCATCCGTTCGATTTGGAGCAGGAGCCGGACGCCCAGGACAACAGCCTCTGTCAAAGCTGCACCCGCCATCCGCCACTGTTTGACCGGGTCCGCTCGGTGCTGCGCTATGACGACGCGTCTGCGTCCCTGGTTTTGGGCTTCAAACATGCGGACCGCACCGATGCTGGTCCCGTTTTTGCCACCTGGATGACCCGGATCGGACGGGGGTTGTTGGAGGAACTGGCGGCCAGCGGCCAGGGTCCGAAGTCAGACGCCCCACCGGTAGTCTTGCCGGTGCCGCTGCATCCCAAGCGCCTTGCCAAGCGCCAGTATAATCAGGCCGCTCTGTTGTCCCAGGCGGTGGCGAAAAATCTCGGCCTGGAGCATCTGCCCCTGGTGCTGCGCCGGATCAAGCAGACCAAAGGCCAGGGCCATCTCGGTCGGTTGGCCCGGCAAGAGCAGGTGCGCGGGGCATTTGAGGTCCGGGCGGTTGAGCGGATTGCCGGGCGTCCAGTGATATTGGTTGATGATGTATTCACCACCGGGGCGACCCTGGAAGAATGCGCTTTGGTTTTGCGCAAAGCCGGGGTGCCCTCGATCTCCTGCCTGACCCTGGCCCGGGTGGTCTTTGAAGACGGGGACTGATGCCGACCCCACACCCAGACCCACACCCAGACCCACACCCACTAGCGTTTGTGCACATCACGCCGTATATCAACGGCACCTTCCCTTAAGACAAGAGGCTGATGCCGCTCGGACCGGCATCGGTTTAGGAGACCGGACCCCATGGCCACTGTTGAAATTTACACCTCGCCCTTTTGCCCGTTTTGCCACCGAGCCAAAGCGCTGTTGGGGCGCAAAGGGATCGAGTTCACGGAAATCGATGTGATGATGTCGCCGAAGAAGCGCATGGAAATGGAAAAGCGTGCCGAGGGCCGCCACACCGTGCCGCAGATCTTCATCAATGACAAAGGCATTGGCGGCTGCGACGAGTTGCATGCTTTGGATGCCAAGGGTGAGTTGGACCCGCTGCTGGCCGCCGAGACCGCTGCGTAAGCCCTTTTGGCCAGGGTTGACGGGCTAAAGGCCTCGTTGGCCAAGTTTGATTGGAGGAGAGATCATGGCGGGCGGTGCTCCGTTCCAGGCAGCCATTTTACAGGTCAATGCCAGCACGGACATGCAGGCCAATATTGATCAGGCCTGTGCCTTGACCCGGGCGGCTCGGGATGTCGGGGCTGATCTGGTGCTGATGCCGGAAAATGTCGCCATGATGGAATGGGGGCGGGCCAACATTACCGGCAAGGCCCGGACCGAAGCCGAGCATCCGGCCCTGGCGGCGTTTCAGGATCTGGCCCGAGAAACCGGGCTTTGGCTGCATTGTGGGACCTTGGCCATCACCCTGGAGGGCGAGGACCGGATCGCCAACCGGACCTATGTCCTGGATCCGAAGGGTGAGATCCAAGCCCGCTATGACAAGATCCACATGTTCGATGTCGATCTGGGCGGCGGTGAGCGTTACAGGGAGAGCGCCACCTTCCGGCCCGGGGAGCAGGCGGTCACCGCAGATCTGCCCTGGGGCACACTGGGTCTTTCTGTGTGCTATGATCTCCGCTTCCCGCATTTGTTCCGGGATCTGGGCAAGGCCGGTGCGGATTTTTTGACCATTCCGGCAGCCTTCACCCAGAAAACCGGCATGGCCCATTGGCATGTGCTGCTGCGCGCTCGGGCTATCGAAACCGGTTGTTGGGTGTTCGCCCCGGCGCAAACCGGCAGCCATGCCAATGACCGCAAAACCTATGGCCATGCCCTGATCATCGATCCCTGGGGTGCAGTGGTTGCCGATGCGGGCGAGGAACCGGGGTTCCAGATCGCCCAGATTGATCCGGCGGCCTGCGCTGAGGCCAGAGGCATGGTTCCGGCCCTGACCCATGATCGTCCATATGGCTTCGCGGACAAAACCGCTGTAGGCTGATGGATCTTGGAAAAGGGGGCGCGGGCCCCTCGCATCGCATTGGCGATCCCGACGGAAGATCAAAGATCCGGCCCCTATGCCGCTGGGTGGGACCCCGAACCTGACCCCATCCGTGTTTTGATGTGCCCGCATTTTGATGGGAAAGACCTGTTTCGTGATTCGCTACGCATTGATCTGCGATGCGGGCCATGCCTTTGAAGCGTGGTTTCGCAATGGGGAGACCTGCACAACCCAATTGCAGGCCGGGGATGTGGAATGCCCGGACTGTGGCAGTCGGGCGGTGTCGAAGGCCTTAATGGCCCCCAATGTGGTCTCCGGGCGGAAAAAGACCGAGCGGGCGGAAGATTTTATGCGGGCCGCCATTGGTGCGGTGAAATCGGAAATGCACCGCGCGGCCCTGCAAAAGCAAGCTGGTGCCCAGCCGTCGGTCGCTGCGGCGGACAGCGCTGGCGATGCGGAGACGACAGAGGCTGCTGCTTCCGGTAGCCCGACCGCAGCCGCGCCACAACAGCCCAGCATGGATCTGACAGCCCAGGATTCTGCACGGTCTGAAACCAGACCGAGCCCTGTCCCGACGGACCAGGAGGCGCGCGAAGCGGTGGGGAAGGCCTTGGAGCAGATGCGCCGTGAGGTCGAGGAAAACTGTGATTATGTCGGAGACGACTTCGCAGAAGAGGCCCGTCGGATGTATTATGGCGAAGCCGACGAACGGCCAATTTATGGGGAAGCAACTTTGGATGAGGCCGAGGCCCTAACCGAGGAAGGCATTGGGGTGGCGATGTTGCCTTGGCGTCGCACCGACAGCTGATCCAGGGTCTTCCGACCCGGGGCGCATATGGAGAGACCATGACGCAGACGCTATCCAGACGCACAGCCTTGGGCCTGATTGCAGGCGGTGCTGCGGCCGCTGGTGGTCTTGGTCGGATTGCAGCGCCTCGGGCACAAACCTCTGACCTAAAAGGCGTTGTCCGCTATCCGCTGATCCAGGGTGCCGTCGCCGGGCGGACGGATTTTGAATTGACCCTGCTGGCTGAAGCCTTGAAAGCCGGAGCCGGAACCGGCAGTTCGGAGCCTCTGGCCCCGCAACCGGCCTTGTTTGAGGCCTCCGCCTTTCGCCGGGAGGAGCTGGTCCGCAGCGGTCAGGTGGAGCTGACTTGGTTTGCCCATCGCCCCAGCTTGGAAGCCAATGCGATTCGGGTCGATATCCCGCTTTATCGTGGCTTGCTCTCTCGACGGATCTTTTTGGTCCGGGCCGGGGATAAAGGCCTGTTTGAGGGCGTGACCCATGTGGAGCATCTCAGGGGTATCCGCATTGGCCAGGGTGTCGGTTGGGCCGATACGGAAATTCTGACCGCCAATGGGGTGCGCATCACCACGGCCATTGGCCATGACAATCTGATCAAGATGCTGGCGGCGGGGCGGATTGACGCCTATCCCCGGGGGGTGAACGAAGTCCTGCTCGAGCATCAAGCCTGGCAAGCCAATCCGAACCGCTCCGTGGACTTCGCCATCGAGCCGCGTCTGGCGCTCTATTACCCGATGCCCGCCTTCTTTTATGTGACGCCGAGCCGCCCCGATTTGGCTGAGCGCATCACCGCCGGTCTGATGACTCTGGTCTCCGATGGGCGGTTCAGTGCGCTGTGGGATGAGCACTTCACCCATGTGGTCAAAGAGCTGAATTTGGACGATCGCCACATCATTGCCATGCGCAATCCGCGCTTGCCCGGCGGGATCTCAATCCCCGATGACCGGCTGTGGATGCAGGTCGGTTAGGCCCTCAACGTCTGGGGGCTATCTCCCCTTTTCCGCCCAGAGCATATAATTCACCGAGACATCCCGGGTGATGGACCAGGCACCGGAAACCGGGGTGAAGGTCATGCCGCGCAAATCCTTGACGCTCATGCCCGCTGCGCGCAAATGGGCGATCATCTCCGACGGCTTGACGAATTTCCGCCAGTCATGGGTGCCCGGCGGCAGCCAGCGCAGCACATATTCCGCGCCGATTTTGGCCATGGCGAGGCTCTTCATGGTGCGGTTCAGGGTCGCGGCTGCCATGGCCCCGCCCGGGCGGACCATGCCCGCCACCGAGCGCAGGAATTGCCCCGGATCGGCCACATGTTCCACCACCTCCATGGTCACCACCACGTCATAGGACAAGCCCTCGGCGGCCAGGATTTCCGGCGTGGCACAGCGATAGGTGATGTCCAGGCCATTGCGCTCGGCATGGACCGAAGCCGTTCCGATGTTCTTTTTCGCCGCGTCAATCCCGGTGACGCTGAAGCCCATACGCGCCAAAGGTTCGCAAAGCAGACCACCGCCACAGCCGACATCCAACAGGGTCAGGCCCTCAAAGGGGCGATGGGTCATCGCATCGCGGCCAAAATGCCGGGCGAAGCCATCGCGCAGGAAGGTCAGGCGCACCGGATTGAACTGGTGCAGCGGTTTAAACTCGCCCTCCGGATCCCACCATTTGTCCGCCAGGGCGCTGAACTTGGCCAGCTCTTCGGCCACGGCGGAGCCTCCGCCGCCGCCTTCCGGAGCGTGCAGCGGCATCGGACCCATGGCCGCGCGGTTCAGGGCTGTGGCGGGATGAGGCACGGGCATGAGCAGGAAACCCTTGATCGTTGCGTGGGGGCGCTGGACCAGGGCGCGAATGCGGGACGGAACCCGGTTACTCGGGACTGTGGACAGGGGCAGGCTGGTCCATTATCAATGGGCGCCCTGACGCCAGGGACCTTACGCCCGACCTGTTAAGATCGCAATGCTGCTTGCTCTCCGAAACGCAGCCGCAAATGGATCAAAAGCCGGGCAAAGACTGTGGTCCCCGCGTCTCGTTTTCAGATGGTTAGGAAGTGGACGACACGGCCCATGGCACGCATCGTCATGAAATTTGGCGGAACCTCCGTTGGAGATTTGGACCGCATTCAAAATGTGGCCCGCAAGGTCAAGGCGGAAGCCGAGGCCGGCAATGAGGTCGCGGTGGTGGTCTCGGCCATGTCCGGCGAAACCAACCGCTTGGTTGGGCTTTGCGATGGTATCACCAGCCTCTATGACGCCCGGGAATATGACGTGGTGGTCTCCGCTGGCGAACAGGTCACCGTTGGTCTGCTGTCAATTGCCTTGCAGACCATGGAGGTGGATGCCCGCTCCTGGTTGGGCTGGCAAATCCCGGTGCGCACTGATGACGCCCATGGCAAAGCCCGGATCAACGAGATCGACACGACGATTTTGCGCGAACGCATGGCCATGGGCCAAGTCTGCGTGGTGGCCGGGTTCCAGGGCATCGGCACCGACAATCGGATTACCACCTTGGGGCGCGGCGGATCTGACACCTCTGCGGTGGCCTTGGCGGCGGCACTGGAAGCGGATCGCTGCGACATCTACACCGATGTGGATGGGGTCTACACCACGGACCCGCGCATTGTGCCCCAGGCCCGCAAACTTGACCGCATCACCTATGAGGAGATGCTGGAACAGGCCTCGTTGGGGGCCAAGGTGCTGCAAACCCGCTCGGTTGAAGTGGCGATGAAGCATCGGGTGCGCCTGCAGGTGCGCTCCAGCTTTGAAGATCTGCCCGGAACATTGGTCTGCGACGAGGATGAGATCGTGGAAAAGGAACTGGTAAGCGGCGTGACCTATAGCCGCGACGAAGCCAAAATCACTTTGCTGAAAGTCTCGGACAAGCCGGGCGTTGCGGCGGCGATTTTTGGTCCCTTGGCTGCGGCCAACATCAATGTGGATATGATTGTCCAGAACATTGCCGAAGATGGTCAATCCACCGATGTGACCTTCACCGTGCCGCGCACCGACTTGACCCGCGCTTTGCAGGTCATTGAAGGCGGCAAGGAGGATATGGGCTATGAGCGCCTGCTGTCCGACGGCAAGGTGGTTAAGGTTTCGGTGATCGGGGTTGGCATGCGCTCCCATGCTGGGGTGGCGCAAACCATGTTCCAGGCCTTGGCCTCGCGCGGGATCAACATCCAGGTGATCACCACCTCCGAGATCAAAGTCTCGGTGTTGATTGATGAGGAATATATGGAGCTGGCGGTCCGGGCCCTGCATACGGCCTATGGACTGGACGCGGCCTGATCCTCATTCTGAATAGAGCTGTGGTCGTCATCGGTTGACGGGGCCGGGAAAGCCCTGTCCAATCGGGCTTTGGTTGCGCGCGTCAGGGGTGCCTTGAGCTGGGCAAAAAAGCGCGCCGAACGCATGATAGTGTCTTTGGGGGAATTGGCATGAGCGATGCCGCACAGGAACGGCTGCAGGCTCTGTGGAGCCGGGGGAAAGATTTCCTCGGCACTGAGCATGCGATTTTGGGCGGGGCGATGTCCTGGGTCTCGGAACGTCATTTGGTCGCGGCGATTTCGCTGGCCGGTGGCTTCGGGGTGATCGCCTGTGGCTCGATGACGCCGGACCTTCTGGCCGCCGAAATCGATGGCACCCGGGCGGTGATGGATGAGAGCTCCGGCAAGGCCGATGGCAGCGGGCGGATGCCCTTTGGGGTCAATCTGATCACCATGCACCCGGACTTGGACACCCTGATCGACGTTTGTCTAGAGAAGGATGTCAGCCATGTGGTGCTCGCCGGTGGCTTGCCCAGCGCCAAGGCGATCCGGCGGATCAAGGATGGTGGGGCCAAGGTGGTGTGCTTTGCCCCGGCATTGATCCTGGCGAAAAAAATGATCCGCTCCGGGGCCGATGCCCTGGTGATCGAAGGCGCAGAGGCCGGTGGCCATATCGGTCCGGTGGCCACCAGTGTGCTGGCCCAGGAAATCCTGCCCCAGATCACCGATGTGCCGGTGTTTGTCGCCGGGGGCATTGGCCGGGGCGAGGCCATTCTGTCCTACCTGGAAATGGGTGCGGCGGGCTGTCAGATCGGCACCCGCTTTGTCTGCGCCACCGAAAGCATCGCCCATCCCAATTTCAAAAAAGCCTTTATCAAGGCCGGGGCGCGGGATGCGGTGCCAACGGTGCAGCTTGATCCGCAATTCCCGGTGATCCCGGTCCGTGCGATTCAAAACACCGGCACCAAGCATTTCATGGACACCCAGCGCGCCGTGATCGCCCGCTTCCAGGCCGGGGAGTTGGACAAGAAGGAAGCCCAACTGGAAATCGAGCATTTCTGGGCCGGTGCCTTGCGCCGCGCGGTGATCGATGGCGATGTGGAAAATGGCTCACTGATGGCGGGTCAATGTGTGGGACTGGTTACCCAGGAAGAACCCACGGCGGCAATCCTGGAAGACCTGATCGGCCAGGCTTTGGCCGCCTTGCGCAAACGGGCAGCGGGGTAAGCGCCGTGGCCCCTGCCGCCTCGAAGGATCGTGACCGCAATGCCCGGCGCCTGCTGGGTGCATTGCGCGATGTCATGGCCGGGGGCGGCGATCCGCAATCCCGTTTGGACCGGGTGGTGGCCCTGATCGCCACCGGCCTGGATGTGCAGGTTTGCTCCTGTTACGTTAAACGGGCAGGCGAGGTCTTAGAGCTGTTTGCCACCCAAGGCCTGGCCCAGGAAGCGGTGCACAAAACCCGGATGCGGGTCGGGGAGGGCCTGATCGGGGCCATTGCCGCCCATGGCCGTCCGGTGATCGACAGCGACGTCTGGCGCAATCCGAATTTCTCCTACCGACCGGAAACCGGCGAGGATCTGTATCTCTCGATGATGGGGGTGCCGATCATCCGGGGCGGCAAGGTGATCGGGGTGCTGGCGGTCCAGAGCACCGAACATCGTGACTATTTGGAAGATGAGCGCGAGCTGCTCGAGACCATCGCCATGGTCATTGCCGAGCTGATCGCCGGGTCCCATGTGGTCAATCCGGAAGAGCTGGGGCAGGTGGACGGCATTGCCCTGTTGCCGACCCGTCTAGAAGGCACCGGCCTCAATCAAGGGGTCAATCTGGGCGAGGCGGTGTATCACCGGCCCGAGGTCCAGATTACCCGGCTTGTTGCCGATGACCCCGCCGCAGAGCATGAGCGCCTGACCGAAGCACTTTCGGAAATGCGCTCCGATCTCGACAGCATGCTGGCGGATTTGAAGGACGCACCGGGGGAGTATCAGGAGGTCCTGGCGGCCTATCGGATGTTTGCCGAGGACAATGGCTGGATCGGTCGGATTGCCGAAGCCATTGAGTCCGGCCTGACCGCCGAGGCGGCAGTGCAAAAGGTCGATGACGATGTCCGCCTGAAGATGTCCAAGGTCTCCGACCCCTATATCCGCGAGCGTCTATCGGACCTGGAAGATCTGGCCAACCGTCTTCTGCGGCATTTGACCAAGGCCGGGGGCACGGCGGCCTCCGGTGACTTGCCACGCCATGCGGTGTTGGTCTGCAAGACCTTGGGTCCGGCGGAGTTGTTGGATTATGACCGCACCCGGCTGCGCGGCATCGTCATGGAAGAGGGCTCGGCCAATATGCATGCGGTGATCGTCGCCAAGGCGATGGACATCCCTGTTGTCGGTCGGGTGCCCGATCCGTTTATGCGCATCGCGCCCTATGATCCCTTGGTGGTGGATGGGGACCAGGGTCTCGTCTTTGTCCGGCCTGGCGAAGATGTGCGCGAGACCGTGATGGACAGCATCCGGATCCGCAAACAGAAGCGGGCCCGTTACCACGCTGACCGGGACAAGCCGTGTATTTCCGGCTGCGGGGCGCGGGTCGATGTGCTGCTCAATGCCGGTCTGGTCATGGATATGGCCCAGCTGGACGAAACCGGTGCCGATGGCGTCGGGCTGTATCGGACCGAAATCCCGTTTATGGCGCGCAACAGCCTGCCCGATGTGGAGGTTCAGGAAGCGCTCTACAGCCGCATTCTCGATATGGCGGGCGACAAGCCTGTGACCTTCCGGACCTTGGATGTGGGAGGCGATAAGCTGGTGCCCTATTGGCATTCCGCCCCAGAGGACAATCCGGCCCTCGGTTGGCGCTCGATCCGGATCACCTTGGACCGACCGGCGATCCTGCGTGATCAGCTGCGGGCTCTGATCCGGGCGGCGCGGGGCCGGGAGCTGCGGGTGATGTTCCCCATGGTCGCCACGGTGGAGGAATTCCGCTCCGCCCGGCGTTTGCTGGAAGATGTGCTGACCCGGGAAAGTGCCCGGGGCATCCCGAAGCCAAAACGCCTGCTGATCGGCAGCATGCTCGAAGTGCCCTCCTTGGTGTGGCAGTTGCCCGCCTTGCTGCGCGAGCCGATAGATTTCCTGTCGGTCGGCAGCAACGACCTGTTGCAATTCACCTTTGCGGTGGATCGGGGCAATCCCCGGATTGCCAATCGCTATGACACCTTGTCGCCGCCGGGTTTGCTGATGCTGCGCCGGGTGGTCGAGGTTTGTGCCCAGGCCGACAAGCCGGTCACCTTGTGTGGCGAAATGGCGGCCCAGCCTTTGGATGCTCTGGTCCTGCTTGGCCTGGGCTATCGGCGTTTGTCCCTGGCCGCACCGGGTGTTGGTGCGGTCCGGCAAATGATCTTCACCGCCGACCTCAATGAGGCCACCCATTATGTCTCTAGCTTGCTGGATCGGGGTGAGGCGTCGATCCGGGAACGGGTCCGCAATTTTGCCGTCGACCATGGTATTAATCTTTTAGCATAGACTTCTTGGCGCGCTGACACAGACCTCCAAAGGTATCCCGAGCCGTAGGGTTTTGAGAGTCCCACTATAATGAATTTGCCTAATCGAATAATTCTGCTAGTTTTTTGCGATATCCCAATCTGCCAAGGATGGGTTCTTCGGGGTAACCTCCGAGTAAACCACTCGGCATAAGGGGCAAGACCCCCGCGAGGGATGGTCCTGGGACCCGATTGATCAGGCCCATAGGATCTTCACTCTGGAGGCAATGGATCAGGATTTTCATTCCTGTCCTCCCGGGGACAGCGAAAATCGGATAGCGTGATGGACGGCGGAAACAGAACCGAAGATCAGCTCGGCGCAGCAGACGGCAGCTATCGTGGCAATGCCCATATTGGTGCGTTGCTGCGTGCAGCCCGCCGGGAAGTGGGCGAGGATTTGGAGCAGGTCGCAGAGACCTTGCGGATCCGGCTCGCCTATCTGGAGGCCATTGAGGGCGGCGATTTTGATCGCTTGCCCGGCCATGCCTATGCGGTCGGATTTGTCCGGGCTTATGCCGATCATCTCGGTCTGCATTCCGATGAGGTGGTGCGCCGCTTTAAGGAAGAAAGCCGCAGCCCGCGCCGGGATGTGGATCTGGATTTCCCGGTCCCGACCTCCGAAGGCGGGTTGCCCGCCTTTACCCTGGTTCTGGTCGCTCTGATTTTGGGGGCCGCGTCCTATGGCGCGTGGCATTACCTCTACAAAGACGAGCAGTCCGTTGCCGAATTGATCCCGGATATTCCGGACCGCTTGGCCAGCTTGTTGACCAGCTCGCCCGAGGACGGCACCCCGGTGGTCAACCCGGTCGACGAGGCCGCGACCGATCCGGCTCCGGTGCCTTCCGAAACCGCTGCAGATCCGGACGTCGATGCCGCCGGAGAAACCGCGACGGCAGCCAATGGGTCAGCGCCGGAGGTGGCAGCCTCGAGCGAGACATCGCAGAGTGCGGCCCCAGAAGAGGTCAGCGGTTCACCTGGGGGCCAGAGCGACCAACTGGCCGGAGTGGCCCCCGGTACCGATGGGGTGGACACTGCCGAGGCACCGCCGACCCCTTCTGAGCCGACAGTGGGATCCGGTGTAGCAGAACCTGCAGGGGAACCTGATTTAGCCACCTCTGATGGCGGCACTCCGGTCGAAGAGCCGACTGCGGACGCTGTAGCAGGGCCAGAAACCCCGGCTGAGACGGATGCTGCGGCGACGGAAACGCCCGTCCCTGCGCCCAGCGAACCGGTTGACGCGCCGCAAGTCGTCGAAGCCGCGCCCGAACCGGCAGTGGCGGAACCGGCCCCGACCCCGGAAGCCCAAGAGGTGGCAGCGGTCGAACCGGCCCAAGCCGAACCTACCCCTACTGAGACTGCGTCTGCTGCGGAGACCATCCCGGAGCCAGTGGCCGATGCAGCAGAAGCCCCAGCGGCGGAAGCACCGCCAGCAGAAGCGGCTCCAGAGCCGCCAGTCGTTGCGGCCCCTGAGGAGCCGGAGGTCGCTGAAGAACCGGAAGCCGATCCGCCCTTGCGCACCGGCGTGTTCCGCAGCGGTGGTCAAGCCGTGGGGGCAGCCGCCGCTCCACCCCCGGCCCCGCCTGCCAGCCAAACCCAAGCCCAGGCTCCGCAGCGCCAGGAGGCTTTTGTCGGGGCGGCAGCGCCCTCCGATGTGGCCCGGCGCTCCGGTGGATCCCGGGTGGTGTTGCGCGCCCAGGCCGACAGCTGGGTCCAGCTGCGCCAGAATGGCAGCCTTGTCGTGCGCCGCTTGCTGAAGCGCGGCGATGTGCTCGCCGTGCCTGCGGGATCGGGCATGACCCTGAACACCACCAATGCCGGGGCCTTAGAGGTCTATGTCGATAACCGGCGCGGGCGATCCCTTGGACCGGTGGGGGCGGTGCGAAACGGCATCTCGATGGACCCGGCACGCTTGAAATAAGGGGGCGTCCGGCTGTATCTAAGGGCCTGAGATTTAGGGGGCTCCCGAAAAGGGGGTGGCTGTGCGCGTTTGCGCCGCCCGTTTAGAGCCCGTGCCCTTATTGGGACCCCAGCTTTGACAATCGGAGAATTCCATGTCCCTTCGCCCTTATCGCGACATTGACCGCCGCGTCTCCAAGCAGATCCGGGTCGGGTCCGTCTTTGTCGGCGGCGATGCACCCATCTCCGTGCAGACCATGACCAACACCATCACCTCGGATGCGGAAGCGACCATCGCCCAGGTGATGCGGGCGGTTGAAGCCGGGGCCGACATTGTTCGGGTCTCCTGCCCCGATGAAGAGAGCACGGCGGCGCTGAAGCAGATTGTCAAAGCGGTGCCGGTGCCCATCGTCGCGGACATCCACTTCCATTATAAGCGCGCCATCGAAGCCGCTGAGGCCGGTGCCGCCTGCTTGCGGATCAATCCGGGCAATATCGGCAGCGAAGACCGGGTCAAAGAGGTGGTCAAAGCCGCCAAGGACCATGGCTGTTCCATGCGCATCGGCGTCAATGCGGGCAGCCTGGAGCGCGAATTGCTGGAGCGCTATGGCGAGCCGACCCCGGAAGCCATGGTCGAAAGCGCGCTGAACCATGCCAAGATCTTAGAAGATCAGGACTTCACCGAATTTAAGATCAGCGTGAAGGCCTCGGACCTGTTCCTGGCCGTGGCCGCCTATCACGGCCTCGCCGAAGCCTGCGACTATCCGCTGCATTTGGGCATCACCGAGGCCGGTGGCGTCCGGGGTGGCACCGTGAAGTCCGCCATCGGCATTGGCAATCTGCTCTGGGCCGGGATTGGTGATACCTTGCGGGTGTCCCTGTCCGCTGACCCGGTGGAAGAGGTCAAAGTCGGGTTTGAACTGTTGAAATCCTTGGATCTGCGCCACCGTGGGGTGCGGATCGTGTCCTGCCCGTCCTGTGCCCGCCAGGGCTTTGATGTGATCAAGACTGTCGAGATCCTGGAGGACCGTTTGTCCCATATCCGGGTGCCGATCAGCCTGTCGATCATTGGCTGTGTGGTCAATGGCCCCGGCGAGGCTCGGGAAACCGATATCGGTCTGACTGGCGGCGGCAATCTGGTCAATGCCGGGGCCGCCAATAAGGTCTATGTCGCCGGTGTGCCCGACCACAATATCAACAATCCGGATATGATCGACCATCTGGTGTCGTTGGTGGAGGAAAAGGCAGCGGCCATTGAAGCGGCAGAAGCGGCCGCCAAGGCCGAGGCCGCAGCGGCGGAAGCAGCCAGCTCCAACGCAGCCGAGTAAATCCGGCACCGTTTGGAATGTCTAAAAGAGGGTGAGGTGCCGCGTGGCGGTGCCTCCTCCGGCCCCGTGCTCAGCAGAGCCGGGTCGGGGTGATTGAGGTTTTGTATTGGGGGGAAGTGCTGTGGCGGCCCTGCAGCCTGTTCGTGGGACTCATGACCTGTTGCCGGATCAAGCGCGGGTGCATCGCGCCGTCGAGGAAACCGCCCGGGCGGTCGCGGCCCGGTTCGGTTTTGGTGAAATCGCCACGCCGATTTTTGAGTTCACCCAAGTCTTTGCCCGGACACTGGGCGATACTTCCGATATCGTCACCAAGGAAATGTACACCTTTGCCGACCGGTCCGGGGACAGTCTGACCCTGCGGCCCGAAGGCACAGCGGGGGTGGCCCGGGCGCTGATCTCCGGCGGTCTGGCGCAAAACCTGCCGCTGAAGCTGTTTTATCGCGGGCCGATGTTCCGCCATGAGCGGCCGCAAAAGGGCCGCCAGCGCCAGTTCCACCAAGTCGGTGTTGAGTTGCTGGGGGTGGCCGATCCGAAGGCGGATCTCGAAGTCATCGCCATGGCGGCCCAGTTGCTCGACGCGCTGGGCATCGGTGCGCACTCCACCTTGAATCTCAACAGCTTGGGCGATGCGGACAGCCGGGAAGCCCATCGGCAGGCCTTGGTGTCCTATTTGGAGGGCCATAAGGGCGATTTGTCCGAAGACAGCCTGGGCCGACTAGAGCGCAATCCTCTGCGGATCTTGGATTCCAAGGACAAGGGCGACCGGGCGGTGGTGGCCAATGCGCCCCGTCTATCGGACCATCTGAACGAGGCCAGTCGGACCTTTATCGACCGTTTGACCGAGGGGTTGGATCGCTTAGGGATCCCGTTCAAGCTGGACCCGCTGCTGGTGCGGGGTCTGGATTATTACTGCCACACCGCTTTTGAATTCGTCACCGATGCTTTGGGGGCGCAGGGCACCGTGCTTGCGGGCGGGCGGTATGACGGTTTGGTCAAGCAGATGGGCGGGCCGCCGACACCGGGTATTGGCTGGGCTGCAGGTGTGGAACGGTTGTCCATGCTGGTGGCGGAAGAGTTTGCCCCGGCCCCCCGGGTTTTGGCTTTGGTGCCGCTGGGGGCTGAGGCCGAAGCCGAGGCAGACCGGATCGCTGACCGCCTGCGTCGGGCGGGCTATGCGGTCGATTTGGGCTATGGCGGCAATATGGGTAAACGCCTGAAGCGGGCGGATAAGATCAAAGCTCGGGCCGCCCTGATTTTGGGCTCCGATGAGCTGGCTGCGGGCCAGATCACCCTGCGCGATCTGGACAGCGGCGACCAATCCGCCGTCGCCCTGGATGGGTTGGAGGATGCTCTCTCCGCCTATCGGGGTCGGTGAGACCGCCAAGGCCATGGCCGAGGGCGAGGAGCGCGTTTCAGACCAGGGGATAGATCGCCCGACCTCGGCCAAAACCGACGGATCCGGAAACAGCCCCGGAAACAGCCCCGGAAACAGAGAAGGACATCGACAGGCGGCGGAAGGTCTGCTGGTGGTTGGCCTCAATCACCGGACCGCCGGGGCCGGGCTGCGGGAACGCCTGACCATTGATGATCCCGGCCAGGCGGCCTTGCTGGATATTTTGCGGGCCGAGGATGGCCTGTCCCAGGCCATGGTGCTGTCCACCTGTGATCGGGTCGAGGTTTGGACCCATTGTGCGGACCCGGACAGCGTTGCGGCGGTGTTGGCAGCACGCTACCGGGAACGGGCCGGGGCGGACGGGGACAGTTTGGGCGAACAATGGTTCGAGGCCCGGGGCACAGCGGCGGTCGAGCATATTTTTGCCGTCGCCGCCAGTCTGGAAAGCCGGATTGTTGGCGAGCCCCATGTGCTCGGGCAGGTCAAAGCCAGCCACCGCATGGCGCGCTCGCAACGGATGACCGGCTCGGAGCTGGAAGGCGTGTTGCAAGCGGCCTATGGCTGTGCCAAGCGGGTGCGCTCTGAAACCTCGGTGGCGGAAGGGCCGGTCTCGGTGGCTGCAGCGGCGGTGCAAACCGCGCGGGATGTGCATGGTGCCTTGGACCAAGCCTCGCTGTTGTTGATTGGCACGGCGGATCCGGGCGAATTGTTTGCTGAGCAGTTTTTGGCCTCCGGTCTCGGGCGGGCGGTGACCACCGGACGCCGTCGGCTGCGGGCCGAAGCCATGGCTGCGCGGTTGGGGGCGGGCATGGCCCCGGTGGATCGCTTGCCCGATCTGCTGACCGAGGCGGATATTGTCATTGCCGCTGAAGGGGGCCTCGGCCCGGTGCTGGGGGAAGAAACCATTCGGGCGGCGCTAAAGCGGCGACGCAACCGACCGATGCTGATCCTGGACTTGGCGGTGCCCGCCGATGTGGAAGGCTCAGTGCATCGGCTCGACAGTGCCTTCCTGTATGATCTGGCGGATCTGGAAGGCGTGGCCGAGCGCAATCTCGCCCACCGCTCAGCGGCGGCCCAGGCGGCCTGGGATCTGGTGCAAGGCGGCGTAGCGGCCTATGTCTCTGACCAGGCTGAGCGCACTGCGGTGCCGGGGATCTCGGCCCTGGTCGGCCATGTGGAGGCGATTCGCGATCAGGCGGTCGCCGAGGCTGGCGGCGATGCGGAAAAGGCGGCCCGGCTGCTGGCCGGTCGCTTGTTGCATGCGCCATTGGAGGCCCTGCGACGGCTGGCGGCGGAGGATCCGCAGCGGGCGCGCGAGGCCGAGAGGCTGTTGCGCGATCTGTTTGACATCAAGGATGGTCCCGATCACCGGGGTTGATCCACCAGAGTGAAATGAGAGTTGTTATGGGGTTGCGGGAAAAATTGGCCGGGGTGCGGGCCCGTCATGAAGAGTTGAACGCCCTGTTGGCGGAAAACCCGGATGGCGACGCCATTGTGCGCTATTCGCGGGAGCTGTCGGAGCTGGATCCGGTGGTGGAGGCGATCACGGCCTTGGAAGAGGCCGAGCAGCAATTGGCCGAGGCCCAAGAGATGGCCAGCGATCCGGATATGGCCGAGCTGGCCAAGGAGGAAATCGCGGTTTTAAGCGAGCAGGTGCCGGAGTTGGAGCGGGCAGTGAAGTTGCTGCTGATCCCAAAAGACGAAGCCGATGCAAAAGGGGTGATCTTGGAAATCCGTGCCGGGACCGGTGGCGAGGAAGCCGCGCTGTTCGCCGGTGATCTGCTGCGGATGTATGAGCGCTATGCGGGCCTGAAGGGCTGGCGCTTTGAGGTCATGGAGGCTGCCGAGACCGATATTGGCGGCATGAAGGATGTCTCGGTGTCCATTTCCGGAGCCGGGGTGTTTGGGCGGCTGAAATTCGAAAGCGGCGTGCATCGGGTGCAGCGGGTTCCAGCCACCGAGGCCGGCGGGCGGATCCACACCTCGGCGGCCACGGTGGCGGTGCTGCCCGAGGCCGAGGATGTCGATATCCAAGTTGATGAAAAGGATCTGCGGATCGACACTTATCGCTCCCAGGGGGCAGGTGGTCAGCATGTGAACACCACCGATTCGGCGGTTCGGATCACCCATATTCCGAGCGGCGTTGTGGCCCAATGCCAGGATGAAAAATCCCAACATAAGAACAAGGCCAAGGCGATGCGGATGTTGCGGGCCAAGCTCTATGACCAAAAGCGTCAGGAGGCCGATGACGCCCGGGCCGCCGACCGCAAAAGCCAGGTCGGCAGCGGTGATCGCTCAGAGCGAATCCGGACCTATAACTATCCGCAAAGCCGGGTTTCCGACCATCGGATCAATTTGACCCTGTATCGGCTGGACCAAGTGGTCGCCGGGGAGGCGTTGGATGAGGTCATCGAGCCGTTGCTGGAAGAGGATCGCGCGGCCCGACTTGGGGAGCTGGGGTGAGCGAAACCCCGCCCAACAGCTATGGGGCGCTGGTTGGGGCCGTTGCGGAGCGCTTGCGGAGCGCGGGCTTGCCAGACGCCCGTCAGGAAGCCCGCTTCTTGGTCTCCGGTGCCCTGGAGATTGCGCCCGGTCAGCTTTCGGTGCATCCGGAGCGGCCCGTTGCTGCGGACCAGGCCGGGCATGTATTGGCTTTGGCGATGCGACGGGCTGCGCGGGAGCCGCTCTCCCGCTTGCTGGGGCAACGGGGCTTTTTGGACATGGAGCTGGCGTTGGGGCCGGACACCCTGGATCCAAGGCCCGAGACAGAGCTGTTGGTGGACGCAGCCTGTCGGCTCGCGGAGCAGGCATGGGGCGACCGGCCGCTGCGGATCCTGGATCTGGGCACCGGAACCGGGTGCATCCTGATCGGTGTTTTGCGGGCCAGGCCGGGAGATCACGGCATCGGGATTGATATCGCCCCCGGGGCTGTCGCCGTGGCCCAGGACAATGCGCAGCGCTGGGGGGTGGCGGATCGGGCCAGCTTTCAACTGGGCGATTGGGCGTCAGGTTTGGACGGGCCGTTTGATTTGGTGCTGTCCAACCCGCCCTATATTCCAAGCGCAGACATTGCCGCGCTGGAACCGGAGGTCCGGGATCATGATCCCCGTTTGGCCTTGGATGGCGGAGACGACGGTTTGGCCGCCTACCGACTCCTGGCAGAGCAAGTGCCCGCTCTGTTGGCATCGGGTGGGTTTTTGCTGGTGGAGATCGGGGAAAACCAAGGAAAAGCGGTTCGAAACCTCTTCACAGCCGTAGGATTGGGACCATATGGAGAAGTTGAGGACTTTTCGGGAAAAGAGCGTTGCATTCTTTCTCGTAAAGATTGATCCTGCTGGTGCTGCGGATGCAGGGCTGGGAACAAAAGCGACATAAAAAAACGCTGGTCAGGATCTTAGCCTTCGTCTAGGGTTTAACTCGCAACGCGTGAAGCGTTGAAACGTCATCACGCAAAAAAGCGTGCACCCCCGAGGCGTTAGGCCGATCCGCGAGGACAGGTTTGGAGGGATGACGACGACGTCAAATGCACCACGTCTTGGATAAGCCGAGACGCAGCGGCCCTTCACAGGGCGCGATGGTTAGAATGGCGTCTAAGCGGGTCTGGAGATACAGACCCAAAGAATAATCGAGACACCGGGCCATTTTCGCGAATGTGTTCGGATTGATCCGACCCTTAAGGCGGCTCCGATACAGGAACCGGCGGGACTCGGAACGAGGATCTTTGTGGGCAGGTCCGTTCCACCACGGTTGTGGTGGGGTCGGGAATGGGCCGAATTTCGGCCTCTGCTGTGATCCAAAGGGAGCGCCTGCGGCCCGTAAGGGCTTTGGCATGATTGGCAACCCAGCTTAGAGCATTGATGACTCATGAAGAATGCGAATACCAGAGGCCGCCCCCGCGGTCGCAATGTAGGCGGAAAGCGGCCTCCGAATCGGAACCAGACCTTTGACAGCAATGGCCCCGGCGTCCGGGTGCGCGGCAATGCGCAGCAGATTGTTGAAAAATATCTCTCCCTGGCGCGGGACAGTGTGTCCCAAGGGGATCGGGTTCTGGCGGAAAATTATTTCCAGCATGCCGATCACTATCAGCGCATTCTGAACGCTCTGACCGGGCGCTATAACCGGGTTGAAGAAAACAGCCAGCCGCAGACTCCGGCGCCGACCCCGGAACCCCGTGACAGCGCCAATGAAGATGACGCGCCCGAGGAAGAAGCCCAGGTCGAACGGATCCAAGTCAATCATCCGCCGCCGGTGGAAGAAGACGAGCGCATTCCGGCCTGATCCGTCGGAGATCACGGACCAAGTTAGAAAAGCCCGGTTCCTGGCAAGGAGCTGGGCTTTTCGTTTTGCGGGTTTTTCGTTTTCGTCAATGGTGCGAAGAAAGTGCCACGGCATTGGTCCGATTGTTGCGCCAACCTCTCCTCTCCCCCAATATCAAGAAATTGACTGTCCTAATCCTGCCCCAGTTATCTGGCAGGATTGGACCGTGGCTCATACTGAGTCTGAGGGATGGACCATCCCGAACCATGAGGGGCCGGATCGTTGCTGCCGAGCGGGACGATCACATGCTCCGTCGCTAAAAAGGTGTCACTATGGATCTCGAACGACTGTCGGATCGCTCCAAGGGCTTTCTGCAGGCAGCCCAAACCATTGCCCTGCGGGACCATCATCAACAAGTCACCCCCGAACATGTGCTCAAAGCGCTGCTGGATGATCCGGAAGGCCTGTGTGCCGGGCTGATCCGGGCTGCGGGCGGCCGCGACCAGGCGATCAAAACCGCCGTGGATGCGGAATTGGCCCGCCTGCCCCAGGTCAAAGGGGCGCAACAGCTTTATTGGGCGCCGGGCCTCGGGCGGTTGCTCGACAATGCGGTGCAATTGGCAGACAAGGCCGGGGACAGTTTTGTCACCGTGGAACGGCTGCTGATGGCGTTGGCCCTGGCCGAGGACGGCAAAACCGCCCGCCTGCTCAAGGATGGCGGCCTGACCCCGCAAGGCTTGGAAGCCGCCGTGCGTGATTTGCGCAAGGGCCGCAAAGCGGACAGCGCCGGGGCGGAAGGGCAATATGATGCCCTGAAAAAATATGCCCGAGATTTGACCGAAGAAGCCCGGGAGGGAAAACTCGACCCGGTCATTGGCCGGGATGAGGAAATCCGGCGCACCATCCAGGTTCTGTCCCGGCGGACCAAAAACAATCCGGTGCTGATCGGGGAACCCGGGGTTGGCAAAACCGCCGTGGTCGAAGGCTTGGCCCAGCGCATCGTCAATGGCGATGTGCCGGAAAGCCTGATGGACAAGACCCTGCTGTCCCTGGACCTTGGGGCCATGGTGGCCGGGGCGAAGTTTCGTGGCGAATTTGAGGAACGGCTGAAAGCCGTGCTGGCCGAAATCACCGATGCCGCTGGCGGCATTGTGCTGTTCATTGACGAACTGCACACCCTGGTGGGGGCTGGCAAGGCCGAGGGCGCGATGGATGCCTCCAATCTGCTCAAACCGGCTTTGGCCCGGGGCGAGCTGCATTGCGTCGGTGCCACCACCTTGGATGAATATCGCAAGCATATTGAAAAGGACGCCGCCCTGGCGCGGCGGTTCCAGACCCTGCTGGTCGGCGAGCCCAATGTGGCCGACAGCATCTCGATCCTGCGCGGCATTAAGGAAAAATATGAACTGCACCATGGGGTGCGGATCGCCGATGCCGCCCTGGTTGCCGCAGCGACCCTGTCGGACCGCTATATCTCTGACCGCTTTCTGCCCGACAAGGCCATCGACCTGATGGACGAGGCGGCCAGTCGTCTGCGGATGGAGGTCGACAGCAAGCCCGAAGCCTTGGACGAGCTCGACCGTCGGATCATGCAGCTGAAAATCGAGCGCGAAGCCTTAAAGCGGGAAACCGATGCGGGCTCCCAAGATCGTCTGCGCAGCCTGGAAGGTGAGTTGGAGGCTCTGGAGATCGACAGTGCGGAAATGACCGCACGCTGGCGGCAGGACAAGGAAGGCCTGGCCGGGGCGACCCGGATCAAGGAAGAGCTGGAACAGGCCCGGGCCGCCCTGGATGCGGCAAAGCGGGATTCCGACTGGGCCAAGGCGGGCGAGCTGGAATATGGCCGCATTCCGGAGCTGGAGCGGGCCTTAAGCGAGGCTGAAAGCAGCGAAAGCGCCAAACTGGTCAATGAGGTGGTGACCGATGAGACCATCGCCTCGGTGGTGTCGCGCTGGACCGGGATCCCGGTTGAGCGGATGCTGGCTGGCGAGCGGGAAAAGCTGCTGGCCATGGAAGCGGCCCTCAGCGCCAGGGTGGTCGGCCAGGACGAAGCGATCACGGCGGTGTCCCATGCGGTGCGCCGGGCGCGGGCTGGGCTGGGTGATCCCCACCGCCCGGTGGGCTCCTTCCTGTTCCTCGGTCCCACAGGTGTGGGCAAGACGGAGCTGACCAAGGCTTTGGCGGCTTTCTTGTTCAATGATGAAAGCGCCCTGCTCCGGGTCGACATGTCGGAATATATGGAACGTCATGCGGTGGCGCGGCTGATCGGGGCTCCGCCGGGCTATGTGGGTTATGACGAGGGCGGCGCGCTGACCGAGGCGGTGCGCCGTCGACCCTATCAGGTCATTTTGTTCGATGAGGTCGAAAAGGCTCATCCGGATGTGTTCAACATTTTGCTCCAGGTGCTCGATGACGGGCGATTGACCGACGGTCAGGGGCGGACGGTGGATTTCCGCAACAGCCTGATTGTCTTGACCTCCAATCTGGGGGCGGAGCTGTTGGCGGCCCAGGAAGAGGGCGAGGACAGCGCTGCCGTGCGCGGTCCGGTGATGGAAATGGTCCGGGCGGCCTTCCGTCCAGAATTCCTCAATCGGCTGGACGAGATCCTGCTGTTCCACCGGCTATTCCGGGAAAACATGTCCGGGATTGTCGATATCCAGGTTGGACGTCTGGCCCAGCGGCTGGAGGAGCGCAAAATAACCTTGGCGCTCAACCCAGACGCACGTGAATGGCTGGCGGAAAAAGGCTATGATCCGGTTTATGGAGCCCGACCGCTGAAGCGGGTGATCCAACGCATGTTGGAAAACCCCTTGGCCGAGCGCTTGCTGGAAGGCCGGATTGGTGATGGTGACGAGGTCGCCGTTACGGTTCAGGAGGGCCGTCTGGCCGTGAATGGAGAAAGCCTGATGGCGGACGCCGCATGAGCCCCGCAGCCGCAGCGCTAAAGCGCTTCCGCTTTTTGAAGACCCCCTTCCGCTTAGACGAGGTGGAAGGGGACCTTCCCGAAGAGCGGCCCGCTCGGCAGGCGCCGCCGGAAACTGCTGCACGGGTTCCCTCGGAGGCTGGCAGCGGCTCAGGACCGGCGGGCTTTGGCCTGTCTCAATCCGAAGCGGAACAGATTGTCGATGACGGGGTCCGGCGCTGGCTGAATGACCGGCGGGAGCGGATCGAGCCCTTTGTCGACAGCTGCTATTCCTTCGACGAGTCCTTGCGCATCCATAGCGAGGCCCTGGGCTGGGACGTGGTTCGCTCGCCAATCAATCTGGCCCTGGCGGTGCCCCAGGTCGGGGTGATGGCGGCGGCGGCGGGTATGAAGCAAGTTGGGCGCTACAAACCGGACTTGCTGGATCGGGCCAATCGCTTGAGCCGGGTCAATTTGATGCTGACCACGGATGTCGGGCGGGAGCTAACCTTCCGGCTTTACCGGGACTTCCTGGAATTGCCGATTTCCGATGGCCAGGACCGGATTTCAGAAAAGGATGCCTTGTCTGAGGCTGTCTTCAGCGACCCGCGCGTCACAGAGATGATGGACGAGGTCTCCAAGGTGGTTTCCTCCCGCCAAGGCGATGGGGAATTTCGCGATCGCTTGGTCAATGCGCTTTCGGTCTATGTCGGCAACCGGGCGGCAGCCAATGACATTGCCACGTCGGTGTGCTGTGTCGGTGTCGGCAATTTGGTCGCCGGACGGTTCACCCCCGGAGCGCTGAGCCTCTCGACGGCACTGGCGGGCGAGATCGCCAAGTCCTCCGCCGTCTCCAGCTTCCCGATGGGGGCGAAGCTTGGCAGCATTTTTTATGCTTCCAAGGGGGTGGAAGTGCCGCTCAGCCTGATCCTCAGCTCCGGCGCGGCGGTCCTGTCCGTTGCGGCCATCATTGGCGCGTTTTCCGGCATCGCGACGGACCCATTGCAGCGGCGCATGGGCTTGCACCAACGCCGCTTAAACCGATTGGTCGACGCCCTGGAGGGGGATCTGATTGGCCCCGGGGAAAAGCCGCTGGTGCTGCGCGACCATTATGTCGCCCGGATCCTGGATGTGGCCGATTTGGGCATGACGGTGTACCGCCTGGGCCAAAATTAATCCCAGAGCATTTTCAGCCGAAGTGGGTCCGGTTCGGCGGTTCGAAAATGCGACAAGCAAAATGGATAGAGCGAATTCCGTGATTAATTTGTCGCGGAATTCGCTTGATGACTGAGAGTATGATCCCTGAGAACGCGCCTTTGCCTTGGCCGAGCCTGTACCGCGTGGCAGCGGCGGCGCTCGGCGGTCGGATCACCTGGCTCGATGGTTCCGGCTATGCCGGTCGCATTGACTTTGAGGTTGGTCCACCCTGCTTTTTCCATGGCGGCATGCCCAGCCTGAACGGCTCGGCCCAATCCCGGATCGCCAAGGACAAGGCCTTCACTCGAAATTATCTCCACAGCCTCGGCATCCCCGTGCCGGTGGAGGAGATCCTGTTTTCCGCAGACACCCCGGCCCCGTATCGCACGGGGCGGGAGGCTGCGGATGCGCCCCGCTGGGCGGCGCAGCTGGGTTATCCGCTCTATGTCAAACCGGTGCATTTGCAGCAAGGTCTTGGCGTTCGGCGGGTGGCCGATAAGTCTGCTCTGGCCGAGGCCGTGAGCGCGGTTTTGGCCTTGGACACGGCGATTTTGTTGCAGCGGCCCTGTGCAGGACAGGATGTGCGGATCCTGGTGCTTGATGGCCGGGTGGAGATGGCCTATCTGCGCTCACCCTTGCGGTTGGTTGGGGATGGGGAGCGGCCTCTGCGGGCCTTGTTGGAGGCCCGATTCCAGGAAAGCCATTTCGCCGTCCACAAGCGCCCGGCTTTGGTGGCCGAGGCCCTAGACCGCCTTGGATTGCCCGAGTCCCATATCCTGGCAGCCAACAGTGCCGTGGTGTTGCAGGATGTGGCGAACCTGTCCTTGGGCGGTGAAGCCACCGATATCCTGGACCGGTTGGATCCGCGCTTTGCTGCCCTGGCGATCCGGGTCGCAGAAGCGATGGATCTGCGCTATGCCGGGGTGGACTTGATTGCCGAAGACCCCAGCGATGCCGAGCAGCCTTATGTGGTCTTGGAGGTCAATGCATCGCCTGGGGTGCGCCATATGCTCGGACAAACCGGCGCCGAAGACGCCCTGGTGGCGTTTTACACCACCTTGCTCCGCGCCGTGCGCGATGGCCCCCCTAACCGGCGGCCTTGAGAAGGCTCGCGATTCGGCGTAGAGCCAGCAAATAGCCTTCGGTGCCGCAGCCCGCGATCACCCCTTCGGCCCGCAAGGAGACATAGGAGCGATGGCGGAAGCTTTCGCGCTTATGGACATTGGAAATGTGGACCTCCAGCACCGGCCCCTCAAAGGCATTCAGAGCATCTAGGATCGCGACAGAGGTATGGGTGAAGGCAGCCGGATTGATCACGATCCCGGCGGCCTCCAAGCGGGCCTGATGGATCAAATCGATCAGCACGCCCTCATGGTTGGACTGATGGAAGCGGATCTCCAGCCCCAACTCTTTGGCCAAAGCGGCGCAGCTGGCCTCCACATCGGCCAGGGTTTCCGCGCCATAAATCTCCGGCTCGCGTTGGCCGAGCAGGTTCAGGTTAGGACCGTTGAGGATGTAAATAGGCTGGGCCATGGGTCGGGGTGCTCTTGGTCTAAAGATTGGTGCTTTGCAGCGTGTTAGGCCGTAAACTCATAAACGGAACCGATTTTGGGAGGTGTTAAAACACTGGAAGAACAGGAGGGAAAACGCAGGAAATGT
>JBMYTN010000010.1:30658-112924 GCA_049604415.1 Rhodospirillaceae bacterium | reverse complement strand
GGCCATGCTAGAGTGGGCTTGGTGGGCGGAGCACCGACCGGCGAGTTCCATGGCCCCGCCCCACGCGGCCATGCTAGAGTCGACGATCAAACCGATGCGTTGGCGGATGTGTTCCATGGCCCCGCCCCACGCGGCCATGCTAGAGTTTCGGGTGGATTTGCCGAGCTTGCGGTATTTGTTCCATGGCCCCGCCCCACGCGGCCATGCTAGAGTGGTAACGCCGGAAGGCCTTGTTCCAACAAGGTTTTCCGGCGATTTTCCGTGCAAAGTTCACGGCGTTTAGAGCAATAAATACTGCTCTGGGCCAGCGAACTCTGCATCTGTTTCACTGCGATATCCCCCTTTGATCCATGTTCGCATGCCGCCCATCTGGCGATCTGTCAGCTTGAGCAGGCAGACATAGCCCCGCTCCGGCAAGGCGGCTTCAACGCGGCGCTCATAGGTGACGGCACGCTCCATGGAGCCGCAGAACCGGTGATAGACCGAGAAATGCAGCCGTTCAAAGCCATCCCCAAGCAAGAACTTATGGAACCGCACGGCAGCCCGGCGGTCGTCCAGGCTCGTGGTTGGCAGATCATAAAACACCATCACCCACATCAGCCGCCATCCTTCGGGCATCCTCAGCACTCCCGATCCGTTCCGGCAAATCCAGCTTGGCTTCCGCGCCCTCGACAATGCGGCGCAAAGACACCTATACGCGAGCCAAGGCGGTACGGAGCCGCACCCACTCGCCGCCCATCAACACCGGCCAATCGCCAACGCCCGATAACACGCGGCGGGTCTGGGGATCCTCCGGGGCCGCATCGGCGGCCACCGACACCAAACCCAAAACAAGGCGATCCACAGCGGGACGAAAGGGCTCGATCATGTCATCAGCCAAATTGCCATCGTTTTCCGCATTGTCATGGTGCACTCCCAGCGAGCGATGCAGACCACTACGGTGCAGCGCCCGGGCCATCAAGGCCCGCAACACCGCATAGCCGAAGTCCAACAATCCGTCCGCCCCGGAACCGCCATGGCGGCGAAAAGCGCTGCCCATCAGAGCGGGCCAGTAAATCCGCGCTGCCTGGGCCTCCAGATTTTTCGGATCCCCGGGCTCGACCTCCTCGACCATCCGCAGCATCCGGGTGCGAGGATCTTCTGCGACCTCGGACAGCACAGCGGCCTGCTCTCGGATTTTGGCTCGCACAATTTGCCGCCAAAGGGCCGCCTTGCGCCGGGGCTGCATGGCGGCCTGTTGCTGCAACAGCCGCGCCGAAACAACGGCGGTACCGCACACCGGCACAACATCGGCCAAGGGTCGACGCCGCCCATCGCAGATCACCACGGGGATGCCTTGGTCTGCCAACAGAGCCAGGGCGTCGCCGGTCACCGTAACAGCGGGAACTTGGAGCAACACCAAATCGATATCGTCGCTGTGGAAGGTGCGCTGCCCGACCGACAACAGTCGGTTTTTCACCGAGACAACGGTTCCGCGACTGGCAATTTCCAAAACCGGCACAACCTCACCCCACCCCATCAAGCGCCACAGTCGACCCTGCGCGCTTGCCAAGGTGCACGCCAGGGTCTATATTGGTAACACTCTACCATGACCGCGTGGGGCGGAATACTCGGTTTGATTGGTTAGGCCATTCTTTTCGAGCATCCATGGAATAACGCGTAAGCGTTTGTTGGGGCGGATACGCCCGAACTCTTAAAGAAAAGGGCTGCTCCAAGCGGGCAGCCCTTTTTCTTGTTTCGAGGCACAGACCTTAGCGCGTCCGCCGTCCCTTTGCGGCGGCCCGTTTTCCTCTCCCGGACTTCTCCGTCTGCTCCCCCCTGCCGGAGGCATTATGCCTCCCCTGCCTAGGGGGAAGGCCGTGGGTTTGTTGGGTCAGGAAGGTCTGCGTGCCCTTTTTTCGCCCGGTGCGGGCGCCTTCGCCACCGCTGCGTCCGGTGCCCCGGGGTTGGTGGGCCGGGATCAGATGCTGCTTGGTCGGGCCGATCAGATCGGCGCGGCCCATGCGCTTCAGGGCGTCACGCAGCAGCGGCCAGTTTTCCGGATCGTGATAGCGCAGGAACGCCTTGTGCAGGCGGCGCTGGCGCAGGCCTCGGGCGGAGCTGACCATCTCGCCGCCATGGCGACGGACCGGGCGCAGCGGGTTGCGCCCGCCATGATACATCGCGGTGGCCAGGGCCATGGGCGAAGGCAGGAAGGCCTGGACCTGGTCGGCGCGGAAGCCATTGCTCTTCAGCCAAATGGCCAGCTGCATCATGTCTTCGTCGGTCGTGCCCGGATGGGCGGCGATGAAATAGGGGATCAGATATTGCTTCTTGCCCGCCTGCTTGCTGAAGCGGTCGAACATCTCTTTGAAACGGTCATAGCTGCCCATGCCCGGCTTCATCATCTTTGACAGCGGTCCGTCTTCGGTGTGCTCCGGGGCGATCTTCAGATAGCCGCCAACATGGTGGGTCACCAGCTCTTTCACGTACTCGGGGGATTTGACCGCAAGGTCATAGCGCAGGCCCGAGGCGATGGAGATCTTCTTGACGCCTTTGAGTGCCCGGGCCTTGCGATAAAGCGAGATCAGCGGCGCGTGGTCGGTGTTCAGATTGCCGCAAATGTCGGGATAGACGCAGGAGGGGCGGCGGCAGACGGCCTCGATGGCCGGGTCCTTACAGGCCATGCGGTACATATTGGCTGTCGGGCCGCCAAGATCGGAAATCTGGCCGGTGAAGCCCTCGGTCTTGTCGCGGATGGCCTCGATTTCCTGCAGGATCGACTCTTCGGAGCGGCTCTGGATGATCCGGCCTTCATGCTCGGTGATGGAGCAGAAGGAACAGCCGCCAAAGCAGCCGCGCATGATGTTGACGGAAAAGCGGATCATCTCCCAGGCCGGGATCCGCGCTCCGCCATAGCTGGGATGCGGCGAGCGGGCATAGGGCAGCGCAAAGACACCGTCCATTTCCGGGGTGGTCAGGGGGATCGGCGGCGGCTCGACCCAGAGCTCCTTATCGCCATGGCGCTGGACCAGGGCTTTGGCGTTGCCGGGATTGCTTTCCAGATGCAATTGGCGCGAGGCATGGGAATAGAGCGGCGGGTCATCGCGCACGGCCTCATAGTCGGGCAGGCGCACAACCACCTTTTCAGTGCCCCGGGGCGGACGGGTGTGCGCGGTGCCCTCTTCAATGGAGGTCCGGTCTTCCACATGCCAGCCCTCGGGCACCTGATCCAGGATCCGGGCGGTGCCGCGAATGCCGGTCATGGCTTTCAGGGGCTCGCCTTTGGCGGCGCGGTGGGCGATCTCGACCACGGCCCGCTCCGCATTGCCATAAAGCAGGATGTCTGATTTGGCATCGAACAGGACGGAGCGGCGGACCTTGTCAGACCAGTAGTCATAATGGGCGATGCGGCGCAGGGAGGCTTCGATGCCACCCAGCATGATCGGGACGTCGGGGAAGGCTTCCCGGCAGCGCTGGGCATAGACCAGCACGGCGCGGTCCGGGCGGCGTCCGCCTTCCGCATCCGGGGTGTAGGCGTCGTCATGGCGCAGCTTGCGGTCCGAGGTGTAGCGGTTGACCATGCTGTCCATGTTCCCGGCGGTGACGCCGAAGAACAGAGCCGGGGGACCGAGGGCGGCGAAGGGCTCCGCCGAGGTCCAGTCCGGTTGCGAGAGAATGCCGACCCGAAAGCCTTGGGCCTCGAGCACCCGACCAATCACCGCCATACCGAAGCTGGGATGGTCGACATAGGCATCGCCGGTGACCAGGATGATGTCACAGCGATCCCAGCCGAGCAGATCCATTTCCTCCCGGGTCATGGGCAGCATCGGGGCCGGGCCGAATTTGGCCGCCCAATAGGTCGGGTAGGTGAAGATGTCTTTGGCGGGCGGGTGGCTGGGCTGCGGTGCAGCCGTCGCGGCCCCTGATGCGGTGGCGGCCATGATGCGCTGATCGGTCCTGATATCCGTAGAAATAGCAAGGGTTTAGCCGCGCAAACGGCTAAACCCTACCAATCAACTAGGACATTCACGGCCAAAAGGCAAGACGCTCCGGGGTGGGAGCGTCCCCTAGACCCTAATCGGTGAAGGTGTAGCTGCCCATGTCGCAGAAATCGAGGTCATAGTCTTCCCAGACGCCGCCATCGGCAAAGTCGGCACGCAAATCATAGGCGCACACATCGAGACCATCGGCGATCACCACGCCAACCTCATAGTCTGCGGCCAGGATCCCGCCCGCAATCAGGTTTTCGCCCCATTGGTTGTTGCCGGATTCAGAGACATAGAAGGCGACAATGTCGGAACTGGAGCTGTTGATCAGCATGAAGTCCAGATCTTCGGCCATGGCCGGTGCGGCCAAGGGGGAGGCCAACAGAGACAGGCCAAAGGCAGCGACGGTGGAACGCAGCACGGAGGTGCGGGGCATGGTGATGGTCTCCCTGAAAGGAACGGCCTGTCGGTGATGTTGTGTTGGTTGGGACGGGCCTGGAGGGTGGAACAGTGAATAGGCAGTGTGATCATAGAGGGGTTTGGGCCAAAAAAGAACGCCCGGTGATCAACCGGGCGTTCTTCAAAGAGGTTTTTCTGCGGACCCTAGGGGCCCTAAACGGTCTTTTTAGCCTTAGGACAGCTCGCTCACGCTGTTCAGGACGGAGATCTCGGACAGGTCCAGATCGGTCCAGATGGTGACTTCCTGACCATTGGCCTTGGTGAAGACGAAGGCGTTCAGGTCGGTGTTGTCCAGATCGATGCCAGCGGCGGTCAGCTTGTCGATCATGGCCTGGTCCATGGAAGCGCCGCTGTCTTCGGTGCCTTCATCCCAAACCGACTTGTTGCGAACCTTGGTGCCAGCCTTGTTCAAGGAGCCACCGATCAGCTCCAGGCTGTCGATGCCCACGGCGATGAAGGTGTCGTCAAAGACGCCATCGCTTTCGCGGCCGATTTCGTTCAGGGAGACGGTGACGTTTTCATCGCCATCGCCGACCACGGCTTCGATGCCTTTGATGCCCTTGCCGGTCAGGTCGATGTCACTGCTGCCATCGCCAGCGGAGACGTCGAGCAGGTCGAAGCCCTTGCCGCCATGGTAGATGTTGCCCGACGGGCCACCGGCGAAGTCTTCGGCGTCCCAGATCAGGGTGTCATCGCCCTTGCCGCCCTTCAGGATGTCGGCACCCGCGCCGCCATCGAGAATGTCGTTGCCTTGGCCACCCTTCAGCAGATCGGACCCGGCACCGCCATAAAGCTCGTCATTGCCTTGGCCGCCGCGCAGGTCGTCATCACCGTCGCCGCCATCCATGGCGTCGTCGCCCTTGCCACCGCGCAGGGTGTCGGCCCCGTCGCCACCGGACAGGATGTCATCGCCTTTGCCACCGCGCAGGAAGTCGATGCCCAGGCCACCTTCCAGGATGTCGTTGCCCATGCCGCCATGCAGCCGGTCATCGCCTTCGCCGCCATCCAGGGTGTCGTTGCCGGTGCCGCCGCGCAGGACGTCTTGGCCGGTGCCCCCATCCAGATAGTCATCGCCGCCATTGCCCTTCAGCAGGTCATCACCGGCTTCGCCATAGAGGGTGTCATTGCCATCGGCAGAGGTGTAGCCATTGACCTGAACATTGACGTCGTTGAAGTCATAATCGCCGAACACATCGTCTTCGAAGTTCTGATTGCCTTCCAACGCGGTGTCCTGCATCCAGGCTTCGCGGTCCGGGTTCAGATTGCTGTCGGAGAAGATCACTTTCGGGTACAGGCCGTTGTCCACGCCCTGCGGCTCCCAGCGGCCCCAATTGTCCACGAAGGTGATGTCCTGACCGTCGCTGATGTCAGCGCCGGAGGCATTGTTGCCATCGGGGATGATGAAAAAGCCCAGTTTGGAGGCTCCGGCCAGCTCGGCGGAGCTGAGGTTGATTTCGTAGGTGCCGCCTTCGTTTTCGTTGTCCTGCAGCACTTTGCCGGTCATCGGGTTGCCGTCGGCATCGGCCAGATAGTAGCCGTAGGAGTTTTCCCAACCGGAGATGCCACCCAGGACTTCGATGTCCAGGCAGACATTGTCCAGACCGGCAATGTCATAGACCATGTCATTGTGGCCTTCGACGGTGACCTGAACATTGACATCGTTGAAGTCATAATCCCCGAAGTAGTTGTCTTCGAAGTTCATGTTGCCGGGGTTGCTATTGTCGACTTCCAGGTCGGTCTGGCCCGGGTTCAGGGTCTCGTCGGAGAAGATCACCGGCGGGAACAGACCGGTGTCGACACCGGTGATTTTGTACAAGCCGCCATCTTCATAGAAGGTCACGGCTTGGCCGTCGCTCAGGTCGCCGCCATTGGGGTTGTCGCCGTCGGGAACGATGAAGAAGCCCAGCTTGGTGGCCCCGGCCAGATCGGCAGCGGACAGGTCGATGGTGAAGGAGCCACCGTCGTTTTCATTGTCCTGCAGGATGGTGCCGGTCATCGGCTTGCCATCGGCATCGGCCAGATAGAAGCCGAAGGAGTTGTCCCAGCCAGCGATCCCGCCCAGCACGTCGGCGGTGATCTTGATGCCGTCGGAGCCGGTGATGTCATAGAGCGGCAGGGCGGCCGGGTTCAGCTCGACCTTGGACTTGCCGCCATCGCCGATCAGCTTGTCGTCGCCATCGCCGCCGTAAATGGTGTCATCGCCACCATTGCCGCGCAGGATATCGTCGGAGGAGGTGACCTCACGCAGGGACACGTTGTCGAGCAGCGCGCCCAGGGTATCGCCGTCTTCATTGCCCTTGAAGGTCAGGGCGACGTCGCCGCCATCGCTGTGCACTTCATAGGTCTTGGTGGTCCACTCGACCTCGCCATCGGTGATGCGGTCGATCAGTTGATCGCCGAACCAGATTTCCATTTCGCTGGTGCCAGCGTTCTTCCGGGCGGAGTAGTCGAATTGCAGTTGGAAGGTGCCGCCGTCGCCGGTGTCGACCACTTGGGTCATTTCAACGGTCGGGTTGGTGACGCCGTAGCCCTTGTGGCTGTCGAGCTCGACATAGTCACCATCATTGTTGCCCGGCACATAGCCATGGCCGCCGGTTTGAATTTCGATGCCGCGACCGTCCGGAGTGGTCCATCCGGCAACGCCGTCGCCGCCTTCGAAGGTGCCCCAGCTGCCCCGGTTCAGGGAGCCATGGTCTTCAAAGTCGCCATTGACGATCAGCTCTTCGCCCAGACCTTCGGTGCCGGTGTCGATGATCAGGTCATCGCCGCCCTTGCCATTGACCTTGTCATCGCCGCCATAGGTTTCGATCACATCGTCACCTTCGGTGCCCCGGATCCGATCGTTGCCTTCGGTGCCCAAGATAGAGTTGGTCGCCACAGTCCCGCTCCTTGCGTTGATTTCCGTGGCCCGAATTCAGTGCCAAAGCCACGGCGGTGTTCCTTCCTGTGAGAAGACCTTCTCAGGATCAGCCGAACCGGACACTCACCCATATGCACCAGTCACCTAAAGAATGAGTTTTTAATGGCGGTAATGGAGTTTTCACAATTCGAATATCATCCTTTTGGTGGATTTCTTTGCAATAACCCCTTATAACTATGGACAGGGATGATCTATGCGGTTGGGACTGCCGCGCCCAAAAAACGCCGCAAAAACGCCCGTTCCTGTTAAGAACTGGGCCACCAAAGGGCCTATCAGTTGAAAAAAGGCATAGGACAATGCGTGGCGTTAAAGCGTTGTTTTTGGCCCTTGTTCCCCAGGATACCGGCCCATTTGCCCTCAAAGGCAATGCAGGTATTTTCTTAACACCTGACCTGAAGTCATAGGCCTATGACCCGTCTGAAATCCCCTTCCGCTCCACGACATTGGACCCCTTCGCCGGAGAGCTGGACGCCAGCGGGGTGCAGGGCCAACGCACCCCCTGCAACTTCAAAAGCGCGCAAAACCGGTCGAATCGCTTACCAAGAAATCAAACCGAGAGAGAATCGACCACCCAGTCGGTTGGTCAAATACTGGGAAACGGCATGGGGCATTCGGGTCCTTTTCCAATCCGCACGAACGCGTGCTCTGCCTCAGGCGTCTCGGTTTTCATGGAACTGGTTCTCCCATCACATTACAGTGTGAGGCGTTCTCTGGCTGTCGACTCTCGCCTTACTATAGACTCCTTATGCCGTGACCCTCATCCGGGTTTCTCCCCTGAAAGAAGCAACAATCATGTCCCCCTCCGCTGATCAAAATGCCGCTTTGCTAGGGGCGGAACAGCTCCTGGCCTTGGCCCGCCAAAAGTCGGCGGACTCCCGGGCCGAATTGGCTGAGGCGATGACCGCCCTCTTTGGCGAGCAACGCGGGACGTTGACGGAGCGGGAGGTGGACCTGCTGGGCGACATCCTGCATCAGGTGCTTTCCGAGGTGGAACTGTCGGTGCGCTCGCGGCTGGGTTCGGTGCTGGCAGACTATGACGACACTCCGCGGGATCTGGTGCGGTTTCTGGCCAATGATCATATCGAGATTGCCTATCCGATCCTGCTGCACAGCCGGGTGTTGATGGATAATGATCTGATCGAAGTGGTTCGCCAGCGCGGTCGGGAGCACCAATTGGCCATTGCCATGCGCGAAGGTATTGGCGAGACCGTCTCAGAAGCCATTGTCGAGCAAGGCCATACCAATGTGATTGTCGAGCTGCTCAACAACACCTCGGCCAAGATCTCCGAAGACACCATGACCTATTTGGTCGAGCGCTCCCGGGAGGTGAATGAGTTCCAACGCCCGCTCTTGCGCCGGGACGATCTGGACGAACCCCTGGTGCGGCGCATGTTCACTTGGGTCTCTGCTGCCCTGCGCAAATATATCATCACCAATTGGGAGGTGGACCCCTCGACGGTGGATGAGGGCCTGGAGACTGCCTTGAACCAAGGCATCCGCGCCTTTGAGAGCGATGCGGCGCAAAGCGGAGCCGATGATCTGGCCACCCGGATTATGAATGAGAAAAAAGATCTGCCACAGACCCTGCTCTCGGCCCTCCAAGCTGGCGAAATCGATTTGTTTGTCGCCCTGTTCCATCTGGGCACCGGCTTGCGCAAGATCCTGATCCGGCGCTTGCTGTTTGAACCGGGCGGCGAGGGCTTGGCCATCGCCTGCAAAGCCTTAGGCATGTCCCTGGACCAATTCATTGGCGTGTTCCGTTTGTCCCGCCATGCCCGGGGTGAAAACCCCGATCCCGGCGGCGATTTGATCCCGGACCTGTCCACCCTCTATGACCACATCACCGATGTGACCGCACGACAGGTGGTGCAACGCTGGACTCGGGAAACCGACTATCAGGTCGCGATCCGAGATCTGGAATTGGCCTTTGACGCATGAACCAGCGGGTGAACCCTGTGCTGTCGGACGCCAAAGCGCCGATTCCGGCTCCGGCACACGCCAATGCTGCCCCGAACCGCACTGGCTTAGGCTATCGGGATCGGTTCGAAACCCTGATGACCCTAATGCCCGACTGGGTCTGGTCCACCGATGCCAATGGGATGATCACCCAAGCCTCGGACCGCAGTTTTGACCTGTTTGGCCGTCATCCGGCGGAGATCATCGGCACCCCGCTGAAAGACGTCTTGCGCCCTCTGGACTGGTCGATCAGTGCCGCGCCTCGGGGCCGGTCCGCCTTCGCCAATGGTCTGTGTGCCCTGGTCCGCCGGGATGGCAGCAATCGATTGGCCTCTGCCGAAGCCCGCCCGCTGTTTGACCGCCAAACCGGGGCCTTTGCCGGGTTCCAAGGCATCGCCACGGTGCGCGACATTTCCCGCCAAGTGCTCGGCGGCTTGTCGGACCTCTTTATTATGGTGGAAAACGCCATGGCCCTGGCAGTGCTGATCGATGCGGAGGATTGCCCGCGCTGGGCCAATGCCCGGCTGTTGGAAAGCACCGGCTACACCCGACCGGAACTGCGTCGGCTGACCATGGACGCCCTGGTCAACAAAAGCGGCTTTGCGTCGGCTCCGGCCTCTGCCCCATTCTCCGAACAGCGCGCTGCCCCTGAGCCCGTCCCCGCTGCGGCCCAAGCCCAAACTCTGGGTGAAGGCCCTCCCGATCCGCTGGGGCTTGGCGCAAGCAGCCCACCGGATCCATCGGCCCTGCCGAGCCCGTTTTCCCCGCTACAGGTGCTCACCCGGTTGCGCGAGCCGATTTCCGGTGCGGCGTGGTTGGGGCCCTGGTTCACCGATGGCGGCACCGGGGAAATGCGCCGGTTGTTGCTCACCTTTGATCCAGCAGCGTTGCGAGCCTTTCGCCTGCTGCCCACCGCCCAGAGACCGGGGGCTGCCCCCGAAGAGCTGATTGGGGATTTCTGCCAGAGGGTCTGCCACGCCTTGGCCTTGCTCGGTCCCGAAGCGCCGCCGGGCTTTGATCCGACCCGGCGCGGCTCCGACTCAGCAGGCTTTGACCAAGGCACCAAGGACCGCGCCAAGGGTGCCATCACCCGCCTGCCCCGGCGGCAAAGGGAGGTGTTGCATTTGTTGGCCGAAGGCCGGTCGAACAAAGCCATTGCCCGGATGTTGGGGATCTCCGAAGCCACGGTCAAAACCCATGTCCGGGTCCTGTGCGAAAAACTGGGGGCCGAGAACCGCACTCAGGCGGCCTCCCTCGCCGCCCATTTGAACCGTTAATTCGGTCCTACCAAGCGCCACAAAAACTTTCCCCCTAGGCTGCAGTAACGACTATAGCGTTTTGGCTGCGCCAAAACGCTATAAGATACTCTCGGCATTTGCTCCGCAAACGCCTGCCGTTTGGTCCGCATTTTGGCTCCGCCAAAATGCTATAGACGCTCCGTGATTGATCCGATACCGTATCGATCAATTCAAGGGTCTGTTCCGGCCAATCACAGCCAAAACACGCCGCAGGGGGTCCCATGGGCGGGCACAATGCCGCCAGTATGCCCACCGAGGATGCACCGCTGGTCACAGTGATCATCCCGAACCGAAACCGCCGGGTCTTGGCCATGCGCGCGGTGCTCTCGGTCTATGCCCAAACCGTCAAACAGACCGAGGTCATCGTCATCGATGACGCCTCCAGCGAAGATGTGACGCCCTTGGAAGCGGTGGTCAGTGCCCATGGTGGCCTGATGCTGCGCAATTCCGTGCCCATCGGGGCGGCGCGCTGCCGCAATCAGGGCATCATGGCCGCACGCGGATCCTTGATCGCCTTTTTGGATTCCGATGACTATTGGCTTCCGGAAAAGCTGGAAAAGCAAATCGCCCTGGCCGAGGCCCATCAAAAGGGCGGAGGATCGCCGGATTGGTTGGCCTCCACCGGGCTGTGCTTTTTGCGCGATGGTCAGGTCTATGGCTTCCAGCAACCGATGCCCGAGAGCAAAGAACCGCTCGCAGACTATCTTTACGTCCGGGGCGGGTTGCTCCAGACCAGCACCTTGATGCTGCCGACGGATTTGGCCCGGCGCTTTCCTTTTAAGAAGGATTTGCCGGTGCATCAGGATACGGACTTTGTCATGAGCCTGGAGGCCGCCGGGATCCCCTTGCTGACCGATGCCGCCCAACTGGTCATTATGGATTCCAGCCCCCGGGAAACCCGGATCACCCAAGGCCGCAAGGGGGCCATCGCGTCCCTGGCATGGTTTGACCAACGCAAGGACAGTTGGAGCCAGGCCGCCCGCAAAGGCTTCTTGCGCCGGGACCAGGCTTTGCGTTGGGGCCGGGCCGGTCGGCCCCTGAAAGGGTTGATCACCCTGGTGCAGGGCTGGGATGGCGGCGAGCCCTTGCGCGTGCCCCTGGCCAATGCGACCCGGATTTTGTTTGGGGAAAAGACAGCGGAAAAGCTGTTGTCCTGGGTGCGCCGCTATGCAGGCAAAATGCAGGTCAACACCCTGCCCCCGGCACCACGGAAGCTCGGCCAATTGGACCATCACCAATTCATCGCCCCGCTGTTGATGGCCGGGGAAATGGCCCCCCATGAGGCGGTCGAGGACCCGGAAGCCCATTATGGCCAGTTGACCGATTTGGCCCCAAGCGGCCCCACGACCAAATCCCGTAAAAAACTGGTGGCACCGGCGGGACCGGGCTTTGATACGGATTTTGAAATCCACGCCTTGCGACCGGAAACCGACCAGGAAAAATCTTTGCCTGAGCGACCGGACGCGCCAGCACGGTGAGCAGCGGATCCCGCACGGCCATTCGGCACAAAATCCTGCGCTGGGTCGGGGCGTCCAGCGTCGATGCTGCGGGGCGGCTGGGCTTACAGCTGCTGGCCACCCTGGTGCTGGCCCGCATGCTGGCCCCGGAAAGCTTCGGCCTTGTGGCCCTAGCCTTCACCGTCGTCGGCATTGTGCAAAACTTTGTTGGCATCCCCTTTGAAGACGCCCTGGCCCAGCGCAAAGTCTTGCGCCGCGCCCATCTGTCTTCGGTTCTGACCGCCTCCCTGGGGGTGGCGGTGCTGGCCATCCTCCTGCTCTGGGCCTTGAGCGGTCCGATTGCCCGCTTTGCCGACGCCCCGGCCCTGGAAAGCGTGTTGCCTGCGGCGGCCCTTTTGCTGCTGCCCATGGGACCTCAAGCGGTGTTCACCGCCCTGGCCCGACGCTATCAGGCCTTCTCCCTGATCGCAGGGGCCAATCTGTTTGGCCATATCGCCGGGGTCGCCTGCGCCTTGGGATTGGCTTGGCTGGGAGCCGGGCTGTGGAGCCTGGTGGCCTTGCGCGTGGTCGCCCCGACCGTGCTCTGCCTAATCCTGATCCTGGGCATGCGCTGCGCCGTGCCCTTGCGGCTTTCCTTGGAGCGTCTGCGGGAACTGGCTGCGTTCGCCGGTTTGCATCTGGCGGACCGGCTGGTGGAAAACCTGATCATCGCCCTGTTCCATTTCATGGTGAACGCTTTGTTTGGCCTGACTGTTTTGGGCTGGCTCAACATGGCCATGCGGCTGGTGGAACCCCTGCGCGGCGCTGTCGGTGCTATGGGGCACAATATTGCCTTCTCCTTCTTCGCCCGGGCGCAAAGCGATGCGGAAAAACTCGGACAAGCGGTGGTCGGAGCCATCCGGGATACCTCGATCCTGACCCTGCCCGCCTTTGTCGGCTTGGCTGCGGTGATGCCGATCCTGCTGCCCTTGGCCGCCGGGCCGGGCTGGGAGCCCGCCATTCCCATCGCTCAGGCCCTGGCGCTGGCCGCCGCGCTGGGCACGCCCATGGGCATGGTCCACACCGGTCTGACAGCCTTGGGCCGTCCCGTCTTCGGCTTGATCTCCAGTATCCTTGGGCTGATCGCTTTGGTCCTCGCCCTGCTGCTGATTGGGCCCGAGGGAGCCCTGCTGGTCGGGGTGGCAAAGCTGTGTCAGGAAGCGATGGAGACCCTCTATATCCATCACCCGCTCAGCAGGATCCTCAAAGTCTCGCCCCTATCTCTGATCAAAACCCTTAGCCCCCTGCTGCCCGGCGCGGTGGCCATGGCTGCGCTGGTTCTGCTGCTCGGTTCGGTGCTGGCACCGGAAACAGCCCTTTCCCGGATCCTGGTGCTTATGCTTCAAGTGCTGGGCGGCGCGGTTCTGTTCCTCGGCTTAACCGCCTTGATCGCCCGCAGCCGGGTGACCAGCTTGCTCGCCTTGTTCCGCGCCCGTCCTGCCGCCCAGGAGCCTTAAAGGATGATTGTTTTCGTCTGTACCGCCGACCATCAATACACCCTACGTGAATTGCTCGAGCGCAAGGGCTCGGTGCTCAATGGCCAGATCGCCCTGTTATCGCAGGACGAGTTTCTGCATTGGCCGGAGCTGCCGGTGGGCAATTATGTGATGGCGGATTTGGAGCGGGCGGATCCGGACACCCGCCAAGCCCTGCATGACCGGCTCGAGCAATTGCGAAAGGCCCTGCCGGGTCTAAGGGTGCTCAATGATCCCTTGACCAGCCTGGGGCGGATTGACCTGCTGACCAAATTGCATGGCATGGGGATCAACAGCTTCCGGATTTTCTCCGCCGAAACCTTGCCGGAGGATCTGCCAGACCAGCTTGATCCGCCGATGTTTGTGCGCGGGGCGGAAGACCATGAGGGCGCTCGAGGAGGATTGCTGCGCGACAAATCGGCTTTGATGGCCGAGATCGCGGCCCTAAGCGCCCCGCCCACGGGCTTGGAAAAATCCGCTATTGCGGTGACCGAATATGTCGATGTCCGCAACACAGCGGGCTATCACGAAAAATACAGCGTGTTCCGCTTAGGTGATCGGCTGTTTTCGGTGACCTATGACGTCTCCCACAATTGGGTCAATAAGGGCTACGAGGCGGACTTTGTCAGTGTCGACTATGCCAAGGCCGAATTTGAATTTGTGAAGAACAACCCGCATTCGGCGCTTCTGGCTCCAATTTTTGAGGCCGCCGGGATCAGCTATGGCCGGGTCGATTATGCCTTCACCCAAGACGATCCAGAACAAACCCGCCCACAGGTCTTTGAGATCAACACCAACCCGATGATCGAAACCCCCGTTTCCTGCCGACCGGAATGGGCCGAGGCCAGCTTGCTGTTCAACACCCTCTATGAAGAGGCGTTCTTGGAGTGGGACCGCTTCGCCCCGCTGTCCGAAGAAAGCCATCGGCGCATGGTCCGCGTTGCTGGCGCGCGGCCAGGAGACCCGCCAAGCCCCTTTGGCCGGGGCCGGACAATGCTGCGGCGTTTTTTGCGGCGCATCGGTCGGCTGGATTTGGAAACCCGGGTCATGGGCGGTCTGCTGAAACTGTTCAAGCGGGGCTGATTGACCGCGCTCCATTGCCGGAGTAGAAGGGCTCGACATCCATAAAAACAATATGTCCAAGACCTTGTCAGGGCTTGGCAACGGATTGATCAGCGACCGTGTCCTCCCCGTCAGCGCCTTTTGCGCCCGTTCAAGACCAGGATCAGAAACCGACCCCGCCAGCCTTCTGGCGCCGCCATCCGGAATGGGTCTTGGGTGGCGGCTATGCCTTGGCCTTTATCCTATTCGCGGTCATGATGTTTACCGGCCTGCCCCGGGATGAATTGGAAGCGATTTTCCACAGCCAGCATTGGGCCTGGGCCTATGACCCCGAACAGCCGCCGCTGTTTGAATGGCTGGTGCTGGGATTTGGATCGCTCATCGATTTGGCTTTACCCGGCCAAGCCCTCAGCGCCCCCCCCTTATGGCTTTCCTCAGCGATCAAAGCGATTTTGATTGGCCTGACCTTGGCGTTTCTTGGGGCGGCCTGTCGGCGGATGTGTACCGAGGATCGGGATGTGCGCGGCGCCCGCCTCGCCAAGCCGCAGCCGGGGCGGATGATCTGGGCGGTTGGGGCCCCCTTGGCCGCGCTGGCGATCCCACCGCTGGGCTTTGAGAGCGTTTTTAACTTCACCCACAGCATCGCCCTGCTGGCAACCATCGCGTTTTGCCTGCACGCCGTTGTGCGGGTTACTGACCGCCCGACCATAGGCCGCTACACCTTGGTCGGCTTGGCGCTGGGCCTGGGAACCCTGACCAAATACACCTTTGCTCTGTTTGGCTTGGCGCTGTTGCTGGCCTGTTTGCTTCATGCACCGGTGCGGCGGCGATTGGCCAGCCCAAAACTCCTGGTAACCCTGCTGGTCGCTGGCGCTGTCGCGGCAGGCCATTACTTGAACCGGGGGGCTGCGCTGGCCGAGGTTGCCGATCATGCCCGGGCCATCGCCGATAGTGGGGCCAGCCTGTCTTTGGCCTTGCGATCCCTCGAATTGCTCTCAGACAGTTTCGTCGATCCGGTGTTTGCCGCCCTGCCCGCCCTGATCCCAATCCTAGCCTTGCATCCCAGCAGCCTGCATCCGCGCGGCATGCTGCCCCGGTCCCTATGGGCCAAGGCTCCTCTCGACGAGACACCCGCAGCCAAAGCGGAAGGCTGGGCCCGGTTCCTCAGCATCATTTTGCTGGCCATGCCGGCCTTGGCGCTGATCCTGACCTTGGCCATTGGCGGCGACCGGTTGCGCCATCATTATTTGATCCCCGTCTCGGTGCTGCTGCCGCTTTGGGCCTTGCTGCGGGCCCGGGCGCAATCGCCTTCGGTTCGGCGCTCCCGGATCACTCTGGTCATTCTGGCCATCCTAGCCCCGCTGCTGCCCCTGGCGGCGGGATATACCCTCACCCAGCGCGAGCCCCAAGATTGTGGGCGCTGCCTGACCCTGCTGCCCAGCGCTGCCGCCGCCGATCTGGTGCGCGAGACCGGCTTCGAAGCGGGCACCATTCTGGATGGCAGTCTGGATTGGGGAGCCAATTTGTTGCGGTTCTTCCCCGACAGCCGCCTGATCTCCACCGATCCGGCCTTCCGACATTATACGCCACCTTTGCCGCCAGCTTTATTGTCGCCCTCTGCGGATCAGGACCGGGCCTGCCTGATCCTGCTGCCCAGTATCGAAGCCAGAGCTGCCGCCGAAGGCGCGCAGCCCGATTTGGGGCGGGTTTGGCGCGAAGCCCTGGAGCGTTCCGGGGCGAGCATTGCCGATCCCATGTCTGCGGGCGCCCGGTTCGAAGCCGCCCTGCTGCCGCTGTCAGACCACCCGGAAAGTCACGCGGTCCCGCTGGCCTTTTTGCTGGTGCCTGGTGGGTTGGGCACCTGCCGCTAAGCCGGGCTTGGCCGTGACAATGCGGTAATCAAGCCTCAGCAGTTGCCCCGGGCTGCCCGAGACGCTATGCCAACTGCACTCGATCCTTGAACTTTGGCTCTCAGCGCAAAGCGAACGCGTTCATGACCACTCCGCCCTCTTCAGCGCCGCTTCGGCTTGCCCCCTCCCAAGAGGAAGACCTGGACGTGTCCGTGGTCGTCCCGGTCTTCAATGAAGAGGACTGTTTGGAAGAATACCGGCGCCGGACCATCGCGGCGTTGGAGAGCATGAACACACCCTTTGAAATCGTCGCCATCAGTGATGGGTCCACCGATGGCAGCAATGCCCTGCTGGCCCGCTTTGCTGCCGAGGACAGTCGCTGGAAATCACTCTATTTGGCCCGCAATACCGGACAATGGGCGGGAATCTCGGCGGGTTTTCAGGCCTGTCGAGGAACCTGGGTGGTGGTGATGGATGCGGATTTGCAAAACCGCCCAGAAGATATCCCGCGCCTGGTCGCCGAGGCCCGGGCGGGCAATTGGGACTTGGTGTCCGGACGGCGGACGGAGCGTCCGGAATCCGGCCTGATCCGCCTGCTGCCCAGCAAGATCGCCAATTGGTTTTTGCGCCGCTCCACAGGCTGCACAGCGCAAGACATGGGCGGTTTCAAGCTGTTGCGTGGCAGCGTCGCCCGCCAATTGCATTTGCGCGCCGGGCAACATCGATTGCTGCCCGCACTGGTGCATCTGATGGGCGGCGCGATCCAGGAAATCGATGTCAAAGCTGATATGCGTTTTGCCGGGACCAGCAAATATGGCCTGTCCCGTACCATTGATGTGTTCTTTGACATCGTCATGCTCTGGTTCCAGGCCTCGTTCAAAGCCCGCCCGATTTATCTGTTTGGCCGGATCAGTCTGGGCGTTATGAGCATTGCCTTGCTGACCCTGTTTTGGTTGGGGGTGGAGCGGATCATTGGCGGCGAACAGGCCGCCTTGACCAGCCGCCCGTTCTTTTATCTTTCCCTGACGGCGGGCTCGCTGTCGGTGGCCCTGTTGGGATTCGGTCTGATTCTGGAACTGATCTCGGACACGCGAAACCGGGTGCTCGGCATCGACCCCTATTTGATCCGGGAGACCCCACCGGGCAAAACCGCCCCGCAACCGCCGGAAAAATTGAAAGACTTTGGGGCAAATCAGCCTGAGGATCCAAAACCTTAGCAAATCCGGGGTTGGTCTTGACCTGGTGGCATGAGCCCGTCATGGTGCGCGCAGAGGCTGCACCCGATCCGGCTGGTCTCCCATCGACATAACCATCGAGACCGCGATGCCCGTCTTCCTGCGCTCATTTCTTGGATTGCTGCTGGGCGCATTGCGGGACCTTGCCCCGATCATCCTGGTCATCGCCTTTTTCCAAACCGTCGTGCTGCAACAACCGCTGCCCAATATCGGCTCGGTGGCCGTTGGCCTGCTTCTGGTCCTGCTCGGGCTGGCCCTGTTCATCCAAGGCCTGGAAATGGGGTTGTTCCCTTTGGGTGAGTCCATGGCCAAAGCCTTTGCCAGCAAAGGCTCGCTATCCTGGTTGTTCCTGTTTGCCTTTGCGCTGGGCTTTGGCACCACTGTGGCCGAACCGGCCCTGATCGCAGTGGCCGCCGAAGCCGCCGAGGCCGCGTCCCAAGCCGGGCTAATCGCCGATGATCCGGAAGAACAGGAAACCTATGCGCTGGGGCTGCGCTACACCGTCGCCCTGTCGGTAGGCATTGCCATCCTGCTTGGGGTGTTTCGGATCCTCAAAGGCTGGCCGGTGCAGTTTTTCATCATTGGCGGCTATGTAATCGTCGTAGCGCTGACCACCATCGCGCCCAAAGAAATCGTTGGGGTGGCCTATGACTCCGGCGGGGTCACCACCTCGACCATCACGGTGCCCTTGGTCACCGCACTGGGGGTGGGTTTGGCGTCCTCGATTGGCGGGCGCAATCCCTTGATTGATGGCTTCGGCTTGATCGCCCTGGCCAGTTTGACACCGATGATCTTTGTCATGCTCTACGGCATGACCTACTGAGTTTCGGCGACGGACCAACCGTCGCGCCGATAAAACGGGGGGTATGGGGCAGATATGCAGGTGATGATCGCGGTCATCGATACCCTGTGGAGCACGGTTCTGGACGTCGCGCCAATCCTGTTGGTGCTGATGCTGTTCCAAACCCTGGTGCTGCGCCAACGCATCCCCAACCTGCGGCGGATGGTGTTGGGCTTTGTCTATGTGGTGATCGGTCTGGATCTGTTCCTGGTCGGGCTGGATCTGGCCCTGTTCCCCCTTGGGGAGACTATGGCCGCCCAGCTCACCGCCCCCTCCTTCATTGGCGAAGATGCCATTGGACCCGACGGTTCGATTGATTGGACCGCCTATGCCTGGGTCTATATCTTCGCCGCCATGGTCGGGTTTTCCACCACCGTGGCCGAACCGGCCCTGATTGCCGTGGCCATCAAGGTCGAAGAGGTCTCCGGTGGCGCCATCAAAGCCTGGGGGCTGCGGGCGGCTGTGGCGCTGGGGGTCGCCATTGGCGTCTCGCTGGGCACCTACCGGATTGTCACCGGAACGCCTTTGCCCTGGTTTATTATCGCTGGATATGTTGTGGTGATTATCCAGACGGCTTTTGCGCCCAAAACGATAATACCTCTTGCTTATGATTCGGGGGGCGTGACAACTTCCACCGTCACGGTCCCGCTGGTTACCGCCTTGGGGCTGGGGCTGGCCACCAATATCCCTGGCCGCAGCCCGTTGATTGATGGCTTTGGTTTGATCGCCTTGGCCAGCTTATTCCCCATGATCACGGTGATGGGGTATGCCCAATTGGGCGCGATGATGGCCCGGTACCAATCGCGCCGTGAGGAGACCCCACCCCGCCGGAAACCATCCACCCCGGCTCCACAGCCCGCCCCACCTGACCCGCCCGACCCGGTTTTCGAAGCGCCTGCAGAAGCACCCGAGCCAGAAGACGGCCCCAATTTCGGCGCTGGACGCCAACCAGACCCGCCCTCAACGCAGCCAACTGTGCGGAGTGAACCATGAAGTTCAAAATGATCATTGCCTTGGTGGCCAATGACCGAACCGATGGGATCGTCAAAACGGCCCGCGAGGCCGGTGCCACCGGCTGCACCGTGTTGAACAACGCCCGGGGCGAGGGCCTGAAAAAAGCCAAAACCTTCCTGGGACTCGATCTTTCTGGGGCTCGAGATCTGGTTTTAACGGTGGTCGAGCAACATTTGGCCCGCATGATCCTTGAAAAAATCGCCGAGGCGGGTCAATTCGAACAGCAACCCGGCAGTGGGGTGGCCTTCATGTTGGATGTGGAAGACGCGATCGGTCTAACCAGTCAGATCGGGACCATTTCCACGGAGATCGAGGACGAATTATGACCATGCACCCCTCTCTGCCGGTGCGGGCGGTCATGACCCGCAAGCCCATCATTGTTGACGGCTTGGCCACTGTGACCGAGGCCGTGGCGCTGATGCGGTCCAACCGGGTGAGTTCCCTGGTGATCGATCGCCGCGACGAACATGATGAATATGGTATGGTCGTCATCTCTGACATTGCCGATCAGGTGATCGCCAAGGATCGCCATCCCGACCGGGTCAATGTCTATGAAATTATGTCTAAGCCGTTACTCCATGTGGAAGCCGACATGGAAGTCCGCTATGCGATGCGCTTGATTTCCCGTTTCGGGCTGTCGCGGAGCATTGTCACCGATAAGGGTGTCGTCATCGGCATTGTCACGCTGCGTGACTTGGTTTTGGGCAGCATGGCCGCGCAAACCGGCGAGGGTGCCCCAACAACACAGGCGACGGCTGCTCCCGTCTCAACCTCGGAGACCGCTTCGTGATTTTTGAATATGTGGTCTATTTTTTAATTGGGTTGGTGGTTCTGCCGTTATCGGCCGATTTTATGGTCCGGGGTGCTGTGGCTCTGTCCGAGCGTCTCCAGGTCCCAACCCTGGTCATTGGCCTGACCGTCATCGCCTTCGGCACCTCTTTGCCGGAATTGGTGGTCTCCCTGAACGCAGCCCTAAGCGGGTCTGAAGCCTTGGCCATCGGCAATGTGGTCGGGTCCAACATCGCCAATATTCTCTTGATCCTCGGCGCGGCCTCAATCCTGTCCCCCATCGCCTGCGAGCGCTCCAAAGTGCTGCGCGACGGCATGGTCATGCTGGGGGCGACCCTGGTTGGTGTTGCACTCATACTCTATGGTGAGGTGGTGGCTTGGCATGGCGCGATCATGTTGGTCCTTTTGGCGGCCTTCCTGATCAATTCCTATGTCCAGGGCAAGAAGTCCGGCAACAGCGCCATTGCTGATGAAGTCGCCGAAATGGAGGGGTTGGCTGGCAAGCCGCTCTGGATGATTTTGGCCGCGACCGCCGGAGGTCTGATCGGGGTGTTCCTAGGGGCCAATTTGCTGGTCTCCGGCTCGGTTGGCTTGGCGCGGATCTGGGGCGTCCCCGAAGAAGTCATTGGCCTGACCATGGTCGCCTTCGGCACCTCCTTGCCGGAACTTGCCGCCTCCATTGCCGCAGCCCTGAAGCGCCAAGCGGATCTGGCCTTGGGCAATGTCATCGGCTCCAACATTTTCAATGTGCTTGGCATTATGGGCACCACCGCTTTGGTCGTGCCCTTGCCGGTGCCCGAAGCGGTGGCGCGGTTTGACGTTTGGGTGCTGCTGGCCTCGGCGCTGCTGCTGATCCCCTTTGCCCTGACCGAAAGACGCATCAGCCGCAGCGAGGGCATGGTGCTGCTGGGTGTCTATGGGGCCTATATTGCCCTACTGTTCATCAGACCGGCGGCATTGTTTCCGCTTGAACTGGCCTCTTGAGCCGCCCGCTGATCCAGCTGCGGTCTCTGGCCAATCCAGACTCCGCTGAGAGCATCGTCGGATTGGCCGACCTGTTGCGATCAGAAGGATTTGTTCTTGCGGACGGCCAAGATGACCAAGGCCCGGTCGTGCTCCACCTTTTGGTCGCTCCGGATCCGCCATTGCAGGATCGCTGGGCTCAGATCGATCCGACGGCGGCGGGCCAATGGATCGGGACCTGTACGACGCGGGCGCTGGACCTCTTAAAGGGTCTGAGCCCAGAACGCCCGTCCACACTGGTCTTGCTCTGGCGCGAAATTGCCCCGGCCCATAGCCCCGATCACTGCACCGACAGTCTGATGGAAGCTCTGTTCACAGGCCTTGTGCCTTTGGCGGCTTTGTCCCTGGCCCCGCACAGCCGGATTGTTGGCCTGAAGATCCCGGGGACCAATACCAAACCCACCCGTAATGGTACGGGATCTACCTTAGAAAGCTCCGCCCAGGGTTGGTGCGCGAATGCCGCAGAGGCCGCCGACCTCTGTAACGCCTTGCGCTTTGTGCTTGAAGCCAATGCGATTACAGGGCAAGTGTTGGCTCTTGGGTCTTCCACTGTCACTGATTGGCAAAACGCCCCATGGTTCGCCAATCGGCCAAATCGGCCCGCCAAGACATAAGATCCGTTCGCGTACCGGGCCACTCTGCCGTCCGAGGCCCGCACCTAGAGCGAATTCCGCGACAATTGACTCTTGGAATTCGCCCTAACCTTTTGGTTCGTCGCATTTTCGAACCGCCGAACCGGACCCACTTCGGCTGAAAATGCTCTATGTGTTTTGTCGCATTTTCGAACCGCCGAACCGGACCCACTTCGGCTGAAAATGCTCTAGAGAAAAGAGTTGCCCCATTGACCCAGCATCCCCGCACCTCTGCCCAGGGCCCCGAGCGGGTCATTGAACCGCTGCGCATTGCCGATGCGGGCACCAAAATGCGCCATGTTTTCGTCCGGGACCTTGTGTTGCTGGCCGATATTGGTGTGCACGCCCATGAACATGGTCAACAACAACGCATCCGCGTCAATCTGGACCTGGGGGTTCATGAACAAGGCCCCCATGGCGACATGTTGACCGAGGTGGTTTGTTACGAAGACATCATCACTCGCGTGCGCGGCGTGGTTGCAGATGGCCATGTCAATCTGGCGGAAACCATGGCTGAACGCATCGCGGATATTTGCCTGCAAGATTCGCGCGTCCGATCCGCCCGGGTGCGGGTTGAAAAGTTGGATGTTTTCGAAGACGTATCAAGTGTCGGTGTGGAACTGGAACGGTATAGCGCTCTGCCCCGTTGACAGGCTCGTGAACGGACGGTTACGCGTTGACGGAGAACACGGACGAAGTTGTACACACATGCGTCGTGGGTGATTTTTCGGCCATATTATTGCCTTATATGGATTTTGACATCGAACCGTCGAAAAGCCGTAATAATTATCCCATTGATTCTAAATGATTTTGTTTTTTTGCCCAATTTTTCAGCAATCCGTGTGACGACAGCGTTTCTATGGGGTTGCGCCTTTGCCCCCTGGATCATCCACAAAGTTTTCCACAGATATGGTGGATAGGAATCCCCCTTGACAGACTATTTGAGATAGCGGTTGAGCCCTGATCACGAAACGTTACAGTTAACCCACGGAAACCTCTAGCAGTTGCCCAATATGCCGGAAAAATCGCCTTCACCGAGTCCCCCCGGACCCAAAATCGCGCCCTCGGACAGGTCGGACAAAACATCCAATAAGCGAAACAAAAGCGATGATATCCCACCCACGGAGCAGGTCACGCCACAAGAAGGGGTTGAGGTTGTTCGCAAAGCTTTGGCAACCATGCCAAATCTGCCCGGGGTCTACCGCATGCTCGATGCCAAGGGCGATGCGCTTTATGTCGGCAAGGCGCGCAATCTGAAAAAACGGGTCACCAGCTATGCCCAGCTGCCCCGCCTGCAGCCCCGCCTGCAGCGGATGGTGTCTCTGACCCGGTCCATGGAGGTGGTCACCACCCATACCGAGGCGGAAGCCCTGCTGCTGGAAAGCAACCTGATCAAGAAGCTGAAACCGCGCTACAACATCCTTCTGCGCGATGACAAATCCTTCCCCTATATTGAAGTCACCAAAGACCATGCCTTCCCCCGGATCCTGAAACACCGCGGGGCACGGCGCAAAGACCGGGAATATTTCGGCCCCTTCGCCTCGGCCCTGTCGGTGAAGAGGACTCTGACGGCGCTGCAAAAGGCCTTTTTGCTCCGGACCTGTTCGGACTCGATCTTTTCCGCGCGCACCCGCCCCTGCCTGCTTTACCAAATCAAGCGCTGCTCCGCGCCCTGCGTCGATCGCATTGACGATGCCGAATATGGGGAGTTGGTCGGACAGGCCCGGGAGTTCCTGAGCGGGCGCAGCACCGCCATGCAGGAAGATCTCGCCAAGCGGATGGAAGAGGCCGCCGAGGCGCTGGAGTTTGAACGCGCCGCCCTGTTGCGCGACCGGATCATGGCCCTGACCAATGTGCAAAGCCGCCAGGACATCAATCTGCCCACCTTGCCGGAAGCCGATGTATTGGCCCTGCACCGCGCCGGGGGCCATGCGGCGGTCCAGGTGTTCTTTTTTCGCGGCGGGCGCAACAATGGGACCCGGACCTATTTCCCCTCCAATTCCGGTGAAGCCGCCGATGGGGAGGTCCTGGAGGCCTTTCTTGGGCAATTCTATGCCAACCACCTGCCACCCCGGGAAATCCTGCTAAACGCCGACTTGCCCCATCAAGAGCTAATGATTGAAGCGCTATCCCTGCGCGCTGAGCGCAAAGTCACCTTGAGCAAGCCCGAGCGCGGGGCGAAGCGCAAGCTGATGGACCATGCGCTGAGCAATGCCAAGGAGGCCCTGGGTCGGCGCATGGCGGAAAGCAGTGCGCAAATGACTTTGCTGGAAGGCACCGCCAAGGTCTTCGGCCTGGAGGCCCCGCCGGAGCGGATTGAGGTCTATGACAACAGCCACATTTCCGGGGCTCATGCGGTTGGGGCAATGATCGTCGCTGGCCTAGAAGGCTTCCGCAAATCGGCCTATCGCACCTTCACCATTAAGGACAAGTCCCTGTCCCCCGGGGATGACTACGGCATGATGCGCGAAGTCATGGGCCGTCGGTTTTCCCGGGCGATGAAGGAAGACCCGGACCGCGACCGGGGTCAATGGCCGGACCTGGTTTTGATCGATGGCGGCAAGGGCCAAATCGGCGCGGTGATGGAGGTGTTTGCCGAGCTCGGCATTGAAGACGAAGTGGCGGTGTTCGGCGTCGCCAAGGGACCGGATCGCAATGCCGGTCGGGAACGGTTTTTCCCGCCGGAGGGCGAGCCGTTCTCGCTGCCGCCCAATGACCCGGTGCTGTATTTCATTCAACGGCTGCGGGACGAGGCGCACCGGTTTGCCATTGGCACCCACCGCAAAAAGCGCTCCAAGGCCATCAGCGGTTCTCCCTTGGATGATGTGCCCGGCGTTGGCGGTGCCCGCAAAAAAGCCCTGCTGCACCATTTCGGCTCCGCCAAGGCAGTGTCCCAGGCCGGATTGTCAGACCTGGAGGCTGTGGAGGGGATTTCAGCGGCCCTGGCGCAGAAAATCTATGACCATTTCCATGGGAATTGAAGCGTCTGGCGGAGCCACAACAGGCTGGGTCAAGACCCCTCCCAGGGACCAATGAAGGCCAAACCGTCGCCGTCCCGACGCATCACCACCATGCCGCCGGAGGCCACACTGCGCCCGGCAATGGCGAATATATTGACCATATGAGTGACCATCACCACCGGCGGCCCGTCTTCCGGAAGGTTGGCAACAAAGGTCTCAAAATCCGCCAAGATTTCTGCCCTGACATGCGGACGGCCAAAGAAAGAATTCAGCGCCGGTTCCGGGGTCACCGGTCCGATGCCGAGCAACTCGGCAGTCTCCTCACAGCGGCACCATTGGCTGGTATAGACCGCAACATCGGACAGGCCCGCCGCGCGCAGGGCAGCGCCAATCTCTTCGGATTGCGCCCGACCCCGGTCATTGAGGTTGCGTTGGGTGCTGCATTGGCCAATCTGGAAATTGTCCGGATCCCCGGTGCCCGGTGCCAGAGCATGGCGCATCAGCACAACGGTCCCGGGTTGGGTCAAATCCAGTGCGTTGGCCTGCCCTTCAGAGACAGTCCCGCCCAGGGTGGTTAGGATCGCGGCGCAACACACGGCCACCATCACGCCAAGCCGCAAAACACTCCGACCGCTGTCATCTCGCCAACCCATGCCACCGCTCCTTGCCGCCAGATAATTTTGTTCTACTTCCAAGCTACGCCAGGGCAGGCGTGGTAGATCAGATATAAAAATACTGTGACGGCTGGCCTCTCCAACCATCGCACTGTTTGCAATTCAGGCGCGTCGCCCTACACTGCGCCGCAATGCTGGTTCCACCGGAACCGAAATTGCTTCTCGCCTGATCCTTTTCCATCGGTAGACGCTTCGTGAAGTCCCTTCCGAACATCCTTACCTTCGGCCGGATTGCCGTGATCCCGATCATGGTGATTTTGTTCTATGTGCCCGGGGAAACCGCACGGTGGATCAATTGCGGCCTGTTTATCCTCGCGGCGATCACGGATTTCTTTGATGGCTGGTTGGCCCGCAAAATGGGCTCGGTCTCCGATCTGGGTCGGTTCCTCGATCCCATTGCCGACAAGCTGTTGGTCGCTGCGGTCTTGCTGATGCTCGCTGCCATGGACCGGCTGGATGTCTGGTCCTATCCCGCAGCCTGCATCATCTTGATGCGCGAGATTCTGGTTTCCGGCCTGCGGGAATATCTGGCCGAATTGCAGGTCCGGATGCCCGTCACCAAATTGGCGAAGTGGAAAACCACGGTCCAGTTGATCGCCCTGCCGGTGCTGATTGTTGGGGACACCTCCCTGATCCCCTTGCCGGTGGAAGCCATTGGCGAAGGCCTGCTCTGGATTGCGGCGATCATGACCTTGATCACCGGCTATGATTACCTGCGGGTCGGCCTTCGCCATATGCGATGAAGCCTGATCTGCCGCTATCTGAAGACAAAACCAACAGCGCGCAAAGCTCCCTGCCATGACAGAGTCCATTCCCGCCCTCTCCGATCTTCCGGCCCCGACCCGCCAAGCCACCGATTGCTTTACCGGTCTGGGGGACAGCCTGCTTAGCGTCGAAGAGGCTCTGGCCCATTTGGCCAAGGTCACACTGCCGGTCACGGAGATCGAAACCATCCCCGTGGCCGAAGCCCAAGGCCGGGTTTTGGCGGAAGATATTGTCTCGCCGATCAATATGCCCGGCTTCGACAATTCGGCCATGGATGGCTATGCGATCCGCTTGGGCGATCTGTCCGATGGCGGGCGTGGGGAACGCACCACCACCCTGCCGGTCGGCCTGCGCATACCGGCTGGCCATGCTGCAGAAAAGCCCTTGCCGCCAATGATGGCCGCACGGATTTTCACCGGGGCGCCAATCCCGGAAGGCGCCGACACCGTGGTGATGCAGGAAGACTGCCAGGGCCTGAATGGCGGCCAGTTGGTCGCCATTGGCGGGGTGCATAAGCTGGGCAACCATATCCGGCGCATTGGCGAAGATGTGGCCAAAGACAGCACGGTACTCACCGCCGGAACCCGATTGCGGGCCAATCATTTGACCATGGCCGCCCATGTGGGCCAAACCCATCTGCCGGTTTATCGCCGGCCTCGGGTCGCGGTGTTCACCACCGGCGATGAGGTGGTGGAACCCGGGGAGCCCTTGCCAATGGGAGCCCTCTATAACGCCAACCGGCGCAATCTGATTGCCATGGCGGCGGTCCTGGAAGCGATCACCATTGATCTGGGCAATCTGCCCGATGATCCCGCCAAAATCCGTGCCGCCCTCGAAGACGCCGCCGATCAAGCCGATATGATCGTCACCTCCGGCGGGGTCTCCGTCGGCGAAGAAGACCATGTCAAAGACGCTGTCTCCGCCTTGGGTGCCTTGTCCTTTTGGCGCTTGCGCATCAAGCCCGGAAAGCCGGTGGCCTTTGGCACTGTGCGCGGCATCCCGTTTATGGGCCTGCCGGGCAATCCGGTCTCAACCTTTGTCACCTTCTTGATGGTTGGCCGTGCCCTGCTGCACCGATTGTCTGGGGTGGCGGCGGATCGTTTGGCCCCGCCACGCTATCAAGTGCCGCTGCTGAAAGCCTATGGCCGCAAATCCGGTGCCCGACGGGAATTCCCCCGCGCCAAGCTGGTCAGGGGCGAGGATGGTCAACAGCGGGTGCTGCTGGCCGAGGGCCAGGGCTCGCATATGGTTTCTTCCATGGTCGATGCCGACGGTCTGGTGGAAATCACCGAAGGCGTCGAAACCCTGGAGGCCGGTGCCTTGGTGCCCTTCATGCCCTTCACCGAATTGCTGCAATAGCGCCTCCACAGTCGCGGCTGCGAACCGCTGCTTGACGCCACACGGAGAGATCACAAACGCGCGAGAGACCCATAATCCGGGTCACCTCTCGGTTTTGTGCAGTGACAGATCTGGGCTAATCCCTCATTTACAATGCTGTTTCTCAGCTATTGGTATTTTTGGAGCAGCCGGTCATGTCGTCTAGCAAAGCCTCAAGCATTCAGTCCCGGGTCACCATCGGTTTGGTCATCCTGTTTGGGCTGATGATTTTGCTCTCTGGGATTGGCATGTTTCAGGTCCAGAAAATTGACCGCGACCTGACCCTGATCAATGATGAGAACAGCGTCAAACAGCGTTTCGCCATTAACTTTCGCGGCAGCGTCCATGACCGGGCCATTGCCCTGCGTGATGTGATCTTGCTGCCCGATGGCCAGGAGCTGAGCGCCACTCTGGCGCTGATTGAGCGTTTGGAGCAGGACTATTCGGTCGCCGCCCGGAATATGGACGCCAAATTTTCCGATGCGCAAAGCGTCTCCGCTGCGGAGCGCCAGCTTTATGGTGCCATCCAAGAGATCGAGCGCGACACCCTGCCGAATTTCGAACAGATCATTGCCCTGCGGCTCGACAATCAAACCGAGGACGCCCGGGCTTTGTTGCTGAGCCAAGCCGGACCGCAAGTGGTCGAGTGGCTGGATCGGATCAACGCCTTTATTGATTACCAGGAAGAGCAAAACGGGAACCTGACCCGCAGTGCCCGGGGCATTTCCGCCGACTTCCAACTGCAGATGATCCTGCTGACCGGTTTCGCCCTGCTGCTGGGCGGTGGCTTCGTGCTGTGGATCATGCGTGCCATTGCGCCCTTGGGGCCGCTGACAATCAGCATCTCTCGTCTGGCTGAGGGAGATCTGGATGTGGAGGTGAAAGAGACCGGCAAGCAAGATGAGGTCGGCAAGATCAGCAGTGCAGTGCGGGTGTTCCGAGACAACGCCCTGCAGGTCGAAGCCTTGCGCCGGGACGCCGCCGAGACGGAAGAAAAGGCCCGGGAAGAACGTCACCGCGACATGAACCGCCTGGCCGATCAATTCGAGGCCTCGGTGACCAGCGTCGTCGATTCCGTCACCACCTCCGCTGAAGGCCTGCAAACCGCCGCACGGACCGTGGCCAGCTCGGCGTCCAATGCCTCGCAAAATGCCGAATTCGTCGCCAGCACCGCACAGTCGGCCAATGGCAATGCGAAGAGTGTAACGGAAGCCACAACGACGGTTTCGGACTCGATCCGTGACATCACCAGTCAAACCCTGCAGTCCTTGGAAGCCGCTCGGGAAGCGGTCCAACGCACCAGCAAAGCCAGCGAGGATATCGTCAATCTGAATGGCTCGGCCCAGAACATTGGCGAGGTGGTCCAGCTGATCAATGACATTGCCGACCAGACCAATCTGTTGGCCCTAAACGCCACCATCGAGGCTGCCCGGGCTGGGGAAGCGGGCAAAGGCTTTGCCGTTGTGGCCAGCGAAGTTAAGAACCTCGCCAATCAAACCTCCAAAGCCACCGAAGATATTTCCAACCAGATCGGCAGCATGCAGCAGGCGACAACGGCTGCGGTCGAGGTGATCCAAGGGGTGGAAACCATCATCCGTGATATTGAGAGCACGGCCGAGAGCATTGCCCAATCGGTGGAAGCCCAAGACCGCTCGACCCAAGAAATCGCCCAAAGCATCACCGAGCTGTCCCAAGGCACCGAGGAGGTCACCCAGCGGATCGAGGAGGTCAACGCCGATTCCAGGGAAACCGGTCGGACAGCCGATGACTTGCTCAGCACCGCCGAAGAGCTTGGGCGTCAGGCTGCAGCCATGCGCACACAGGTATCCAGCTTCTTAGAAACGGTCCGCCACGCCGAGTAGGGACCGTTGGCCGGGACCAAACGCAATTCAGGGCTTTTCAGGCGAGCGCTTTCCCGGTTCAATGGGGAATGGATCGTTCCCTGACACCCAGACGTCCGCGGACCAAAATCACCCTGGATGACGTGGCTGCCCATGCCGAGGTCAGCGCGATCACCGTCTCCCGCGCCCTGCGCAACCCGTCCCGCGTCTCAGAAGCAACCCGGGAGAAAGTGCAGCAAGCGGCCTCGGAGCTGGGCTATGTCCCCGATCTGGCGGCCCAGGCCTTGGCCTCCAAACGCACCGATGTGATTGGCGCGATCCTGCCGTCGCTGACCAATAATGTGTTTTCCGAAGTGCTGCGGGCAATGTTTGAAGCGGTGGAAGGGACCCCCTACCAACTGCAACTCGGCAATTCCCGCTACAAGATTTTGGAGGAAGAGCGCCTGGTGCGCACCTTCCTGAGCCAGAAACCGGCTGGGCTGATTTTGTCAGGCATTGATCAATCCCTGGCGACCCGGACCCTGCTGGAACAGGCTGATGTGCCCATTGTCCAGATCATGGAATTGGGCACCGATCCGGTGGATATGATGGTCGGATTTTCCCATGCGGATGCGGCGCGCGCCGGGGTCGAGCATCTGTTGGCCCAAGGCTATCGGCAGATCGGATTTTTGGGGGCCCGCTTGGACCCGCGCAGCATGCGCCGTCTGCAAGGCTATCGCCAAGCCATGGAAGCGGCCGGGTTGCTCGACGATGATCTGATTGTCACCACGTCGGAACCCTCCTCTGCCTCCGTCGGCAGCACACTCTGTGCGGGTCTGCTGACCCGACGCAGCGATGTCGACGCCCTGTTCTGCAACAATGATGATGTGGCCTTGGGCGCCCTGTTCGAAGCCCAACGGCGCGGGCTCATCATTCCCGATCAGCTGGGCATTTGTGGCTTTAATGATCTGGACATCATGGCCAATGCCCATCCCACATTAACCAGCGTTCGGACCCCCAGAGCGCAAATGGGCCGGGATGCACTCACCATGGTCATTGAAGCCATTGAAGGACGGCGCCCCGAAAAGGCCCAGCGGGATTTGGGACATATGGTCATGACCCGCCAGAGCACCTGCCGGAGCAAATGTCCCTAAGGGTGGGACCCGCCGACGGGATCCCGACGATAATCCGCCACACAGGCTTCCCAAACCGTCAACAGATCCTCGTCAAACACATCCCGCCAGCCACAGCGCTCGCCTTCCAAGCGGCTACGCGCCAATCGTCCCATTTCCGGATAATCCATCTCCAAGAGGTCTGCGATGGCATGGGCCCAGCCTTGAGGATCGCGGGCCGTCACCACCATGCCATCGGTACGATCCGGAGCCACAAACCGGCTGCAGCCACCAGGATTGCCGGAGACGACAACAGGAAGACCGCTGGAGCGCGCTTCCAGGACCACATTGCCGAAGGTTTCAGACTCGCTGGGAAACACAAAGATATCGGAAGAGGCATAAAGCACCGCCAAATCCTCCTGCGGCACCATGCCCGGTGCTGTCAGACGCCCGCCAAGACAGTCCTTGGCCAGATCCATATCATCGCCCTTGCCCGCCAGGATCATATGGACATCGCGGCCTTGGTCGAGCAGATGACGCACAGCCTGCACCGCCGTCATCGCCCCTTTGCTGGCGTCCACCCGCCCCGCAAACAAGATCACGGGACGGTTCTCCGGAATGCCAAACCGCTCTTGCAAGGCAGCCCGATCCCGCTTGTCCGGAGTGAACAAGGCACGCTCCACCCCCCGGCGCAGCACGGTGACTTTCTGATCGGGCACAATGCTGCGCACGGTGTCCTGATCTTCGGAGCGCGACACCATCACCTGATTGGCAATTTGCAAATGGGCCGCCAAACGCTTTTCCACGCCTTTGGCAAAGCGGTTGCCCAGATCGAATTTTTCCGCTGCCATGGTGCCAAAGCGGCGGCCCAATGCGCTTTTGAGAATGTCGACGGAATAGACCCGGGTGAAATAAACCACGTCGGTGTGCATGGAATGGATCAGCGGAATGCCATGCTCCTGACAGACCCGTTCTGCCGTGCGACCAAAAGAAAAAATATCGGTGCTGACAACCAAGTCATAGGCCACCAGTTCTTTGGCCAGCTGGTCATGCCGGGATGCCAAATCCGTATGGCCTGCGCCCTGACCCAAAAAGGGAATGCGATCCGTGCCGAAGCGGGGCGGCAAATGCCTGAAGCGGACATGATCCGCGCGGGGAAAGGTTTCCTCGCGCGGACCCATAAAATAAACCGTCAGATCGACCCGATCCCCATAGGGTTCGGCGGCTCGGGCAAACCGCTCCCATACCTTGACATGGCCCCCCGCGTCGGCAGCCCGGTATAGGGTGACCAGAACCGCAACTTTGATCATGCCTTGGCCCTGGTCCGTGGAAAGATCATACCCCGCCTACTGCTCACCCTTATGGGACCTTATTCCGCCGCAGAAGCGGAGGCCGAGGCCGCTTTGTTATGGGTGCGGCCCACCAGTTGATCATAGTCTTCGACCATCAGACGACAGACCTCAGCCGGGGTGAAGGTATAATCCCCAATCTGACGCACTGGGGTCACTTCGGCTGCCGTCCCGGTCAGGAACACCTCTTGGGCATCGCCCAGATCTTCGGGCATGATCACCCGCTCGATCACCTTATAGCCGCGCTTTTTGGCCAGTTCGATGACGGTCCGGCGGGTGATACCATCCAAGAAACAGTCAGGGATCGGGGTGTGGATCTCGCCATTGATCACCAGGAACACATTGGCACCGGTGGCTTCCGCAACTCTGCCACGCCAATCGAGCATAAGCGCATCATCATATCCGGCGGTTTCCGCCGCATGCTTGGACAGGGTGCAGATCATATACAAACCTGCCGCCTTGGAATGCACCGGCGCACAAGCCGGGTCCGGCCGCCGCCATGGGGCCATCATCAAGCGGATCCCGGCCAGACGGGCTTCCGGCGAGAAATAAGACGGCCATTGCCAAGCCGCGATCGCCAAATGGATCGTGTTCTTTTGCGCCGAGACCCCCATCATTTCAGAGCCTCGCCACGCCACAGGGCGCACATAGCCATCAATGATATTGTTGGCCTCAACCGCTTTCATGGTCGCCGCATCGATCTCGGCCAGGGAATACGGGATCTCAAAGCCCAGAATCTCTGCAGATTTGATCAGCCGTTCGGAATGTTCGGTGAGTTTGAAGACCTTGCCGCCATATACCCGTTCCCCCTCGAACACACAGCTTCCATAATGGAGCCCATGCGTGAGCAAATGGCATTTGGCATCCCGCCAGGGAACCAATTGTCCATCCTGCCAGATCAGGCCGTCCCGATCATCAAAGGGAACGAGTGACATGATGAAGACCTTTCATACAAATGAGACCTGGGACCTTATCCGAAACCCGGCACAGGTGAAAGAGCCTGCTCATCCTATCAATGTTGCGCCAAAGCAGGCTGTGCTGTACCGAATCTTTCCCGGACACCCGCATCTTGGGTAACATCCGAAACCAAACTATGTCAATAACCCTGACGTAATTTTTAATCCGGAGGCAGGCTTGTCTGACCTGAAACCCAGCTCCAATCCGCTGTTTCTGCGGGAAGAGGAACTCCGCCAAGGCATGGAACTGTTGTTTTTTGCCTATCGCGATTTTACCGCTGAAGCCGATGCGGTGCTGGCCCGGCATAATTTTGGCCGCGCCCATCACCGGGTGATCTATTTTGTCGGACGTCATCCGCGGATCAGCGTTTCAGAACTGCTGGCGATCCTGAAAATCACCAAGCAGAGCCTGTCTCGGGTGCTCTCCCAACTGGTGCGGGAGGGGTTCATCATCCAGCACAAAGGCGAGGAGGATGGCCGTCAGCGCCTGTTGCAACTGACGCCAAATGGGGTCGCGTTGGAGCGCACCCTATCCGAAGCCCAGCGTCGCCTGATCGCAACTGCCTATCGTGCTGCGGGGGCCGATGCGGTCGCCGGGTTCAACAAAGTCCTTTTGGGAATGGTCGATGGCGCGGACCAAGTCCGCTTTGCCCGGGCCGAGGAAGACAAGCCATGAGCGAAGATGCGCCCCATATCCTGGTTGTCGATGATGACGAACGGCTGCGTGGTTTGTTGCGCCGCTTCCTGGCTGACCAGGGGTTTGTTGTCAGCGTCGCCGCCGACGCCAATGAGGCCCGCCGCCATTTGGATGGCATGGCCTTTGACCTTCTGGTCATCGACGTGATGATGCCCGGCGAGGATGGCCTTTCCCTGACCCGCCATGTGCATGACACTCTGGGTGTGCCCGTGCTGATGCTCAGCGCTCGGGGCGAAACCGATGACCGGATCGTCGGCCTGCAATCCGGGGCCGATGACTATTTGACCAAACCCTTCGAACCGCTGGAATTGGTCTTGCGGATTAAATCCATTTTGCGCCGCGCCGCTGCGGAGACAACAGATCAAACTGCGGCGGAGTCCGGACCCAGGATCAGTGTCATCACCATGGGGGCCTGCAGCTTTGATCTGGACCGGCTCGAGCTGTTGCGCGACGGAGCACCGGTGCATTTGACCGGCACCGAGTCCGCCCTGCTATTGGCCCTGGCCGAGCGCGCGGGCACCTCGGTCAGCCGAGAAGATCTGGCCGACTTGACCGGGGCAGATGGCAATCCCAGAACCATTGATGTCCAAGTCACCCGCCTGCGCAAAAAGATCGAAGCCGATCCCCGACTGCCGCGCCACCTCCAGACCATTCGCGGCAAAGGGTATTTGCTACGCCCCGGCCCATAAGGTCACCTTGTTCCTGCCTCGTTTGCGGTCCAGATATCTCCTGATCATTCCCAAATAGCCCCGAAGGACAGCAGGGCCTCATGCGGTTCTCCATCAAACGCATTCTCCCTCGCAGCCTGTTGGGCCGCTCGCTCCTGATCATCGTGGCGCCGCTGATCCTGCTGCAACTGATCACCGCCCATACCTTTTTCGAACGGCATTGGGACACCATTTCCCGGCGCTTGAATGGCGCCGTTGCTTCGGAAGTTGCCATTGTTCTGGAGCATCTGGACAAGGCTCAAGGCAATGCCATCGAACGGCAATGGATCCTGACCCAGGTGCATATTCACCAGGATTTGCGGTTTGATTTCCTGCCCGGTGAAACCCTGCCCGTGTTAACCGAGGAACCGGAGGAAGACTTTATTGCCCGGGCCTTGAGTTCATCCCTGCGCAATCACACCGACTTGCCTTTCCGAGTCGATACCACATCCCATCCGGAACGGGTCGCGCTCTCGATCCAAATGCAAGACGGCCTGCTGTTTGGCCTGATCCCGGAAAAGCGCCTGTTCAGTGTCACCACCACCATCTTCTTGGGCTGGATGGTGCTGTCCTCCATCGTGCTGTTTGGGGTCGCCACCATCTTCATGCGCAATCAGGTCCGCCCGGTCCGCCGCCTGGCCAAGGCAGCCGACGCGCTGGGCAAGGGTCGTGACGTGGCAGTGTTCCGCATCGAGGGCGCACGGGAGGTGCGGCAAGCGGCTGAGGCTTTTGTCCGCATGCGCGAGCGGATCAACCGCCAGATCGCCCAGCGCACAGAAATGCTGGCCGGGGTATCCCATGATTTGCGCACCCCCATCACCCGAATCAAATTGCAGCTGGCCATGATGCCGAAGGATGAAGGCACCGAGGAGCTGAAGCGCGACATTGCGGAAATGGAGGCGATGATTGAGGGCTATCTGGCCTTCGCCCGGGGGGAGGGCACCGAGGAAACCAAGCTGACCAATTTTTGTGAATTGGTGCTCTCGGTGGTGGACCGTATGAAGGCCCAAGGGGCAACCCTGGACTATCACTCGGAAAGCCCGATCTCCATGCCCCTAAAACCGCAAGCCTTCACCCGCTGTTTGCAAAACATCATTTCCAACGCCCAGCGCTATGCCAAAACCATTTCCGTCCGTCTGGGCCGGACAGAGCACACCGCCGTCCTGCTGGTCGATGATGACGGGCCGGGCATTCCCAAAGACAAACGGGAAGAGGTCTTCAAAGCCTTTGTCCGCTTGGACAAATCCCGCAATCCAAAAACCGGTGGCACCGGGTTGGGGCTGACCATTGCCCGGGATCTTGTGCGCGCCCTCGGGGGCGATATCCGGCTGGAGGACAGCCCGCTTGGGGGCTTGCGGGTGCGTCTTACCTTGCCGCTTTAGCCCGGTTGTTCCAGGCCGCAAACAAGGTCTGGGCCAGAAGATCGGGACGGGTTTCCGCGCTGGACACCAGACTGTCATCGGCGGAATTCTGCACCCCAAAGGGCTCCAGGATCAAAAGATCCTCTTCCTCTGGGGACCCTGCACTGGTCCCGGTCGCGTCATCGTGCATCACCATAATGCCGCATTGCTGCAAGGATCCTTCCAACGCCTGCCTGATCCGTGGATCGGGCTCGCGCAGCAACACCATTGGCATGTCGCCGCTGGCCGCTTCCGGCGGAAAGGGTTGGCCTGGGTCCAGGGGTGTTTCTCCACCCGCAGCGGCTTGACCGAGCGCCACCACATTGAGCAAGGTTTCCGTCAAGCGGGCCATCAGGCGCTGATCCGAAGCCTGCGAGAAGTCCGCTTGTCCTGCGCGGCCCATACTGTCTTTGGCACCCCGGGCCAGTTGCTCGCCATGTTGGGCCGCCAGCCCTAGGGCCGGATACCCAAAGGTCGCGCCCCCCCCGGCCAGGGCATGCAGGGCGACAATCACAACGTCCAACCGCTGTTCCAACGGTTCTTTGTCTTCCCACAACACGGCCAGACGATCCGTCAAATCCCGCAAAAAAATCTGGCGCGGGCCGTTCGCATCTCCTGAATTGGCCGGTGCACCACCGGGGACTTGCGTCCTGGAGACAAAGCGCACATCGGCGGTCACAGCACCACCATCGCCGGACATGGATTTGGACGTCAGTTTGCGCGGCCGGGTCAGGGTGCGGATTTGGTCAGCCAAGCTGAGGGGGTCAAACGGTTTCACCAACCGCCCGACAATGAAATTGGACGGCACCGCGATTTTGGTTTTGACCATCGAGACATCATCGGCAGACAGAAACAGGACCGGGGGCATGTCCGAGCCCAATGTCCGCCAGATCGTTTCGGCCAATTCAAAGCCGGAGCCGTCACCCAGATGGATGTCCAAGACCACCACCCGGCATCGTGACAATACCGCCAGTTTATCCAGGGCGGACTCTACGCCGTCAAACACATGGGCTTCAAAGCCACCAATATTCGACAGCGCGACCTGGGCCATGGCGCGCAGACCGGCATCATCGTCTATAAAGGCGACCGCTTCCTTTTTGCCCATCACCAGAGACCCGTTCTTGTCAGTCCAAAGCAACGCCCGCTACACTCCGCCCGCCTCCATAAGCCGGAACGATGTCGGTTGCGTCGTCGTCTGACATCCTTCGGAAATAAGACCCGACCAATTCAATAAGATGTTGAGGTTCGTCCCCCTTCTTTTACAGGTCTCCATTTGAGAATGCGAATACTCTTTGTCACATCAACACGGATTGGGGATGCGGTCCTCTCCACCGGTTTGTTGCGCCATTTGGTCAACCGCCATCCCCATGCCCGGATCACAGTGGCCTGCGGCCCTGCCCCCGCCTCCCTGTTCGACACAGTGCCCGGACTAGACCGGGTGATTGTGATGCGCAAAGCCCCACGAGCGGGTCATTGGCGGTCTCTCTGGCGCGCCTGTATTGGCACCAAATGGGATCTGGTGGTGGATCTGCGTCGCTCCCCAATAACCAAGCTTTTGATCCACAAACAGCGCCATGTCTTGCCGAAACTGGCCGAGGATCGGCGCCACAAGGTGGTTTCGCTCGGTGCATTGCTGAGCCTGGATCCTCCGCCCGCGCCCCATCTTTGGCTCTCAGAGACCGCAATCGCGCAGGCCAAGCACCTGTTGAGCCTATCCCATGGCCCCGAGACGCCGCTGTTGGGACTGGGGCCAGCGGCGAACTGGTTTGCCAAAACCTGGCGGTCGGAGCGATTTGCCGCGCTGACCGAACGTCTGCTCAGCTCTGAACCCCGCTTGGCGGGCGCACGGGTGGCTCTGTTCGGGGCGCCGGAGGACCAGGAGCACACCGCCCCCCTGGTCGCTCACTTGCGCAACAGTCTTGGCAGCGATCGGGTGCTGGATTTGGTTGGCACACCGCCGCTGCCCGTCGTCGCGGCCTGCCTTGCCGAGCTCGATCTCTATATCGGCAATGATTCCGGCTTGATGCATACGGCCGCTGCGGTGAAGACGCCCTGTGTTGGCCTGTTCGGTCCCAGCCGTGATGAGCATTATGCGCCTTGGGGCGACACCGGCTTGGCGGTGCGCACTCCGGAATCCTATGAGGCCCTGCTGGGCCCCAATTATGACTGGCGCAATCCCCAACCGATGATGGACAGCCTAACCGTCGATGCCGCCGAGGCCGGGGTCAAAGAGTTGTTGAATCGGTTAAAAAGTTAGAGTCTGTCATAAAGGGCTTTTAGGCGTTCCTGATACCGGCCCATGGAAAACTCCTGGGCGCGGGTCTGCCCCGCTTCGCTCAAGCGTGCGCATTCAGCCTCGGAGGTCACAATCGCATCCAAGGCCTCAGCAATGGCGTCCACCGAGAGCGGATCTACCGTCAAAGCCGCCTCGCCAGCGACTTCACCTAAAGAGGTGGTGTTGGAGGTGACCACCGGCGTGCCCAGCACCATGGCCTCAATCACCGGCAAGCCAAAGCCCTCATAGAGCGAGGGGAAGAACATCGCCCGGGCCCCGGCGATCACATCGCGCAAGACCGAGCGATCCACATAGGGCAAGTGGATCACTTTGGTGCCCGCCGCCTTCATCGCCGCGACCACATCGTCATACATCCACCCCAATCGACCGACCACCACAAGCGGCAGGTCAGGATCGACTTTGCGATAAGCCTCGACCAACCGTCCGAGGTTTTTCTTTGGTTCAATGGCACCGACAAACAGCAAATAGCCCTGAGCACTCAAGCCCGGTCCGGCCTTGGCCAGACGCGCGCCAAGCCCGGCCTGTTCCTCCGGGCTCAAGGGCTGCATGAGCACCGGCTGATAGGTGTTCATGACTTTGTCGGGATCAACGTCGAACAGGGACAGCACATCACTGCGGGTATGCTCTGACACCGTGGCCACCAAGCTTGCCGCATCCAAAGCTGATTGAAAGCGCACCCGCAGCTTGTCCAAATTCTCGGTCGTGGAGCCCGGCAAGGAAAACGGAATGGTGTCATGGACCGTTAAGACCATCGGGGTGTTTTTGACCCGCATATGCACCGGCGTGGTCAGATGAAACGCATCAAATTTGGTATCGGTCTCCACCTCGATGGGCGACTGTCCGGTGCGGTCATTGTGATGGGCGCGGTCCCAAAGGGACGGCACGGTATAGACCATGCCATGGGGCCCTTCCGAAAACACCGGCTCTGTCGCCTGGGACAGGTCGACGGCAATGGCTTTGTTGTCCCCAGCCATCATCCAAGCCAACCGGTGGCGGGCGCGGCGATAGCGGGCAATGATCCCGCCCATCGGCCACGGAAGCTTATCCAAGCCATGATCAATCGGGATATGGGGTTGGCTAAAGGCTTCCAACCGTTTTTCCGGCGACAGATTGGGGCCAACAGGACGATCAAACAGGCAACTGGTCTCGTGACCCAATCCCTCCAGGGCATCAAGCAAGGTCAAACCATAGCCCTTGATCCCCGTTCCCTGGGGCATGCCGATATTATACCCGTCCACCAAGATTTTCATCGGTGCCCCTGCCCCCTTAACTGTGACTGCTCGAGCCTATAGCTCTAACCATTAGAATAAAGACCAATATCTATTGCAACGCACAATTAAGATCATTCCGCAGGGTGAGCGCTGCGGCTTTGGCGTATCTGCGCAAAAAAGGGGGCCAACTGACCGGCAACCGCCGCCCATGACAGCGTGGTTTGCGCATGGTCCAATGCGCCTTGGGAGCAGCGCGCATAAAGCCCCGGATCCTCCATCAAGGCGCAGATCGCATCGGCAAAAGCTTCCGCCGAGACCTCGCAGCTCAAAAGGCCGGTTGTCCCGTCCAAGACCTGCTCGACCAATCCGCCGACCGGCGTTGCCACCGATGGCACGCCTCGGGTTGCCGCCAGGGGCGCGATGCCCGATTGGCTGGCCTCTCGATAGGGCAACACCACCAGATCCGACGCCGAGACCAGACCCCCGATTTCCTCTTCGGCGATCCAGCGCACATCCCAAGTAATCCCAGAAAGTTCGCGGGCGCTTTCGATCAAGGCATCCGCCTGTCCCGATCCGGCAATGGTCAGCTCCACAGCTTTGCCCCGCTCGAGAAGCAGACGATAGGCCTCAAGCAACAGATCAACGCCCTTGTAGGCAACAATCCGGCCAAAGAACAAAAGCTGAAAAGGCCGTTTTGTCAGATCGGGTAGAGTTCTGGCTAGCGCGTCATCGGGGTCTGGCAGATCGACCCCATGGGGCACCAGGGCGATGCGGTTGGCATCCAATCCGTGGCGGCGGATCAAGGTCTCGCGCACATGGCGGCTCATGGTCACCAAACCATCGGCTTTGACAATCTCGTCGGTCAGGATCCGATCCCGCAGCCCGCTTTGCTCGCCGGGATGCAGCTCCGCGTCATGGACCAACAGCACATAAGCCGCGCCGGATTTGCGCACCGCCCCGAGCAAAGCCGGGTTCCACAAATGGGTCATGGAACAAAACACCACATCGGGCCGGATCCGGCTTAAGAAGCGTGCAAAGGCCCAACGCACCAGCGGCAAGCGAAACAGGCTGCAGAGAAATTCCCCTTTAGAACGGTAGGTCTTGACCCAATGGACCGGCACGCCCGGTTCTGTCTCTAAGGCCTTGAAGGCCTCATAGAGATCGGTCTGCCGTGACAGGGACAAGCTCAAATCCACATCCTCACGCTCGGCGAAGGCTTTGGCCAAACCCAAGGCCATCGGTGGATGCCCGCGTCGGCCCCAATACCAAAGCAGGAGTTTCATGGCGTGGATCCGTCCGGGGCGGGTAAGAGGTCTTTGACCGCACGGACATAGCCTTCTAAGCCCAGATCCTTGAGCACTGAAGCCCGGGCCGCCTGGCCCAAGGCGAGGGCTGCCGCTTGATCCTCGGCCAAGGCCACCAAATGGGCTGCTGCGGCCTGCTCATCGGGTGCTGCCCAGTGTTGGTCGGGCTCGGTATAGTTTTCCTGCGGATCGACCACGGGGACAAAACCGCAAGGCACCATGCAAGCGGTTTGCTCCGACATGAAATCCAGATTGGCCGACCAGGCTGTCGCGACCACCGGGCGGGCAGCGACCATCGCCTCGGCCAAAACCAACCCGAAACCCTCGGAGCGATGCAGGGACAACACACAATCCACACTGCGGACCAAATCCCTGATCCGCTCCCGGGACAATTTCTCCGGCATGATCCGGATGTTTGGCGCCTCGCCAATGGCTTGCATCAGGGTCTGAGCCGCATCGGGATAGCTGTCCATATCCGCCGCTTTGACCACCAGCAGACGCGAAGGATCCGCGCCAAAGGCCTGCTTGAACGCCCGGATCGCGCCGAGCGGATTTTTCCGCTCAAAGCTGGAGCCCATATGGAACATGACCAGGGTGATGAACGCGCTGTCCGGCAGGCCAAAACCGCCTCGGTCCACCCGACCGGGTATGTCCTGGCCTTCATAGGGCAAAGCCACTGGATGGGGCACCACATGCACCGGCTTATCCGTAAAGGGGCGAATGGCATCAGCCGTAAACCGGCTTGGTGCCCAGACCTCATCGACAAAGGGCAGCCCCAGTTTCCAGGCCTTGGGCATGCGCGGCAATTCCCAGGCCCAATAGCCGACAATCCGCCGGCCTTGCAGCCGCGCCCGTCCGGTCAGCCGCAACCCCAAAGGCAGCATATGCGGGTTCAGGTGGATCAGCGCCGTGCCCGGTCCCGGGACCTCCGGCAGCGGCGAGCCCGTTAAGGCCGTGTCGGGCAGATCATCTTGACCGAAAGGACCGGTGACCGGATGGATCAGCGGAGCATGCCCCCATGCCGCCAGCGCATCGGCTTGCAGGCGCGCCCCTTCGCCAAGCCCGGTCGTGCCCTTGAGAAAACCGATCACCGAGATCGGAGCCGCCGCCGGGTGGTTGCGCGCTTCGCGAGGCGCCGTCAGGGCCGTGGCATGGGTGAACACCTGATGGCGGAAGGAGCGGGGCAACAATCGCCAGATCCGCCTCGCCAACCCCGCCATGTCCGTTCTCCGTCACCATTGTTTCGGGGCAGAGCAAGGACCCCGATCAGACTTTCGTCAAAATCGCTGACTCTGATTGTCCGATGCTGGCCTTAAGAGGCCGGAACCCGCCCATAGGTGTCTTCGAAGCGGACAATGTCATCTTCTTCCAGGTAAGGCCCGGATTGGACTTCGATCAGTTCCAGCGGGATCTTCCCCGGATTTTCCAATCGGTGGGTGGTCCCGGCAGGAATATAGATCGATTGGTTTTCTTGCAGGATCTTCTCCTGCTCGCCCACGGTGACCAAAGCGGTGCCCGCCACCACGATCCAATGCTCCGCGCGGTGGTAGTGCATTTGCAGGGACAGCCGTTGGCCGGGACGCACGCTGATATGTTTGACCTGGAAGCGGTCCCCCTTGGCGATGCCCTCATAGGATCCCCAGGGCCGGTGCACCAAGGTGTGGGTATCGCCCTCGGGACGACCGGCCGCCTGCAGTTGGGCGACCACGGTTTTGACGTCTTGGACCTTGTCCTTATCGGCGACCAACACCGCATCCCGGGTGGCAACCACCACCACATCCTGGCAGCCGATGGTCGAGACTAAAGGACCGTCGGAGCGCACATAGCTGTCCTTGGTATCGACCAGCAAACCATCGCCCTCGACCACATTGCCCTGGTCGTCTTTCTCGCCAATTTTCCACAAGGCCGACCAGGAGCCCACATCGGACCACCCCAGATCGGCGGGCACGACAACGGCCTTTTCGGTCTTCTCCATCACCGCATAGTCAACGGATTCAGACGGCGCCGCAGCGAAGCTGTCGGGATCAAGCCGGATGAAATCCATATCCGTGATCGCTTTATCAACAGCGGTTTTGCAGGCCTCAACAATGTCCGGGCGGAAGGTGGCCAATTCATCGAGGAACATTTGGGCGCCCAGCATGAACATGCCGCTGTTCCAGTGATAGCCACCATCGGCCAGGAACCCTTGCGCCGTGGCCTCATCGGGTTTCTCAACAAAGCGATCCACCTTGAAGGCCCCGGGGCAATCCGCCCAAGCCGCGCCTTGGCGGATATAGCCAAAACCGGTTTCCGGCGCATCGGGGTTGATGCCGAAGGTGACCAGGGCACCGGTCCCTGCCGCCGTCGCGGCCTTGGCCACCGCATCGGCAAAGGCGTCATTTTTCACGATCACATGGTCCGACGCCAACACCAGCAAAATGCCTTCCGGGTCTTGCGCCGCCACCAACAGCGCCGCCACGGCAATGGCTGGTGCCGTGTTTCGGCCTTGGGGCTCAATCACGATCTTACCGTCGGTGATCGCCATTTCGCGCAAATGTTCCGCAACGGTGAACCGTTGGGCGTCATTGCAAACCACCATAGGCGGGTGGAACCGGTCCGGATCATTCACCCGAGCGCAGGTTTCCTGCACCATGCTGTTCTGTCCGACCAGCCGGTGGAACTGTTTTGGATAAAGCTTGCGGGATAAGGGCCACAGGCGGGTACCGGATCCGCCGGAAAGAATGATCGGGTAAAGCTTGGACATATCTGCCTTCTCGCAAACTTACGTCTTGCGCGCATAGATCTCGGAAGAGTGGGCTGTTGTAGCAGCAGTCTTACCTCTGCCACGCCGGAATGGCAAACCCAACGGCATCAAAGGCCCCTCAGATCACGCCTCAGGCTTGGCCGCAGAGCTGTCTTCTTCTGGATCCGGCTTTTTCGCTTTTTTCCAGGTGAAGGTCGAGCTGACGCCATAGTTCCAGACCGATCCGACCACCGAGCCAATAATCCCGGCCAACAGCCAATGGACACCGCTGCCATTGAGGAAGTCGCCCAAAACCACGCTGACCAGGAAACCGACCGAACAGACGATATAAAACGTGACGAGGCCTTTAAAAAAGTCGGCGCCTTTGAGCTTGCGGTCCCGATAGGTGAAGACATTGTTCAGGTAGAAATTGGTGCTCATGGCCACGATGACCGCCGCACTTTGGCCAAGCCAAAAGTCCAGCGCCATCACCTTATGCACCAAGCCCAGAACGCCGACATGGACCCCGACCCCAGTGAGGCCGACCAGCACAAACATGATGAACCGGGTCGGGATTACCGCACCGATGGTCTTGTCTGACAGCAAGGTCAGGAACTCGAACAGCACCATCAGATCCAATTTGCTGGCCCCGGAATGGCGCTCGCGAAAGGTCATGGGAACCTCTTTGGCCTTCAGGGGCCGTTTGGCCGAGGCAAAAATATCAACCAGGATTTTAAAGCCCTGTTGGGACAGGTCATAGACAACCTCGTTCAGCACGTCCCGACGCAGCAGGAAAAAGCCGGTCAAGGGGTCAGTCAGCTTGGCCCGCAGCAACCAGTTCACCATGCCGATGCCGACCTGGCTCATGCGGGTGCGCATCTTGCTCAGCCCCTCCAGCTTGCTGCCTTCTAGAAAGCGGCTGGCGGAGACAATGTCATAGCCGTCATCCCGAACCACGGAGAGCATCTGCGGCAGCAAGGTCTCGTCATGCTGCAAATCCGCATCCATCACCGCCAGATAGGGAGCACTCGATGCCATCATGCCTTCAATGCTGGCACTGGCCAGACCGCGCCGACCGACCCGGCGAATATAGCGGACATTGGCATGTTTGGTTTGCAGGGCGGCCAGGACGTCCAAGGTGCCATCTTTGGAATCATCATCAACATAGATGACCTCCCACGCGATGCCCTCCAGGGTGGCACAGAGCTTCTCGTAAAGTGGCTCCACATTGCCGACCTCGTTCAGGGTCGGCACCACCACCGCCAAATCAAACTTCATCTGAAGAGGCTCCAAAACAAACTCTCACTCGGTCGCGTTCATGGGACAGGCTTCAGGTCATAGCACTCATGCCGAACCGGCGACACCGTACATCTCTGCCCGCCCAAAGAGAAACGACTTTTCCCTTGCTCTGCCGTTGGTCGCGGTTATATCAAGCGCCGTTAAGAGGTCGGAACAGGGATCTCCTGTGATATGTCTCCCGGACAGAAGGACCGGCCCGCCGCACCTTCCGAGTCCATGTGTGACGAAACAATCAGCCTGCGCGCAATAGCAGTCGGCTGATCTGGTTTGACCTGCCGAGGCGTTTTGATGACCACTCCACCCCCTGCAACCGAGCCGACATCCATCCGGGGCAGCGGGTTTTACGCGGTCATCCAGTTTCTGCTGCAAAGCCCTTGGTCGGTCTTGTTTGCCTCCTTCGGTTTGCTCGCCTTTGTTGCCCTGTGGGCTGGGCTGGAGCTGGCAGAATCGTCTAATGCAGACGGTCTCTATATCCCGCTCTTGCTGCAGGATATCTGGACCGATCCCATGCCCATGACCTGGGCGCTGACCCCGGCAAATTATCTGTTTCCGGAAGTGGTGCTTGGCGCGGTGACCTATGCCCCCTTTGTCACTGACCCACAGCTCTCTTTGTTGTTCCAATTTGGTGTCTTCACCCTGTCCCTAGCCCTAAGTGGCGGATTGGTACTGTGGTCGCTCTCCGGTCAGGCTCGGCTCGCCTTTTCCCTGGCGGCCTGGTCGGTGCTGCTGCTCTATCTGGCGGGCGGCATCAGCAATGAGTTGATGTTCACCTTGTGGCGGGCAGGTCACCATCAGGGCCTGATCCCCATGGGATTGTTGATGGTCTGGATCAGCATCGAGATCATCAAGCGGGATAAAAAGGCCGGGATTGGCTGGTTTGTCGCCCTGACGATTCTCACCGGAACCAACACCTTTTCGGACAATTTGCTGGTGCCGCAATTTGCCGCTCCGATTGGGGTTGCGGTACTGGCCTGCTATTTCTTGGGTCTGATTTCCACCCGCACCCTGGTGAAGTTTCTGATCAGTGCCGTTGTCGCCATGGCGGTGCTGATTGTGTGCTGGTTTGTTGTCTATCGGTTCTTGCCGTTCCTCGAAACCGCCCCTGGCCTCAAAGTCGGTTTGGCGCAATCCATTGCTGCCGCCCAACAGTTTTGGATCGATATCCCGGATCTGGTGTTCCATGTCTGGCGGCTTGAACGGGCACTGGTTGCTGTGTTCTGGTTTGCGTTGGCCGTAGTCGGTGCCATGGTGGTGCTGAAACAGCATTTTTTCCCAAGCCTGGGCGGTGCCGGAACGACCAGAGTGCTGAGCGATCGGTTGACCGAGCGGGAACGCGCTGAGCGCAGCACGCGGCTGTTTTTTGCCGTCTTCTGCCCCGTGGTTTGGCTGTCCACCATGGCCGCGCCCATTGTCACCGCAACCTGGACCGAGGTGGCCTTGCACCGCCACATCATCCCGGCGGTCATCTTCGGCTTCATCTTTTTAGGGCCATCCCTGTGGATCCTGGGGTCGAAGGGACGCGCCTTTGCCAGCGTCGGCTTGCCGTTATTTGCCCTCGGCGCATTGCTGGGGCACCTGTTCCATACCCCCGGCGCCACGGCGTTCGAAAAGGAAAAGCTAGACCTGCACCTCAATCCCCTGCAGGTCCGAATGTTGGAAATCGGCGCGCAACAACAGGACCCGCTGTTTGTCCTGACCGATTACTGGAACAGCAAATATCTCCGCGCGGCCTCAGAAAACCATCTGGTCGCCAATGCGATTACCGATGATGGCTATCCCTTTATTCGCATCAACAATGTGGCTTGGTTCGTGAAGATCGATCCGGAGAGCGGCGCAATGACCTTGCCGACCTACCGGCATATTGTGACCAAAAACCTGGATCATGATCTGCTTCGGGGTGCCTTTGGCGAACCGGCCCAGATCGAAGATTACGGCATTGAAGGCCAGATCTGGTTCTATCCCGATGGGGTCGGCAATGCCGATCAGTTCGACAAGCGGTTCGCCAAGAAGCTTAAGGGATGGCGCATTCCCGAACTAAAAAGTGCTATACCCGCCGCGTTGCGCGAAGAGATCGACTGGCGCTAATACGCTGACAGATCGCCCTCTCAATGCAATTGCAATGCTCCGCCTCCCTCTGTCCGACCGAAAGCTCCTGATCCCGCCATGACCGCAGCCAAACTCTCCCTCACCGACAAAATCATCGTCACCGGGGCCGCCGGGTTGGTGGGCCAGAACCTAATCGCCATCATGCGCGACAAGGGCTACGAGAACATCGTCGCCATCGATAAGAACACCCACAATCTCAACATTCTGCGCCAGCTCCACCCGGACATCACCTGCATTGATGCCGATCTCAGCAAACCCGGGGACTGGTCCAACAGCTTTGCCGGGGCGGCGATGATCGCCCAACTCCACGCCCAGATCGGTGGCGAGGAATATGCTTGGTTCGAAGCCAACAACATCACCGCCACTCAGCTGGTTCTGGATGCCAGCAAGGACCATGGCATTCCCTATATGGTCCATATCTCGTCCTCGGTGGTGAATTCCATGGCCAAGGACTATTACACCGAAACCAAGAAGATCCAGGAAGCCATGGTCAAGGATGGCCCCCTGCCCTATTGCATCCTGCGCCCGACCCTGATGTTTGGCTGGTTTGACCGCAAGCATTTGGGCTGGCTGGCCCGCTTCATGGCCCGGGTTCCGGTGTTCCCGATCCCCGGTTCCGGGCGTTATATGCGCCAGCCACTCTATGCCGGGGATTTCTCCCGCGTGGTGCTCTCGGCCATGGAAAAGCAGCCCGACAACACGGTCCATGACATCTCTGGCCGGGAGAAGATCGACTATATCGACATCATCCGGGCGATGAAGCGGGTGACCAAGGCGACCACGCCGATCATCCGCATCCCCTATTCCTCGTTTTGGCTGATGCTCAAAGTCTATGGCTTGGTAGACCGCAATCCGCCCTTCACCACCCGCCAGCTCAAAGCCTTGGTCACACCAGACGAGTTCATCCTGGAGCCCTGGTGGGAGACCTTTGAGCTGACCCCGACCTCCTTTGAAGATGCGTTTGAAGAAACCTTCAACGATCCGCGCTATGCGGACATCGTGTTGAAATTCTGATCCCTCGTCTTCGACAAAACTCCCCCGCACCCCGCCTGCATGCCACCCCGACCGCCAGCTGCCGAAAGAACGCCCTGACCATGTCCAGCACGCCCACCGCCCCCGCCGCCGGTTCCCGCAAAATCGCCATCATTGGGGCAGGTGCCATGGGCCTTGTCGCCGCCTATCACGCGGCCAAAGCAGGCTATGACGTCACGGTCTATGAAGCCGACAAAAAGCCCGGCGGCATGGCGGCGCATTTTGATTTCGGCGGCCTGTCCATCGAGCGCTATTACCACTTTGTCTGCAAGGCCGATCAGCCGCTGTTCGATATTCTAGAGGAGGTAGGCCTGGGCGATGCCATGGTCTGGAAAGACACCTCCATGGGCTATTTTTTCAATGGCGCTTTGCACAATTGGGGCGATCCGATCTCCTTGCTGCGGTTCCCGGGCATCGGCTTGATTGACAAGATCCGCTATGGCCTGCACGCGTTCTATTCCACCAAGCGTTCGGACTGGGAGAAGATCGACGGCCTGCGCGCCGATGCCTGGATCAAGGCCTGGATCGGCCAAAAAGCCTATGACGTGCTGTGGAAAAAGCTGTTTGAGCTGAAATTCTACCACTATGCCGAAAATGTCTCCGCCTCCTGGATCTGGACTCGGATCAAGCGGGTCGGCACCTCGCGCAAATCCATGATGCAGGAACAACTCGGCTATATTGAGGGCGGCTCGGAAACCCTGGTCCATCGCCTGGTGGAAAAGATTGAGGGCATGGGCGGCAAGATCGTGCTTGGCGCACCGGTGCAGGAAATCCGGCTGTCCGACGGCCCCAACAACAGCAAAAAGGTTGAGGGCGTGGCCACCCCTGAGGGCTTTGAAGCCTTCGATAACGTCATCAGCACGGTGCCAATGCCCTATGTCGGCGCGATGATCCCGGATCTGCCGCCGACCCTGAAGGCGCAATATGAGACCCTGCCCAATATCGGCGTCATCTGCGTGATCCACAAATTGCGCAAGCCTGTCACCAAGCATTTCTGGGTCAACACCAATGACCCGCGCATGGACATCCCAGGGATCGTCGCCTTCTCCAATCTGCGCGACACCAGCCCCGACCACATCGTCTATGTGCCCTATTACATGCCCAATGATTTGCCCCGGTTCCAGGAGCCCCTGTCGCAGTTCATCGACCAGTCCCGCGCGTTCCTGAAGATGATCAATCCGGACCTGACAGACGAGGATTTCATCGATGCCCAGGCCGGGCGGCTGAAATATGCCCAGCCGGTTTGCCCGCCCTCCTTCCTGGACATGCTGCCCGATATTGCACCGGCGGAGGTCTCCGGACTGATGGTCGCGGATACCTCGTTCTACTACCCCGAGGATCGCGGCATTTCCGAAGGTGCGCGTCTGGCTAAGGAAATGGTCGCCTGCATTGGCACGGGTGCCCAACCGCGCAAGGGCATCGCGGAATGATCGGGTTTCTGACGAAACTCTTCGGCTCGCGCCAATTCGCCCTGTTCGTGTTGGTCGGCGGCTTTGCCGCCGGGGTGAATGTGGTCAGCCGCTATCTGTTTAATTTTCTGATGGAATTCCGCATTGCCATTGTGCTGGCCTATCTGTGCGGCATGGTCACGGCGTTCCTGCTCTCCAAGCGCTTTGTTTTCGAGCAATCCAAACTGTCCACCAAACAAGAGTTCATCCGCTTCGGGTTGGTCAATGTGGTCGCCGTGATCCAGGTCTGGCTGATCAGCGTCGGCTTGGGGGAATATCTATTCCCCTGGATCGGGATGACCTTCTTCCCGCTGGAAATCGCCCATATGATCGGCGTTTCGGTACCGATGATCTCCAGCTATCTCGGCCACAAATATTTCAGCTTCGCCCAGGAAAAAAAGCCGGACGCCGCTGGCGAAGCCCAGGATAAGGAACAGCTCTAAAGCTTGGTTTTGTGGAAAATGGCTGAGGGCACCGACTTGATGATGGTCATGATCAGAGCCCAGAAAAACGGCATGTAAATTACCGGGCGTCCGGGCTTGCGGGCCACCCCCACCAGGCTTTTGCCGATCTGATCGGGCTTGGCCCAGAGCGGCCCCCCTTTCTCCAGATGTGCCGTCATCGGTGTATCGACAAAGCCCAGCTTCACCGCCACGGCCCGGGCCTTGCCCTTGGCCAGACGGTGGGCGATGCCTTGGACCAACAAGGTCAAACCGCCCTTGGCTGCGCCGTAGACATAATTGGATTGTCGGCCCCGATCCCCCGCCACGGAACAAATCGCCACCAACACTCCATGGTCCTGTTTTTCGAGCAGGCCCGCTGCCGCATTGCACCAACCCGCCGCGCTGGTGAAATTGACATGGAGGATCTTGTCAAACTCGGCGTTATCGGTTTGGGCTTTTTCCTGATCGCCCAACACGCCATAGAACAACTGCACCGCATCCACCGGTCCATCAAAGCGCGCCGCCATGGCGGCCAGGCTGGCATGGGGATCGCTTACGGCAGCCAGATCCAGTGCTTCGGTCTCGACCTGGGCGGCCCCTCGGGAAGTCAGATCCGCAGCAACCTGGCTTAAGCGGTCGCCATCCCGGGCGACCAGGATCAGCTTGGCCCCAGCGGTGGCGTATTCCCGGGCCGTGGCCTCGCCAATGGCGGATAAGGCCCCCAGGATGATCACCCGTTCCCCACGCATCGCTGTGCTCATACACTGACCCTCCGCCAAAACGCTGAACTGAATGCCGGATCCACATAGGCCTTAAACGCCTCGAACCCGGGATAACCGGCTTGGAACATGGCCGCTGGCATCCGTCCGTCCTTGGCCGGATAAAGCCGCCCCTTGGCCTCGGACACGACTGCGTCCAGGCGACCCATAAGATCCACTGTCTCTTGACCCAGATTGGGAAAATCAAGCGCCAAGGTTGCCCCTTCCCGGGGGAAGGACAGCAGGCCCCGGGACGGCACGGTCCCCATGGTCTTCAGCACCGCCAGGAAAGACCCCGCGCCCGCCGCCGAAATCTGAGCCAACAGTTCCCGCACCGCTTCCTTGGCCGCTTCGGGCGGCAGAACACATTGATATTGGTAAAAACCGCGCTGGCCATACATCCGGTTCCAGGTCCCAATGCTGTCCAGCGGGTGGAAGAAGGGGGCGTAATGCTGGGTGAATTTGGCATCCCCGGCAGCCTGCTTGCGGAAATAGACCTCGTTAAAGGCCCGCACAGACCATTTGTTCAGGGTGAAGCCGGGGAAGTCCATCGGCATGGAAAGCTTGATCTTCGGCGGATGCGGATCCAGCCCCCCGGTCTTGCTCCAATTGCCTTGCTGGAAAATGCCCCGGCCTTTGCTGCTGGCATCGATCCAGGCCACCGTATGCTCAAAGTCGCCCGAAGCCTCCGCCAGGGTGAAAAACGCATCCACCGTCTCAAACGGGATCCGTTCCACATCCACAAAGGCGCTCGCAATTTTTTCCAGCTCGATCTCAACCCAGGTGATGGCCCCGGTCAGCCCAAGGCCGCCAATGGTGGCCCGGAACAGCTCGGGATTTTCGTTCTCCGAAAGCACCAGGCTGGAGCCATCGCTGCGCTCCAGGCCCAAGCAGCGCACCGTATTGCCGAAGCTGCCGACCTTGTGGTGGTTTTTGCCATGAACATCATTGGCAACCGCACCGCCCAGGGTGACAAAGCGGGTGCCCGGCGTGGTGCGGACAAACCAGCCCTTGGGCACCGTCAGGCGCAGCAGCTGTTGCAGCGCCAACCCGGCCTCGGCGCGCAAAATCCCGTTTTCCGTATCAAAAGCCATGACCCGATCCAAATGGGTCATGTCGATCAACCGTCCCTCCGGGTTCAGGGTGCTGTCGCCATAGGACCGGCGCAAACCAATGCTCAGCACACTGTCCTGTTCCCGGTCGGTCAGGGCTTTGACCACATCCTTGCGGAAGCTGGGAAAGGCCGTGCGCTGGTCCGGCTTGTCCACCCGGCCCCAGGATTCAGTCTTGATCGGAGGAGAATAGGTCATGGTCTTATGCCAACGCCAAAACGAGGAAAAGGAGCACGCCGCCGCCCATGGCCCAGCTCAGGCGGTCCTTGATGGCAAACACCACCGGATCGTCATCCAAGCTGCCATGGTGGCTTTTCAGCCAGATCCGACAGGTCCACAGGAACACCATGCCGGTGATCGCAGCCAGCCATTCTGGATTGCCGTAATATTGCTGACTGGCTGCATCATTGACGATGTAGAGGAACAAGAGGGTCACCGCCGCCAGACTTGAGGAGATGCCATAGGTGAGGGTCAGCGGCGCATCTTCCGCCCTATAGCCTCGACCTTTGATCTGCCCGGTTTCGCCGCGTTTGACCGCGCGGATCACCTCCACATGGCGCTTGGCCAGGGAGAGGGAGAAGAAGAAGAACACCGAAAACGCCATCAGCCAGGGCGAGGTCGGAACCTCCAGGATCTCGATGCCCATCAAAATCCGGCTGGTGAACAGCAGCCCGAGCACGAACACATCCAACAAGGGCACGCGCTTCAAATGCAGCGAGTAAGAGACCGTCAGGACCACATAGGCCGCCATCAGCAAGGCGAATTCCAGGTCCAGGACAAACGCGCCGAGGAAGCCAAGAAACACCAAGCCTGCCCCCAGCGCCACCGCATGCTGGGGTTGGATCAAGCCACTGGCCAAGGCCCGTTTATGCTTGGTGCGGTGCCGTCGATCCGCATCCAAATCGCTCAGATCGTTGAACAAATAGGTCGCTGAGGCCACCATGCCCATGCAGACAAAGCCGACCAGGACTTGGGCCACCAGGCTGACATCGCCATAGAGATGGGCCAGCACCAAGGGCACGAACATCAGGACGTTCTTGCTCCACTGGTGAATCCGCAGCGCCTTCAGCCACATCCGAAAACCGACTTTGGCATCGGGGAAGGTGGCAATCACAGGCGGCTCTAAGGCCTCGGCGGCCTCGGTCACACCTGACTCGGATCCGGCGACAATAATCCCTTGGGACTTTTCCCAAACGGCAATGTCGGACTTGTCATTGCCCGCATAAACAAAACCGTCCGGGAAGGTCTCTTCGATGAAGGCGCGCTTGGCATCGCCCTTCAGATTATGCCCCTCCCGGGTTCCGGTCGCCGTCTTAAAGATCGGCAGCCGCTCGGCAATCTGATCGGCCACGGTTTGTGGCGAGGCGGTGACCAGATGCAACTCGGCTCCCTGATCAACCTGGTCTTGCAGGTAGTCGACCAGATCCTGGCGCAGGGGCACGGTTTCGACGGCATAAAAGCCGCGCGTGACCAAGTAATCTTTTAAATGCGCCGGGCCCTCGCGTAGGGCCGAGAGCATGGCAGGGGTGCTGGTCGGCTGGCGAAACATCAAGGCCAGCATGGCCTCAACCAGGGTATCCGTTCGGCTGAGGGTCCCATCCAGATCCACAATGATCGGAAGACGTGTCATATGCCGCTTTTCCTGGTTGCCCCTGGGACCGGTTAAGGACAACCCTGTGCGAAGCGCTTTGGCTTAAGGGGTCTCAGGGTCTCTGAGACATCACACAAAAACCGCGCTGCGGCCCGTCCTGAAAGTCTGACCAGGGTTTTATTTTGCGCCAAGAGGTGTGTCAACGAAGCTGTGCACGAGACCGCGTTTGGTGGTGGCAGAGCCAAAGACCTCAAATATACTGTCAAAATACAAACAAATCGGCAGGGTCGAGTCTGGCGCAAAAGGGTTAACAGATGGGAAATCTAAGGTTCAAAACCGAGGATCCTCACAAAACCGTCAAATCGACATTCGCTTGGAGAGTCATACCCTTAAGGCCCATAGCAGGATAGAGCTCTGATTTCTTCTTGAACCAAATTCACCACAGACGGCACCCTCTGGGTTGGTATGTCTAACAGAGCTTGAATGGGCAGAAGGCAGGTTCAGAATGGTTGACGTCGTTGGCATCGACAACACGGTGTACCCGAACAGTGCGGTGGTCTACATCGAAGCGCGCTGGAATGAAACGCCGGGCAGCTATGCCTTCGGGTCCGGGACCGTGGTTGGCGACAATGATGTTCTGACCGCAGCCCATGTGGTGTACGACAGCACCTATGGCTTGGCGGACTCGATCCGGGTCTACTACCACCTGACCAATTTGTTCGACAGCAATGGCAATCGCAGTACCCAATATTGGGAAGCGGCCAATGCATCCTATTATCCCTCCTCCAATTGGGATCCTGATGGAGATGGGCGCTTTTTCTCCAATGAAGTGCAGTGGGATATTGCGGTCCTGGGCTTCCGCCAAGACATCAATGATGTCACCGGCAGCATGGGGTTGATGCCGGCGACCTTGCTGGCCGACACCTTGCCCAACACCCAGGTTTCCGGCTTTCCCGGCATTTACCGTGATGGGTCCAATCCACGCCAGACCTGGGAATCCAACACCGCCTTCCAGGGCACAGACCTCAATCTCAACATCGCGAATTTCGACGTCAATTCCGGCAATAGCGGTGGCGCGGTCTATGGCACCTTTGATGCCACCGCCGCCGGACCCGCAGGCACCTATCTCTATGGTGTGGTCAGCACCACCAATGATGCCGCGCTCTATTCCGGGCGTGTTGCCACCGATATTTTGCAATGGATAAACGACAACAATGGCCTACTGGGCTTCTCGCTGAGCAATTTTGATCCGGGGTCCACCGCAGCCAGCCGACAGTCCGGCGGGTTCTCTTTGCTGAAAAAGCAAGATGGCAGTTGGAAGATCTATGATCCGGAAACCAAGACCGAGACTGACTTTACCTCCGACAGCATTCAGTTTGGGGATTACAATTTCCAGACCACCTATGACGGCATGCGCGCCAATGGCTTTGACGTCGATCAGTTGAAAGACTTTGACGGCAATTCCTTGGGCGAGACCGGCAGCTGGACCTTGTTGGGCATTGGCGATGCCGATGGCGATGGCACCCAGCAATATATTCTCGCCAACGCTGCGTTGGGTCGCTGGGCCACCGTCGATGGGGATATGGACGAGGGCGACCATGGCGCTGGCGGCGACACTCGGGTGGTCGGGATCTATTTGGACCCGTTTGTGGAAAGCGGAGACGTCGCGCTGGGCAGTGACTTTGATAGCCAGACCCGCTTCACCAATGATCTTAAGAACAACAATCTCTATGTGCTTGGCAATATCGATGGTGACCAGGACGGCTATCAGGATATGTTTTTCCGGACCGCCGACGGCACCGCCTATCTGCGCGCCTTGATGCATGCGGATGGCAATATCCAATATGCCAATTACATGGTCTGGGATCAGGTCGTTGATTGGATGACGACCAATGGGGTTGATTCCGCCTTCTATGATGACTGGCAGAATGTCTAATAACGGCCTCGCCGGGCACTTTCCTCTTCCCTGTTGCGGACCAAAACCTTGATCCTTCGCGCCGTCCTCACCCTCTGCCTGATTGTGTGCAGCACCACTTTGGGTCACGCCAATAACAGCCCCGCCGCGCCGAGCCTGCCTGGAGCCGCTGTGGCCCCCCAACCCCCAAACCCCCAACCCGAGACCAAAGGACTGCAACCGACCATGGGTGACAAAGCGGTTCCCAAGGCCGTGACAGCCCCGGTCGGCGGCACAATCGTGCCGAAGCAAACGCCAACCCCTTGGGCGCTTGAACAAAAGCTGAATTTACAGAAAGCCGATAAGATCGTGGTTCAGACCGCCTTGGCAGAGCTCGGCTATTATCAGTCCAGCATTGATGGGGCTATTGGGCCGATTTCTCGCCGCGCTATTTCGGCTTGGCAAACTGCCAATGGACAAACAGCCCATGGATATTTGGATATAAATCAATATGTTGCGCTGGTAGATGCCGCCAACTCAGGGCGTGCCCAAGCGGGCAGAGACCTGTTGCCACGCACCCCGATAGGTCCCCATCGCATGCTGCGCGGTGTCGCAAGCGAATAAGCAGCAGGGTCGGCTTACCGCCCCTATGGGATCCATCCGAGCGGCATTGGACGCTCGAGTCCCCTTCTCAGGACCCTCGAAACTCGATATCAGGCAGCGTTCTTAAACCATAGAGTTTACCCCAAGTGCGCTGAAACAGGTCCTGTTTTCAACTGCTTATCCGTCGTCAAACGACCGTCATACAGTTTTGGTTGATCCATGCCTTTGGCGCACGGCACACTCTTTATAGGGGCATTCTCTGAGATCACCCGGCGAAAGGCACGCCCGACATGGTCAATGCCGTAGGTATCGACAACACCACATATCCAAACAGCGCCGTCGTTTACATCGAAGCCCGTTGGGACGAGGTGCCGGGCAACTATGCCTTTGGCTCCGGAACCGTTGTCGGTGACAATGATGTCCTGACCGCCTCCCATGTGATTTACGACAGCACCTATGGCTTGGCCGATTCCATTCGGGTGTATTATCACCTGACGGACCTGTTTGACGCCGATGGCAATCGGACCGACAAATATTGGGAAGCTGCCCACGTCTCTTATTACCCGTCTTCCAGTTGGGATTCGGACAGTGACGGGCTGCTCTATTCCTGGGATGTCCAATATGACATCGCCGTCCTTGGGTTCCGGCAGGACATTGACGACACCACCGGCAAGATGGGCCTGATGCCCAGCACCTATTTGGACTGGCGCATGCCCAACACCCAGGTTTCTGGGTTTCCCGACATCTATCACGATGGCGACAATCCGCGCCAAACCTGGGAATCCAACACCGCCTATTGGGACTATTTCAACTCGGTCGATATTTGGGATTTCGACCTGAATGCGGGAAACAGCGGCGGTCCGGTCTATGGCTCCTTCGATGCTGGCGCCTGGGGACCGGCCGGGACCTACCTGTTTGGCATCGTCAATACCGGACTCAGCGGTGCCGCCTATCGCGGTCGAGTGGCCAATGATATCGACGACTGGATCACGGATAATGATTTTCTGTTGGCCTCCAGCCTTGCCAATTTCGATCCATCGAACTCCGTCAGCGACCGGGAGTCCGGCGGGTTCTCCTTGCTGAAATATCAGAACAACAGCTGGAAGCTCTACGACCCGGAGACCAACACCGAAACCGATTTTACCGCCGATAGCATTCGCTTTGGCGATTACGAATATCAAATGACCTATGACGGCATGCTCGCCAATGGCTTCGACGTCAACCAGTTGAAAGACTTTGACGGCAACGGCTTTGGCGAGGCGGACAACTGGTCCCTTCTGGGCATAGGCGATGTGGATGGCGATGACACCCAGCAATATATTCTGGCCAATTCGGCCTTGGGCCGCTGGGCCACGGTCGATGGCGATATGGACGAAGGCGACCACGGTGCCGGAGGCGACACCCGGGTCGTGGGCATTTATCTGGACCCCTATGTGGAAAGCGGTGAAGTCACCCTCGGCAGCGACTTTGACAGCCAGACCCGCTTCACCAACGACCTGAAGAACAACAATCTTTATGTGCTGGGCAATATCGACGGCGACCTGGATGGTTTCCAGGATGTGTTTTTCAAAACCAGCGACGGCACCGCCTATTTGCGCGCTTTGATGCATGCCGACGGCAATATCCAATATGCCAATTATATGGTCTGGGACCAGTTGGAAGCCTGGATGCAAAGCAACGGTGTCGATTCAGCCTTCTATGACGACTGGCAGACCGTTTGAATTGAGCGCCGAACGCAGGGACGATTAGGACTCCCGAAAGGCACGGTTCAGGCTGCTGAGGAACGGATCCAGAATATAATCCAGCAGCGTTCTTTCCTCAGCCAGGATCGTCACTTCGACGGGCATGCCCGGTGTTAAGGCCGGGGCACCGATCCGTTCAAGCTCGCCCGCATTGATCTCCACTTGCAGGTCATAGAATGACAATCTGGACTGCTCGTCGGTTTTGGCATTGGCCGCCACATGGCTGACCACGCCATGGACCGGTGGATATTGCCGCCGCGACAACGCACTCAAGGTCACCTCAGCTGGGAGGCCGGGGCGGACAACATCAATGTCGGTGGGTTCCAGACGCCCCTCGATCAGCTTTGGCGCATCGCTGGGAATCAGCACGGCAACGGTCCCGCCCGGTTCAACCACGCCCCCAACCGTGTTGACCATCATTTCATTGATCACCCCATCAGCCGGTGCCCGGATCCAACGCCGGGTTTGGGTGTCGCGGGCCTTGCGCAAATCCTCTTGCAAGGTCACGATCATGGTGCGGATTTCCCGCTCATCCCGGGCGGCGGTGGAGATCCGCTCACTGGACAAGGCCGCAATCTCGGTTGTCACCTGGCTGATGGTCGCCAAGGTCTCGGCGATCTGGCCGGAGATATCCGCCCGTTGCCCCTGCAGCCGGGCCTCATTGCGCTGGGTTTCCTTTAGGATCTGAACCTGATAATGGCCTTTTTCGAACAGGCCTTGGGCGATCTCCAATTCCTCTGAGATCAGGGACAATTGGCGGTCCAATGCGCCAGCTTGTTCCTGCAGACTGGAGACCTTGCCTTCCAACTGGGCGATACGCTCCTCATAGGTCCGGATCTGATCATCGAAGGATTTTTGCAGCTTGCCGAACAGGTCGACCTGACCGTCTATGATGTCCAGGACCGTTGGATCCTCGGATTGGTCGAGCAGTTCCATCGGGATGACCATTTCCGACAGGCCATCGCGCTCCGCCACCAGCCGGGCCTGTTCCGCCCAAAGAAAATTCAATTGGCCCTGGACCTTGCGCTGCTCAGCCTCGGACTGGGTGTCCTCCAACACCACCAGGATCTGATCGCGCTCAACCGGGTCGCCTTTGCTGACCAGGATCTCCTGGACAATGCCGCCCTCTAGGTGGTCGACGCTGAGATCATCGCCTTGGACAATGATCTGGCCCAACACCAGAGCAGCACTGCTTAAGGGGGCAAAGGCGCTCCAGATCAGACCGCCAATCAGAAACACGACGGCAAAAAAGATCCCGATGCGCGACGCCGACACCACCTTTGGCATCGGCGCCAAGGCCGGGGCCTCCGGCGCTTTCAGGCGCTCGGTTTGCGGTTGGGTCGCTTGATCAGGTGTTTGCTCCTGTGCCGCGTCATGGCCCTCCTGTGACGCCGCCTGTTGGGCAGGCGTTTGCTCGGAAGCCTTTGGGCCGTCTGGGGTATCAGCGGAAGGGGTCATTCTGCGTCACGCCATTGATGGTCACGTTATAGGGTCCGGATCGCTCCGCTGTGGGCTTGTCAGCCCCGCTCGGTCGGCCTGGCTTCTTGCTTTGATCCGCCTGCAGCTGGGCGAAAAAGTCCTGGGTGCTGCCAAAGAAGCTTTGCTTGCCCTGGTCGAGCATCAGGACATGATCGGAGCCCCGGATCAACTCCGGTCGATGGGTCACCAGGATCACCGTTTTCTTCAGACTGCGGATCGCCTGCAAGGTCCTGAGCAAGGCAAACTGGCCCTCTTGATCCAGATTGGTGTCCGGCTCATCAAGCACCAGCACTTTCGGTCCGCCAAACAAGGCCCGCGCCAAGCCGATCCGCTGCGCCTGCCCCGGCGTGATTTCCCCGGTGACATTGCCAGCGGTGACCTCGGTGTCATAGCCATAGGGCAGACGGACAATCATCTCATGGCAATGGGCGGCCTTGGCGGCCTCAATCACCTCATCCAAATGGGCGTCGGTGAAACGGGCAATGTTTTCTGCCACCGTGCCATCCATCAAGGTGAACCGTTGCGCCAAATAGCCAATGTTTTGACCAAAGGCTTCCGGATGGGCGGTCAAAGGATCCAGACCGGCGATCTCAATGCTGCCATTGAGCGACTTCAGGGTTCCGACCAACAGGCGGGCCAGGGTCGACTTGCCCGACCCGGACCGACCCAGGATCGCCAGATGGGTGCCTTGGGCAATGGACCAAGTCAGCCCGGTCAAAATCGGATCTGGGGTATTGTGGGCGCGGTAATACAGGTTGGAAACCGCCACCGTTCCGTTTTCCGGCTCGACCGGCAAAGTCTGGGCATCCAAGGGCGCGGTCTTCAGCAGGGTGTAAAGCCGGTTGGCACTGTGCCAAGCATTGGAGAGATTGCGCCAACTGCCGACTGACTGCTCCACCGGGGCCAAGGCCCGGGACAGAATGATCGACGCCGCAATCATGGCCCCCGGGGTCAACTCATCCAGCACCGCCAGATAGGCCCCCAAACCCAAAATGCCGATTTGCAGCATCAGCCGGGCAGTTTTGGTCAGTGCTGTGATCGCGGCACTGGAATCAGCGGTCCGTTGCGCTGCCGCCGTCGCTGCCCCATGGCGGCCCTGCCAGCGGTTCAACAACCGGTCGGTCATCCCCATGGCACCCAAGCTGTCGGCATTGGAGCCATAGAGTCCCAACAAACCGCTACTTTGCGACACCGCCTGCTGGATGTCCTTATGGCGGTTTCGGGTCAGGTAATCCCCAACGGCAGCGATGATCACCAAGATGATCATGCCAGCCAGGGCCAACCACCCAAGGGCCGGGTGAAGCAAGAAGATCAGGCCCAGATAAAGCGGTGCCCAGGGGCTGTCGAACAGGGCCAAAAAAGCCGGGCTGACCATGGTGGCGCTGACATGGCGCAGATCCTGGACCGGATCCTGCCCCACCCCGGGCAAATGCAAACTGTTATAGAGCCGGAGCCGCGCCAGAGGGCCGGACAACCGATCCTCCAGCCATTGGGCCAAGCGGTTCATGACCCGATTGCGCGACCAATCGAGGATACCGAAGGTCACCAAGGCCGCCAAAGCCAACAACGTCAGAAAGAACAGGGTTTCCAGGCTGCGGCTCATGATGACCCGGTCCATCACCTGGAGCATGTAGATGGACACGGTCAGCGCCAAGACATTGACGCCCATGCTAAACACCATCACCAAACCGAGGGAGGGCCGACAACGCCTCTTAATATCTTGAAAATCAACCTGGACTGACATGCAGCCTCCCCGCGTCCCGAGATGCTTCCGCCTTGCAGAACATCATCGCGGTCATGTTAGCCGAACTGGGTAAAGAAGACCTTATTCTCTATCCTTTCCAAAACCACAGCAGCGAAGGCCGGAGGGATCCCCTAAATGTTTTGCCAGTCGTCATAGAACCCGGGGTCAACATTGTTCTGTTGCATCCAATCGGTCAACTGGTCCCAGACCATGTAATTGGCATACTGAATGTTGCCATCCGCATGCATCAGGGCCCTGAGATAGGCCGTTCCGTCATTGGTGCGGAAGAACACATCCTGGAAGCCATCCCCATCGCCGTCGATATTGCCCAGGGCGATGAGATTGTTCGACTTCAGGTCATTGGTGAAGCGGGTTTGGCTGTCGAATTCACTGCCCAGTTCGACCTTACCCTCTTCAACAAAGGGGTCGATGTAGATCCCCACCACCCGAGAGGCCCCGCCAGCGCCATGATCGCCGGTGTTCATATCACCATTGACGGTGGCCCAGCGGCCAAGCTCCGGATTGCTCAGCAAATATTGCAGCACCCCATCGCCGTCCACATCGCCGAAGCCCATCAGTTCCCAAGCTTCATTGGCCCCCAGATTGTTGCCATCAAAATCGCGAAGCTCAGAGGTCTGGAAGCCGGTGTTTTGCATGCCTTCCAAGGAGAGCTGATATTCATGATCGCCAAAGCGAATGGTTGGGGCTTCAAAGGTGGCTTCCGACCCACTGCCCCGGGTGTGAACCAACCAACTGCCATCGGGCTTTTGCGTCAGCGAGGTCAAGCCGGAGTCAAACTGCCCTAAGGTCGCCATCGGGTCAAACTGCTCTGGCGTAAATGTCGGCGCTTGTTCCAGCTTTTGCGTTATTTCGTCAATCACAACCGAGACAATATTATTGTTGTTCTCAAAGAAAACATCGTTGTTGTTGTTGATAACAACATTGTTGTTATCGCCAATGATCACGTTATTGGTGTTATTGTTAATGATAATGGTATTGTTGATGACAATGTTCGGCAGATCGGGCTTTTCCGGTTCTGGATCCCGAACGGTCACTTTCAGCGGCGTCTTCAGGCTCAACCCGCCTGGATCCGTTGCAACCCACATCAAATCATAGACACCAACCTCCGCCTGATCAGAGTCAGCCCAAACAACACCATAATTGCCAGCTGTAAACCAAGACGGTGCCGGGGTCCCATCTTGGTTCTCTACAGAAAACGTCAAGGGGTCACCATCTGGATCGACAACACCAAAAGCAGCAAATACGCCCTGGGACAGATCCTTGTCCTTATCAATAACAAGATCGACCGGTCTGACCGCGTAAGATTTAAAGTTCGATGAAAACTCAGGCGCGTGATTGCGCAGATGTTCTAAAACAATTTTCATGGTTCCAGAGGTTTGGGCTCCATCTGGATCCGTCGCCGTGATCCTAAGAACTCTCTCCAACTGATCGGCTTCATCTACCCTCGATACGCTTAAATTATTATCTTCATCAATACTAAGCCACTCTGGCCAAGGCCCTCCATCGGCCATCACAAACGACAAAGTCAAGTTGTCCAAGTCTTGGTCGCTAAATAAGTTTTGGTGCCAAAGACGTTTTTCTGCCGTTCCGTAGTCAAGGTTTTGTTGATTCCAACTTGGTTTTTCCCACCAATAATCGGTCGTTACATCGGAAAATGTTATGGGGCCTGTTTCATTGCCTGATGGATTGGTGGCAGCAAAGGCTTTATACTCATCGGTCACGTCCCAGTTAAATGATGTTGTTGTATTGATTGTCGGAGCGCGATTTGGAACCTCGGTTAGCGTTACGTCCATTACATCGGACATGCTCAACCCTTGCTCATCGGTCGCCGTAACAACGAGTGAGACTTTGCCAATATTGGCCTTGTCTCGGGAGGTCAGGGATAAGGTGCCATCCGCTGCCAGGGACAGCCAACTCGGCAGCGCTGAACCGTCGGTCAAACGGGCAGAGAAACTCAACGCCCCACCATCTGGATCGGTAAAATATGCGCCCAGCTGATCAATCACCGGATTGTCTTGCAGCGATACCCAGTAATTGGGCACATCGCTGGTGACGAAGGGTGCGCCTTCTTCTCGCGCGGCCATAGTCAGCGTAAAGACATCAGAGACCGTCGCGCCATGGCGGTCATGGGCCGTCACTCTAATCTCGATCGCCCCTGCATTGGCGTTGTCATTGGTTCGGTATTCCAGCGTACCGTCGGACAGGAAGGTCATCCATTCCGGCAGAGGGGAGCCATCTGCCAGAGTGGCAGAAAAAGACACTCTATCGTCCAATGGGGCATGATTGATGTATCGATCTACATCACTAAAATGCCCTGCAAAATTAACGCTCTGCAGTCCACTGCCTATATTGCCCTCTACATCGGGCAGAGGACTATCCAGAACCGGCGCTCGATTGGCAGCATCCACAGTAACCGTAAGCTCTCCCGAACCGACCGCCCCATGAGAATCTTTTCCCAAAATATGAACTTTATAGACACCTCGATCATTCTCTCCTGGGGTCGCGGTCAAAACACCCGTCGTAGGGTCAATGCTGATCCAGTCTGGGACGGCGTAGTCCCCGAACATTGCCAGCGAATAGACGAGGTTTTCCCCATTATAGTCCAAGAAAAACTCAGTATAATCGCGCGTAAGACTATCTCCTTGCGCAGCATCCAGCGTCACTTTATTCAAGTAATATCTATGAATCAGGTTTGGATCAAAAATTGGAGCCTGGTTATTATTTGCGTATAAAGTAAATGTTGTATTGTGAACGATACTTAACCCATCTGGATCCGTTGCTGTGATGCGAATATCATAGCTACCGATATCACTGTCCTGCGCGCCGACAACTCTAAAGTATACCTCTGCATCACTGCTGGAACCCGAACGGTAGCCCCTTAACCAAGAGGGCAATGATGTGCCATCGGCCTGGGTCGCGGTGAGGGTCAACCGGTCGCCATCAGGGTCATAAAAATTCCCGATTTCGGCTGTTTCCCAATAGCCATGAGTCCAATACCCAATGCCGACCTTGGCTTGCGGGGCAACATCTGAGTCCCGGTGAAAGCGCAGACCCGGGGCATGGTTTTCTTGCGGCAACGGCGTGACCAAACGCGTCACATTGAAGCTATCGGTCACACTGAAGCCATCCGCATTGGTGGCCGTGACCTGCAGCAAATCGCTGCTGACATTGCCGCCATTCTCTCGAAGATTGGCCTGATAGGGGTCAGAAATATGGCTTGCCGGTCGAACCGGCCCATCAATTTCCAGGATGCCATCTGCGCTCACCCGAATAAACGACCCGGACATATTGATTGCCTTAAACGTTAAGGCACCGCCATTGGGATCTTTGAAATAATCATTTAGATCATAAATCAGCGGCGCATCTGCAGCCGCATCCCCGGCGATATAGTCAGGAACCTCTTGGACCAGGATCGGAGCGCCAGAAGAGATCACTTGGGATTGGGTGCCAGCCATGGCTTATCTCCAACAGATTGACCTGTCGGATTGGCTGTTCATCCCAAGAGGGATTGGGGGACGCCCGAGTTCAGGGGGTCAAGCCTAGCCGTCAGGAAGAGACCGAGAGGACTGCGGTGCAGGTGCACACGAAAACGGTTACCAAGGGGAGAACTACTACTCTTATGGTTTTAAGTTCTACCATAGAGTCGTAAAATTTACAACGAAAGTCCTATGACTTTTGCCATTATCACTTATACAAAAAGTCGTGTTGTCGACACATGCGATCGACCACAGGGATCAAAAACCCCTTATAGATTTTGCCAGTCGTCATAAAATCCGCTGTCGACTTGGTTTTGGCTCATCCAATCGGTCAGCTGATCCCAGACCATGTAATTGGCATATTGGATATTGCCATCCGCATGCATGACCGCGCGCAAATAGGCGGTGCCATCATTGGTGCGGAAGAACACATCCTGGTAGCCATCCCCATCGCCGTCGATATTGCCCAGGGCGATCAAGTTGTTCGACTTCAGATCATTGGTAAACCGGGTTTGGCTGTCGAATGCGCTGCCCAGTTCAACCTTGCCGTCCTGAACAAAGGGGTCGATGTAAATCCCTACCACCCGGGAGGCTCCGCCTGCGCCATGATCGCCGGTGTTCATGTCGCCATTGACGGTGGCCCATCGGCCAAGCTCGGGATTGGTCAGCAAATATTGCAGCACCCCATCGCCGTCCACATCGCCAAATCCCATCAGCTCCCAAGCTTCATTGGCCCCCAGATTGTTGCCATCAAAATCCCGAAGCTCCGTGGTTTGGAAGCCGCTGCTTTGCATGCCTTCCAAGGAGAGCTGGTATTCGTGATCGCCGAAGCGAATAGTCGGGGCTTCAAAGGTGGCTTCCGACCCGCTGCCCCGGGTGTGGACCAACCAACTGCCATCGGGCTTTTGCATCAGCGAGGCCAAGCCAGAGACAAAATTCTCCAGAGTGACCAAGGGATCAAACTGATCCGGGGCAAAGCTTGGCGCGTTGTCTAACTGCTGCTGAAAATAGTCCAACAAGACGACAGTAGGGTCCGGCGGCGTACCAGTTTCGCCTTCTGCTATCTCCTCAACCGCCTCTGGCACCGTAACAGTGACTGTGGTTGGCAGCCTTAAGGTTAATCCATCGGGATCGCTGACCACCCAATCCAATTCATATCGCCCCGCAACCGCTTGATCGGAAAGAACCCATACCAATCCAGTTGAGTTGGTGGCAATCCACGACGGTGCAGCCGTTCCATCCCTGAATTCCAGGCTATAACTCAATGGATCCCCATCCGGATCCACCGCCGAAATCAACCCCATCAAACCGTAGGAATGCAGCTGATTCTCTAGAACCAAAATCTCCGTATCACGGACATAACTTGGGCTGCGCTCCAGCTCCGGTGCATGATTGCGCAAATGCTCTAATACAATGGTCATGGTTCCCGAAATTTGGGCCCCATGCGCATCTGTCGCGGTAATTCGGACGGTGCGCTCAAGCTGATCCGCTTCGTCAACTTGGGCTACTTTCAAATTATTATATTGATCGATACTCAGCCATTCAGGCCAAGCCCCCCCATCGACCATCGCAACAGAGTAGGTCAGATCGTCTCTGTCAGGGTCGCTAAAGAAATAGCGCTCTAAGTTCCTCTGCGCTGTGCCGTACCGTTCCAATTCCCAAGCAGCAGGATAAGCGGACAGCTCATGGATCGTGACCATGTCAGTGAAGGTGGTTTGACCTGGACTGACCTCCGCAGGGTTCCGCACATAGGTAAAATAGGTCGAATTCCAAAACAGATGGTCCTGGCCGTATCTGAACAACGCCGGGTCATCATAGAGCTCGGGCGCTCGATTTGGTGTCTCACTCAAGGTCAGCGTCACCTTTTCGGACACGCTTAACCCCTGACCGTCCGTGGCTGTCACCATAATGGTGGCTGTGCCGATATTGGCCTTATCACGAGAGGTGAGAGACAGAGACCCATCCGATGAGACGGAGAGCCAATCTGGCAAAGCCGACCCATCAGCCAATGTCGCAGAGAATGTGAGAGCTCCGCCTTGTGGATCAGAAAAATAGGACCCGAGGCTGTCGATCAGCGGGTTGTCATGGAGCGCTACCCAGTAGTCGGGCAGATCGGTAGAAACGAACGGCGCATTCGCTGCCTTCGCCGCCATCGTCAGGGTAAAAACGTCGGACGTCGTCGTTCCTTGGCGGTCATAGGCCGTGACGCGAATATCAAACGTCCCAGCATCGGCGTTGTCGACGGACCTGAATTCCAGCGTTCCATCGGACAGGAATGTCATCCAGCCTGGCAGGGGCGACCCATCGGCAAGGGTGGCAACAAAAGACAACCGATCATCTAACGACGCATCCCCGAAATATCGATCAACATCACTGAAATGTCCGGCGATATTGACTGTTTGCAGCCCCTGACCAATTGCGCCAGCAATGTCAGGCAAGGGCTGGTCCAAAACCGGAGCCCGATTGGGCGCCGCCACACTAAACTCCATCGTATGCGACGTGACCTTGGCTCCAAACGGGTCACTGGCCAGAACCTTTACCTCATAAAAACCGCGGTCCTCCGCGCCTGGGGTTACCGTCATCACGCCAGTCGTGGCATTGATACTGAGCCAAGCCGGGATGTCCTGCCCCGTGGCACTGGCTAAGGAATAAGTCAGCACGTCTCCGTCATGGTCATAAAAGAAGGCGGAGACATCCTGTACGAAGGACTCCCCGTTTGCGACATCAAGACTCACTTTTCTCAGATCTTCAAAGAAGCCCGATGTATGAAGAGTTGGATAGGATATGAAGGTGGGAGCTTGGTTGGATTTCGGGAATAGAGTAAAGGACGTCTCGTGCGTTGCGCTCGCCCCAGCAGCATCTGTCGCCGTTATGCGAATGTCATAACTGCCAATATCCGTATCCTCAGCTCCACTAACCCATAGGATGGCTTTTGTTGAGGTTCGATCCTGCTCACTGGTTAAGTGCAACCAGGATGGCAACGGGGACCCATCGGCCAAGGTGGCCGTAAGAGTGAGCTTTTCACCATCCGGATCTTCAAAATTGCCAATTTCTTGGCGCTGCCACCAACCAGCATGAAACCACCGTCCACCAATATTGATACCGCCGACCTCGTGCACGACAAAGGACTGAGGGGCAACATCCGTATCTCGGTCATGCTCAAACACCGGAGCCCGGTTTGTTAAGCCAAGCTCGTCGCTTTTTTGGCTCAGGCCAAAAATGTCTGAAACACTGTGACCATCGGCATCGGTGGCCGTGACTTGTATTTCAACGGGGTTTTGTATTTGTGGCGTATGATATGTTTTTTGAGTGTATTGAGAGGGTCCGAAGGTAAAGCTCCATCCATAATCAACGCCGATTTGCAGAACACCGGACTCGGTTATCTGGAACCCAAAATCAATAGTAGAAATACCTTGAGCGGCCCATGCCGGATCCAAAATTTTAGCGGTATAGGTCAGTGGCCCACCATCAGGATCTTTAAAATAGTCGTTCAAATTATATGTCAGCGGTTCATAAAACCATTTTTGATCGACCACATAGTCCGGCACCGCATCGATAAGAATCGGCGCGCCCGACGAGGGTGTCTGAACTGGAGCACTGGACATGGTGTGTCTCCGGCAGTCCGCGCAGCCAGGGAACTGACAGTCTCCTCCTAAAACCGGAGAAAAGCCGCCAAATCCAACAAGCTAGGACCGAGCCATCAATCGCAGTTAAAACAGGGTGGAAACCGGACGCAACCCATACGCCTAAGGAAGGGGGGAATCTACTCTTATGGTTTCAGTTACTACCATACCGCACCGAAAAATACAACCTGAGTCCCCAAATCCTTACAGTTTCGATCCAATTTTGTGACCAGCGACAAAGCGTCAAATGGCGTGATTATTGGGAGCTGAGGTACAAGATAAGCGATACAGGGCCGCGACCATGGCCCAGCAGGCAATCCACCAGGATTGCCAGGCCCCAAAAGCGGTGAAATAGATCCCGAGCCCCGTCAGCACAAAGCCAACCGCCAAGGCTGACTGCCAACGCGGGGCAGCCGCAAAGCAAGTGGCCATGCTCCAAAACACGCTGAAGATCACCCCCGCAAACAACAGCAAGCCAACCAGCCCCAACTCCAAGGCAACCTGGAACGAGGCGTTGTGGGGATGCAGCGGAATGGCAGAGACCCCCAGCTCAATGGGCCGGTCCGGGCTTTGCTCATAAAACACAATCCGCTCTTCCTCATTGCCCAAGGCCCGGGAGGCATCAATCCCCCAACCCAACACGGGCTTCTCGGCGATGCGGTCAGCGGTATAAGACCAGATATAGGCCCGATGCTGGTGGGAAATTGGGATCGACTTCATGGCCTGGAACACATCGGGCCGTTCCAATACCGGGGGCAGCGCGAAGGGCAGCGCCATCACGCCCAGGGGCACCACCACCGCCCAAACCCGAATGATCCGCACCCCAAAGAAAAAGACGCTTCCGGCTCCCAGCAGGCCGAGTATCAGGCCCAGGGCCGCTGCACTGCTTTCCGAGGTCAAAGCACTCCACAGACCCAGCGCCAAAAGGGCAGCAGGACAAACAACACGCCACCACCCTTGCAGTAGCGTCGTTCCGGCCAAAACCCGCAGTCCTGGCCACAGCGCGATGGCCAACACCGCCATGCCGCCATTGAAGTATAGCGGCAAGACCGGTTCGCCCTTTAGCATCTCCATCAGCCGGTTGGCCCCAAACAGATTGCCAAACAAAAACCCGATCCCGGCGAGGGCCCCGATGGGCAGCAAGGCCAAAACAGCTCTCCCCCATAGGGTCAGGGGCAGCTTTCCAGCGCCATGCCACAACAGGGCCGCACCGGCGGCCAATATGATCAGGGAGGTCAAGGTCTGCAGGGGCCGATCCGGTTCCACCGACCAGGTCCAACTCAACACCATCCAAGTTAGAAGAACAGCCAAGACTCCGAACGGCACTGGCAATCCCATAACGCCTTTGAGGAACGGTGCCGGAGGGACCGCCACGCCGCCCTCCACCACAGCTCCAGCTTGGCCCCGCCAACGCTTAAGGCCCGCAACCAACAGCAGGATCACAACGGCCAAGAGGGCCGGGAAGATGGTCATTTTATTGGCGATCAGGGCCAGGGTCGGCACCACCAGCGCCAAGCCGCCATAGATCACAAGGGTCACCGCAGACGTCACTCTCTGTTCCTTGAAGCAAGTCAAACCGAAAACGAAAACGCACAGACTCCAATGCGCTGCGCAGAGGATGCCGGACCGTAAAACTTTTTGATCCAAAGGCAAATGGTCGACCGAGCATAACCGGGAGCCCCGATTAAAAAATCGTAACTATCGCAAATGGATCACATTACCGGGAGAGCGCTATTGCATTGCAAAATTCACTGTCCTTTTTGCGCGTTTATTTTTATGATGTATACAACCAAAAGAGATTGTGACGGAATGATGAAGCCAGACGTGCACCCGATCTTGCGCACGCCTTGGGCCTCGGGCAAGCCGGTCACCTTGTGTGTCGCCCCGCCACAGCCGGTTTTGGCCAAGAGCAGCGGGGTTGCACAATGAGACCGCTGTGGACCGAAGGCCGTGGCCGCCAATTGCTTGCAGCCTTTGCCACCATTGCTGGCTTGGCTGTGGCCATGGCCGTCGCGTCCATTTTCACTTTGCAAACCACCCGCAATGCAGTGCGGGATATCTCCCATACCGAGGAAGAAAAACTCGGCGCGGTGGCCAGCATTGCCTCTGCCACCCAAACCTTGATCATCACCACCCCCCGGGTGGTGATGGCCGAATCGGTCCAGAACCTGTCCTTGGTGCTAGGTGAGCTGGAACTGGCTGAGGAACGCACCCGCCAAGCGATTACGAATCTCAGCGTCGTCGGCCAGAGCGAAACCGACTTTGCCGCCATTGGCCAAGTCGCCGAGGTGATGGCCCAAGAAGCCCGGGACATGGTTGGGGATGGGCGGCGGAAACTTTCTTTGCTGTCGACCATCAACGCCACTTTGGAACAAATCCATGTGGCGGAACAGGAGCTCGCCCTGGCCCTGGAGCTGGATCGTAGCGGCGTCATCCCAGAGCGGCTGAAACGGCGGCTGGACCAAGTCTTTCTCACCGCCATCCAGATGAGCCGGATCGGCAATGATGAAAGCTTCGACGGGCTGGCCACCCAATTGGATGGGCATCTAAGAAATGTCGATGTCGACATCGCCGCCGACATGCCCCCGGCTCTGGCTGGTGTGTTGGCGCGGGTCAAAACCTTGCTGTCTTCGGCGCAAGGACTACCGGCCTCTCTGGCGGCCTTTAAGTCCATTCGCCAGGCAACTCGGGTCCGACTGGATCGCCTGGCGACCCTGTCCCAGCATATGGACCAGTTGACCATCGATTTGACCGCCGACGCCCGGGAGGACATGCAGGTCAAAGTGGCCAAGATCCAAGACGATCAAAACATGGCCACCTATGGCCTGATCGCCTTGGCCATTTTGGCTGCAGTGCTGGCCGCCTCCCTCGGCTTGATCTTCCGGCGCACAGCGATTACGTTGCAAACCGCCCTGGACAAAGCCGGATCGGCCCATGAGCGTCTGGAAGATGCGGTGTCAGCCCTTCCGGAAGGGTTTGCTTTGTTTGATGAGGATGGTCGGCTGGTCCTGTCCAACCACTCAGCGGAGATCCTGATCCACAGCTATCACGCCGCCCGGGATGGGGACACCCCTGGCGCAAATGACGATCCCACCTTGAGTGAAATCGTCGATCTGCTTGACTCCGGTGATGATGCGCGGGTCGAAAAACCTCTATCCGAAGAGCTGCTTGGCTCTGGGGAAGGCACCGCCGAACGGCAATTGCCTGACGGTCGCTGGGTCATGGTCCGGATCAAGAAAACCCGGATGCGGGAATGGGTGCTGATGTCCACCGATGTCTCCCGAATGAAGCGTCGGGAAGAGGCATTGTCCCGCCTGAACGCGGTGCAGAGTTCGGTGTTTTCGGTGCTGGATCAAGCAATCTTCGTCTTCAACAAAGACTTGCTGCTGGTCACCGCCAACAGCCGCTGCGAGGCCGTGCTCGGCTTTACCGCTGAACAAGTCACCCCGGGGCGAACCTTGCTGGACCTCTATGGGGAACTGCGCGGCACCGGCGAGGAAACGCCCGAAACGATGCAACAGCGCATCGCGCAATTCCGGGACGGTACAATTCCGGATCGGGAAGAAATCAAACGGCCCTCCGGTGCGGTCATCGATATTCGCCGCGCCCGTTTGCCCGATGGTGGCTACACCATCAGCATGAATGACGTCAGCGAAGACCACCGCATCCGCGACCGCTTGGCCCATATGGCCAATCACGACCCCCTGACAGCGCTGCCCAATCGGCGCTTTTTTGATGACACCTTGTCCAAACTGCCCAGCGATCAGGCCGGATCCTATACCATCGCCTTCCTTAATCTGATTGGCTTTAAGGAATCCAACGAAACCTTTGGCCATGCCATCGGCGATCAGATCCTGATCACCATTGCCGAGCGTCTGCGCTCTCTACTGCGCCCCAATGACATGGCCTTCCGGTTAGGGGGCGACGAGTTTGTTTTGCTGGTCCGTTCGGCCTCCAGCCAGGACAGCGCCAAGCGCTTGGGGTGGACTTTGAATGTGTTGATGGCCGAGCCGATGGAGCTTGGCGCCTTAAGTGTCGAGATCCACCCGGCCATCGGCTTGGCCATTGGTCCGGACCATGGTGAGACCCCCCATGACGTGATGCTCAACGCCGAACGGGCAATGATCGCCGCGCGCTCTGGCCCTGGTTTGCGGGTGTTTGACGCCGAACTGGGCAGTGCAGCGCAACGGCGCTCCACCATCCGGGCCGACCTGCCAAGCGCAGTGGATGCCAATGCGTTCACGGTGCTCTACCAGCCGAAATATGATCTCCAGACCAACAAGATCATGGGCATGGAAGCCCTGGTCCGTTGGACCCACCCGGATCTTGGTCCGATTGGCCCCGGCGAGTTCATCCCCTTAGCGGAAAAGAGTGGCGTGATCATCGCCCTGGGCGAACGCATTCTGGAACAGGCCACCCGCTTTGCCAAATCCCTCGATGATCAGGGGTTGGGACGGTTCCAGATCGCCGTCAACGTTTCCCCGGCCCAATTGCTCGGCCAGAAGATGATCAACACGGTGCGCCGGGTCCTGGCTCTGTCTGGCCTGGAGCCGCACATGTTGGAACTGGAAATCACCGAAGGCATTTTGCTGCAAGACGATGGGCGTGTGCCTGCGGCCCTGAAGGCCTTGCGCAGTCATGGCATCCGCATCGCCATCGACGATTTCGGCACCGGCTATTCCTCCCTGTCCTATTTAAAGCGCCTGCCCGTCGATGTGCTGAAGATCGACCAATCCTTTGTCCGCGATCTGCATGTGGACCCGGAAGATCAGAGGCTGGTCAAAACCATCCTCAGGCTCGCGGAAGATTTTGACCTAGAAACGGTGGCTGAGGGCATCGAGCAGAGCCCGCATCTGGACTTCCTGAAGGACCATCGCTGCACCACGGGGCAGGGCTATTTGCTCTCCCGCCCGATCACCGCCGAGGCCTTCACCGCACTGGTGCGCGAGACTCAACGCCCCAATGACCCTCCGTCCATTGTCATGGCCTGATCTAGAGTCCTGACAGGGTCTGAGTCATCTGCCGAAATTTCAGCTTTTGGCTGCTACCAATGTCCAGGTCGTCCGGCCTGCACAAACCGCTATGATGGAGGCTGCACATCTCTTGGGAGGTCCATCATGTCCCGTCGCACCCTGTTTCTAAAGTCCGCCGCTATGGGCGCGCTTGTGGCCCTATCGCTCGGCCCGGCGCTGCCAACCCAGGCCGCTGAACCCCATGCGCCGGGGTTCAAGGCTGCGATGCTCGATCACAGCGCGCTGGATCATGGCATTCTCAATCCCGAGGAATTAAGCCTGACCCATATGATCGATCGGCTGGAACGCGGAGAGTTCCATCCGCTGGCCTCGCTCTATGGCTATTTCGCGGCCAAGTCCGGGGACTATGTTACCGCGCGCCGGATCTTCAGCGTTCTGGCGGAACGGGGCGATGCCAAGTCGATGACCTGGATGGCCTGGCTAGAGGACAATGGGTTTGGCGGCCCGGAAAACCCCGATGCCGCAGCCGATTGGGACCGCCGCGCCATGGAGACCGGTGATCATATCGGCACCTTCAACTATGGTCTGGATCTGCTGCGTGGCCGGGGCGTGCCGAAAAATCCTGCTTTGGGGCGCGAGATGATTGATCGCGCCGCTGAAGCTGGCGACAGCTCTGCTGAGGCCCTGCGTCAAGCCGATTATGATTTGGATGCGGTCACGCCGGATGCGGATAACTGGAAATACAATCCGTATTTCTATTGAGAGCGCGGTCTCTTTCCTGATCAACCCCGCTTCTGGGGCTCAGAAACAACTCAGGCCGGATCCGTCTCTGGATCCGGCCCTCCCTATTCCGGTGATCCGTTCCCCATAAGGACCCGCAGCCTCCCCAGGACAGCGTTTCCTCCGAACCACCTTCCCCTCATATGACCATGGTGGTACCAAGCCGCCTGAAAAAAAGCAAGCAATGATGCGGACTTAATAGACGTCCCGGCAATTGTTACAGCCTTTCAACCTGTTAAGCCTATACCCGTTGGTCGGTTTGTCGGGAAAACGGGCCGCCGCCAAAGAATTTCCTGCGACTCGCTTTTAATCGCACTATTTTGCTTGGTTTTTCAATTGGTTGAGCGGTCTGCTGGGAAGCTCAATCAACACAGGCATCTCAAAAGCGCCCGCCGCGCAACCACAGCACCGAAAACCCGATAGACCACACGTCGATTGCCACTTGCGCCGGGGCGGCTCGATCTCCAGTTGAAGAGGAGAGGCCTCTCATAGACGAGAACTGGGCAAGGTCGCACACAACCACTGGATTTGTAGCGCGACATCTTGTATTGTTACAGTTCTGCGACTCTGTGAGTGCAGCCAATGATCTAACCAACCGCGCCCCTTGTTCAACTGCCCAGAAAGACACAGGACTTTATCCCCCCGATGTTCGCCGCTTCCCCGCCCCCCGCCGCCCTCAGCCTGGACCGTTTGGCCCATCACCTGAAAATTGGCAGTGAACGCGCTGCGCAACGCTGTGCGTGGGATTATTGCCGGACGCGGGCTGGACGTCATTGGGCGGGTTTGATGCGGGACCCGGCCTTTGCCAAGGCTGTGGCGCGTCTGCGCGATGTCTCCCACGCGACCATGCTGCGCGATCTGTGCCTGTTGGTGTATCGCAGCCTCTGTGCCGCGAAATATGCCCCGACCGCCGCCTTGCGGGCCCCGGTGGGACAGCGACCAGAGATGGGTGCGGACTTGGAGACTCCCTTCCTGGCCATTGCCGGAACCGCAGGTTTGCCTGCAGATGAGATCGCGGCCTTGCGCCCCCGCTTGCCAGGGCAAAACAGCCTGCCGGATCTGGCCAAAAGCTCCGGTCGGACGATTTTTGAAGCCCTGCCCGATCACCCGGTGGTGTCTGCCCATGATCGGGGCTTGGTGATCACCAATGTGTCTTTTGCCTTGTCCCGGGAAATCGCTGAATTCGAAGCCGAATTTGACCGGACGGCGCTGGTGGGCAGCTTGCTGGCCTATCACGATCATCAGGACGCCCGCCCCTTGTCGGTCACCCAACCCTAGAGCCTGACGAGATCGAACAGGGCTCTAGCCCGTCGGCTTGCCGAGCCGGTTTGACCATGCGGCCAGCACCACACCGCTGGTGCAAAACATCAGACCGGCCAAGTGATACCATGCGACCTGTTCCCCCAGCAGCGGCACGGCCAATAGAGCCGTAAAGACCGGGATCAAATTGACATAGATCGAGGCCATCCCGGCACCGAGCATCTTTACCCCTTGGTTCCAGAGAATAAACGCGCCGATGGACGGGATCAGCGCCACATAAGGCGCGATCCACAACATATTGGGCGTCATCGGCACGGTCATGCCCATGGCCAGACCACCAATGAACAGGGGGATCAGGACCACCAAACCGCCTATGGTTTGGACACTCAAAAAAGCCAGCGGCGGCAGGCCCGGCGGCCAACGGCGTAGGGAGACGGAGAACCCGCCCCAACATAATGTGGCGATCAGCATCAGAAGTTCGCCGCGGCCAAAGGACAGGCTGAGCAACACATCCAAATCACCATGGGAAATGACCAACACCACCCCAATGACCGTTAAAGCCATGCCAGCCAGCTTGCGCGGGGTGGCCGTCTCCCCGACGAACAGAAACGCCAGCAACAAGGTGATGGCTGGCATGGTCGAGCCGACCAAGGTGGCGTTAATGGCCGTGGTGTTGTGCAGGGCGCCATAAAGCAGGGTGTTGTAGCAGCCGACCGAGAGGAAGCCCTGAAGGAAGAGCGGCCCTTTGCGGCGCCAGATATCCTCCCGATAGGACCACAACACCCGCCAAGTGAAGGGCAGCAGCAAACAAATGGCGATGCCCCAGCGCAGGATGGCCAGCACCACCGGCTCGATGCCATCTTCCGCAGCCACCTTGCCGACAATCGCATTGGTGGCCCAGAACACCATATTGGTCAGAAGCAGCAAATGAGCTGAGGGAACCCAGGAAGGCACATCGCCTCCGGTCCCGGTGTTTGGCGCTTGACCCGCCATCTGCTGACCCTCACCACAAATCGTTTTGTTGTTTTCTCTGGTCCGCCGTAACAGGTCGCCACAGGCAGCGGCCTGCTTGCGGACCGGCCCCATATACGGCATGCAGGGACACAACGGAACTGTTTAGAGTTGCCGCCCTTTTTCCGTCGAGAGCTTTGCCATGCCCCGCACCGCCCCTTGCCAACAGATCTGGCCCCAGCCTTTCAAGACACTTTGCCTCGCCCTGATCATGGTCCTTAGTTGGGCCATGACCTCGCAAGTCCCGGCTCTGGCCCAAACAGCCGATTGGATCGAGGTTCAAACGGACCGGCTCGGCTTGCGCATGCTGGCCCCGCCAACCTGGACCACCACGCGGGTTGACGGCCATACCCTGTTGCTGACCGGAGCCTCCACCGGACCGGATGGGGCCAGCACCATTACCTTGACCAATCAACGCTTCCCGGAAGGCCAAAGTGGCGCCGAAGGCACAGCAGCGCTGGTCGCAACCTATCTCAGCGCTGTCGGGGCGCGGGGTGGGGAGTATGAGATCCTGCGCGAAGCCCCGTTCCTGTGGGTGGAGGACGGACCGGCCCAGGACGGTCTGCAAGTGGTGGTCCGCCTCGCCCGGCGCGACGGCCAGGTGGCCCGACAATGGCTGGTCGCCATCCCCCGCACCGATCTCCCCGTCGCCCATATCTGGATCTTTTCCACCACCGAGCAACGCTTCGATGGCGGAGTCTCGCTCGCCCGGGGCATGCTGGAAAGCCTGCGGGTGCAATGATCCGGGATCCAGACAGGCGCGTAGGGAGTTAAAGGACAAAAGCACTTCACATCAAAGGAGACGGCATCATGGCCGGAACACTGCCCCTGCGGCCGAACGCGCCAATCCTGATGTGGTTTCGGCGTGATTTGCGCCTGGCAGACAATCCGGCCCTTTGCGCTGCCCTCGAGGCCGCAGCACACTCCAACCGTCCACTCCTCTGTTGCTATCTGTTGGACCAGTCCGAGGCCCGGGCACTCGGCGGGGCCAGCCTGTGGTGGCTCCATCACAGCCTGACCGCCCTCGAACAGGACTTGGTGCAACGCGGTGGTCACTTGATCCTGCGCCGAGGGGATCCGGCGCAGCTCCTGCCCACTTTGATCACAGAGACCGGCGCTTCAGCGCTCTATCTCAATCAGCCCATCGGACCAGGAGCGGAAACGGCGCGGGATCTGAGCCTGTATCAGACCCTAAGTGCCCAAGGCATTGGCGTGCATCGCTTCAACGGCACTTTATTGCATCGTCCGGACAGCCTGCGCACCAAATCCGGCACGCCGTTCAAAGTCTTCACACCGTTCTGGAAAACATTGCGCGCCACCTTGGATCCCGGCCCGGTCAAACCGGCCCCCGACAAGATCCCGTCCTTGGCCGAAGATCAAATCCCAGCCAGCGAGGCCTTGGAAGCGTGGGGATTGCTACCGACAAAACCCGATTGGGCGGGTGGCTTGCGCGACAGCTGGAACCCGGGCGAGCAAGGGGCCATGGCGCGGTTGCACCAATTTCTGGACGGACCGGTTCAGGGCTATAAGGAGCAGCGCAATCGACCGGATCTGGAGGCGACATCGCGATTGTCGCCGCATTTGCGATTTGGCGAAATTAGCCCGCGCCAGATCTGGACCGCCGCGATCAATCAGCCGCCCAGCCAGGACCTGGAAACCTTCCTCAGTGAAGTGGCTTGGCGGGAGTTCAGCCATCATTTGCTGGCTCAAAGTCCAGAAATGGCCACCCAGCCCATTCGGGCGCAATTTGCCGCCTTCCCCTGGCGGGAAGATCCAGAGGGTCTATCCCGCTGGCAACGGGGCCAAACCGGCTACCCCATTGTCGATGCGGGCATGCGCGAGCTCTGGTCCACAGGCTGGATGCACAATCGCGTTCGGATGATCGTCGCCTCTTTCCTGGTGAAAAACCTGCTGATCCCCTGGCAAGCGGGCGAGGCTTGGTTCTGGGACACGCTGGTAGACGCCTGCCCAGCCAACAATACCGCCAGTTGGCAATGGGTTGCGGGCTGTGGGGCCGATGCAGCCCCCTATTTCCGGATCTTCAATCCCGTGCTGCAAGGGGAAAAATTTGACCCCCAAGGGGCTTATGTCCGGCGCTGGGTGCCGGAACTAACCGCGCTGCCGGACCGTTATATCCATAAGCCCTGGGAAGCGGACTTTTTGACCTTGTCTGAGGCCGGGGTTCGCCTCGACAAGACCTATCCGGCCCCGATGGTCGAGCATCGCGCCACCCGAGACCGCGCATTGGCTGCCCTGGCGACCATCTCAGCACCAAAGGGCGAGAAGGCAGCCTAAGAGCCTGCCGAAGTCCCAAATGTGGAGAGCGCTTTGTTTGCGCTTGGAAAACTGGCATGCTGTCGGTTGCCCTATCCGGAACCGGAGCCCCAGCGTGTCCCCATCGGCCTCCCTGCTGCACAGCTCGATCCTCGATCAGCTTGGCCTGGTTGCGGATATGACCCGGATCTTCGCGCTGGACCCGGATGACAGCGATGCGCTCTCGGTTGGCTTGTCTCAAGTGGCCAAACATGTCCGCGCCGAAGCCGCATCCCTGTTTTTGCTCGAAAACAATGCCACCGAGCTGGTCTGCCGGGCCTGTTTCGGCCCTGTGGACATCACGGGGCTGCGTCTGCCTGCGGAAACCGGCATTGTCGGGCGCACCGTGGCGGAAAATGCCGCCCAATCGGTCCGCGATGTGGCCAATGACCCGGATTTTGGCGCTCAGGTGGACGAAAAGACCGGATTCACCACCCGCTCCATCCTCTGCGCCCCGCTCAGTGTCCGCGATGAGCGCTTAGGGGCGATCGAGGTGATCAACAAGACCGGCTTTGCGGACCAACCCGGTGACGGGCTGTTTGACGAGGAAGACCTGAAATTGCTGGAGGTGCTGGCTGCCTCCACGGCTCTGGCCCTGTCCAACAGCCGCCTAACCGTCTCGGCCTTTGAGCAAGAGCGCCTAGCCCGGGAAGTGGAATTGGCCGCAGAGATCCAACGCGGCCTGCTGCCCGCTTTGGGAGCACCCGAGGCCGCCATCCATGGCATCAATCTGCCCGCGCGGGATGTGTCGGGCGACTTTTTTGATCACTTGGTCGACCCCATGGGGCGGCTCTGGTTTTGCGTCGGCGATGTGTCCGGCAAGGGCATGAATGCGGCCCTGATGATGGCCAAGACCGCCAGCCTGTTTCGGGTTTTGGCCCGCACCAGCGCCTCGCCCGGTCGGCTCTTGGATGTGATCAATGCGGAGCTGTGCGAAACCGCTGCCCGGGGCATGTTTGTCACCATGGTCGCCGGTTGCGTGGAAAGCGATCGGGAAACCGTGGTGTTGGCCAATGCGGGCCATGAACCGCCGCTGCTGCTCTCAGCACAGGACCACAGCTTCGCCTCCTTCCCAGCCGAGGCACCGCCATTGGGGATTCTGCCAACCATCGCCGGGCCGGAAGGTTTTCCCGAACTGGCGATCCCGCTTGGGGATGGCACACTCTATCTGTTTACTGATGGCATCACGGAAGCCAGGACCCCCGATGGCGCCCTGCTGGGAACCGAGCATTTGATGACGATCCTGCAAGAAGGTGCCAGTCTGTCGGGACCTGAGCAGATCACCCGCTTGGTCGATGAACTGGAAACCCGGGGCATGGAGCGCCGGGATGACTTGACCCTGTTGATCCTCTCTGGCGCTGTCCTGACCAATCAACAGATTGAGACGACTCCAAGCACGCCGGGATCGGATTGTGCGGAAACCGCCTTGGCCAAACGCTCTGATCCCTTCAAGGCATTTGCCCAGGATGCCGGGGCTGAACTGGTCTGTAATCTGACATTGCAAGCCAAAGCCGACCGCTTAAAAGCCATCCGGGCCATGGTCCGCAGCCTGCTGGAGCCATCCAATTGGAGCGACGTAGAAGGGGCGGATCAGGTCGTGGACAGCCGCGAATGGGTGGAAGAGCTCATTTTAGCCGTCGATGAGGCCTGCCAAAATGTGGTGCGCCATGCCTATGGCGGGGTCGGGAATGGGCGCATGCGCCTGTCGGTCTATCTGCTGGATCTGGTTGATCACACCGAATCCCCGGAAAAAACCCCCATTCCAGCCGTTGGTATTCGACTACGGGACTTCGCACCGACGGTAGATCCGAGTACCATATGCCCTCGGGATCTGGATGATATCCGTCCTGGCGGGCTCGGAACGCATTTTATGCAATGCCTGACAGATCATTTGCGCTACCGTCCCCCGACGGACGGGCTGGGCAATGTGTTGGAAATGATCAAGCGGATCCCGTTGCGATCCCAGCAGGAGGATCCGGTGGGGGCGGGGTCCGACGCGGATCTGGCAACGGGATCTTAAGGTGACGGGATAATGGGGTCGTTGATCCGGATTAGGATCGGTGTCGGCGACGAAACGGGGGTTTAGGTAGCATGGACGTCGCGATTGAATGGCCACGCAAAAACGCGGCAGTGGTCATTGTGTCTGGAGAAGTGGATCTGCAGACCTCGCCACGCTTGCGGGATGCCCTGCTGTCCTGTTTTGGCGACGCCAGTCAAGTCATCGTCGACCTGTCCGGGGTTGAGTATATTGACAGCTCCGGCATCACCAGCCTTCTAGAGGGCTATCAGGATGCCCGCTCCAAACAGGCCAGCTTTAGCCTTGCCGGGGTTTCCGAAGGGGCCATGCGGGTCTTGCGGCTCGCCCGCCTGGACAAGGTCCTGCCCATCGGGGTGGATGTGGAAACCGTCCTGGCTGGCGGCAACTGACTGACATCCCGGCCATAGAAGCGTATGAGCGGATCCCCCCTAAACAAACTGGAAGCCATCGGACGGGCCACAGCCAGCGGGCTGGGGGAGCTCGGCTTTGCCGCTGTCTTGTTGGGACAATCGATCTGGTGGACCCTGACCGGTCATGTCCGCCGCCGCCCGGTGCGGATTTCCGCCGTGTTCCAACATGCCCGCGATATGGGCATTTCCGCCTTGCCGATCATCATCCTGATGAATGGCGCGGTCGGGATCATGCTGGCGATCCAGGGCATCTACACCCTGCGTCTGTTCGGGGCGGAAGAAAAAGTGGTGTTCGGCGTCGCCCTGTCGGTGGTGCGGGAATTTTCCCCGGTGATCACCGGCATCATTGTCGCAGGCCGAACCGGCTCAGCCCTGGCCGCGCGCCTGGGCACAATGCGCATCAATCAGGAAATCGATGCCCTCTCGGTGATGGGCATTGACCCGGTGCGGTTTCTGGTCGCCCCAGCCCTGCTGGCGATCCTGGTCATGCTGCCGCTCTTGACCTTTGTCGGCATGATGATCGCCATGTCTGGAGCGGCACTCTATGTCTCCGCCGAGCTTGGCATGTCGCTGTCGGCCTATGCCACTGAGACCTTGTCGGTCCTGACCCTGAATGACCTGACCCATGGGCTGGGCAAGACCCTGATCTTTGCCATGATCATTGTCCTGGTCGGGGTGGTCAACGGGGCCTCCGTTACCGGCGGGGCTGAAGGGGTGGGCCGGATGACCACCCGCTCCGTGGTGCAAGGCATTTGCGGCATTCTGGTCACCGACATGATCTTTGCCTTTGTGTTGGCGCGATGAGCACCGAAAACGACACCATCCCCCCCGCTATCCGGGTTACGGATCTGAACACCCATTATGGCCCCCGTCAGGTGCTGTTTGACGTCTCGCTTGCCGTCGCCCCCGGGGAAATCCTGGTGATCATGGGTGGATCCGGGTCGGGCAAAAGCACCTTGCTCAATCACCTGCTCGGCCTACTGCATCCGAGCTCCGGCTGCGTTGAGCTGCTGGGCGAGGACATCAATCAACTGTCCGGCTCAAAGCTCGCCGATCTGCGGCAAAAAATTGGTGTCGCCTTCCAGGGCGGGGCTTTGTTCTCGTCTATGTCCGTGGGTGAGAACATCATGCTGCCGTTGCGCGAGCATACCAAGCTGGCGCTCAGCACCATGCAGATCATGACGCGGCTGAAGCTGGAGGTGGTCGATCTGGCTGGGTTCGAAGATCTGATGCCCGCCGAATTGTCCGGTGGCATGATCAAACGCGCCGCCTTGGCCCGGGCCATTGTGATGGATCCGAAGATCCTGTTTTGCGATGAACCCTCTGCGGGTCTGGACCCGGTGGTGGCCGCAGCCATTGATGATTTGATCTTGAAACTGCGCGATGCCATGGGCATGAGCGTGGTGGTCGTCACCCATGAACTCGACAGCGCCTTCAAGATCGCTGATCGCATTTGTGTGCTCGACAAGGGCCATGTGCTGGCCATCGACACCCCGGAGGCCATCCGCAATCACCCCAATGAGCGGATCCGGGATTTGGTCAATCGGCGCATGGAAGAAACCGAAGTGGATCCGGAAGAATACCTTAGACGCTTGACCCAGGGGACGGGATCGGGATGATCAGAGCGATTTTGGCCTCCGAGACCACCGAGACTCCCATGATCCGTTTCAGGCAGGAGCTTTTGGGAAATGTATAATCAGCGGACCAACTACATCTTGGTTGGCGGCTTTGTCCTGCTGTGC
>JBMYTN010000010.1:0-30648 GCA_049604415.1 Rhodospirillaceae bacterium | reverse complement strand
GCTCGGTCGGACCGGTCCGACAGACCAATATGTCACCACCCTATCCAATGTGACCGGGCTGAAATTCGGCACCAAGGTATTGTTTGAAGGCTATCCCGTCGGACAGATTGAGGAAATCACGCCGAACCGGGACAACGGTGCCCCAGCGGATCCCCGGGACCGCTATAAGGTGACCTTCAGCGTAGAAAAAGGCTGGCCGGTCCCCGCAGACAGCCGGGCGGTGGTGACGGCGTCCGGCTTGCTCTCGGCCATCATCATCGACATCCATGCCGGGGAGTCGACCACCCTGGCCGAGCCTGGAGACAAGATTACCGGCCGGGCCGGGGCCAATATGTTTGCGGTCATGGCCGATGTTGCTGGCGAGATCGATACGCTGTCCAAAGACGGCCTGATGCCGCTGATCAAACAGATCAGCAAAATGATTGAACCGATCAGCGCGGCCACTTCCACCGAAGTTCCGGAAATGCTGGCCAATCTGACGGCATTGTCTGCAGCCTTGAACAAGGATGTGCCCGCTGCCTTAGAAGCCGTTCGCAAGGTGACAGAGCGGCTGGAAACCGAAGTGCTGTCCGACAAGAACACTGAGAACATTTCCAGCAGTCTGGATGACATGGCCACCTTTGCCAGCTCGCTCGGGGAGTTGGGCAGTAATTTGGGCGATACCGAACGCCAAGTGAACAAACTGATCCGGGACTTAGACTCCCTCATCGAACGCAATGGCGGGCATGTGGATGACAGCATGGTCAACCTACGCTACACGCTTGATTCGGTGGCGCGCCGCATTGACGGCATCACCCATAATCTGGAAGGCACGGCCCGGAATATGGCCGAGTTCAGCCGCGCCATCCGCCAAAATCCGGGTCTGTTGTTGCGCGGTGGATCACCGACCGATGAAGCCAGACGGGAGCCCCGCCGATGACTGTCTTGCCCACATTGCCCTTCCGCTTCGACAAATGCTGTCAGGCACTTCTTCTCGGCTTAGGTCTTACCACCCTGGCCGGTTGTGGCGGCATGATGGGCGAGTCCTCCGACATGCCACGGGAGAGTTTCTACCGGCTTGATATCCCGTCTGACGCCACACCGATGCAACGCCCCTGGCGCGGTGTCGCTGAAATCACTCGGTTCCGGGCCGATGGTGTGCTGTCCGACCGAGCCCTGTCCTATACCGAGGACGGGCTGGAAATGAACCAATATAGCTATCATGCCTGGGTCGAACCTTTGCCAACGCATTTGCAAATGGCCCTGGCAGACTTTTTGCGGGCCAGTGCGGCCTTTGAGAATGTAGTCACGCCGGATTTGCGCGTCTCTCCGGATTACAGCGTCTTGGGCCGGATCATCCGCTTTGACCACATTGTCCCCAACGCAGATCTCGAAGCGCAATCGGAGCTGCAAGCCGCTGACAACACCTCCTCGATCCTGCAAACATTGACCGGCGCCCCCTCAACACCAACGCCGACGGCACCGCTCACAACCGGCCCGGCCTCGGTGGATGTGGCCTTGGAATTCGTCTTGATCGAAGAGCGCAGCAATAAGGTCCTGCTGACCGAGGTCTATCGCGACACCCGGCCAGCAGCCGATATGAGCATCAGCGCGGCCGTTCAGGCTATGCGTGGGGCGACCCATGACATCATGGCCCGGTTCCTAGCCGACCTCGATGCCTATGGCTCCTAATCGATAGACCTCCCTGACACGGATTAAATTTCAACCTTGCCAATTTGTAATGTTCGCTCCGCCTTGCCGTAAGCTGCAAACGGGCATGATCCCTCCATCGCAACGGCCCAACCCCAGGGCCAACTCAATGGAGATCATCATGTCCAATCGTTTTGAAACCCTGCGCCAGAACCCTCGCAAAATCCGCCGCGTTGCCATTGCCAGCGCCGCTGCCCTGGCCGTGGGCCTCAGCGCTGCGGGACCGGTTATTGCCTTCGGTGGCAGCGACCGGGATGACGATCGGGAAGACCGCCGCGAAGCCATCATGGAAGCGGTCTACCAACAGGCCGACAGCCTGGCCGTGTCCATGCTTCAAGCCACCGAGTCTGCTCAGGCAATGGACGCCGGTGTGGTGACGGCGGTCCGGCTCGGACCCGCACCCGATCAACGCGCCGCCATCCGGGATGCCCTGAAGGATGATGATGACGAAAAGACCTTGGCCAATCTGCCCTTGTCCTGGTTGGTCCATGTCACCGACGCAAACGGAACGTCCTCCCTGGTGGTCGTCGATGCCACCTCTGGAGAGGCCGCACTGGCCGATCCGTTCCTCAGCGGCATGATGGGCAAGGGTCCTGGTGGTAAGAAAGGCTCCATGACGCAACCCCAAGCCAGCGCCGATGGAGCCAACCAAGGCAATGCCTTGGCTGCCGCTTTGGCCAGCGTTTCCGTACCCCTGACCGATGCTTTGGCAACGGCCCAGGCCACCGGCGGCGAAGGCTTCAAGATCACCGGCTTTAAAGGGGTGATCTCCGGCGGAGAACCTGGCTGGGTGATCAGCGGTCTGGCCCCCGAAGAGCCCGGCGATGACGATGACCTGGATCGGATTGCGGTCGCGGTCAGCGGTCAATCGGGCGAAGCGGCCCTGGTCCCGCCGAGCTACGGGCGACATGGATGGGGCGGCCATGGCTGGGGCTCCCATGGTGGCGGGCTCTATGGCTCGAGCAAACATGGCGCCAACCAAGGTTGGTCCGACGGGAACGGGACCCGCTAACATCCCATAAACCCTCAAGGGGTCGGCACAGACTTGTGCCGACCCCACTTCCATGAGATCCACTGCATAGATATTTGCGGAGACCGATCTTGAAGCTGCTGCTGATCGAAGATGATGCCGAGGTCCAAAGCTATGTTGCCAATGGCCTGCGCCAAGCGGGCCATGTGGTTGACACGGCAGACAATGGGCGTGATGGCCTGTTCCTGGCCGCCGGTGAGTCCTATGACATGCTCATTGTCGATCGCATGCTGCCCCAAGTCGACGGACTGACCATCATCCGCACCTTGCGCGCCTCGGAAAATCAAACCCCGGTTCTGATCCTGTCCGCCCTGGGCGAAGTCGATGACCGGGTCAAAGGATTGCGCGCGGGCGGGGATGATTATCTGGTCAAACCCTTTGCCTTTGCCGAGCTGACAGCACGGATCGACGCCCTGGCCCGTCGGGCTCCAGCCAGCAGCGCGGCAGCGTCAGGCTCCCCCACCCATCTCCAAGCCCGGGACATCCGTATGGACCTGCTGGCGCGGACGGTCACGCGCGCCGACAAGGTCATCGATCTGCAACCCCGAGAGTTTAAACTGTTGGAATATTTGCTCCGCCATGCGGACCAGGTCGTGACCCGGACCATGCTGTTGGAAAACGTCTGGGACTATGGCTTTGATCCGCAAACCAATGTCATCGATGTGCATATCAGCCGTCTGCGCCGGAAAATGGACCAGGGTTTTGAACGGCCCTTTCTGGAAACCTTGCGCGGGGCGGGCTACGTGATCCGCACCAGCGACCCGGAGGGATCCGGGACAACGCCCCCATCTGCGTCGATGAGTTGACATGCACCCCGCCCTGCCTCGCCTTCGAACCGGCTTGACAACCCTATGGGCCAACAGCGCCTTTCGCATCGCGTTGGGCTATTTGCTGTTGTTCGGCTTTTCTGCCGGGCTGTTGCTGGGCGGGCTCTATTGGCTGACCCATCGCTCGCTGATGGAGCGGGTCGATCTGGAAATTCGTCAGGAGTTGAACCAGGCCTTGGGGTTCTTACAGCGCCGGGGACCGGAAAATCTCGTTGCCTCCATGAACCGCCGGACCCGCCGTGGCGGCACTGGGGTCCCGATCTATTTGATTGAAGATCCGCAAGGTCAGATCCTTGGCGGGGCTCTGACGGACTGGCCTGAAGAGGTTACCCGCCTGGGCCGGGCGAAGACTTTGGAATGGTCCGATCTGCCCCTGCGTCCGGGTGTGGACCCTTGTCCTCCGTCCCCGCCTCGACCAGATCGGCCGCCTCCGCAAGGGGACAAGAGAGAGCATATCTGGGATCGGTTGACGGAGGAACATGACAACGAACCGGAACCCTGGGATTGCTTCATTGACCGCCCCTTTATGGATGATGATGGCGCGGTCCGAGTGATCGCCATGCCGATCCATGGTGGCGGGCGCATGCTGGTGGCCCGGGATATCACTTTGTTGTCGTTCCAGCTCGCCCGGATGGCCGATATCCTCTGGATCGGGTTCTTGGTGATGATCCTGCTCGGTCTTGGCGGCGGGGTGATTGCCGCCCGACGTATGGGACGCCGGCTAGAGGCCATCAACAGCACTGCACGGCGGATCATGGAGGGGGATCTATCCGAGCGCATGCCCGAACGGGGCGGCCGGGATGATTTCGACCAGCTCTCGGCCAATCTGAATGCCATGTTGGATCGGATCGAGCGCCTGATGGACGGTGTTCGCCATGTTTCGGACTCCATTGCCCATGACCTGCGCACGCCCTTGACCCGGCTGCGCAATCGATTGGAGCGTCTGGTGCAGGAGACCGAGACCCTGACACATATGGATGTGCCGACCCGCGCAGGGTCCGAAGTGGTCCAGCGGGAAGCTGAGGCCGCCTTGGCGGAAACCGATTCCCTGTTAGCGACCTTCCGGGCGCTGCTGCGGATCTCACAGGTGGAGACCGGCGGTCGGCGCAGTGCTTTTGCAGCGGTTGATCTTTCGATCCTCGCCGCCGATGCCCAGGAGCTGTATGAACCGCTTGCTGAGGACCGGGAGATTGGTTGGAGCGCCACGGTTTCCTCACCGGTGATGGTCACCGGGGATAAGGACCTGTTGTTCCAAATGCTAGCCAATCTGTTCGACAATGCGGTGAAATACAGCCCAGCAGGCAGCCTTATCCGCTTCGCATTGTCCCCCGCCTCCCCCGAGAGCGGCTATGCGGCCCGAATTACCCTGTCCGACCAGGGTCCAGGCATCCCAGAGGCCGACCGGGAGGCAGTGTTCCGCCGCTTCCACCGGGTCGAGGCCTCCCGCTCCACGCCAGGCAATGGGCTAGGTTTGGCCTTGGTGGCCGCCGTGGTCGAGTCCCATGGCGGGCGGATTTCTCTGGAAGACAGCGACCCCGAAGCGCGGAGCAAAGGGACAGCCCCTGGGCTGAAAATTCAGGTCGACTTGCCTTAGAGCCCTGTCCGATCAAACCGTCTTAAATCTTAGGCAACATGCCCTTCTGGCGCAGCTTATCGGCATACATGGTCCGGTCGGCCTCTTTCATCAGGGCTTCCGGTGTGCGCCCGTCTTGGGGATAGATCGCGGTGCCCACTGCCGCGCCGACGGACAGGGTTTGGCCGTCCGACCCAACATAGATTTTGGCCTGGGCGACCAAATCCCGCAATTTCTGGGCCACGGTTGGCACATCCCGAACGTCGCCACCATGGCTCATAAACGCGAATTCATCCCCACCAATCCGGGCCAAAACATCGCGCTCTCGGATCCCAGACACCAAGGCGTTGGACACCGCCTGTAACATGCGATCGCCGCTGTCATGGCCATAGGTATCATTGATCGGCTTAAAACCATTCAAGTCGAGCAGCATGACCACGACCGGTTCCCCAACCCGTTCTGACAGTTCAAGCTGGCGTGCCATCCGGTCATCAAAATAGCGCCGGTTAAACAGTCCGGTCAGAGGGTCCTGTTCGGATTGCTGCCGAAGCCGCCGGGTGCCCTCATCCACATTGGCCAGCAGCCGGTTGAAGTTCCGCGCCAGGATCCGGACTTCCAACGGCCAATGGGGGCGCGGCGTGACCCGGGCCTCATAATCACCGGATTGCAGCAAATGCTGGACATGGGATGTCAGCCCAGAGATCGGCCTGCCAATGCACAGCTTGACGACAAAATAGAGCAGGACAAACAGCACCAGGACCGACAGAGCCAGGGCGTAAAACACCGAGTTCAAGACCGATTCCATCGGTGCGCGCAGCCGGTCCATGTCGAAGGTGATTTCCAAAACCCCGTTCACATCGCCCAAGGTCACATCCTGGTGGCAGGCTTGGCAATCTTCCCGCACCAAGATGGGGGACAGCAAGCTCAGATGATCCTCGGTGGACAGATGCTGTTCTGCCCCGGTGGCAAAGACCTGCTGCAGGGTTTCGTTCAAAACCGTGGCAGCTTCGGTTTGACCGGTCTCACCGCCAGAGACGGCCAGATCAGCGGTTTCGCGCACGCCAAATTGCCGATCCAAGGCTGGCGACCGATGCACGATCAGGGCTTCATAGGGCAGGCTGTCGCGCATGCGTTCCATGGCGGCGACCAGATCATCCCGATCACCGCCGCCACGCATCACGGACAGCAAATGCTCTTCGGCCAGCTTGGCTGTGACCCGGGCGTCTTGGGTGGCCAGTTTATCCAGGGCTCGGTTCTGTTGCGCGGTCACGATCACCAACAAGGTGATCACGGCAATCATCAAGACGATGCCAAAGACCAGCGCCAAAAGGGCGGTGACCGAAAAACCGCCAACGATGTCTGTGCGGCGCTTACCGCCCAAAGACAGGGCGCGCAGCGGGTGCTTCAGGGGTTTTGCGGGCGTCGTCTTCGGATCCGCTCCACCCTGCTCCACCTGTTCTGCGCCGCTCGGCGTCACCCCTCATCTCCCCCATTTGCACCTTCAGACTGCTTCCCAGCAAGACTAGGCATCCAGGTATTTCGAAATATCAACCTCGTCGATTTGCTCGGGCAGCAAAAAGCGCTCGGCATATTCCATATAAACCCCAGAGCTTAGGAACAACTTAAACAGGTCCGGATCGATGTGATGGTCCTTGACCATAAAGCCGAGGATCTTGATCGCTTCGGAGAGGGTCTTGGCCTTTTTGTAAGGCCGGTCGGCGGCGGTCAGCGCCTCAAAGACATCGGCAATGGCCATGATCCGCGCCGGAACTGACAAGGCTTCCCCAGGCAATTTGCGCGGATAGCCGGTGCCGTTGAGTTTCTCATGGTGGCCCCCGGCATATTCCGGCACCCGGGCCAAATGGGCCGGCAGCGGCAGGGATTCCAACATAATGATGGTTTGGATGATGTGGTCGTTGATTTTGAAGCGTTCTTCGTCGGTCAAAGTGCCCCGGCGGATGACCAAATTATAAACCTCGCCCAAATTATATTGATGCTCCGGCACGTCCATCCGGAAGCCATAGCGGTTGTCTTCGGACAGCGGTGGAACATTGTCCGGCCAGGGAATGACATGGTCCGGTCGGTCATCCAACAGTCGCTCAACCACCGGCGGATGCTTGGCCGGGAAGGCCGCAAGCCGCTCCGATTCAAGATGCGCCAAACCGATCTGATTGTCGAAATTCCGCACCCAGGTCTGCGCCCCAATTTCCCTGAGGCGTTCAATGTCTTCGTCCTTCATGAATTCGCCACCGACATTGCATTCGGCGACAAAGGCGAAGTCATCCTGCAATTCTTGGCGCCGGGCGCGCAGACCGGCATCCAGGGTTTGGCGATCCTGGCGCCCGGCCAGCAAACCCTTCAGATAGGCGATTTGGGCATCCCGCCAGAGCACTTCAAAGCGGGTCCGGATCTCGTGGATCCGGTTATAGATGGTTTCCAGCTTGGTGGCCTTGTCGACCACATATTCCGGGCTGGTCACCTTGCCGCAATCATGCAACCAAGCCGCAATATGCAGCTCGTACCATTCCTCTTCCGTCAGGTCGAATTGGCTGAAGGGTCCGTCCTTGCTCTCACAGGCGGCCTGGGCCAGCATTTTGGTGACTTCCGGAACCCGGGCACAGTGGCCCCCGGTATAGGGCGACTTGGAGTCAATCGCGCCAGCCATCAGCTCAATGAAGCTATCCAGCAAGCGGCGCTGGTCTTCAATCAGCCGTTGGTTTTCCAAGGCAACACCGGCCTGGGCGGCCAGGGCTTTCACCGTTGGCTCCAAGGCCGGGTCAAAGGGGATGACCTCCTTGGTTTCGGAATCCGAGGCATTGATCAGTTGCAACACCCCAATCACAGCGCCCATGCGATTTTGCAGCGGCACCACCAGGAAACTTTGCGAGCGATATCCTGTGCTTTCGTCGAATTTGCGCGGACCGGAAAAGTCAAACGCATCAGAATTGTAGACATCGGGCACATTGATGATGCTGCCGGTTAAGGCCGCATGGGTGGCGATGTTGGCATGATTGGGAGTCCCATCGGGTTCATACATTTCCAGCGGTGGAAATGGAATTGTGTCACCGCTTTCACCACCAAGACAAATGCCTAAGGTGGTGTTCAGAACCACACCAAAATTCAGTCGCTCCGCATCGGGATCTTTGGAGTAGATCGTCCCGCCATCGGCCCCATAAATGTCTTTCGCTGAGAGCAAGATGGTTTCCAGCAGCTTGGACGAGCTGCGCTCAGCCGCCATCAGAATACCCATATCGATCAGCTTGGCGCGCAAGGCTTCTTCGTCTCTGCGCCGCTTCTGCAGATCGTTATAGGCTTCAACCAGCGCCCCCATCTCGTCCCGGCTGGACCAGGACACCGGTTCATAATCCCCGCCTCGGCTCAAGCGTGCCGATTGAATGCTGGCAAACAGAACCGTCAGAGGGTGGAAGATCAGGCGGTCTGCGACAAGACGCACCAACAGGGCCAAGCCAAGCGCTGCGCCCAAGACAATCAACAGATTGACCGTCATGCGCTCCTGAAGCGCTTGGTCTAGCCTAGAGCGACCAAAGGCAACCTGGAGACTGCCGACAATCTCCAACTCATCGCCATCTTTAAAATGAATGTAGGTCCCGTATCGAAACGCCCCGGCATACTCAGTCACCGTATTCGGTGCGACATTCATCGCCGTCTCGGTTTCATCAAAAATCTGGTCTCGGTCATATTCCCAGATCGTCTCCCCTTCCGGAGACATCACCCGCATGGCCACCAGATCCGGGTGACGGGTCATATTGGTCGACGTGTTGTTCAGGGCGCGACTGTCAAACCACCACAGGGGCGCCGCCAGAGACCCCGCGTTGATCTCGACAAAATACTGTAGACGATCCTTTAGGGCTTCCAAATTGGCGGCATGGCGTCGGGTTTCTTGAATGGCAAACAAGCCCGCCATGATCACCAGCACCGCAGGCACCACAATCATGGTCAATTTGGCCCGAATCGAAAGGCCGGACCGTGCGCCTTTCAAGCTCTTGGATGGGCGAATGTCTGGGTCCGTGGGACCGCCCGCTGGCGAGAATCCCGCAGGATCCTGCGCGAACCCAGCCGACTGTGCATCCTGATGCCGTCCCATGCACCCTACCTGTTGCCCTGATCCTGAGCCCCTGATCTATCCACCCATTGGCACGGTGGACAGCGCCTGAACCCTACGCCGTGATAGCGAACTCCAGAGGAATAATGGTGTCCCCAATTCGGAACAACCTGTTCCGACATCAGCACTTATTCCAGAACCCTATCATAGGGCATAGATGGGGCATAGTCCGAGCAAAATCGAAGACCATCGGATTTCGGCTCTGACCTTGCATCTATTGAGTGCATCCAATCGAATTAACTTACCAATACCTGAAGTAACTGCACCATGCGACACTCCAGAGGGCGTGGGGGCAAGGCTGGTCCACGCGCTCCTGTTCTAGCAAAGAGGTCCCGTCTCTCGAGCCATCTCAGTCTAGACTTGACATATTAGACAGGTCGGTCTAAATTCAGACTTATAGACCGATCAGTCCAAAAAAGCAGCCATGACCAAACCAAACGCTTCCTCCCCTGAAACGCCAACGCCACGGAAACGGGGCCGCCCCCCCAAGGATCGCCTGGGTGACAGCGCGGAAACGCGGGCCTTGGTGATCCAGGCCGGTTTGGCTTTGCTGACGGAGAAAGGCTACTCGGCCGTAGGGTTGGACGAAATTCTGCGCAACTCCGGTGTCCCGAAAGGCTCGTTCTACTATCACTTCAAGAGCAAGGAAGAGTTCGGCCTGCTGTTGATCGAAGAATATGACCGCTTCTTTTGCCGCAAGCTCGATAAGGCGTTCCTGGATGACAGCAAAACCCCGCTGAACCGCCTGCGCAGCTTCATCGAGGGCGCAGAAAGCGGCATGGCCCGCTTTGAGTATCGCCGGGGATGCCTGGTCGGCAATCTCGGCCAGGAAATGAGCGCTCTGCCGGAACGCTTTCGCACCCGACTGAAGGCGGTGTTTGACGCCTGGGAACGTCGCACGGCCAGCGTTTTGCGCCAAGCCCAGGCCCAAGGTGAGATCGCCCCGGAATTGGACTGCGCCAAATTGGCACATTGGTTTTGGACCGGATGGGAAGGCGCAGTCCTGCGCGCCAAACTGGAAGGCAATACCGACCCGCTGCACAGCTTCGCTGAGGGGTTTTTTTTCCTCCTCGGCTCTGACCTGTAACCACCCCCCCCCAATAACCCACCCCCCAAAGGAGGATCCATTGTTCAAGGCTCTGTTGATCGACAAACCCGAAGACAAACAAACCGCCGCGTTCACCGATGTGGATGAGGCCCAGCTGCCCGAAGGATCGGTAACAGTCAAAGTTGCTTATTCGACCATGAACTATAAGGACGCTTTGGCGATCACCGGCAGTGCGCCCATCGCTAAATCCTATCCGATGGTCCCGGGCATTGACTTCTCCGGCATCGTCGAAAGCTCCGATGATCCGAATTATGCCCCTGGGGATGAGGTGGTTCTGAATGGCTGGGGCGTCGGAGAAAAGCATTGGGGTGGCCTGGCTGAAAAGGCCCGCCTGCCCGGCGACTGGCTGGTGCCTCTGCAAGCGCCCTTCACCTTGAAGCAAGCCATGGGCATCGGCACCGCTGGCTATACCGCCATGCTGTGCGTGCTGGCCCTGGAACGCAACGGCCTGACCCCGGACAGCGGACCGGTCTTGGTGACCGGGGCCAATGGTGGCGTCGGGTCCGTGGCCGTCTCCGTGCTGGCCAAGCTGGGCTATGAGGTCTCCGCCATGACCGGTCGGGTCAATGAAGCAGACTTCCTGACCTCCTTGGGGGCCAAGCATATTGTCGATCGCGCCGACTATAGCGAAAAGGGCAAACCCCTGGCGCGGGAAAGCTGGGCCGGTGCCGTTGATGTCGCCGGTGGGCAAATCCTGGCCAATGTCTGTGCGGCCATGAAATATCGTGGCGTTGTCGCGGCCTGTGGTTTGGCGGCTGGCATGGGCTTTCCGGCCACCGTGGCCCCGTTCATTCTGCGCGGTGTGACCTTGGCCGGTGTCGACAGTGTCATGGTGCCGAAAGAAGAGCGTCTGGAGGCTTGGCGTCGCCTGGCCAAAGATCTGGACACCGCCAAACTCGACAGCCTGATCACCGAGCTGCCCTATGACGAAGTGATCGCCAAGGCCCCGGATCTGCTGGCCGGGAAGGTCCGTGGCCGCGTGGTCGTGCCGGTCCAAGCGGTTTAGGCCGTAGACTCAATAAACGGGACGTTTTTGGCTGCTAAATTGGCTAAATCCTATCAGGCAAGGGGCGAAGATCGGGCTGGTGGCCCGGTCAAGGTCCCTTAACGCCATAGGATGACGCCAATTTGCAGTCCTTTGGAGAGGGTAAAAACACCGGACGAATGCGTCGGAAAACCTTGAAAATGCACCACATTTCCTGCGTTTTCCCTCCTGTTCTTCCAGTGTTTTAACACCTCCCAAAATCCGTTCCGTTTATGAGTTTACGGCCATATCTCGCCTTACCCAACCTCACCTTAAGGAGCAAAGCCCGATGACATCCGCAGCGCAACAGCCTCCCGGACGCTTTCCGATCCCGGCACTTGCCGAAATGCCGGAGGACATCCGAGAGCGCATTGAAGCGGTTCAGGAAAAATCGGGCTTTGTTCCCAATGTCTTTTTGGTGCTCGCCCACCGGCCTGAAGAGTTCCGAGCCTTTTTTGCCTATCATGACGCCTTGATGGACAAGCCAGGACACCTCACCAAGGCGGAGCGAGAGATGATCGTGGTGGCGGTCAGCGCTGCCAATCAGTGCCAATATTGCGTGGTCGCCCATGGAGCGATCCTACGCATCCGGGCGAAGAACCCTTTGCTGGCCGACCAGGTCGCCGCGAATTACCGCAAAGCGGATATCACGGATGCGCAAAAGGCCATGCTGGATTTTGCCCTCAAGGTATCAAACGCGGCCTATGCGGTTGGTGAGGACGATTTTGCCGCCCTCCAGGCCCATGGATTTTCAGAGGATGACGCTTGGGACATTGCCGCCATCACCGCCTTTTTTGGCATGTCAAACCGGATCGCCAATGTGACCAATCTGCGGCCCAATGCAGAATTCTACGACCTGGGTCGGACGATCCCATAGCCTAGGCCCAACTTCGTCTTGAATTGGTTCCCTGAGGGACCGGACAGTGAATTGATCGAAAGTGTCTTCAATTAAAACGCGCGATCGCATTTTTACCGTGAAATCTCCTTCTCCTGACAGGCCAATGTGCTAAACCTTTTGCCGTAAGAGAAAGCAGAGAAAGCACCCCCTTAAGACGCCAGATCAGATGCGTTCGCATCATTGGTTCCAAACCGAGAGGACGGACCCTTGACCAAACCTACGCGGCCCCTGCTCGCCCTATTGTTCTTTGCTTGCTTTGCCGTTTTGGTCGGCTGTGACGATGGCAGTGGCGAGGCCGCCAATCAGGGTAGTGGGCAAAGCGCTCCGGCCCAGACGGCTTTGGTCGCCAAACCCCAAGCCCCACCCACCAATGATCAGACCGCAACGGCAACCCAAAAACGGGTCGCCTTGATTATGAAGACGCTGACCAACCCCTTCTTCATTTCGATGGAAAAGGGAGCCCGGAAAGCCGAAGCGGAACTGGGGATTGAGTTGGTGGTTAAGACCGCCGCCCAGGAAACATCGATCGAACAGCAGGTCAAAATCGTTGAAGATTTGGTGCGCACCAAATCCGTTGATGCCATCGTGATTGCGCCTGGGGATTCGCGAAAACTCATTCCTGCGCTGAAAACCGCCCAAGATGCGGGCATTGTCGTGATCAATATCGACAATGAGCTTGACCAAAGCTTTTCGAAAAAAGTCGGGCTGGAAAACGTGCCGTTCATCAGCGTCGACAATGAACATGGGGCCTATTTGTCGGCGAAATATATTGGCAACCAAGTGTTTGCCCCGACCAAAGCGGTGATCCTGGAAGGCATTCGCGAAGCGTCCAACGCCCAGGCGCGCTTGGCGGGCGCGCAACGCGCCTTTGCCGAGAACAGCAATATTGAGGTTGTCGCTTCAGAATCCGCTGAGTGGAAAATCGATGAGGCCTATGAAGTCACCAAGCAACTCTTTGCCGACAACCCGGATATCAGTCTGATTTTCGCCGCCAATGATATGATGGCGCTGGGCGCAATCCGATTCTTGCGGGAATCAGAGATGACCGATGTCCGCGTGGCGGCCTTTGATGCTTTGGAAGAAGCCAAAAAAGCCATCCTGGATGGCTGGATGACTGTGACCATCGATCAGCACCCCGAAGTCCAGGGCTATGAGGGGGTTCGTTTCGCGGTTCAGGCCTTGGAGGGTGCCGATCTGCCAGCCCGGACCATGGTGGATGTTATGGTGGTCAGCCAGGAAAATCTGAAATAATCCCCGCGAGATGCCCCATTTGATGCCGGTTAGAGATTGAGAGACACCATGTTGCCGACTTCCTATTTTGACTCAGGAATTCGGAAAACGCTGATCGGCTATCTGCTTATTCTCAGTATCCTGCCCTTGGCGACGGTTGGCATTGTCGCCTATGCCGTGCCGGGCACCATCCTGAAAAAACAAACCGAGCTCTACCTAAGCGAAATCCTACGCAATCAACGCTACTACATCGAACTCCAATTGGAGAACGCAGAGAGCCTGATCGCCAATGTGTCCGGGGTGGAAGAAATCACCGAGGCCCTGAGCAATCGAGACAGCTTGACTGACAGCTATACCAACTTGGCCACCACCGCCCGGGTCGGCTACATCCTGAATGGGTATTTGAACCTGGAAGGCCTGGTCTCCATCGATTTGTTTTCTGAACTGGGCCACCACTACCATGTTGGCGACACCCTGGATGTGGAAAATATTCGCATCGAAACCAAAAATACTCTGATTAGAGAGAGCAATAAAAGCCCCTTCCAAGTGCACTGGTCTGGCGTTGTTCCCAATGTGAACAGCGCCTCATCCGATCAATTTGTTGTTTCTGCCGTTTCACCATTGCGACAGTTCGATGTGGAACAACAAAATTTTGTCCCTTATGCCCATATCATGGTCAATCTTGGCCTTTCGCCGTTTTATGAACATTTCTCATCAATCAATATTGGCGAAGGCGGTTATCTGGTTCTGATCGATGAAGCCGGTAAGGTGATCTACCACCCGCAACGGGACCTGTTAGGGGGCAGCATTGACCAGGGCTTTCAGGCCAGCCTGATCGAAGACCACGCCTTCTGGCGCACGGAGATTGATGGCGTGCAGACCATGGTCAGCAGCATCTCCATTCCGCAAACCGGGTGGAAGCTGGTCAGCCTGGTCCCAACCTCGACCCTGACCGCAGGCAGCGACACCATTGCTTTTGTCACAGCGGTCGCACTGGCGATCTTGTTTGCGCTGATCTCCCTTGTCGCGCTGAGGTTCTCCAAGGAGTTTATTGAACCGCTGCGTCAGGTCATCAATCGGTTTCGCGCCATCCAAGAACGCCCCTCCGACACCCGCCTTTCTACCACTGACGCCACCCCTTTGCCCCATGGTCGGGGCGAAATCGGCGAATTGGTAACCCTGTTCAACAGCTTCTTGGTCCAACTGCAGGAGGCGGAAAAAGCCGACCGTGCCTTGCTGAAAAGTCAGGAGAGGTTTCGCAATCTGGCCGAAAACACGTCGGACTGGATTTGGGAAATGGACACCAAGGGGATCTATACCTATAGCAATCCCAAGGTGTTGGACGTGATCGGCCTGAACAATGTCCAAATCATCGGAAAATCCGTTTTCGATTTGAAAGATGCCGCCGAGGCCGAGCGCTTTGAGGCCGAGTTCATGGATCTGGCCGCTGCGGATCGACCAACTTTGCGCCTTGAGCATGCGGTGCGCTCCGCCGGTGGCCAGGAGGTGTTCCTGGAAGACAGCAGCGTCCCGGTTTACAACGACCAGGGCAAACTGGCGGGCTATCGAGGCATTTCCCGGGACATTTCCGAACGGACGGCGGCCAACCGGCATATGGCAAAGCTGGTCGATGAGTTGCAGCGCTCCAACGAAGAACTGGAACAATTTGCCTATGTGGCCTCCCATGACCTGCAAGAACCCTTGCGCATGGTGACCAACTTCCTCCAGCTGCTACAGCGCAAACATGGTGCCAATCTGGACCCGCAAGCCAATGAATATATTGGCTTTGCCGTGGATGGCGCCAAGAGGATGCGGGCGCTGATCATGGACCTGCTGTCCTATTCCCGGGTGACCTCGCAAGAAGAACCCTTTGGCCTGGTGAATTTGAACGAGGTCGTCGATCGGGTCAAAGGCGATCTGGTTGAGGTGCTGAAGCAAGCCAATGGCCGGATTGAGGCCGATCCGCTGCCAACCTTGCTGGCTGACAAGCGCCAAATGGTCAGCCTGTTTCAGAACCTGATTGGCAATGCGATCAAATATCGATCCGACGACCGGCCCCTGGTGATCCGGATCACCACGGAAATGGACGGGTCAAACCACACTTTCTCCGTCACGGATAACGGTATCGGCATTGATCCGGCCTTTTGGGACAAGATTTTCACCATCTTCCAACGCCTGCATCAGCGCTCTGAATATGAAGGCACCGGCATTGGTCTGGCGGTCTGCAAAAAGATCATTCTGCGCCATGGCGGCTGGATCAAGGTCTACAGCACGGTCGGAAAGGGCAGCACCTTCCACTTCATGCTCCAGGGCGAGAAGTCCTGACCCAGCGCACCTGTCAGACCCCAGTCGTCTACATCTGGCCAATCATCCGGCGCACATAGTCAAACAAGACCCGGTTCAGATTGCCTTCGCGTTTGAATACGGACGCATGAAAGCCATAAACGATGTCAGCATAGATGCCGTCGAGCACATCGCTATCAATGATCCGAAGATGGATCGCCCCGATACAGACCTGGGCATCGTCGCGGAAGGCTTTGACGTTGATTTCAAAGCGGATCAGCTTTTCTGCCGGGTCTGGATTGGTGACGATGTTGTAGCCCTTCACCTTGAGCCGGTCTTGGGCAAACTTCTGCAAATCTGCATGATTGGTCCAGCATTGGCCCGATGTGGTGTCGTTCAGGGCCACGGTCAGGCGTGGGAAGGTTTCCGCCGTGAAGCCCTCAGCAACAAATTGCGCCTGGGCAGGCGTTGCCCACACAAAGAGACTGGCAAGAAGGGCAAGGGCTCTCAGCATCGCCAAACTCCCTGGTTGGACCGCTTATGCACAAAAGACTTATACCAACAAGACCCGACCCGTTCACGACGCTACGCTTGTTCCGGCTCGACCAAGAAGGACTGTACCCATGACAGCATCCCAGGGCCATCGATTTCCAGATCAACTCCCCGATCAAGGCCTGGGTGAAGACCAAAGCTTCCAAGCCATCAAAGCCCTGGTAACGGCGCGTTCGGCAAAACTGGGGGCGCCGGACGTCTTGGCGCATATGGATCCGGCCCCGGCTGACATTGCCGCCAAGCTCGTCGGCCTGAATGCTCAGTTTAACCAGAACCTGCTTCATCCGGACCTCAGCCCCTTTGCAACAGAGGCCGAACAGCGCGTCATCTCCTGGTTGGCCCCCTATTTCGGCATGAGCACGGGTCACATCTGTGCGGGATCGACCCTGGCCAATTTGACCGCGCTTTGGTGTGCGCGCAAACAGGGCGCAAGGCGAGTAGTGGCCTCGAAGGATGCCCATATCTCGGTGCCCAAAAGCGCGGACATTTTAGGCATGTCCTATGACGCTATCCCTGTGGATCCGCATGGACGGCTCGACCGCAGCCAGTTGCCAGACCTCTCCGACGCAGCGCTGGTCCTGACCGCCGGAACCACGGGACGCGGGGTTGTCGATGATCTCGCCCTGGAACCCCTGCGCCGCAAAAAGAGCCCGCTCTGGACCCATGTCGATGCGGCCTGGGCCGGTCCCTTACGCCTGACCTGCCATGGGAATCGCCTAGCGGGGATTGAGCAGGCGGACAGCGTTTGTGTCTCGGCCCATAAATGGTTGTTCCAACCCAAGGACTCTGCCCTGGTGTTTTTCCACAATCCGGATGCGCAAAACCTTCTTGCCTTTGGCAGTGCCTATCTGGCCAGCCCCAATATCGGCATCCAAGGCTCCCGAAGTGCTGCCGGGGTCGCTTTATTGGGCACTTTGCTGGCCTGGGGACGCAGCGGTTTGGAGGCTGAAATCATCCGCTGCTTGTCGGTTGCGGATCACTTGGCGGATCGCCTGGCAGCGGATCCACGCGCAGAGCTTAAGCAGCGCCCGGAGACTGGGGTCCTGAACTGGCGGCCATGCAGCTCTGCCCCATGTGATCAAGACGCCTTCACGGACCGGGTGATCAAGGCTTTGGGACCGACCGCATCGCGCACCGCAATCAATGGGGAGCCCTGGCTGCGTCATGTCTCGGCCAATCTATTCGCCGATGAAGCAGTCATTTGGCAGAAGATCGATCAGGTGTTGGAGGGTTAGGCCCCCTTTCTTTCTCTTCCTCTGAGCGGTAAGTTTTTAAAATAAAAACAATCGAGTTTGGCGGTGCCAAATCGGATCCCGGCTGAGCGACAAAGGGAGGATGCACGACCATGCCCCCACCACAGATTCTGGAACGCAAAATTTACCCGGCAGGACAGGTGATTTTCCGACAAGGCGATCCGGGAAGCTGCGCCTATCTGCTGCGCAAGGGCCGCGTGGATATTTCCTGCGTCGAACATGACCGCATCGTTCATTTGACCGTTGTCGAAGCCAAGCAGATTTTTGGTGAGATGTCCCTGATCGACGGCAAGCCCCGCAGTGCGACGGCCACAACCATCGAAGCCTGCGAGGTGGTCATCGTCAATCAATCGGCCATAGATCGCCAGATGGACTCCATGGAACCCTTTATGCGGGCCTGGATCCGATTGTTGAGCGGGCGGGTTCGCGACCTCAACGCCCGACTGGGTGAGAAGTCATCTTTTTAGAGCACCGTCAGCGATCTCAGCAGATCACCTGAAACCACGTTTTCGGTGCGTCCCTCGCGGCTCTTGACCCTAAACGGCACGAAGAGAATGCCTCAAGATCCCATCACACTAGATTTTGGTTCGGAGAACCGTAAACAAACCGTGCGCCAGGCCAGTTTGGCCATGGCCGGTATCGGTCTGATCGCCGCTCTGATTTTCTTTTTTGGGCACATTCAGCTCGCCCCCTTCCCAAGATTCACCCTCATCCAAGTTTGTTTTGTTTTTCTATTGGATTTTTTAACGGCGTTTCTTTTGTTTTCTCAATATAATCGCAAGCAACACCTCTTTTACGTAGTTCTTGGCAGCGGTTATCTGTTCAATAGCTTGATCAGCATTGTCTTTCTTCTTGTTTTCCCGGGCGCAATCAATGATTCCCAAACCGTTTTTGGGGGACAGCAAAGCGCGATTTGGATTTGGCATTACTGGCATATTTTGTTCCCGCTTTTCGTGATTGCTGCCCTACTCAGCCTCCGGAACCGGGAGGTGGCTCCCCGTGTAGGCGGAGAAAGCCCACGCAGCATTGCCCTGGCGAGCCTGTGTACCCTTGGGCTGGTTGGGGTTTGCGTTTTGACGGTCACTGTCTGGCACGACCATTTGCCGGTGCTGGCTGACCTCGCCCATAAGCCCCCTCTCACCACTTCGTTTTATTGGGCCGGAGGGACAGCCTTTGTCATCACCACCATTGCGCTCGCCCTGTCTTGGCGAAAAGGACTTCTGGAGGGCGGCTTATATCTGTGGCTGGCGGTGGTTATGACCGCCTATTTGGCCGATGTGACCGCCAGCCTGGGCGCAGATGCGCGCTTCACGGTCGGATGGTATTTCGGGCGGGTCCTCGCCCTGATTTCGTCGAGCATCCTGTTCCTGCTGTTTTTGACTCAACTGGGATCCCTGCAGCGCAAACTCGCCAAGGCCAATGCGATCATGACGGAGCGGGAGGGCCGCTATCGCAGTATTTTCGAAAGCATCAAAGCCCCGGAATTGCTGATCGATCCGTCCGATGGCCGGATTGTGGATGCCAATCAGGCCGCCGTTCTTTTTTATGGTTGGTCACGCGAAGTCTTAACCCGAAAAAAGATCATGGAGATCAACACCCTAACACCTGAAGAGATTGCCCAGGAAATGGCGCGGGCAAAATCCCAGGAGCGGGACCACTTTTTCTTCAAGCACCGGTTGGCGAGTGGGGTTATGCGCGATGTCGAGGTTTATTCGGGCCCCATAACCATTGGCGAAAAGCAGCTGCTCTATTCCATCATCCATGATGTGACGGACCGTCGGGAGGCGGAGTCAAAACTGCAGCAGTCCAACCAAGACCTGCAGCAATACGCCCATATCGTTTCCCACGACTTGACCGAGCCCCTGCGCACGGTGATCAGCTTTCTGCAGATCCTCCAAAAACGCTATAAACATCAATTGGATAAGGAAGCTGACGAATATATCGATTTTGCCACCAGCGCCGCACGGCGCATGAGTTATTTGCTGCAGGATGTGCTGGACTATTCAAGAGTCCAATCCCACGGCCAAACCTTCCAACAGATTGACATGGACGCCCTTGCAAGACGCTGCCTGAGTGATTTGTCGGCGAAGATTGAGGAGACCAAAGCCGAAATTGCCGTCGGCGATTTGCCGGCGGTGATGGGCGATGAGAGTCAAATTGAGCGCGTGTTTTTGAACCTGATTGGTAATGCCTTGAAATACCGGCTGCCGGACACGCCGCCTCAGCTGCAGATCAGTGCCACAAAGCAGAAGGATAAGAACGTTTTCGCCATCGCCGATAAAGGGATCGGTATTGACGCGGCCTATTTTGAGAAGATTTTTGTGATTTTTCAGCGCCTTCACGGACCCCAGGAGTTTGCGGGCACCGGCACCGGCCTTGCCATTTGCAAACGGATCGTAGAACGCCATGGCGGACAGATTTGGGTGGACAGCACTTTGGGCAAAGGCAGTGTATTTTCTTTCTCCTTGCCCGCCGCCGCTTGACCCTGGGCAAAGCTCAATTTACGAAAGTCTTCCAATGTCCAAAACACAGTCAATACTTAGAGAGCAATAATGCGTTGGATTAACGTATTGATCGTAAATCTGCTTGTGTTTTTGGTTTTGTCGTCTCTGGCGTTGATGGCTTTTGAATTTTACATTCGGAGTAATCCTGAAAAATACCACTCCTATGGCTGGCTTACGAATAATGAAATCGAAAAAGTCACCAAAGATTGCGCCATAAATAATGGTAAAATCGCCATTTTTGGCGACTCATTTATTGAATATTATCGTGGCACAGCCAATAATATTGCTTCACAATTAAATGACTATTTCGAAGATCAGTATGTGTGCAATTTCGGCCTGTCCGGGACCGGCTTTGATGCTTATCTCTCCCGCTATCGGTACGCCTTAGAGACCCTAGACATAGAAAAAGCCATTATTTATATTTATGAAGGCAATGATTATTTCGATATTCCACATATCCGAGAAGAAAAAATAGCAACAGCCTATGATCGAGACAATAACGCTTTATTTTCCATTTTAAAAAATGCGGCATCCTTAAATTTTATCTGGCGCCAAGGCATCAAACCCATGATACCGCAAAAAATAACCTATCAGGATGGCCGGTTCAGGGATTGCCCGAGCCCACTCAGGGACGAAATTGACCAGAAACTGGCCGATTTGGAAAACAACCAACCAGAAATCTATCGGGCTTTTGCCACGAATCTTCTTAATGTTTCCTGGTTGCAGGTTGCTTTGAATTGCCCCTCTTACTTCAGCATATTGGCACGGAATGTATCACCGGACGATACTGTGTTGCAGACGATCATACCCTATCTCGAGGCCTTCAGTAGTCTCTCTGACGATGCGGGGGTTGACCTGACATTTGTCATCATTCCCCATGACTATTTTGTAAGCAAAGAAAATAAAGAGAACTGGAACTCTATCTTTCAATTTGATCCCGAACCGCATGTCGGACCAACGGACCTATCTCTTCAGTTGATGGCGTTAAATCTATCCATTTATTACGCAGATACTCTGGCGTCAGGGGACTTCTTAAAACTTGACGGTCATCTCACACCAAATGGAACCCGTAAACTTGCGGAGTTTACTTATCACAGGATCCAAAACTGAGTTATTATTTTGAAGACGAAGATCGAATGGTCTCAAATATTCTGAGACCTGGGCAACAGGACGACTTTAGACAAAATGGTGCCGCCTCGCGGAGCGAAATCCAACGACCTGGGCAACAGTTCGACTTTAGGAGAAATGGTGCCCAGGGACAGATTCGAACTGCCGACACAGGGATTTTCAATCCCTTGCTCTACCAACTGAGCTACCTGGGCACCGACGCCAAACGGCGAGAGGCGGGTTTATAGGGAATTGTCGCAGAGCTGTAAAGACCCTACCCGCCCCGATCTCCGCTTTCACAGCGGAAATCTGTCAGCGCTCGTCATACTCCTCGTCTTCCGGCCCGTCCTGAGAGGGAACCCGATAGGACTCCGTCAGCCATTTGCCGAGATCAATATCAGCACAGCGCTTGGAGCAAAACGGCCGATAGCGCGGATCCGTCGGCTTTTCACAGATCGGACAGCGCCGGGTGGGCAATCGCACACTCTCCACACCCGCCTCGGCAGCACCATCACCAGAGGGCGCGGGAGCAGGAGAGGATTGAGACTTCGGAGGCTTCGCCATGGGGAGATCTCATCGGGTTTTAGGAGATGCTGACATGCCCCTCGGGCAGGGCCGGGTCAAGATGTAACGCAATGGCGGTACCCAAACGCTGTTCCGCCTCTCGTTTTGCCGCCGAAAGGGATCTGGTCAGCAGGCCATGAGCCAAGGTGCCCAAACGCAACCCCGCAGCGCCCGGCGCGCCAGATCGCGTCACTAGGGCCAAGGCCCGCAAGATCTGGTGTTCCGTGCCACGGATCAGCACAGGCAAAGGGTCATAGCCGCCGCCCCGGCGCAGTTCGAGCAGGCCGCCCGGCGTCGCCCCCAGCAGCCGGGCTGAAGAGGGGTCCTGGGCATCGGGCTGACTGGCTAGAAACCCGCGCAGCTGACCTTCCAGCCGCCGATCCGGTTGCCCTTTGGGGCCACGGGGCGGATCGATCAGGATCTGGCCGCGTAGGTCGAACAGCCGCAACAAGTCTGGCAGGGCAGCCACGGCCTCTTGCGCCGCTTGACCCGGGGGACAGCGCCGAGCATCCACATCAAGCGCCCAAAGGGCCGAGGTCACCTCGACCCGCACAGCCCCACCACCGGGCAATTCCACATCGGTCTGCGCCATTTGGTCCAACAGCTCGCTTAGACCGGTTTCGTCAAACAAGCCCCCTTGGTCGGTTCTGGGCAGGCGCAAGGTCACCCGCTCCTGGAGATCCTCTGGCAGGCTGGCGCGCCAAGCCGCCCCCAGCCCCTCGGCCTGGATTTCAGACACCGGCCAATGGGCCTGCCACAGCTCTGCGGGTGTCGGTCCCCCCCAGAGGCAGCAAGGCTCTTTAGCGGAGGCTGCCCGGGCTTCCAGATCCGTAAATCGAGCCCGCAAAGCCACCAACTCGTCCAGGATCGCGGTATCAGCGGCAGCAGCGGCAGCGGTGCGGGCGACCAGAGCCTCCTGCTCCGCACAATGCTGCTTCAACAGCGCGCTTAGAGCCTTGCGCCGCGCCGCCGGTCCAATGCGGGGTGACAGGCCGCTGCCAGGGCGGCCTCGGCCCAAAGTGACAAGGCGGCCCGCCAGGGTGACGGCGGTGGACAGCCGGGGGCCTTTTTCGGCAATGGCGGCGCGCTTTACCTCGACCAGGACCAGAGCCCCTTGCGGTGGCAGGCCCTGGGGAGCGTCGCGCGCATCCAGCAAGCCGTCCGGTCCTGCGGCCAAAGCGACAAAGGCCGCCTCATGGCCGGGCAGACGGTCCCCGACCCGTCCCAGATGGATCTCGCCGACCTGCAGCCGATGATCGCGCACCAAGCGCAGGGCCAGAACACGCTCGCCACTGGGCAGCTCTGCCAGCGGCAAGGCGGCGGGACCTTGACCTTGCGCGGGCTCAGGGGCCAGCAAGGCCCAGCGGGTTTCCCCCGGATGGCGCGCAACCAGGACCCGGCAGCCCGCATCCATCACTGCGGGTCCTGCTGGGCGGCCCAGCCCATGCCGGTCAACACCGCATGGGTCTCGTAAAGCGGCAGGCCGACCACATTGGTATAGGAGCCCTCGACCGCGCGCACGAAGATTGCCGCCCGGCCCTGGATCGCATAGCCCCCGGCCTTGCCCTGCCACTCGCCGCTGTCCAGATAGGCGGTCAATTCTGGCGGGCTCAGGCGCTTGAAACTGACCCGGGTGGCCACGACCCGGCTGGCCTGGCGCCCATCAGGGGCAATCACGCACAGCCCACCAATCACCTTATGGCGCCGCCCGGAAAGCAGGGACAGGCAGGCCTTGGCCTCAGATCGGTCTTCCGCCTTAGGCAGGCTGCGCCGACCACAGGCCACCACCGTATCCCCGGCCAGCACCCAGGCCCCGGGATGACGATGGGCCACGGCACGGGCTTTGGCCTCGGCCAGACGACCGGCCAGCGCGCGCGGCAATTCGCCCTTCAGCGGGGTTTCATCGATCTCAGCGGGGTCCACCAGATCCGGGCGGATCCCGATCTGTTCGAGCAAGGCAAGACGGCGCGGCGAGGCAGACGCCAGGACCAAAGGTCCTGTGCGTGCGATCAGCGCCGGGTCTGAAGAGGGCATCGGGAAGAACGGTCTTACTTGAACCGGAAGGTAATCCGGCCCTTGGTCAGATCATAAGGGGTCATTTCGACATTGACCCGGTCACCCGCCAAAACGCGGATTCGGTTCTTGCGCATCTTGCCTGAGGTATGTGCGAGGATCTCGTGCTCATTGTCCAACTTAACCCGAAACATTGCGTTGGGCAGCAGTTCGACAACGGTACCGGAGAATTCGAGCACGTCTTCCTTGGCCATGGGTATCCTTAAACACGGTTTCTTGAGAAAAGCGGCCTCTTACTGCGCGCTTGCCCGAATAAAATCAAGGTTTTTCCGACAGCCCCAGGCCGGTCGGCCTATCCGGATGACATCCGGGGCACAGGGAACCGGGTGCGGATTTTGCCCATCAACTCGTCGCGGACTGCGCGATAGGCATCCAAGCGGACATCGCGGGAGCCTTCGATCAGGGACGGGTCAAAGGTGCGCCAAAACTCCACCTCGCAAGCCATATAGCGCACCATATCCACCGCCTTATGCTGGGCCTCGGGCGAGAGTGAGACCACCACATCGAAGCTGTCATCTTCCAAATCTTCAAAGGTCTTGGAATTATGGCGGGTCAGATCAATCCCGATCTCTTCCATCACTTCGATCACAAAGCCATCGAGCTCCCCGGCCCGAACGCCGACGCTATCGACAAAAACCCGGGTGCCATGCAGCCGCTTCATGATCCCTAAGGCCATGGGAGAACGGACAGAATTCATGGTGCAGCAAAACAGGACAGCCTGGGGCAAGTCCATGGCGGCGGCCTTTCCGTCAGCCTCGGATATGCAACACGCAGATTAAGGTAAACAGGCGGCGGGCGGTGCTTTTGTCGATGGTGATCTTGCCCTCCAGACGCTCGGTCAACAGCTCTGCCCCTTCGTCATGCAGCCCCCGACGACCCATATCTATGGCTTCGATTTGCGAGGGCGAGAGGGTTTTGATCGCCGAGTAGTAGCTCTCGCAGATCATGAAATAGTCTTTGACGATGGTCCGGAAGATCGAGAGCGGCAGATTATGGGACTGGCCAGTGCCCGGTTGGTCATGGGTGGTGATGTCAAAAACCAGCCGATTGTCCGCCACCGAGAGCACCACATCATAGGGGCCGTCCAGGGCCTCGACCTCGAAGACATTGCTTTCCAAGATGTCAAACATCGCGACGGAGCGTTCATGTTCGACCTCGGCGCGGCGGCGCACCAGGGTTTTTTCATCCAGTCGGATATCGACGATTCGGCCCTGATTTTGTGCTTTTGCGGGCGCTGCGTCAGCGTGACTCACCGAACTGTCTCCTAAAGCAATCACTCCATCGGTCTGTTCAGCCGCATGGCAATGGACAAACCATGGGCGTCCAACCCTTCTGCTTTGGCCAGGGTCACCCCAGCCGGGCCGATGGCCGACAGCGCATCGGAATCACATCCCAATAAAGTGGTGCGCTTCATAAAGTCCAAAACCCCCAGCCCTGAGGAAAACCGGGCTGAGCGGGCGGTGGGCAACACATGGTTTGGACCGCCGACATAATCACCGACGGCTTCGGGCGTGAAACGGCCCAGGAAGATCGCCCCGGCATGGGTGATCCGGTCAGCCAGATCATCGGGCGCGGCCACCGCCAGTTCCAAATGCTCCGGCGCGATGCGATCGGCAAGGGCACAACCCGCCTCGGCCAAATCATCGACCACAATCACCGCCCCATGGGCGTTCCAGCTTTCAGCGGCGATGGTCCGGCGCGGCAATGTGCGCAGCCGGGATTGCACCGCCTCCTCCACCGCATTGGCAAAGGCGTCGTCATCGGTGATCAGGATCGACTGAGCGGCCTCGTCATGTTCGGCCTGGGACAGCAGATCGACCGCGATCCAATCCGGATCATTGTCCGCATCGGCCAGGACTAGGATTTCCGACGGCCCGGCGATCATGTCGATGCCCACGGTCCCGAACACCCGGCGCTTGGCGGCGGCGACATAGGCGTTGCCGGGGCCGACAATCTTGTCCACCGGAGCGATGCTGGCGGTGCCATAGGCCAGAGCACCAACAGCTTGGGCACCGCCAATGCGGTAAATCTCGTCCACCCCGGCAATGGAAGCCGCTGCCAGCACTGCCGGATTGACCACCCCGCCGGGCATGGGCACCACCATGGCCAAGCGCGCCACACCGGCGACCTTGGCCGGGATGGCATTCATCAACACGCTGGAGGGATAGGCCGCCGTGCCGCCGGGCACATAGAGCCCGACCGCATCCACTGGCGTCCAGCGCATGCCCAGCCGCACGCCTTGGTCATCGGTCCAGGATTGGGCGTCCGGGCGTTGGTGGATATGGAAGGCGCGGATCCGCTCCGCCGCTTCCTCCAAAGCCGCGATCAGGGCCGCATCGCATTGGCTGCGGGCCTCGGCGATTTCCGCAGCCGTCACCACCATGCCCTCTGGGGTCAAGGTCAGCCGGTCAAATTTCTCGGTATAGTCCAGCACGGCGGCATCACCGCGCGTGGCCACATCGGCCAGGATGGCGGAGACCACATCGTCGACTTCGGCGGAGGTTTCCCGTTTGGCACCGAGCAGGTCGACGAAGGCGGCCTCAAAACCTGCGCTCCGATTATCCAGCCTGACGGGCATCCACAACCTCCCTAAACCGATCAATCCAATGGGACACTTGGCGGGAGCGGACCTTCATTGCGGTCCGGTTCACCACCAGCCTAGAGGTTATATCGGCGATATGTTCGATTTCTACCAGTCCATTGGCCTTTAAGGTCGATCCGGTGGAGACCAAATCGACAATCCGGCGGCACAGCCCCAGGGATGGTGCCAGTTCCATCGCGCCATTGAGCTTGATGCATTCCGCCTGCACGCCCCGGGCGGCAAAATGGGTTTTGGTGATGTTGGGATATTTGGTCGCAACCCGGATGTGGCTCCAGCGACTGGGGTCATCGGTTTCGGACAGTTGCACCGGCTCGGCCACCGCAATACGGCAGGCCCCGATACCCAGATCCAGCGGCGCATAAAGCTCCGGATAATTAAACTCCATCAGCACATCATTGCCCGCCACCCCGATCTGAGCAGCCCCGAAGGCAACGAAGGTGGCGACGTCAAAGGAGCGAACCCGGATCAGGTCGACCGAGGGGTCTTCGGTGGCGAAGCGCAGCTTGCGGGATTTGCTGCTGTCGAAGTCCGGTTCGGGGATGATCCCGGCGGCTTCCAGCAAAGGGCGCAGCTCATCGAGGATCCGGCCTTTGGGCACGGCAATGACCAGCTTTTCTTCGGCACCCGCTGCCGTGGCGGAGCCCTCCAGTTCAGGGGCCGGGATGGCGCTGACCATACTGTCCTCGGGTTCAGAAAAAGGGGAAGCGCTCGTTTACCCGCTCCTGGGCAGGGACGCAACACCCTCTCCCGGGTCTTGAGGCGTGATTACGCCCGAACCCGCTCAACCTCGGCACCACAGGCCTGGAGTTTTTCTTCCAGCCGCTCATAGCCCCGATCCAGGTGATAGACCCGGTTGATGATGGATTCCCCCCGGGCCGCCAGGGCGGCGACCACCAGAGACACCGAGGCCCGCAAATCCGTGGCCATCACCGGCGCGCCGGACAGCTTGCTGACGCCCCGGATGATGGCGGATCCGCCATGGATGTTGATGTCCGCGCCCATGCGCATCAGCTCGGGCACATGCATGAAGCGGTTTTCGAAAATGTTTTCGGTGATCATGGAGGCCCCCCGGGCCGTAGCCATGAACGCCATCCATTGCGCCTGCATGTCGGTGGGGAAGCCCGGAAACGGCTCGGTCAGCACATCGACGCCGACCGGTTCGCTGGCGGTGGCGTCAATCTCGACCCCTTCTTCGACCCGGGCGACCCGGACCCCGGCCCGGCGCAAATGGTCGACCATGCTTTCCATCAGCTCCATACGCGCGCCCGACAGGATCACCCGGCCCCGGGTGGCCGCAGCGGCGCAAGCATAGGTGCCGGTTTCGATCCGATCCGGGATCACCGAATAGGTGGTCCCCATCAGCTTTTCGCGGCCGTGGATCACCAGAGTGCCAGTCCCCGCCCCTTGGATATCCGCACCCATGCTTTCCAGGCAGCGGCAGAGATCGGCGACTTCCGGCTCCCGGGCGACATTCTCCAGGATGGTTTCACCCTCGGCCAGACAGGCGGCCATGACGGCGTTTTCGGTGCCGCCGACGGTGACCATCGGGAAGGTGAATTTGGTGCCCTTCAAGCGCCCGCCTTTGCCGCCCTTGATCCGGGCATGGATATAGCCGCCGGACAGTTCGATCTCCGCCCCCAGCGCTTCCAGGGCCTTCAGATGCAAATCCACCGGTCGCGTGCCGATGGCGCAGCCGCCGGGCAGGGAAACTTTGGCCTCGCCAAAGCGGGCCAGCAGGGGACCGAGCACCAGCACCGAGGCGCGCATCTTGCGCACCAGCTCATAGGGCGCGGTGGTGTTGTCGATATTGTCTGCCTTCAGGGACAGCGCCCGACCGATGGGGCCGCCCTCGGCGACCTCGCCATTCATATTCAGGCTGACCCCATGCTGGGCCAGCAGATGGGCCATGGTGGTGATGTCCACCAGATGGGGCAGATTGGTCAGGGTGACCGTGCCCTCGGTCAGCAGACAGGCGGGCATCAAGGTCAGGGCGGCGTTTTTGGCCCCGCTGATCGGGATGGTGCCTTTCAGAGGCGTGCCGCCGACAATTCTAATGCGATCCATGGAAGAACCCAAACGCGTCGCCTCTTGGGCGGACCCCGCCCCCGTGACGGACCCCGCCGCATGGGCGGAAGAAGACTGTTGATACATCTAAGGACGAAACCCTACGGCAAATATGTCAGACCAGCCCGCCGATGCGAGCCCACCAAGGAGCGTGGGACCACTACCGCCCCGAGACCACCACCCTTGGTACCGCGAATGGCCCTGGGACCACAAGGACTGTGATCCCCAACGACCTCTTTTCTGTGATGGTCTTGTTACCATGGCGCTGTGGCGAAAGGGGGGCAGGATTTTTGCCCCTGGGGCATAGCAGTTGTTCAGCCTTTGGGGGCGGCTGGATCGGCGGGCGCTCGGGGGTCGTGCGGCCCCTTGGGATCCTGGGGCGCTTTGGGATCCGGGCCAGCCTCCAGGGCCGGTTCGACATCCGTACCAAGCCCCCCGTTGTCAGACGCCACCGCTGTGGTCTGATCGGCGCGGCGTTGGCGGGCTTGGGCTTTGCGGCGACTAAGATTGTCGCGCAACGCCTGGGCGAGCTTGGCATTGCGGTCGGCGGGGCTGGTCATGGGCTGTTGTCTTTATAGGGACCGAGGGAAGGGTGAATGGTGCGTCATGTTTGCGCTTTGGTGTAGGGGAAAGTTGGGAAGAAAGGTGTTTTCGGCGCTTGCATCCTGATCCGGGCTGTGGCATACCGCGCTCCTCTTTCGGGGCCGCCGTAGCTCAGGGGTAGAGCACACCCTTGGTAAGGGTGGGGTCGGGTGTTCAATTCACCCCGGCGGCACCATTTTTTGTATATATATTTCAACAGCTTACAATAAATTTTCGGCACTCCTGAGTTTGCAGAAGAATGCAATAGAATGCTGAACAACCCAGGAACATAGGTAAGAAAAGCTGGGAGAATGTTCCGCGTTCATTCACCCAGCGAATCGACTGATGGGCTCACTTCCGAACAGCCCGTTTATTCCAAATCCTAAGCCGCTGCGTTTAATGCTCGGATCCAAAATAAAAGGCTCGCCGACGCGAGCCTTTTATGCCTGAGCCAGATGCCATCCTGGATCTCTTGGGGTGACCCGAAGGTCCCTTAGTAACCCTCCTCCCTTCGGAGACTGGAGCGGTGGCTGGCTGTTCCACCCTCAACAGGCACGGAAGAGGATATAGTAGCTGAGCTAAAGGTGCAATGAGACGTTAATGCAAGACATAGAGTGCGGAGCGCTGGCACTTGCGCAAAATGCTAGCGATTCCAGCACGAGGTTGCGGCTGGACCCCAAATTCTGAGCAGCTACACTTCTCGTCGACATCCAGGCCTCCGTCTTTTGGTTGCGGCTGGACCCCAAATTCTGAGCAGCTACACTACGCCCGCCGGTTTGTAGACGCGGACTGATGTTGCGGCTGGACCCCAAATTCTGAGCAGCTACACTAGGTCGATCATCGTGGTGTCTCTCAAAACGGTTGCGGCTGGACCCCAAATTCTGAGCAGCTACACTGCCTGAATACTTGATACGATCCACCACATCGTTGCGGCTGGACCCCAAATTCTGAGCAGCTACACTGAACGCAAAAAACCGCAGAGCGGTGATCCTGTTGCGGCTGGACCCCAAATTCTGAGCAGCTACACTATTTCCTCAATTCCTCCGTAGCAACTTGGTGTTGCGGCTGGACCCCAAATTCTGAGCAGCTACACTATCGACGAGCCGTCATCATCAGCCTCGTTAGTTGCGGCTGGACCCCAAATTCTGAGCAGCTACACTCGTGTCCAGAAGGAATGCGATCCTGTCAAGTTGCGGCTGGACCCCAAATTCTGAGCAGCTACACTAAGTTTTGCGGATCGAGAGGAAGGCCGCCGGTTGCGGCTGGACCCCAAATTCTGAGCAGCTACACTGCGGTGCCTGGTCAATGAAATGTTCTTTAAGTTGCGGCTGGACCCCAAATTCTGAGCAGCTACACTTTGCCGCCCCACTTCCAGTCCGCCGTGATGGTTGCGGCTGGACCCCAAATTCTGAGCAGCTACACTTCGCCCTCAAAAAACTGCTCGCGGACGCCAGTTGCGGCTGGACCCCAAATTCTGAGCAGCTACACTATGGACAATTTCCTGCAACCGATCGAGCTTGTTGCGGCTGGACCCCAAATTCTGAGCAGCTACACTTGTTGAG
>JBMYTN010000009.1:0-114422 GCA_049604415.1 Rhodospirillaceae bacterium | reverse complement strand
AGCTGACGGTCGCTGCCACGTCCCAAGATGGCGATGCCGACCCGGTGACGGTGACGGATACCATCGATGTGACCGTTGATGCGGTGACCGACACCCCAGATCTGGAAGTGTCCGATGCATCCGGCAATGAAGACACCGCCATTGGCCTGGATATCAGCTCTGCTCTGACCGATACCGACGGCTCGGAAACGCTTTCGGTCACCATTTCCGGTGTTCCGGAAGGCGCTTCTCTGTCGGCGGGTACCGATAATGGCGATGGGTCCTGGACCCTGTCGCCGGATGACCTGGATGGCCTGACCATCACCCCGCCTGAGAACTCTGACGGCGACTTCCAACTCACCGTTGCCGCGACCTCTCAGGATGGCGACGCCGATCCGGTTACTGTCACCGACACCATTGATGTGACCGTTGAGGCGGTGACCGACACGCCGGATCTGGAAGTGTCCGATGCATCTGGGAACGAAGACACCGCCATTGGTCTGGACATCAGCTCCGCGCTGACCGACACCGATGGCTCTGAAACGCTTTCCGTCACCATCTCCGGTGTTCCGGAAGGCGCTTCTCTGTCGGCTGGGACGGACAATGGCGATGGGTCCTGGACTTTGTCGGCAGGTGATCTGGATAACCTGACCATCACCCCGCCGGAAAACTCTGACGGTGATTTCCAGCTGACCGTTGCGGCCACGTCTCAGGATGGTGATGCCGACCCTGTGACGGTGACCGACACCATTGATGTTACCGTCGATGCGGTGGCCGATGAGGCGTCCTTGACTGTGTCCGAAGCCTCTGGGGACCAAGACACCGTTATTGCGCTCGATATTGATACGGCGCTGACGGACACCGATGGCTCAGAGACCCTGTCGATCACCATCTCCAATGTCCCGGATGGGGCCTCTCTGTCCGCCGGGACTGATAATGGCGATGGCAGTTGGACCTTGGAGCAAGGGGATCTGGATGGTCTGACCATCACCCCCCCGGATGGCAGCAGCCTTGATATCGCCCTAGAGGTCGCGGTGACCACCACCGAGGCTGGCGGCGATAGCACCACGGTAACCGAGACCCTCAATGTTGCGGTCGAAGCGGTCCACGACCCGGAAACCGACGACTTCTCATGGGTCAGATCCGAGAGTGACGAGAGCTTACCGAGTGGCACGCGAGATCAGGTTGCTGGGACCAATAGCACCGACACCATTGATCAATCCGACTCAGATTTTGGTGTTGAGGTTTCCGCAGGACGCGGCAACGACACCGTAACCGGGTCTGATCAAAACGACACTCTGCATGGTCAACGCAATCATGACACCTTGAACGGTGGTGACGGCAATGACCGACTGTCGGGTGGCAGGAATAATGATACGCTCAATGGCGGTGAGGGAAATGACAGCCTGCATGGCGGGACTGGGACAGATCAGATCAATGGCGGCGCCGGAGATGATGTCATCGGGGCCGCAGGCCGAGACGCCGAATATGACACCATGGATGGTGGCGAAGGGGATGACACCCTGCGCATTTTGGGGGATGGCGATCTCTATCTGAACAATTTCGATGCCAACAATTCCATTGAAACAGTGGAAGGCAATGGCGAGGACATTCTTGGCAACAGCCGCGACAATACCCTCGATTTCTCCAACACCACCTTGGAAGATGTTGGAACCATCAATGGCGGCGACGGCAAAGATCGGATCACCGGATCTGATGGCGATGACGTTATTGATGGTGGGAAGCACAACGACATCATCGATGGCGGTGCGGGCAATGACACCCTTCTGGGCGGCAGAAACAACGACACCATCGAAGGCGGGACCGGCAATGACATCATCGATGGCGGCAGCGGCACAGACAATCTGAGCGGCGGGGAAGGCGATGATGTCTTCCAGGTCAGCAACCAGGATGGTCAGTATGACACGCTGGATGGTGGGGAAGGCACCGATACCCTGCAGCAAGTCGATGGCGGAGATCTGTTCCTCAACAATTTTGATGCCGACAATTCCATCGAAATCGTTGACGCCGCTGGTGAGGATATCAAAGGCAACAACAGCGACAATACCCTCGACTTCTCCAACGCCACCCTCCAGAACGTCGGCAAGATCGACGGCGGGGATGGCAATGACACCATCACCGGGACCGCCGGTGATGACATCATTGATGGCGGCAAACGCAATGACATCATTGATGGCGGTGCGGGCAATGACACCCTTCTGGGCGGCAACAACAATGACACCATTGAAGGCGGGACCGGCAATGACACCATTGTGGGCGGCAGTGGCACCGACAATCTGAGCGGTGGGGAAGGGGACGACACCTTCCAAGTCAGCGGCAATCACGGCCAATATGACACCTTGGATGGGGGCGCTGGCACCGATACCCTGGAAAACACCGGCACCAGCAAGCTGATCCTCAACAAGTTTGAGGCCGACAACTCCATTGAAATTGTTGATGCCGGTGGCCAGAACATCATCGGGGATGGCGGAAGCAACACGCTCGACTTCTCCAACGCCACCATTCGCAATGTCGGGACAATCGAAGGCGGTGACGGCAATGATACGATCACCGGTTCCGCTGGCGATGATCGGATCGATGGCGGCAGAAACAATGATGTGCTGAGCGGTGGGGCCGGGAATGACACCATCATCGGTGGTTCCGGCACCGACCGGGTGGTGTTCTCTGGCTCGTCCGATGAATATCGCATCGTCGAAAATGACGATGGATCCTTCTCCATCACCGACACGGTCGATGGCCGCGATGGCGCCGACCAGATCACCAGCGTCGAGAACTTTACCTTCTCCGACGGGACGCTGAGTGCTTCGCAAATGTCCGACCTTGCCCTTGAGCAAGCCCGGGCGGCCAGCGGCAATGATACGGGTGTGACCTTCCGTCTGGACAATGAGGGCACGTCCGACCCGAATTGGAACAACGGCAATGAAGTCGAAATCGACACGTCCAGCACCTCCAATCCGTTCGGCAAAGGCGAGGTGGATGTCGATTACGTCGATGGCACGGCGAATTATGACGGCAACAGCTGGAGCAACGCCAAGAGCGTTCGCGCCGAAGCCGATGGGGCGGCCGATGTGTCCATCACCAATGCGGTCCGGGCCGACGTGCAGCTTGGCGATGGTGGCGACAGCACTGTGGACATCAATGAGGCCAAGCGCGCCGACATTGAAACCGGTGACGGCAATGACACCATCGACATAACCGCCCGGGGCAATGACAGCACAAGCAGCTGGAATACTTTTGAGGTCGATACCGGGGCCGGGAACGACACCATCACCTTTGAAGGCAGCGCCGACAAGGGCGGTGATTTGCACTTCAACACCGATGAAGGCGATGACCGGGTCACCCTCGGCGATAACTACAAGCAGTCCAATGTCGATGGCGGGGCTGGCAATGACGTCCTCAATGGTGGCGAAGGCGCTGATACCCTGAAGGGTGGCGAGGGCAATGACACGCTGTCCGGGGATCGCGGCAATGACCATCTGACCGGTGGCAGTGGCGACGATAGCATTGACGGTGGGTCCGGCACCGACCGGGTCTATTTCTCCGGTGATATTGGCGATTATCAAATCACCGAAAACCAAGACGGCTCCTTCACCATCACTGATACGGTGGCGGGCCGGGATGGCAGCGACACCGTCACCGGGGTTGAGAGCTTCTCGTTCAACGGCCAAACCTATAATGCCAACGAGATCCTGGCCGCAGGCGATACGGAAGCCTCTGATCCGACCTTGTCGACCAGCGACAGTACCGGCAATGAAGACAGCGCCATTGCACTGGATATCGATGCCGCTCTGACCGACACCGACGGCTCGGAGAGCCTGTCGATCACCGTTTCCGGGGTGCCCGACGGCGCGTCCTTGTCAGCGGGCACCGACAATGGTGATGGAACCTGGACCCTGGATTCCGGGGATCTCAGCGGCCTGACCATCACGCCGCCGGAAAACTCCGATGGTGACTTCCAGCTGACCGTGACAGCGACCAGCACGGAATCCGAAGGTGGCGACACGGCAACGGTCACCTCGACCATTGATGTCACCGTCGATGCGGTGACCGATGGCGCGACCGTCAGTGTGTCCGATGCCAGCGGCAATGAGGACACCGCCATTTCCCTGGATGTGGGCGTGTCCCTGGCGGATGCGGGCGAGAACGTTTCCATCACCATTTCCGGTGTCCCGAGTGGGGCAACCCTGTCCGCCGGGACCGACAATGGCGATGGCAGTTGGACCCTTGAGGCCGGAGATCTGGATGGCCTGACCATCACGCCGCCGGAAAATTCCGATGCGGATTTCCAACTGACCGTGGCGACCTCGACCCAGGATGGCGACGGTGCGGTGGTGACCACCTCGGACACCATCGATGTGACCGTCGATGCGGTGACCGATGGCGCGACCGTTAGTGTGTCCGATGCCAGCGGTGATGAAGACACCGCCATCGCTCTGGATGTGGGTGTGTCCTTGGCGGATGCGGGCGAGAGCGTGTCGATCACTATTTCCGGTGTCCCGAGTGGGGCGAGCTTGTCTGCGGGCACGGACAATGGCGATGGCAGCTGGACCCTTGAGGCCGGAGATCTCGATGGCTTGACCATCACGCCGCCGGAAAATTCCGATGCGGATTTCCAACTGACCGTGGCGACCTCGACCCAGGATGGCGACGGCGCGGTGGTGACCACGTCGGACACCATTGATGTCACTGTCGATGCGGTCACCGATGGGGTGACGCTCGAAACCACTGATGCGTCCGGGAATGAAGATACCGCTATTGCCCTGGATGTGGACGTAACGCCAGGTGATGCGAGCGAAAGCGTTTTTGTCACCATCTCCGGGGTTCCAGAGGGCGCTTCCCTCTCCGCCGGAACGGACAATGGCAATGGCTCCTGGTCCTTGGAGCCTGCACAGCTCGAGGGCCTTTCGGTCACCCCGCCGGAAAACAGCGACGGTGATTTCCAACTGACCGTGACCACGACCACCCGGGATGGGGATGGCGATGTGGTCACCTCCAGCCAGACCCTCGACGTGACGGTTGACGCGGTGACCGATGGCGCGACCGTCAGCGTCTCCGATGCCAGCGGTGATGAAGACACCGCCATTGCCCTGGATGTGGGCGTGTCCCTGGCCGATGCGGGCGAGAGCGTCTCGATCACCATTTCCGGTGTCCCGAGTGGGGCAACCCTGTCTGCGGGGACCGACAATGGCGATGGCAGCTGGACCCTGGAAACCGGAGATCTGGACGGCCTGACCATCACGCCACCGGAAAATTCCGATGCGGACTTCCAACTGACCGTGGCGACCTCGACCCAGGACGGCGACGGCGCGGTGGTGACCACGTCGGACACCATTGATGTCACCGTCGATGCGGTGGCCGATGATCCGACCCTGACCACTCAGGCCGCGTCTGGCGATGAAGATACGGCCATTGCGCTCGATATTGATGCCGCTTTGACCGACACCGATGGCTCGGAAAGCCTGTCGGTGACCATCTCCGGCGTGCCGACCGGGGCGAGCCTGTCCGCTGGCACCGACAATGGCGACGGCACATGGACCCTGGAGTCCGGCGACCTCGATGGCCTGACCATCACCCCGCCGAGCAACAATGACGGCGACTTCCAGCTGACGGTGACCGCCACCAGCACGGAAGGCGAGGGCGGCGATACGGCCTCGGTGACCTCGACCATTGATGTCACGGTCGATGCGGTGACCGATGGCGGCACCCTGAGTGCCACCGACGCGGAAGGCACCGAGAACACCGCCATTGCCTTGGATCTGGACCTTAATCTGGCCGATGCTAGCGAAACCGCATCCATCACCATTTCCGGTGTGCCGAGCGGGGCCTCCCTGTCTGCCGGGACCGATAATGGCGATGGCAGCTGGACCTTGGAAACCGGCGATCTGGATGGCCTGACCATCACCCCGCCGACCGATAGCGAAACCGACTTTACCCTGAATGTGTCGGCCACGGTGCAGGATGGGGATGCGGACGCGGTTACGGTCACCGACAGCATCGACGTCACGGTGAACAGTGACGGCACCGTCGAAGGCGGTGGCGGTGATGACACCTTCTCCGGCGCGGGCACCGATGGGGCCAAGCATTATGTCGGCGGCGAAGGCACCGATGTCGTTGACTATAGCGACGCATCCGAAGGGGTCGTGGTTGCTTTGTCCGACACCGATGGCAGCGGCGCAGGCGGCCAATATCGCAACACCGACGCCGGTGGTCTTGATGGGGCTGCGCTCGGTGACACCTATGAAGGCGTCGAAGACCTGCGCACCACCGACCATGACGACCGGGTTTATGGCGCAGATAGCGGCGGCAATATCTGGCTCGGCGATGGCAATGATGTGCTCGATGTCGGCACCACCGATGGCGTCCATGTGGTCGATGCCGGGGACGGCAATGACACTGCCTGGGTCGGTGGCGGGGATGACATTGTCCATGGTGGCGATGGCAATGACCGCCTGAGTGGGGAAAACGGCAATGACACCCTGAATGGCGATGCCGGTAACGACAATCTCTATGGCGGCAGTGGTGATGACACCCTGACCGGCGGGTCTGGCAACGATTATTTGGACGGGTCTTCCGGCGACGACACGGCGGTGTTCACCGGCGATATCGGTGATTATGACATCACCGACAATGGCAATGGCACCTTCACGGTCACAGATACCGTTGCTGACCGGGATGGCACCGACACGGTCCGCAGTGTTGAAACCTTTGAGTTCAACGGTCAGTCTTACGCCGCAGCGGATATTGTTGAAGAAAGCAGCATCATCCGGGGAACCGAAAATGATGACTCCCTTTCAGGCACCAGCGGCGATGATACCTTTGACATTTCCGGCGGCACCGACTCCTACAGCGGTGGATCCGGGGATGACACCATTGAGGGCACGTCGGGCAATGACACCCTGACCATGTCAGAGTTCGATGCCAATGACAGCATCGAGACCATTGATGGCGGATCCGGTGGCTATGACCTGGTGTCCGGCACCTCAGGCAATGACACCCTGAACTTCTCTGAAACCGAGCTGCGCAATATTGACCGCATTGACGGTGGCGAGGGCAATGACAGCATCACTGGCTCCGATGGTGATGACATTATCCAAGCGGGCAGCGGCAATGACACCATTGACGGCGGTGATGGCAATGACCGGATCGTCTTCTCCGGCAGCTCCGACAATTACACCATTGTCCGCAATGAGGATGGCAGCTTTACCGTTTCCGATCTGCGCGACAATGGCGATGGTCAGGATACCATCAGCTCGGCGGAGACCTTCACCTTCGAAGACGGGTCCTTGGATGTTTCCGATCTGAACGATTATTTCGACGCCCAGGAAACGGCGGGCGAGGATGATTATGAAACCGATCGCTCCGATGTCGGTCATACCTCCGATGCGGTAGACCCAGATGAAAAACTGGGTGGCCATGACGATGATGATGATCAAAGTGGCGAGCGGGATTCCGATCAAAACATCAATGGCAATTGGAAGAACAACGACCTGGAGGGCGGCTCCGGCCATGACCGGATCTATGGCCAGTCCGGCAAGGACGACATCGAAGGCAATCAAGGCAACGATTACATCGATGCGGGCAGTGCCGATGACAAAGTCGATGGCGGGTCGGGCAATGACACCATCTATGGTCAATCCGGCAAGGATAAGCTCGAGGGCGGCTCCGGCAACGACTATATCGACGGCGGCAGCCAGGACGATGAGATCGAAGGCGGCGACGGCAATGACAATCTCTACGGCCAGTCCGGCAATGATGAGATCAAGGGCGGCGACGGCTCCGACTATATCGATGGCGGCTCCAACAATGACGAGCTCTATGGCGGCGATGGCGGCGATAAGATCCTTGGCGGCGACGGCAATGACTATATCGAAGGCGGCAAGGGCAATGACATCATCGAAGACAGCTCCGGCAATGACGAGATCGATGGTGGTGAAGGCGATGACGTAATCACCACCCAGTCCGGCAATGACGAGGTTGATGGCGGCAAGGGCAATGACACCATCTCCACCGGTTGGGGCAATGACGAGATCGACGGCGGCGAGGGCGATGACGTCATCAGCTCCCTGGGCGGCAGCAACGAAATCGATGGCGGCAAAGGCAATGACCGCATCACCGGCGGGAATGGCAATGACGAGATTTATGGCGGCGATGGCAATGACACCATTTCCGGCGGTGGCGGCAATGACACCATCGAAGGCGGCGATGGTGATGATGTCCTGGAAGGCGGCGATTGGGGCAATGACACCGCCGTCTATGACAAGGACATTGATGATTACGCCATTTCGGAAAACGATGACGGTTCGATTCAGATCCGAGCCCTAAAAGGCGATGAGGGCACCGATACGGTCAGCGGCTTTGAGAAGTTCGAGTTTGACGGCGAAACCTATTCCGCCGACCAGCTGGAGCAATTCTTCATGCTCGATGAGGAAGGTGGCAGCTCGTCCAATGGCGGCGATTGGATGGCCGACGACACCAGCTCCTCCGGCGATGCTGGCGGCTGGAGCGATTTGGTGGACTCCGATGACGGTTGGGAAGATCCCGCCGACAACGCCTTGGGCGATGCCAATACCGAGAACTCCGGCATGGAAGATGCCGGTAACGAGTTCGAAGACCCGTCCAATCAGGTGATGTAAGCTGTTCGCGCGGCATTCAGGCGATGGGTCCGTCAGGACCCCTTGACCCAGCGCTGTTTCCAGGCCGCCAAATCCCGGGCGACCTGGTTGATGGTCTGATCCCATTCGCCGGGGATCTGTTGGCGATAGAGCCGCATGGTTGGATACCAGGGTGTGTCCGTCCGACCCAATTGCCAGCGCCAATCGGGATTATGCGGGATCAGCGCCCAGACCGGACGGGCCAGGGCTCCGGCCAAATGGGCCACCGAGGTGTCCACGGTGATCAACAGATCGATCTGCTGCATCAAGGCGGCGGTGTCGGCGAAATCTCGCAACCGGCTGCCAAATTCCCGGATCTTGATCCGACTGCCCCGGGCGGACAGCTCGGATTTGGAATGCCGCACCGGGCTGACCGACAGGAACGGCCCCAGCGGTGCTAGCACCTCAAACTTATCCAAAGAGATCGAGCGGTTGTGGTTGCGCGGATGGGTCGGTCGCCCGGCCCAGGTCAGCGCTACGCGCGGGCGGGGGATGCTTTCCAGCCGGGCTTTCCAGGTCGCGGCCCGGGCCGGATCGACTTTGATATAGGGCACATCGCCGGGGATGGTGTCGATCCGCGTGCCCAGGACCCGGGGCAGAGAGCTGACCGGGCTGTGATAATCATAGGCATCATGGGGTGGGATGGTGGTGGTGATCCGATCCGGGCCTGCGACGCCGGAGACCACGGATTTCAGTTCCGGGCTGACACCAAAGGTCAGATCCGCGCCCAAGGCTTTGACCATGGGCAGATAGCGGCAGAACTGGAAGGTATCGCCATAGCCTTGCTCGCCATAAACCAAGATCCGCTTGCCTTTGGCCGGTTCCCCATGCCACCGGGCATCGGAAAACGGCTCTAAGATTTTGCGGCCATGCATGATCTCATAACGCCATTCATATTCGGTCAGCCCACGCGCCCAATCACCCTTCAGCAACAGGGCGTCGGACAAACCCATATGGAATTCCGGCGGCTTGGGGTTGAGCTGGATTGCTTTGTCAAACAGCTCCACAGCCCGATCCAACTGGCCGAGCTCGGTTTGGGTGATGGCTAAACGGAACAGCAGGCGCGGGCTTTGCGGAAATTTTTCAATCGCCCATTCTAGCACCATCATCGCTGCAGCGGGCATATAGCCCATCAACAGGGAGCGGGCCAAATTGTCCATGGCGACCTGGTCGGCCCCACCGGCCAGCATCACATCATTGACCGCCTTGATCGCCGCATGGAATTCCCGCTTCTCCATCGCGGTGTTAAAGCGGTTGGTGAAAAACTCAATGACCGGGCTTTTTGCCTTGGCCGGGGCCTTTGCCGCAGGCGCAGCGGAGGCTCCGGGGCCTCCGGCTTTGTCCTCGCTGCCGGGGATCGAGCCATCCGGGGCCAAGCCACCGCCGCCCACCGAGGCGCCAATATCCCGTCCGCCCAACCCGGCACTGCCGGTTTCCGAGGCGTCAACCTCCGCAGAGGGGGCGCTGGAAACGGCTTGATCTTGGTCGGTTTGGGGGTCTTGGTCTGACAAGGTGCATACTTTCAATGGATTGCAGCGGGAAAACCGGAGGCGGACTGGCCTTAGGCAGGGGTTTGTGACGGCACGGGTTCGGCAGGGGGCGGATCGCCCTGTTCCGAGGCAACAATAATGCGGTTGCGGCCCTGCTTCTTGGCACTATACAGGGCCTCATCCGCCACAATGATGGTCTGCTCCAGAGTGTCCACGCCAATGGACACCAGCGCAATCCCGATGCTGACGGTAACAACAAAATCCGACGGCATGTCGGGTACCGGGGTGCTCTCCACCATGACCCGCAGACGCTCTGCGGCAATGCGGGCTTCGGGCAGGGCCGTGTCGGGCAACAGAACAATAAACTCTTCGCCGCCGAACCGGCCGATCAAATCAATGCTGCGGAAGGCCTCGCGGCATCGGTCGGCAAACCAGCGCAGCACGTCGTCGCCAGCGGCATGGCCAAAGCGGTCATTGATCGATTTGAAATGGTCGACATCAAGCATCAGCAAACAGGATTGATTGCCGGTGCGGTTGGTGCGGCTGAGATCGCGATTGGCCAGCTCCAGGAACCGCCGTCGGACCAGCAACCCGGTAAGGGAGTCGAAGGACGCCAACCGGCGCAGCTCTTCTTCCAGCTGGCGTCGGCTGTCGATTTCCTTTTCCAGGGTGGCGTTTAAGGCGGTCAGATCCCGGGCATGTTCCTCCAGGATCTGATTGGCTTGCTTGAGCTCGGTCTGGCGTTGGCGCAGATTGAGCAGATTGCGGGTCCGGGCGACAAATTCGGCCTGATTGACCGGCTTGCGCAGCACATCATAGGCCCCTTCTTCCAGGGCCCGGCGTTTGGCATCTTCATCTTCCAGAGCCGTGACCACCAGCACGGGCACATCCACTCCGCCAGACAACGCCCGGAACCGACGCAAAAACTCAAAGCCATCCAGATCCGGCATCACCAGATCGACCAGCACCAGATCCGGCAAACCGGTTCGCGCCCATTGCAAGGCCTCCAGCGGATTGGTGAACCCAACCGTCGACACATCGGCCACATCACTTAAATAGGCCCGCAACAGCATGGTGTTGGCCAGGGTGTCATCCAAGATCATCACCTGGGCCAAGGGGGCGAGGTCGACCTCATCGCCCTCCCCAGATGCGGTCTGGGTCCCAGGCGCATCCTCGCCGATCATGGCCTGCAAGGTCTCATTGACCACCTTGTCCAAGCCAATCATATGCTCTGGGCGGGGAATGGCCCCGGCATCCACGGAGGTCTGGAGCCATCGAGTCACAGTGGCCAGGCGGGCGGCACCGAAATTGGACGCCACGCCCTTAATGCCATGGACCATGCGCAAAAACTCATCGGCATCATTGCGCTCCTGGGCGGCCCGGGCGCGGGCGGCCTGCTGGATCAAGCCAGCGGCAAAGGCGCTCAGCATGGTGTCAAAGGTTTGCGGATCGCTGCCCGACCGGATCCGCTCCAAAATATCCTGGTCGATCAAAGGCTCGTCCGGCGTCTCCAGGATCGGCATTTTCTGGCCCGCCAGGACCAGGGTTTCCGGCAGGTCCGATGGCGGCAGTGGCGCGCTGGCCGCAGAACCGGTCAGGCTCATACCGGTTTTTGGATCGGTGCCATCCGGGGCGATCAGATGGGCGGGCAGGGGGGTGGGCGGTGTTCTGACCTCCCGCAGCCGGAAAGAGGCGATGCCGTCCCGGATCATATCGTCCAGGCTGACCCAGTCGATGGGCTTGGGCAGCACGGCCAAAAAGCCTTGGGACAACAACGCCTCGGCGGTGGTCGGGTTCATATCGGCGGTCAGGCCAATCACCGGCAGGCGGGCCAGGGGGCCGCTGAGCGCGCGCAGCCGTTTGGTCGCTTCAATGCCGTCCATCTCCGGCATCTGGATGTCCATCAAAATACAATGTGGACCAAAGCGGGCCACGGCATCCAGGGCCTGGCGTCCGGTGCTGACCACCTCGACCTGATAGCCCCGGGCTTCCAATTCATGGCGGATCAGCATCTGGCTGGCAGGCGTGTCCTCAGCAACCAGAATGCGCAGGCCATCCTTGTCGTCATCGGGCTTGGGGCTGTCCCCCGGGGCTGGGCTTTTCTTGGCCAAGGTGGCTGCGCTCAGCAAACCGCTCACCGCAGATTGATTGGTCGAAACGCCTTCCGGGATATCGGCAAAGGGGACCTCGAACCAAAACAGCGAGCCGATGCCTTCAGCGGAGCGCAATCCGATTGTGCCGCCCATTAGCCCAACCAGATTGCGGCAGATCGCCAGGCCTAATCCGGTGCCACCAAAGCGTCGGGTGGTGGAGCTGTCGCCTTGGGCAAAGGGTTGGAACAGTCGGTCCTGGATCTCCTCTGGGATGCCGACGCCGGTATCTTGGATCTCGAACCGCAGCCGCCAGCGCTGGGCCAAATGGTCCAGCACTTTGACCCGCAGCACCACCGCGCCGCGCTCGGTGAATTTGATGGCATTGCCCAACAGATTGAACAGAACCTGACGCAGCCGATGCGGGTCGCCCATAATGTGGGTTGGGACCTCAGCCTCCAGGGAGGAGGAAAAGGCCAAATGTTTTTCCTCCGCCAAGGTCTTCAGCAATTCCACAACATCCGTGACCACGGCTTCGGGCTTGAAGGGCACATCCTCCAGCACCATCCGACCGGCCTCAATTTTGGAAAAATCGAGGATGTCATTGATGATGGTCAGCAGAGCCCGGGCCGAGGATTTCAATGTGCCCAGATATTGCCGTTGCTGATCGGTCAGGTCCGAGCGCAGCAACAGATCGGTCATGCCGATCACCCCGGTCATGGGGGTGCGGATTTCGTGGCTCATGCCCGCCAGAAACAGGGATTTGGTTCGGCTGGCGGTTTCGGCCTGACGTCGGGCTTCCAGCAATTGGCGTTGCCGCCGCCGCTCGCCGGTGATGTCTAGATAGATGGCGATCTCACCGCCGGTGTTTCCCGCAGGCTCGCCGCTCGAACCGGCCCCCGAACCAGCCCCCGAACCAGCCCCCGAACCCGCATTGCCTCCGGCCCCCATGAAGCGGCTATGCACCTGGACAATGCGGCCATCGGGAAATTCGATTTCTTCCGGGCGTTCCCCGGTGGCGGCCAAACGGGTGCGGGCGCGTTCGGATATCTGGGCCTCCAGCACGCCGCGATGGCTGCCAATGGGATTGCTGCCCACCGGCAAATGCAGCAAATCGATCATCCGCCGATTGCACAGCCGCAAAACCCCATCGCCATCAAAAGCGGCAATGCCGTCGCTCATATTGTCCAGGACCGCGTCCAACAACACCGCACGATCCTGATCCTGATGGTTCAAGGTGATCAATTGCTGCTGCAGGTGATCTGCCACATCGGTCAGTCTGGATTGTTCGCGTGCATTGCGCCGCAGCGTATCCACCAAGGCTGAAATGGTTTGGTGCGCCGAGCGATCAGCCTTTTCAAGCGCGTTGAGGACCGCTTCTGCCTCACGCAACAAGCTGTCATCGGGGTCAGACGGGCTGAGGGACATGGGTTCGGAAGCGTTCTTTAGGGGGCGGGAACAACGCGCAAAATGCGAACTGTATTCCCCTTTATCCGACCTGCGGAGTCAACACCCGATTTAGGAGGATTTGCTTGGTTTTTGCCAATGGGTCAGGGCTTTCCCTTTTTCTCCGAGCAACAGGCTCAATTGGTCGAGCAGCAGGGGCATCTGTTGGGTGACCCCGAAGGGGGGATTAACCAGCACCAATCCGCAGGAGGTCAGACGCAAAGGCGGGTGCCCCGGATGCACATTGAGCATCACATGGTGCAGCGCGCCATCAAACAGCGCGGTGGCTTCGGAGACAAACAGATCAGCCTCTTGGATGTTTTTCTGGGGATACCAGAGGATCAGACTGCCCGAGGCCCAGCGTTTGCGAAAATCCGCCAGGGCGGTCAAACAGCGCGTGAACTCATCGCCTTGCTCAAAGGGTGGATCGATCAACACCAGCCCCCGACGTTCTGGGGGCGGCAGCAAGGCGCGCAGAGTTTGGTAGCCATCGCTGGCCTCCACCGTCCATTTGGGTCCCTCGTCTCGGGCCTGGTGCCATTGGGTGCGCAACGCGGCGCGCAGCTGCGCATGGCTGGCGGGTTTCAGCTCATGGGCTACGAGGCGGTCGCCCGGCCGCATCATATGCTGAGCGATCAAAGGCGATCCGGGATAGTCGTCTGGGACGCCCCCCGATCGCGAAAACTCGGCCCCAAAGGCCTTCAGGCAGTCCAGATAGGGGGCCAAAGCCGGGCTGGATGTGGCCTGGGTCAGACCAAAGGGTGCGGTGGGATCCCACAGCCGGACAATGCCGCGCGCCGCTTCCCCGGTCTTGCGCGATTCTTCCCCGGCCAATGCATAGCGCCCAGCACCCGCATGGGTGTCGATCACGCAATAGGGTTTGGCTTTGCGGTTGAGATGCTCCAAGGCCAGGCAAAGCACGCTATGCTTTAAAACATCGGCAAAATTACCGGCATGATAGGCATGATCATAGTTCACATCTGGTAACCCTGGTGACGGTCTGTAAACTGGCGTTTCAGAGCTGTGAATGATACCAAATGGATGGAATACAACAAAAAAATCTCCTCAAAGGTCATTCCGAGCCTTGGCCTGGACCACCGGAATGGCTACCATGGAAACCTGTTGATGGACAATGTCGGGCACATCCCCCAACCATAACGCTGGTCAGGCCAAATCGGCAAACCGGTTTTCATGGACGGAGATGACGGCCCCGGTAGGGATGGAAACGGTGGTCATTGGGCAAGGGGCTGCGGAGCGGTCGAACCGGATCGAACTAGGCTCAAATTTGGTGCCGCCCTGGGCCGAGGAAAAACGCGAGACGCCGGTTATGTCGGCGGACTCCATAGGGCCGAGGGTCTTGTTGGACCGTATTGATCATATTATCAGCCACCAGACACCGGTGTTTTTCGCGGAGCGGGACGGCTTTGGCGACCATTCCCGCACGCCGATTTTCCTCGTTGGGCCTGCGGGTCCAACGGCCAAGCGGATCCGGGCTATTCTTTGTGCCCATTCCCGCGTGCAAGGCTCACGCCCGCTGGCGCTGATGTCGCGCATGGCCACGGCCCTGGAAGCCTGGGACAAATCTATCGGTCAGAACCGTCCCTTCCCCGACAGCTTAAATGGTCTCAGTGCGGAAGATTCCGTGAAGGCCGCCACTTGGTTGTTGGCCCAAATCCAACAGGAAGAGCCCGGGGCTGAATTTGTGCTGGATGGCCAGTCAATGGATGCGGGCTTGGTTGGGTTTGCCCATTTGCTGTTTCCGAATGCGCTGATGGTGGTGGCGTCCGAAGATGACGAAACCGCGCCGAAGGGCTTGGGCGAAGAGGCCGAGCGGTTGTGGGATGGTCAGGCCCGGTTGTTGGCCCATTGGCAGAATGTGCTGCCCGGTCGGCTTTGCCTGATCGAAAAGCGCACTTTGTTGGGTGATCCGGTCGGCACCTGCAAGGCCATGTTCGAACGCATTGGCTTGGGGTGGGAAGATCGCATTCGCGAAGCCTTCAAGACCGTGCCGCCTGCGCCGGACAAAGCTGGGGGGCGACAAGCTTCTCTGGTCAATGGCGGCGCGCCCCGTCGGCAGGACCCGGTGATGGCCGCGCTGGCACTGTTGCGCTCCGGTCGGGTGGATGCGGCCAAATCCCTGTTGGAAAAAGCCCTCGAGCGTGCCCCAGACCATCCCGGTGCGCTGCATTTGATGGGGGTCGTGGCCTATCGACTCGGCAATCTGGAACAGGCGGCCCAGCTTATGGAGCGCTCCGTGACCTTGGAAAAGAGCCCACGGGAAGACTGGTTGCGCAATTTACAGTTGGTGCGCGAGGCCTTAAACCGAAAAGGACAGGTCACCCCGACCCCTTGAATGTGTCCATTTGGTCACAGCCCAAACCGGGTTGGCGGGGTTTCTTGCGCTCTTGGCTCCCTCGTTTTCCCATAGCGCCGTATTCTTCAGAACCGTTCTGAAACGGGGCGACGCATTTGGAAACGTCCCTTCAGGGCGGCTCCGGTTACAAAAAATAATCAAAATCGGCTGGCGAGGGCATGGCGCTCTCGTCCCATCATCCAACGGTAAATCCGAGGTTCGCGGTCAGGATTAGGGTTTCAGGAGGAGGGCAAGGTCATGCAGAGCGGACGACGAGTGACGACGGACCAGGGATTGGTGTCTGAGCGATCCTGGTCGATGGCGCTGTTGGGCTCCGCCCTATGGGCCGGGGCTGCTTTTGCCGGGCTATCGGGGTTTGTATCCACCCCTGCGCAGGCCACCGCCACGGAGCAGGCCCCAGAAACGGCGCTGCAAAGCGTTGTTGGCCCTTTGGAAGGGCTGACCGAGGACACTGGCAGTGTCGCCAGAGGAGCCGTCCCTTCCTTGCCCGTTGACCCCTCTGCTCCAGACCAAGTGGTTGTGGACTGGGATGATGTGATCGTCAAAGCACCCCTGACAGAAGCCGTAAAAGCCTATTACATCAATCGCTGGTCCGAACCGGTTTGGCGCGCTGGTCCGAACGGGTCCGCCTCCGCGATTGAAAGAGCGCTCCAAGCCGGGTTGGCGATGGCAGAGCTGGAAGGGCTGCCCGCCAAAGACGTTCTCCTCATCAATCACATGGTCCCGTTTGAAAGCGGGATCGCCGATCCTGACGCCACGGGGAGCGGTCAGAAAACGGCGGGCAACCCCAATGTCACCCCCGGGGCATTGGTGCGGCTCAATGATGATCCGTTTCTAGATCCGGTGCCCTTGGCGGATATCAGACGGTCCCTGACCCATGTGCTGTTCGCCATGGACCGCCTGTTGGGTTTGACCGATCGGAAATCGGACAAGGATCTGGACCGCTTGGCCGAGGAGGAGGGGCTGAGCATTGCCGCCCTGCTCGATGGGGTGGTCCTGGCTGGGCAGGACGACAGCACCGCCATATCCGACTTGCTGCCGCGCTCACCGCAATATTTGCGTCTGCTCGCTGCCCGGGCGATGTACCAGCATTTTGTCGCCAAAGGCGGCTGGCCCACCGATTTCCCGTCGGGCAAATCCCTCGAGCCCGGCGATGTCTCTGATCAGATGCCAAAGCTGCGCACCCGTCTGGCTCTGGAAGGCTTCCCGGTGCGTGCTCCGGCGGCGGTCTCTGAAGATGCCGCCGAGGATCCTGACCTCTCGGAAAGCTCGGAGGCTCCGGCTCCGCCGCCGCCGGGTACGGATCCGGCCCTGGTGTATGATCCGGGCTTGGTCGAGGCAGTCAAAGCTTTCCAAACCGCCCATGGCTATACCGATGATGGGGTGATCGGACCGCGCACGCGGGCCGCGCTGAACATGTCTGCCCAGGACAAGCTGGACGGCATCATCGCCGCCATGGAAACCTGGCGCCGTTTGCCTCGGGATCTCGGGCAGACCCATTTCCTGGTGAATGTGCCGCAATATCAATTGTTTGTGAATGACGGTGACCAAACCGCTTTACGGATGAAAGTGGCCGTGGGTTCAAAGAAGAACCAAACGCCGCTGTTCCAGGATGAAATCGAATATATGGAGTTCAATCCCTATTGGAATGTGCCCTATTCGATTGCCTTGGAGGAGATCATCCCCAAGCAAGTGGAAGACCCGACCTATCTGGCCGAGCGGGGCTACACCGTTTTTGTGCGCGGTGGCGATCGGGTTGGCGTCGACAAATCCATTGTCGATTGGGAGCAGGTGGAAGACGCTGCACGGTCTTATTTCCTGCGCCAGTCACCGGGGCCACGCAATCCTTTGGGCACGGTCAAATTCATGTTCCCGAACACCCATTCGGTCTATTTGCATGACACCAATTCCAAACGGGTGTTCTCTCGGGATTTCCGTGCCGTGAGCCATGGCTGCATCCGGGTGGAGCAGCCTGAAGCGGTGGCCGATTTTCTTCTCAGCCGGTTCACATCCAGACAGGATGCCCGCTATGGCGATTTCAAAGCGGATCATCCAAAGGTGGTCAGCTTGACCGAAAAGGTGCCGGTCCATCTGTCTTATTTCACCGCTTGGGTCGAGGATGATGGCAGCTTGCGCTTTGGCGAGGACATCTATGATCGCAATGGATCGGTCATCAAAGCCCTGCAAGAGGCCCTGGACGCCCGCTTGGGCGATACGCGGGTTGCCTTGATAGATTAGAGCATTTTGACGCAGTCAAAACACGGTGAGTATTTTGACGCAATCAAAGTGCGGTGAGCCTTTAGGGTGCGGTGCCCCACAATCTGCTCAAATGTGGTTGGCAAGGCCCTTGGTGATCAGGGTGGCCATCTGATCGCGCGCAGAGCCTGTGCCCCCACCGCCCAAAGGAGCTCCGCTTGCGCGTTCGGAGGCGGAACCGGCATTGGGGTCGCGCTGGAAGCGGGCATACCAGCGGGGCATGGCGTTCATGGCACCGAGCAACATGGCTGTGATCATCGGCGGATCCACATCCGGGCGGATGCTGCCATCCAGCAGCCCGTCCCGAACCAGGGCTTCAATGTCATTGGTTGCAGCGAGGGACCGGGCCGACAGGTGCTGTTGATTTTCCGGGGTTAAGGCCGCTACCTCGGTCAGCAGGGCACAACAGCCCATCTCCTGTTCCAGGCTGGCGGCATAGGCGTCAATAAAACCGGTAAGACGTTCCAAGCCGCTGCCTGTGACGTCATGGCCTTTTTCCAAGGCGTTTTCCAGCATGCCGACCCGAATGCCATGGCATTCAAACAGAAGCTCTTGTTTGCCACTGATATAGTAGTAAAGGGCGGCCTTGGTGACATTCAGGGTTTTGGCGATGTCGTCCAAGGATGTGGCATGATAGCCCCGGTCGCCAAAGGCTTTCGCCGCCACGGCGATCAACGTATCCCGCTTCTGCTTGAACAAAGCATCAGAGGAAATGTCGTCCCTTTGCCATCGAGCCATGCAACTCACACCCTATTTACCGCGTTATTGATATCAATGAGTTACATTTTGTCGGCTTTGGGGTCAATGGGTAATGGTGATATTTCCCATGAGTCTCCCTGAAAAATTGTCAACCATTCGTGGCTCTCGTCGACAAAAGCAGTGGATTAACGGCCAACAAATCTCTGAACGTTTGAGGTTAATAGCCTGATATTTTAAAATAAACTGTCAGTTTGAACAGGGGGAAGACCCATTCACCGTTTGGGTTGATTGCTTTAAATACACAAAAATAATGTAATAACAAAATATTGTACATTTCACATGTGATAAATGTATTGACAATGGCCTTGCGAGATGTGAAATCAGCAGAAGCAAAACTGCTGCACTGCGGAAACCGCGTCTTTTTGTGTGCTTTGTGCAGCGCAATCCGTTTTGGAGCGTGTGAGGATGGTTGGATGAAAGCCTTGCCGATGTTTCTTGTGGTTCGGGGCAAGCCGGTGTTGATCGTCGGCGGCACCGAAGCTGCTGCGGCCAAGGCACGGCTGGCCCATAGGGCAGGGGCCGATGTCCAGGTTGTGGCGGAGATCGCCGATGAGGCTCTGCTGCGCATGGCCGAGGCTAGGCAGATCACCTTGCTGTCTGACATGCCTACCGACCACGCGCTTGCGGCCATCAAAGTGGTCTATATCGCTGGAGAGGATGCCCAGGCAGATATCGCCTTGGCCCATCGCCTGCGCCAAATCGGGTTGTTGGTCAATGTGGTCGACAAGCCCAGTGAATGTGACTTTACGACCCCGGCGGTGATCGACCGTGATCCGGTTTTGGTTGCCGTGGGCACCGAGGGCACATCCCCGGTGCTGGCCCGTCGGATCCGTGCTGCCATTGATCGCCTGTTGCCGACTCGGTTGGGCGGCTTGGCCCGTTTGGCCGGAGATTTGCGCGGCGATGTCGCAGAACGGGTCCCGGCGGAGGAACGGCGGCGGTTTTGGGAAGCCTTTATGGACGGGGCTCCGGCTCGGTCTGCTTTGGAGGGTGACCCCGCTACCGCCCGGCAGCAAGCCGAGCATTTGATGGATGGATTTGCCCAGCAGGCCGCCACGCCCAACCCGATGGCCGCCCATGGGGATCGGGTGGTCCATTTGCTCGCCGCCCAATTTGCCGATGCGGATTTGTTGACGGTGCGGGCTCATCGCCTGTTGGAATCCGCCGATGTCATCGTCCATGACCCCTCCGTGTCCGAAGCGGTGATGGACCGTGCCCGGCGCGACGCCTTGCGCCTGCCGATCGAAACCGCAGGCTCTGCCAAGGCCATTGCCGAGCAGCTCGATGGCGAGGCCGCCCCGGGACGGATGGTCTTGTGGTTGTTTGCCGCGCCTGCTGCCGGGACCGGTCTGCCGGAGAAGGTTGCCCGTCACTTGGAAAAGCGTGGACTTGTCGCCGAGCGGGTTGCTGATGTATTGGGCAGCTTTCCCAAAGCTGCGGTAAAAGACGTTGGCCCGGTGCGTGCCGGACACCGTTCTGGACCCTGTGCGGATCCCATCGCTGACCCCTGGAGCCTCGCGTTCCCGGTTCCTTTCATATCCCACGCTTCTCCTACGGGCTCATCCGGCGACTGCGGTCCTGCCCAAGACCGCCCAAAACGTGCCGCTGAGCCAGGAGAGCATCAAGGAGTTCACCCATGAGCCGCTTTGTCACCAGCCTTATCACCGCCAACCGCCTCGGTGATGGCCGGGTGGTGTTTTATGCTGAAGGTGCAGATTGGGTCGAAGATCCACAGGCTGCTGTCCGGTTTGAAACCCAGGAAGCCCTTGATGCGGCCTTGGTGACCGCCCGGGCGGCGGAGGCCACCGAAGTGGTCGGTCCTTATGCCATCGAAGTGGGCACAGGGGATGGGCCTGCTGGCCTGCCAACCAAATTTCGCGAACGGATCCGGCTGGCCGGTCCAACGGTGCGGACGGATTTGGGGCCGCAGGCGGATGGCGCGGCCCCAGCCCAACCTTAAGCTGGAACCATTCTCAAAGTGGAGTGATCCCGTCCCCGGCAAAGGTTCCGCAAAGGGAGCTGCCAGGGAGCGGACAAAAGTGAGACGCTGACCATGTATCGCTATGACGAATTTGATGCTGCCTTGATCCAGGACCGGGTGCGGGATTTCCGCGACCAGGTTGATCGCCGCCTCACTGGGGCGATCACGGAAGATCAATTCAAGCCCTTGCGGCTGATGAACGGGGTCTACCTGCAACTGCATGCCTATATGCTGCGGGTTGCCGTGCCCTATGGTGAGCTAGACAGCGCCAAAATGCGCAAGTTGGCCCATATCGCCCGGACCTATGACGAGGGCTATGGCCATTTCACCACCCGCCAGAACATCCAGTATAACTGGATTAAGCTGGCGGATATGCCCAAGGTGCTGGAGGAGTTGGCCGAGGTCGGCATGCATGCCATCCAGACCAGCGGCAATTGCATTCGCAATGTCACCTCGGACCCAATTGCCGGGGTCGCAGCGGATGAATATGAAGACCCGCGTCCCTGGTGCGAGCTGATCCGGCAATGGTCGACTTTCCATCCGGAATTCACCTATCTGCCGCGCAAGTTCAAGATTGCGGTGACCGGGGCCAAGACCGATCGGGCCGCGATCCGGTTCCACGATATCGGCCTAGAGTTGGTGCCCGATCCCAAGGATGACAGCGCCCGGGTGTTCAATGTCTGGGTTGGCGGCGGCATGGGCCGGACCCCGCGCTTGGCCCGGCTGATTTTCGAACATTTGCCGAAAGAACAGCTGCTCACCACCTTGGATGCGATCCTGCGGGTCTATAACCGCTTCGGCAATCGCGACAACAAATATAAGGCCCGGATCAAAATCCTGGTCGATAGCCTTGGGGTCGAGGATTTCCGGAAGGAGGTCGATATTGAGCTGCAGGCCATGGGGCATATGACCGCTGATGTGCCGCCGGAGGAAATCGCCCGCATCGAGGCCTATTTCGAAGCGCCCAATTATGTGGAGCGGGACGGGGCGACTGCGGCGCTGGAACAGGATAAGGCGGCAAACCCAGCCTTTGCCGATTGGATCACCGTCAATGGCCACGCCCATCGGGTGCCGGGCTATGCGGCGGTGACCATCTCCCTGAAGCCCACCGGTGGCATTCCGGGTGATGCTTCGGATGTACAGCTCGATTTGCTCGCCGATCTGGCCGATCGCTATTCGCTGGGCCGTTTGGTGGTCACCCATGAGCAAAATGTGGTGTTCCCGGATGTGGCCGAGGACCGTTTGCTGGCGCTCTACAATGATCTGATCACGGAAGGGCTGGCGGAAGCCAATGTGGGGCATTTGTCCGATATCATCGCCTGCCCGGGCCTGGATTATTGTGCCCTGGCGACGGCGCGCTCGATCCCCATTGCCCAGGCCCTGTCGGAGCGCTTTGGCGATCCGAAGCGGCTCTATGATATTGGCCGCATCACCTTGAATATTTCCGGCTGCATCAATGCCTGCGGCCATCACCATGCGGGCAATATTGGCATCCTCGGCTTGGATAAGCGCGGGGTGGAAGGCTATCAGCTGGTGCTTGGCGGGGCTGCCGATGAAACGGCAGCCATTGGCGAAAGCACCGGGCGCGGCTTTAGCGAAGAAACCATCATTGATGCGGTGGAGACGGTGGTGAACACCTATCTCGACCTGCGCGAAGGGCCGCAAGAGCCCTTCATCGAAGCCTATCGTCGTCTCGGCATGACCCCGTTTAAGGAGGCTCTCTATGGCTCTGCTGCGTCTTGAGGCCGATGGCCGGACTGTGACCCCGATCAATGGGGAGGAGGCCAGCCAGCCGGTGGTTGATCTGGCTGTTTGGCTGGAAGATCGTCCCGAAGGCACCGGTGTGCGCCTGGAGTCAGGGCAGGGTCCGGAAGAGTGGGGTCCCGGTTTGGCCCAGGATCTGGGTGTTGTGCCGCTGATCGTGTTGAACTTTCCGCGCTATGCGGATGGGCGGCATTATTCGGTGGCCCGCAAGCTGCGCGGGCAATATGGCTATCAGGGCCGCTTGCGCGCGGTGGGTGATGTGCTGTTCGACCAAATCGCTTTGATGGCCCGCTGTGGTTTTGATGAATTCGAGCCCGCAGATGGCACCGACGCAACCCGAGCCGCCGAGGTCATCGGGCGCTATCGCCATGTCTATCAAGCGTCTTCGGATGGCCAGACTCCAGTTTGGTCCCATCGGCAGGAGGGTGAGCAATGACCATAAGCGTGGCAGAGCCTGAAGCGGTGCAAAGCGGTTTGACGACCACCGGGCCGGATCTGACGGCGGTTTTGGCCAAGTTGAATGGCTTGTCGGCGGAAGAAATGGTCTCGACCCTGGTCCGAGACCTGTTTCCCGGTCAAATCACCTTGGTATCCTCCTTTGGGACCGAAGCAGCAATCTTGCTGAAAATGGTCGCCGATGCGGACCCCTCGACGCCGATCACCTTCCTGAACACGGAAAAACTGTTCGGGGAGACCCTGCGTTACCGCAACACTTTGGTGGACCGGCTCGGGCTGACCGATATCCGGGAGCTGCATCCGGATGCGGATGTGGTTGCCGCCGAGGACCCCGATGGCATGCTGTTTTCGCGCAACCATGACCGCTGCTGCGCCATTCGCAAGGTTGAGCCGCTGGCCCGGGGCCTGTCTGGCTTTGGTGCCTGGATCAATGGCCGCAAGGGTCACCATGGCGGTGGTCGGGCAGCGATGCCGGTGGCGGAACAGGATGGTCCGCGCATCAAAGCCACGCCTTTGGCCCGCTGGACGGCGGAGGATGTGGATGGCTTTTTTGAACGCCATGCTTTGCCGCGCCATCCGCTGTTCGAAGACGGCTTCCTGTCCGTCGGCTGCATGCCCTGCACCGAACGCGCCACGGGCGATGACATCCGCTCCGGTCGTTGGGCCGGGTCGGGCAAGACCGAGTGCGGCATTCACTTGCCGTTCCAAGGCGCTGATATTTAACGCCAAACACCCTTTGTTGTGGGACGCCGTTATGGCGGGAGAGAGATCGTGAACCATCTAGACGCCCTGGAAGCCGAAAGCATCCACATTCTGCGTGAAGCTCAGGCTCAAGTATCACCCTTGGTGATGCTGTGGTCCTTGGGCAAAGATTCCAATGTGATGATCCATCTGGCCCGGAAAGCCTTCCTGGGCCGTGTGCCGTTCCCGGTAGCGCATTTGGATACCGGCAAAGAGTTTCCGGAAACCTATGCCTTCCGCAAGCGCTATGCCGAGGAATGGGATCTGGAACTGATCGCCGATGACTGCCCGCCGATTGAAACCACAGACCCGAAACTGCCGCCTGCGTCGCGCTTTGCCGCCCGCAAAACCGAAGGTCTGAAGCAGGCTTTGCGGCGCTATAACTTTAAGGGCGTGATTGCCGGGATTAGGCGCGATGAGCAGGCCACCCGGGCCAAGGAGCGGGTGTTTAGCCCGCGCGCCGATGAAGGCGATTGGGATTTCCGCGATCAGCCGCCGGAATTCTGGGATCATTACAACACCGACTTCCCGGAAGGCACCCATCTGCGCATCCATCCGCTGCTGCAATGGACCGAGGTCGATATCTGGCGCTATATCGAGCGGGAAAACATCCCCGTGGTGCCGCTTTATTTCGCCAGGGATGGCAAGCGTTTCCGGTCTCTGGGCGAGGAGGGCATCACCTTCCCCATCGATAGCACCGCGCGCACCATCCCGGAAATCATCGACGAGCTGTTGGCCACCCGGACCTCGGAGCGGGCCGGTCGGGCCATGGATCACGAGGCCGAGGACGCCTTTGAACAACTCCGCGCCAGCGGCTATATGTGACCTTATTCAAGGCCTTACGGGGCCTTCCTGTGATGAACTCTCTGTTGTTTGGAAAGAGATGGCCGACGCCATGACCCATATGTCCCAAAACTCTGACGTCACGGCTGCTGGCCGGGTGATCCCCATCGTCATCCTCGGCCATGTGGATCACGGCAAGTCCACTTTGATTGGCCGTCTGCTCAATGACACCGGCAGTCTGCCGGAAGGCCGGGCCGATGAGGTCCGAGCCAGCTGTGCCCGGCGCGGCGTGGCTTTTGAGTGGTCCTTTGTCATGGACGCGCTGCAGGTGGAGCGTGACCAGGGCATCACCTTGGACACCACCCGGATCTGGTTCAAATCCGACCGCCGCTCCTATGTCATCATCGACGCCCCGGGCCACAAAGAGTTTCTGCGCAATATGGTCACCGGGGCCGCCGGCGCCCATGCTGCCGTCTTGGTGGTCGATGCCGCCAAGGGGGTCTCCGAACAGACCCGACGCCATGCGGTGTTGGCGTCCCTGCTGGGCATTCGCGATCTGGTGGTTGCGGTCAACAAAATGGATTTGGTTGGCTGGGATGCCAAAGCCTTTGAAACCGTCAAAACCGAGGTTGAAGGTTATCTGAAGACCATTGGCTCCACGGCCCGGGCGGTGGTGCCGATTTCGGCCCGCAGTGGCCTGTATCTGGCCAATCGGGACGGGGAGAGCCCAGAGGACCGGGTCGGCGCTGAGTGGTATGACGGCCCGAGCCTGCTGGAGGCCCTGGACGCCATGCCGGTTCCGGCGGCCCGTCAGGACTTGTTCCTGCGTCTGCCGGTCCAAGATGTCTACCGGCGGGAAGACAAGCGGATCATTGTCGGGCGTATTGAGGCCGGGACCCTGCGTCTGGGCGATCTGATCCGGGTTCAGCCCAATGACGAGCTGGCTCGGGTCGCCAGTTTTGAGCGCTGGGACGGACCCGGCGCGCCGGAATTGCCGCCACAGACAGAGGCGTCTGCGGGCGAACCGGTGGCCATCACCTTGGATAAAGATCTGTTTGTCGAGCGTGGCAATCTGATCGTGCCGTCCCTGGAAGACCGGGCCAGTGGGGCCGATTATCGCCGTCGCTTGACCGTGCGTTTGTTCTGGCTTGACCGGGAGCCCCTGGAGCCCGGGGCGAGGTTGCGCCTGAAAACCGGCACCAAGGAACATCCGGTGATTGTCTCGCGCATCGCCGGGGCGTTGGATCTGGAAACCCTGGAGCCCAAAGCCGCCCGAGCCCTGGAGCCTGGGGGCATTGGCGATGTGGTGCTCGACGCCCGGGAACCGGTCCTGATGGATCTGGAACCGGGCTATGGCGCCACCCGTCGCGGGGTCTTGGTTAGCGGCCATCGCCAGGTCGGTGGGGTGCTGTTCCAGCAAGATGAGCGCTCCCGGATCCAGGCGGAAACCCGCAATCTGACCGCCCCGGACGAAAGCGTGCTGCCCGCGGATCGCCGGGGCACCAATGGCCATGGTGGCGGTGTGATCTGGATGACCGGCTTGTCCGGCGCGGGCAAAAGCACCGTGGCCATGACCGTGCAGCGCCGCCTGTTTGAACAGGGTTGGCAAGTCACGGTTCTGGATGGCGATCGGCTGCGCCAGGGCCTGACCAAGCATTTGGGGTTCGCGCCAGAGGATCGAGCGGAAAACATCCGCTTGGCCGCCGAAACCGCCAAGCTGATTGCTGAAAGCGGCATGTTGGTCATTGCCGCCTTTGTCTCGCCCTATCTGGCCGACCGGGCTGCGGCCCGGGATATTGTCGGCGAGGATTTCCGCGAGATCCACATTGCCGCCGATCTGGCCACCTGCGAGGCCCGGGATGTGAAGGGGCTTTACGCCAAGGCGCGGGCCGGGATCATCCCCAGTTTCACAGGAATCTCCGATCCCTATGAGCCGCCGGAGAATGCCGAGCTGGTGGTGGAAACCGGCGGCCTGCCGATCACGGCGTCCGCCGACCGCTTGGAAGCCTTCATCCACAAGGAATTTGGCGGCGGTCACTCCTGGTTCTGGGAAATCTGATCCTCGGTCAGACTGGCAGCGGTCTCGATCAGCAAGCTGGTTTTGGCGCTCGGAAAGCGGCTGCCCAGCAGGCTGGCATAATCCTGCAGCATCTGCGCCCCGGCCTGTTCGCGGCTGAGGCCAACACTGGTGGGGGCCGGGTCGGCCAGGGCCATGGCCCGCTGCTGGGCTTCCTCGGCAGCCAACTCAGCGGCCTTGATCTTGCTGCGGGTCGCAGCGGCCTCCGATGGCGACAAAGGGGCAGGGGCGGACAAGGACAGCATCCGGCGCATGCCACGCAGCACATGGATGATCTCCGTGCGCCAGGAGACCAGTTTTTCATCCAGGGCGGCCATGCTGTCCCGATCCAGGCAATCCCCGTCCCGGGCGCGCCAAAGCAGATACAGCACCATATTCACATCGGCCCCATGATGGTCCTGCAGCTCAAGGCAGGCCGCCGGAATGCCAGGCATGCCATACAGTGTCAGGGAAAAAGCCCAAAACAGATCATCGGGGCCGGGGTCTGCCATGGTGCTACACCTTCAAAAACGATCTTGCTTGCCCCAGGTAAGGGTGGCTTCAAGATTTGCCACCGGATGGTGGCGCAAAAACGACGCTAGAGCATTTTCAGTCGAAGTGGGTCCGGTTCGGCGGTTCGAAAATGAGACAAACCAAAAAGTTAGGGCGAATTCCGCGTTTCAATTGTCGTGGAAATCGCTCTAAACACATGTGGAGATGGGAATGAGATACTTGCACACCATGGTACGGGTGAAAGATCTGGATGCCAGCTTGGATTTTTATTGCAACAAGCTGGGGCTGGCCGAGGTCAACCGCTATGACAGTGAAAAAGGTCGCTTCACCCTGGTGTTCTTAGCCGCACCTGGCGATGTGGAGGCAGCCAAGGAAAAGAAAGCGCCCTTGGTCGAGCTGACCTATAACTGGGATCCGGAAGACTATACTGGCGGCCGCAATTTCGGGCATCTGGCCTATCGGGTCGAAGACATTTATGCGCTCTGTCAGCGCCTGCAGGACGGCGGCGTGACCATCAACCGACCGCCCCGGGATGGCCATATGGCCTTTGTCCGCTCCCCCGATGGCATCTCCGTGGAATTGCTGCAAGAGGGCGATGCCCTGCCGCCACAGGAGCCATGGGCCTCCATGGGCAACACCGGCAGTTGGTAACCGCACCCTCCCGGGGGGCCTTGCGGGATGCGGCGTCTCGCATGGCCATTGATTGGGAAGAATTGCGCGGCGGGCAAGTGCTCGCCGCCATTGCCTTGGGTCCGGCGGCCTTTGGCCTCCCAGTCGCGGCGGGCGATACCGGCCCGGTCTGTGCCCTGATCGATGCCGGACCTGCAGAGCGTTATGTCTCGCTGCATGAGGCCCCGGATCGGGCGACCTATACGGATCCCGATAGCGGGTTAACCGCCGAGATCTTGGATGTGCGCCGGGTGCTGCGCCGTTTGGTGCGGTCCGATCCGGAGGTCTGGCAGCTCTGCGCCGCCCCGGATCCGTTTTGGGACCAGGATGCCTGTTTGGCCCGGATCCGTTTGCTGTTTCGCGAAGGCGCGTCCTTGCGCCGTCAGGCGGAGCATTTCCTCTCGGAAGCCAAGCGTGACATCAGCGTTTATTTCCAAGATCCGCTCAGCAGCACGCTGGCTCAGGGTGCCCAAAGCGATGCCCCGTCCGGCGGCTTGCGGATCAAATATCCCCGTTTGGTCCATTCTTTGGCGGCGGGTCGTTGGCTGGTGCGCAAGGGCACGGTACCGCCCTTGGGCCTAAAGGACTTGCTCGACGCGAAGGAGGGGGGCACCGGCCCGGATGTCGGCAGCGAGGCCGACCAGGTTCTGCGCGCCTTACTCCGGGCCCGGGAGCCGGTAAAGGACCGCAACGCAGCCTTGGATGCCTGGATCGACGGCGCCTTTGCAGAAATCCGTGACGGGCTGGAGGGCCTATCGGAGGCCCATCCCGATCCCGGCGCAGCAGATGCTTTGTTTCGGTCTTTGGTGCTGCCGTCTTCTCAAACCTAACAGGTGACCTCAAACCATATGGTTTTGGAGGTCATGGCCTAAGTCTATTCCGGCGCTTGTGGGCTTGCGTCATCGGCCATTAAGCGTCACTTTTGCCCGAAGAGTGCAAAACGCGTACAGACACGCCCGAGACTGACGAGGCCGCATGCCTGATCCGTTGTCGTTCTATTTCGATTTCTCCTCGCCCTATTCCTTTGTGGCGGCGCAAAAAATCGATGCTCTGGCGGCGCGCCATGGCCGGACGGTGGACTGGCGACCGTTTTTGTTGGGGGTGGTGTTTAAGCGCTGCGGCATGCCGTTGATGGTTGAGCAACCCATGAAGGGGGAGTATTCCCGGCATGATTTCCTCCGCTCCATGCGCTATCACGGCGTAGAAGGGCATATCCCAAAGGATTTTCCCGTCGCCACCACGGCGGCGGCGCGGGGATTTTATTGGCTGGCAGAGGCCGACCCGGAGCTGGCCGTGCCCTATGCGAAGGCGATGTTTCTGGCCTATTTTCGCGACGGGCGTCCGATTGGCACCCGGGATACGGTGATTGCCATCGCCGAAGAGGTCGGAGCCGACGGCGCGGCGTTCGCTAACGCTTTGCAAGATCCGGCCATGAAGGATCGGACCCGGGATGCGGTTGAGGAGGCCATTGCGCGCGGCGTGTTTGGCGCCCCGATGGTTTTTGTCGATGGCGAGGCCTTTTGGGGCTTGGACCGGCTGACCATGGTCGATGACTGGTTGTTCCGGGGCGGGTGGTGAGCAGACCGTGAGCGTTCCAGAAAAGCCGTCCGACACACCCGCAAAGCAGCAATCCGACCCGGCGGACCCCCTTGGGCATCGCTTGTCTGATCTGAACATCAAAAACCGCCATGAGGTTCCACCGATGACCCCGATCAGGGAGCGGGGCGTTCGCGTGGTGGTGTTCGATACCAATGTTTCATCCCGGCATTTTGTCTGCTCACTTTTGAACACGGTGGGCTGCGCCGATGTGGTCGGAACCGGCACGCCGGAAGAGACCTTTGCCGCCCTGGAGGCGGAGAAAACCCATGTGCTGATCGTCGATTTCAAGACTCAGCCCCAGGATGCCCCGGAATTTGTCACGGCCTTGCGCCATTCCAACCTAGGCCGGATCGTCTATATCCCGGTCATTGTCATTGCCGCCCGGGCCGACAGGGTGGCGGTGTCCCGGGCGCGGAATGCCGGGATCAATGAGTTCATGGCCAAGCCAATCAGTGCGTCCAGTTTGGAAGCGCGTTTGCTGGCGGTGCTGGATGCGCCCAGGCCTTTTGTGCGGACGGCGGACTATTTCGGACCGGACCGGCGGCGACGGAAAATGGACTTCGCCGGACCGGATCGCCGCAAAGCGGGCAAACCACCGCAGAGTTAAGCCATGCTTGTAATGTCCGACCGGGTTCCTGTGGATCAGACAGGATCTCTGAATTTTTTGTGTTTTTTGCGCTGCCACATAGTGGATACTGAGACTCTGGTCTGACTATTCGCCCTCCAGGGACAATTTGGCGCGGGGATGTTCCGGTTTGGGAAAAGGGTATGACTTCTCCCATCTTGGGGCGCTGATCGTTGATGATCACGAGCCGTCCAAGATCTTATTGGATAAAATTCTCAAAGAGCTTGGGGTCCGGTCGGTCCTGACGGCCCGGGATAATGCCGAAGCGCTGGAGTGGTTTCGCAAAGGTCTGGCCGATCTGCTGATCTGCGAATATTCCATGTCCCTGCATTCCGGTTTGGATTTGGCCAAGCGGGTGCGGACCGGTAAGGATTCACCCAACCCCTATATTCCGGTCATCATGATCACCGGACGGGTCAGTTGGCAGCATGTGCGCTCAGCACTCAATGCCGGGGTCGATCATGTCCTGGTCAAACCGGCCTCGGTACGCTCACTTTATGCGGCGCTAAAGGTGCTGTTGGAAAAGCGCAAACCCTTTGTCCGGACCAAAGATTATTTCGGTCCGGATCGGCGTCGGACCAAAATGGCCTTTGAAGGGCCGGACCGCCGCAGCAAAAAGGCCTAGCCCTAATTCACTCTGTAATAGTTCAGGCTGTTGCCGCGTGGCAGGAAAATCAGGGTCAGGTTATCCCGGGTGACCGAGAGCAGGCCGTAGCAGGACGGCTCCGGATAATCAAACGGCATGACCTCAACAATCGGATCGCCGCCAGGGCCACCCGTGGAGCAGTTGGTGCCGACGGTGAAGGTGCCCCGGTCGACCTGATCACCGGCATAATATTCAATGCGCTCGCCCGCCCCCGTGAACCGCAAGGTCACATTGGGATCGTCATAGGCCTGCCAAAGGCCGACCAGTTGATTGCGCAATTCCATCATCGCAGTGCCACCGCCACCGCCACCGGATTGCAAGGTGACCTCCCGGGCGGTGATGTCGACATGGATATCGCCTTGGGCAATCATGTCCCCGGCCACGGTGACGGTAGAGAAATCCGGAAAGCCCATCAGTTGATTGAACACCGCAGTCGGGGTCCGGTCATCGTTGAACACGGTATAAAGCCAGCCCTCTGACTCGACCTTGCATGCCATGGTGCCATCGATGGGGTCACAGCCCTGGAAACTGCCGGTAATGGAAATCGGTTCGCCATAGGTGCCGGGCGCGGCAGCACCACCGGAGGAACGGGGCAAAGTGACTTGCGGCACCGAGGGCAATGACGGGCGCGGCTCGGCACCAATCCGTCGGGAGCCGCCGCCAGAGGAGCCGTCGTCTCCGGATCTGCTGCCATCGGCACTGCTGGAGCCGCTGCTGCCCGTCGCCGTCAGGGTTAGCGTATAGCTGGTGGCGGTTTGACCCGTGTCGATTTGGCGGAAGGAACTCTCTTCATAGCCCCGGCTTTGGCAGTTTTCATCGCCGATGATGGTGAAAGCCTGGGTTTCGGTACAGAACATATAGTCTTGACCGTCAAACCAGCCTTCATTGCTTTCGGCCATATAATAGTAATAGCGGTTCTTCAGATTGCCTTGGACAACCACTTTGCATTCACCGGAGTCCGCATTCCACCAACCCTCGGACACCCAATTGCCGCCATCCTTATAGCCAATGGCGATGCTGCGCGATTGTGGGGTCTCATTGCAGATCCGCAATTCGGCCTGGGCCGGGTCCGCCCCACCAACCACCAAAGGCAGGCTGATCAACGCGGCAGCAGGCAGGCTCACCAAAAGCATGCGGGTCATGGAACAGGCTCCAAGAAGGGACATGGATCAGACAAAAGGCTGTGCCCAATAGGTGGAGCCTTTGGCCGCATGGTCAATGTATCTGATCTGATAGGGGTCACGTCACCGACCCAAAAAAAGGACCGGAGTGCGATGCGCTCCGGTCCTTCCAGATAGCCTCTACGGGCTTACGCTTAGCCGTGCAAGTGATTGGCCGCAGACAGAACAGCCTTCAAGCTGGCGACGACAAAATTGCGGTGGACGCCGACACCGTAATGCTCGGCACCGTCCTTGTTGATCGCGCGCACATAGGCAATGGCCTGGGCGTCCGCGCCGGTTTGCAGGGCATGCTCAGAGTAATCCACCACCTGCAAGCCAATGCCGGAATCCCGGTTGATGGCATCGACCAAAGCCTCAATCGGGCCGGATCCGGCGCCATCGATATCCTTGATCGAGCCATTGACCCGCACCGTGGCGGTCAGCAGCCGACCCTCGGCATTTTGTGGATCCGGGGCGGAGCGGTGTTCGACAAAGGCATAGGGCCGGTCGGAGGCATAATAGGTTTCCTCAAAGGCCTGCATCATGCGCCGGGTGTTGATCTCCTCCCCGGTTTTATCCGCCAATTGCTGGACCACCTTGGAGAATTCCGCCTGCAGCCCCTTGGGCATGCGGATGCCATATTCCTGCTCCATCAACCAAGCCACGCCACCCTTGCCGGACTGGCTGTTGACCCGGATGACGGCTTCATAGGACCGCCCGATATCCGCCGGATCGATCGGCAGATAGGGCACTTCCCAGACCTCTTGGTTGCTCTCGCGGACCGCCCGCATGCCCTTGTTGATGGCATCTTGGTGCGAGCCGGAGAAGGCCGTGAACACCAACTCTCCGGCATAGGGGTGGCGGGGGTGCACCGGCAGGCGATTGCAGCTTTCTGCCGTCTCCCGGATATTGTCGATGTCAGAGAAATCGATGCCCGGATCGATGCCTTGGCTGAACATGTTCATGCCCAAGGTGACCAGATCCACATTGCCGGTGCGTTCGCCATTGCCGAACAGGGTGCCCTCAATGCGGTCGGCACCGGCCATGAAGGCCAGCTCGGCGGCGGCCACGGCGGTGCCCCGATCATTATGGGGATGCAGGCTGATCAACACGGACTCCCGGTTTTTAATGGTGCGGCTGAACCACTCGATCTGGTCCGCATGCACATTGGGGGTCGACATTTCCACGGTGGCGGGCAAGTTCAGGATCAGCGGCGTGTCCGGGGTCGGGGCGAACACATCCATCACCGCTTCGCAGATCTCAACCGCATAGTCCAATTCGGTGCCCGTGAAGCTCTCCGGCGAATATTGATAGCGCACCTTGGTGCCGCCTTTGATCGCCTTGGCCCCTTTGACCACCATTTCCGCGCCCTTGACCGCCAGATCGGTGATCCCCTCGCGCTCCATATTGAACACCACTTTGCGCTGTAAGGCGCTGGTGGAGTTATATAAATGGACGATGGCCCGGGGAGCGCCATCAATGGCCTCGAAAGTCCGCTCAATCAGATCCTGCCGGGCTTGGGTCAACACCTGGATGGTGACGTCATCCGGGATCCGGTTCTCGTCGATCAACAGGCGCAGGAAATCAAAATCCGTTTGAGAAGCCGCCGGGAAGCCGACCTCAATTTCCTTGTAGCCCATGTCGCAGAGCAGGGTGAACATGCGCACCTTGCGATCACTGCCCATGGGTTCGATCAGAGCTTGGTTGCCATCGCGCAAATCCACCGCACACCAGACCGGCGGCTTGGAGATCACGGCGCTGGGCCAGGTGCGGTCCGGCAAAGCCACCGGCTCGAACGGGCGATATTTGCGGGTCGGATCAATCTTCATGGTCTTAAATTCCTGATATCGGGTCCCTGGAGCCCTCTTTGGCGGGACGTGGTCCATCGCATCGAAGAGGCGGGGGCAGGGAAAACATGGAACGGGGCATAAAAAACGGAGAAGCGCGTCAACGGCCGCCGGGAGATCCGCTCACCGACGACCGCAGCTTAGTCGCAGGCCGCCAGAGACCCCATTCCTACCGATCCATATGGGCTCGGCATGGTCTGTGCAAAAGGCGGTGCGGAAGGAGGAGGGGACTTGCATGATGCTCTCGGCAGAAAACTGGGCGTATCGGGATGTTGGGAGGCGAGGAGACAACAGGCTCCGCTGCCCGCTCTGACCGTTTTGGGATCAGAGCCGTGCCGATAGGCCTAGGAGATCGAGAGCAATGTGCGTTTTCATGCTTTTTACCTGCCTGATTGGGCGGTCGAGGTCAAGTCCTTAAACATATGCTTGGAAACCGCCATGCCTTGTCATAGCGATTGTGATCGCCCATGGTGTCACCTTGTTCTCTCAGTCCCTTGTTCTGACCATCACCCCGCCGAAAGGACTTTGCCGATGACCGGTGCATGGAAGGCCCTCCATAGCACCAGGGCAACCCTGTGTATGCTGTGTCTTCTGTTGGCGAGCCCTGTGGCATTCGCGCAGGTGGATCACAGCTTGCCGCCGGAAGCGCAGCCTTTTAATCCCTATGACGCGCCTTTGCCGCCCGACGAGCTTGTGCAGCCGCCGGGAGAAGCGCAAACGGCCCCAGGCGCGTCACCTGAGGCAGCACCGGACGCGCAGCCCAAGCCCTCCGATGACGCACCGGGGCCCCCTGCCACTGCCGAGCCAGCGCAACCGTTGGGCAAGGCCCCAAGCCGGGCTGAAATCCAAGATGCCTGGGATGACACGTTGCGGGAGTCCGGCGTGGTCCGAGCCGGGGCGTGGTTTGTCAGCCCTGAGGTCGACCAAACCGGTGGCTTCAGCCATTGCAAAATGCTGATTCCCTATCCCCTGCGCAGTGGCCGTCGGGTGATCTTGGCTGTGACCCAAGATCCCGATGGGCTGTCCCTGATCCAGGTCTCCGACCCACGCGGCGGCTTTGGCACCAAAGACTATGAGACCGTCGGTGTGCAGCTGACCCTGAAGAAGGGACCGGATGCTGATCTGTCCCTGCCGGGTACGTTGGCCGAAACCGTCATGATCGCCGAGGTAACGGATTGGCCTGTGTTCCGCCAGTCTTTCGGCCAAAGCACTCGGATGACCCTGATTGTCGGGGGGCAGGACCGCCCGTTCACCTTGCCAGCAACCCAAGGGGCATTGGACGCTTTGGATCGCTGTGTGACCAATGAGGGACGCCTTTAAACCAAAGACGCCCCTGAGGATACCAAGCTAGAGAAGCCCGGATCGCCTTAAACCGCTTCCGGGAATTTGGCTTTCAGTTTGGACAGGATTTGCTGTTCATATTGCATCAGCACGTCATAGCCGCCGATCACATGCCCATCCATGATGATCTGGGGCACGGTCTTGGCGGCCGGGATCCGTTTTTGCATGGCCGCGAAAGCATCCAGATCGCTGACATCGGACTCGTCATAGGGGATCTTGTGTTCCTGGAACCAAGCCTTGGCCTTTTTACAGAACATACAATTGTCTTTGGTATAGATCTCGACGGACATGGAAAACGGGCTCCTAACCACGATGGGGAGGGGGAGAGTGCATAGGGGAGAGATTAGGAGCGCAGCGGTCTCCTTCGCAAGTGCGAAAAACCGGCAGTTTTGATCTAGAAAATGGATCTTTCTATCGCCACCCCCTTCGACTGGGGCTGGAAATCTCCCACATAAGCGCTACTGTGTCTGAGCATTATTCTCAGGTTCGCCCGCTCAGAAAAGAGCTGACCCCCGAACCACAAAAGACTGAAATGTCTCACCATCCGTTGTAAGGAGCTCCGAATGTCCGACCGCGTTTATAAGAAAATCGATCTCGTCGGCACCTCGCGCAACAGCATTGAAGATGCCATCCGTGGGGCCGTGGCCACGGCGGCGGAAACGGTGCGGAATCTTGATTGGTTCGAAGTCAAGGAAGTGCGCGGGTGGATCAAGGATGGCGAGGTCCAGCATTTCCAAGTCACCATGCAGGTCGGCTTCCGCCTGGAAGGCTCTGGCGGTTGAGGCATTTGTGCTGATTATGGGATAACGGTCCTTTAGGCCGTCTCATTTGTGAGCATGCGGCCTCATATTGGGGGAGCGGGGGTCCGTTTGTTTCAAGATCATGTGCCAAAGCAGGCCGTCTTTATGGGCCTGCTGGCGGCTTTTGTTGGCTATGCCAGTTCCTTTGCCGTCGTGTTACAGGGCTTGCGGGCCGTTGGGGCGACCGAACTGCAGGCCGTTTCCGGCCTGACCGCGCTCACTCTGGCCATGGGGTTGTGCGGCGTTCTCATGTCCTGGTGGACCCGCATGCCCGCCAGCATTGCCTGGTCCACCCCGGGGGCGGCGCTGTTGGTTGCCTCCCAGGGCACCGGTGTTGACTTTCACAGTGCCATTGGCGGCTTTCTGATCTGCGCGGTGATGCTGGTGATCACCGGATTGATCCGCCCATTGGGCCGTTTGGTCTCCGCCATCCCCGGCAGTCTCGCTGCCGCCATGCTGGCCGGGGTGCTGTTCAGCCTGTGCCTCGCCCCCATGGTGGCCTTGGGCGAGGATCCCTTGGCCGCCGGTCTTATCATTGTCGCTTGGTTCATCGGGGGCAGGCTGCATCGCTTTGCTGCCGTTCCGGCAGCGTTGGGTGCTTTTATTGTCATCGTCCTGACTGGCTTGGCCGCTGCGGATCCCAGCGCCGCCGATCCAACGGAAACCATTCCCTCGGGCTTTGGTCTGTTCCTGACCCCGCTGATGCCGCAATTTGATCTGGGATCCGTGCTGGGCATCGCGCTGCCGCTGTTCATCGTCAATATGGCCTCCCAGAATATTCCGGGCATGGCGGTGTTGGTATCCAATGGCTATAAGCCCAATGCTGGACGCCTGTTTACCTGGACCGGGGTGTTTTCCTTGGGCGCGGCACCCTTTGGCGGCCATGCGGTGAATATGGCGGCGATCACCGCAGCCCTTTGTGCGGGGGAGGATGTGGATCCGAACCCGGCGCGGCGCTGGTGGGCGGCTGCCACCGCCGGAGTGGCCTATTGCGTGATCGCTTTTTTTGTCGGGCCGTTCATCGCCTTTGTCTCGCTGGCCCCACCGATCCTGATCGCGGCGGTGGCGGGCCTCGCGCTGATCGGCTCCTTCACCGGGGCGATTACTGGCGCGTTTGCGGACCCCGATGAGCGCGAGGCCGCAGGGATCACCTTCCTGGTCACCGCGTCGGGTTTTGCCGTCTTTGGGATTGGCTCAGCCTTTTGGGGCCTGCTGGCGGGCGGGTTGCTGCTGTTCGCCATCAAAGCCAAAAAAGGGCTCTAGGGCTTTTTCGGGCCGCCTTCATCGGGGAAATCATCGTCCAGATCCTTGGAGATCTCGACCCCCGGATCGATCCGCAGTTTCGGCGCAATGTTCCAGCCATCCATCCAGCGCACGCCAAAGGCCAGAACCCCAGCCAAAAAGCCGGTCGCATAGGTGATGACGGCACAATAGACAATGCTTTGGACCACTTGCGGGATATGGGCCCCCGACGTGATCGAGCCGCTGAGGGTCGCTGTTACACCGGTCAGCATCACCACCAGCAACACGCCTGCCACCGCCGTGGTCAGACCGCCCATGGCCAGGGTGATCAACAGAGAGAAGCCTTGGCCCGCACCCAAGCGCCAGGGCTTGCCGACAAAGGGGCGCAGGGGGCGTTCAAGCACCGCATAGGCGGGCAGCAGGAACAGCCGCGCCACCAACGGTCCGGCCAACAGGCCAAAGCCTAACCCGACCAAAGCCCCGGCTTGTTCTTTATAGAAAGTCAGGCTCGTTGCGCCTTTGCCCAAGGCCCAGGCCACAATGCCGATGGTGGCCCCAATGCCCAGCAGCATGACCAAACCCATCAACTCCGGCTGTCCGGCGCGAACCTTTGGGGCAGGCAGAGCAGGTTCATCCTCAGCCGGGGTCGGGGTACAGAGCCAGCGCAGCCATGCGGAGAACAGCGGCACCAACACCGCCAAGGTCAACACCAACTCCAGCAAGGCCCATAGGCCGAAACCGCCAGCACCCTCGGGCATGGACCCGTCGGGCAACGGGGTAGGGGTTGGGGTTAGAAAGCCGAAGCTGAGCACCACCAGCACCAGGGCCGCGAAAGGCACCATGGCCAAGCGCAGGAACAAGGGGCGCTGTCGGATCAGAACCGAATGGCCGAAAATAATCGCCCGGTCGGCGGGGATGCGACCCTCTGCAGGCCGGGCTACCCGGGCAAGACCGGGGCGTGGATTGGGACTAGCAGGAATGACCGACCCCCTGTTGGCTTTAAGGTAGCTCGGCCATCTTACTGACCGTTGCTCACTTCTTAAAGCCAGCCACGCCAACGATCAACCAGGGATCACTGGTTCCTCAAGAAGACTGCACACCCACGGGCTTCCGGATTACCGGTCAGTTCTGCCGAAAGACGGGTATCCTAGTTTGCGTTTTGGGTGAAGTGGGCTGCGCCACTGATTGCGTTTGAAGATCCGGAATCGCCCGTTGCTCCATCCGTGATCATGTAGACCACCCCGGCGTCCGAGGCACCGTCGCCAGCGAGAAAGCCATGAACATAGGCAGTACAATTAGTAGTGTTGCCACAGGCCTTGCCAGCCCCTGCTGCATTGGTGAAATTACTGGTCGGCTTAAAGAAAGAGGCCCTGGCATTGTTGAAGCTTGCCCCGGTTTCAGACCAAGCATAGGTCGTATCACTGGGCATGGTGACGCTAAAGTTCCAGTCGATGGTTTGGCTGCCAAAGTCTGCGGTCAAGTTCGTTCCGGTAGTGTTCAGGGTCCCAGGCGCGGAGCTCCCATCGGCGAATGTCGGCGAGGTCGCATTGGTGACGCTAAAGGTTGCGCTACCCGTGGTCGGAATATTGGTTGGCGCGACGCCCACAGCGACGTGGAAACCGGCATTCTCCGGGATCGTCATGTTGGCTGCAGTACCCGTCGGCAGACCATCGGACCAGCGGGCAATGGTGACATTGGCGTTGCCATCGACTTGTTGAACGGTTGCCGTGCCGAGATTGTAGGTATCCCCATCCGTATCCTCAAACGCGGTGATGTTCCCCGTCGACTGATCCTGGGTCACATCGGCATTGTTATGATTGGCGATGTTGTCAATCAGAGTGGTGTTCAGGAAATCAGATCCGCTGGAAACAGCACTGTTAAGAGACTGTGTTGTGCTCAACAGGGCGTCGACATTGAGAGTAGTGGTGGTCGTCGTATCCGTTGTGGTCGTCGTATCCGTTGTGGTCGTCGTATCGGTGTTGGTCGAGGTATCGGTCGTCGTTGTCGTGTTGTTCGTAGTGGTCGTCGTTGTGGTGGTCGTCGTGGTGGTGTTGGTATCGGTGGAGGTGTCCGTAGAGGTATCGGTCGACGTATCCGTGGTGGTGCTTTCGGTTTGGCCTTCGGTTCGGAAAGCAACAGGGACGGATGAACTTTCCCCGCTATTGTCGGTCTCTTCTGCCACCTGCGGGCTCTCGTCTTCCCCTTGGCTCTCATCAATCGCTTGGGTCGGTTGTGACGGCGCGGGCGGGGGCAGGAACGGGGCTTCGCTGACGATGATCGGCGGCGTATTGGCATCATTGATCTGCCCGGTTTGCCCCGAAGGCACGGTCAGAATGCCGCCCTGGTTCTGCATGAAGATCGATCCCTCCGCCACAGTCGAGCGCAGGATGGTGGTCAAGGTGGTCAGCCAGCCGGTGCCGCGAATGCCGATCGTGCCCACCGGGGTGGCGATCTTATAGTCATCCCGATCAGAGCCGCCGACAGCCCCGGTCAGGGCCCGGACACCCCCGGCCAACATGCTGAACACCGCGCTTTCGCCATTGCCACTGCCATCGGTATAGACAAATTCGTCAATGGTCAGATCGGTGTTTTCATAGAGTGCCAGCACAGAGCCATCGATAAAGGACAGCTGCGCCCGACCATCGCCGGACGTGATGATCCGGTCGCCCTGGAAGATCTCGCCGCCGCGCACCAGCTCCCGGTCACCCAATTCAGTGCCGCTCGCCGTGGCCGTACCATTGACGAAGCGGACCTGGGCCACCGCTTCCGCATAGGCGGGCAGGGTAGAGAGAAGCATCAGGGCCAAGGCCGCAATCACCCCCAACATCATCAGCAGACCGGTTCGGTTCCGTTCTGCTTGGTCTTCCTCCCGGTGCGCGACAACGGCCTTGGCGCGTGCTACAGAGCGGGTGGGGCGGGCGGGTTTCTCGGCAAAGGGTGTGTGCATCTGATGTCTCCCGGTCGGCGTCGAGACGGCGTGTTATGTCTAACCGTTGGCTCAGAAATCGTAGCGCAGGGTGACCATGCCGGTCAGCCGGTCGAAGGAATAGAGCGAGATGTTGGAGCTGTTATCCGTATAGGAGATCTCCGGCTCAATGCTCAGAGAGTCCTGGATCTGATAGCGCACCCCGGCGGTCAGGGAGAGTTGATAGTCATCCCGAACCTTCAGGAACAGCGGGTCGGTGCCACGATAATCCCGATATTCCAAGCTGGAGGACACATAGCCTTCCAACTGGTTTTCAATCAGGTCGGCATCGACCCCAAGCCGTCCACCGATAAAGTCATTGCCCAAATAGCGGTTCGCGGAGTCATGGGTTTTTTCGATACCGCCATAGACCTGGGCGAACACTTCCGGTTTCAGCGGCACATCGAATTGCTTGACCACATTGGCCCCGATGGCAAACCGGTTGGCGTTGCGGACATTTTGCGTCGGGTAGTAGATGGTGCTGGCTTGGCCGAACAAGGCCCCAAATAGGCTGTCGGAGAACGCATGGCGCCATACCGCCAATGCACCCAAGGTGTCGCGGAAGTGGTTGTAGCCATAGAAGTAGGGCTGATATTGCCCCGTAATGGTGACCCGGTCGTTCTGGCCGGTATAGGCCACGCCCAGATTGATATTCAGGCTGTCGGTGTCAAAGCCGCCTGAGCCCAGCGCGTCGGTGCGATCATAGCTCAGAGAGCCCAGCATGGAGATCGGACCTTCCATGCGCTGTTCGGCAAAGAAACCCGTCCCGGCGGTCCAGACCATGTCATCTTGGGAGCGGGAATTAGTGCCTAGGGTTGCGGGTCCGAGCGCCGCAAAGGCAGGAATGACCAAAGTTTGTTTGTCGGTGGCGGAGTTGACATTGCCGTCATAGCCGAGCCCGGCATAGACCGTCCCATTAAAGGTAAAACCGGAGGTCGACCGGTCGATGGCAAATAGGAAGCGTTCGATCCGATCCCGAATTGGTCCAGGGGTCGGGGCGGCTTGGCTTTGGGCAACCTCAAAGGTTTCCTTGGCCGCTTCCGTTTCCCCAGCGGTGAAATAGGCTTCCCCCAGCAGGACCCGAGCCGGACCATGGTTCGGATCGACGATCAACACCCGCTCCAGGGCATAAATGGATCGGGTGATCTCACCAATGCGTAGAGAAGACAAAGCGAGGAAATAGTCGTAATCGACATCCCCGGCGCGCGCATCTTCCAGCGGCAGCAATAGGTCGTAGGCTTCTTGGAATTGCCCGGAATCAACCAGAGATTCGGCCTGGGCAATCACCGGATCCGAGGCTTGCGCCATCGCCGGTGATGCACCGATCCAGGACAGCGCGGTGGGGATCGCCGGATCCTGTGACGGGATCAGGGCGGTGCCGAAACTCAGTACGCCCCCGAAAACAGTTGAAAGAAAAACACTTTTAAACAAATTCGGTCCGCCAAACTTTTGGACCTTGCGCGTCGCGGTGACACCCATTCACCGTTCCTCCATGGATTAGAAGGATTTAAATCCAAGAACATCTGATCGGCCCCCCAACCAGACATCCGCTTAGGGTGTACGAAATAAACCGCAAGTCATCAAGAAAAAGTCAATTTGCACGGAATAATGTGCACCCATCTTTCACATTTCTGTCGCAGTCAGGCGGACAAATCCGGCACGTGTGGAGACGACCCACCTGCCGGAAGCGCTTAAGTGCAAGAGTGCTTAAATTATGGGCAGAGTATTCCCGCTGCTTACTCGGCTGCAGAGGCTGCCGCCGCTTCGGCCAATTCAGCGTAATATTGGTCGATCAAGCTCACTTCGTCCTTAGAGCCCATAAAGACCGAGCAGCGTTCATGCAGATCGGTTGGCTCCAGTTCCATAATCCGCCCGCGCCCGGTCGAAGCCATGCCACCGGCTTGCTCCATGATGAAGCTCATGGGATTGGCCTCATACATCAGGCGCAATTTGCCGCCCTTGGTTTTGTTGCCCGCATCGACGGGGTAGAGGAACATGCCGCCCCGGTTCAGCACCCGATGGATCTCTGCGACCATGGAGGCAACCCAGCGCATGTTGAAATTCTTGCCCCGGGGCCCCTCGGCTCCGGCCAAGCATTCGTCGATATAACGCTTCATGGCCGGGTCCCAATAGCGGGCGCGTGAGGAGTTGCAGGAAAACTCGTTGGTGGTCTCCGGGATGCGAATATCCGGATGGGTCAGCAGGAACTCCCCGACATCCTGGTCCAGGGTAAACCCATTGACCCCATGGCCGGTGGTCAACACGATCATGGTCGAGGACCCATAAAGCGCATAACCGGCACAGATTTGTTCGGTGCCGGGCTGCAGGAAGTCCTCGATGGTTGGGGTCTCGCAGCCTTCCGGCGCACGCAGAATGGAGAAAATCGTGCCAACGGAAATGTTGATGTCGATATTCGACGATCCATCCAGGGGATCGAACAGCAGCAGATAGCTGCCCTTGGGCATGTCTTCCGGGATCGGGATGATGTCTTCTTCTTCTTCGGAGGCCATGCCGGCAAAATGACCGCCAATGCCGCCAATCCGGCGCAGAATCTCATTGGCCAGAACATCGAGCTTTTTTTGCTCCTCGCCCTGGACGTTTTCCGATCCTGCGGTGCCGAGCACCCCGGCCAGCGCGCCCTTGTTCACCTGGGCTGAAATCATCTTGCAAGCGGTGACCACATCGGCCAGCAAGGAGGAAAAGGCCCCGGTGCCGCCACGACGGCGTTGTTCTTCCAAGATGAAATGGGTGATGGTGGTGCTGTTATGGGGCATGGTTTGGCATCCGCTTGGCATAATATCGGGGACGTGATCCGGAAAGTGGACGCCCCCCGTAAGCTTGGTGCCAAGGGTTTAGCGCAGGTGGGCTGGCCTGACAAGGAAAGGGCCGGGCAGGGCCCGTCCCTTTATGCCTCCGGCAGGGGAAATGCTTCGTGAATGGTATGACCTCATCTCCGACCCGTCCCCACCTGATCGCCCATGAGATTTACCGCGCCTCGCGCTATGCGCCGGGCCATCCCTTGGCGATCCCTCGGGTTTCGGCCTGTCTGGATCTGATCAAGGCCTTGGGCTGGTTTGATCCGGCGCGCTACACCAGCTCGCCTCAGGCCACACCCGAACAACTGGCCCGGTTCCACGATCCGGGTTATGTCGCCGATCTGCAGCATGCTGAGGCGGTGGCCAACAGGTCGGGCGGGGTGCTGGAGCCTGAGATTGCCCAGAAACGTCAATTGGGCATTGCGGGCAATCCGCTTTATCCGGAAATGTTCCGCCGTCCGGCGACCTCTTGCGGCGGGACCATGCTGGCGGCTGATCAGATCGCCGATTGGGCCGCAGCGGGACAAAGCGGGGTCATCCACCATCCTGCTGGCGGGACCCATCACGGGCGTCCGGACCGGGCGTCGGGTTTTTGCTTTTTGAATGACCCGGTGCTGGGGCTGTTGCGCCTGCTTGACCGGGGCATCGCCCCACTGGCCTATGTGGATTTGGATGCCCATCACGGCGATGGAGTCCAAGACGCCTTTGCCGGAGACCCTCGGGTTTGGACCATCTCGATCCATGAAGCCAATCGCTGGCCGCGCACGGGACCGGTGGCGGATCGGGGGCAGGGGGGTGAGTCCGGGGCCGGATCCGAAGGTGAGGAGGGCTTTGCCCGCAATCTGCCGGTGCCCCAGGGCCTGAATGATAGCGAGTTCGCTTGCTTGCTCGACGAGGCGGTTTTGCCCTTGTTAGAGCGGATAACCCCAAAGCCGCAGGTGCTGATGATCCAGGGTGGCTGCGATGCCTTGGCTGATGATCCGCAATCCCGGATGCAGCTCTCCAACGGGGCGTTGTGGCGCGCCGTGGACCGATTGTGTGCCGTGGTGCCTCGGGTGATCCTGCTGGGGGGCGGCGGCTATAACCCCATGGCCGTGGCCCGCTGCTGGGCCGGGTATTGGGGCGTGATCAATGGCTTCGACGTGCCGGAGCGGCTGCCTGCGGAAGCTGAGGCAATGCTGCGTGGACTGGAATGGCAGCATCGGCGGGCGCGCAATGCGCCGGAGCGGCTCTATACCACGCTTCAGGATCCGGCCAACGAGGGTCCAATCCGTCCCGAGATTCGGGCGCTCTGTCGAGAGGTTTTGCGTTAAAGAGCGAGGCTATTGGGCGGCATAGGGATAGGTGACCGCATCGCTCCATTGATGCTCCAACCGGCGCAGCACGGCGATGGTCGCTTTCAGCTCCTCTGGACCGATGGCCTTTTCCAGGGCTTCCTTTTGCCGGGCTTCCAGGGCTGTGATCGCAGAGACCAGTTTTTGGCCTTTTTCGGTCAAGGAAATCCGGGACGACCGCTTGTCATGCTCGGCCTTGTCCTGTTCCAGATAGCCATAATCGACCAATTTGCGGATGTTGTAGGACGCGTTGGAGCCCTGGTAATAGCCGCGCTCCACCAAATCCCGGACCAGCGCATCACCATCGCCAACATGGGCCAACAACAGCCCTTGCACCGCATTGATGTCGCGATAGCCCATGCGGGTCATCTCGACTTTTAGGACATCCAGGAACCGTCTGTGTAATCGTTCCACCAGAAAGGTAATTTCACTGTATTCAGAAGTGGTCATGACACCTGTCCCAACCCCACCATTTCTGACAGCGGCTTCTCCTCTGCCAGCGCTATTCTGCGTCACCGCCACCCTACCGAAGGGTAGTTAACGATTAGTTTGCCAATATGGTCGATGGTAGGTGTGTTGAGCCCTGAGCGCGACTCTTTTTTTCGAAACCGCAACGTCTTTTGCCATGACCCAAGCGAAGCCACAGACCACTTTATCGGGTGACGAGCCTTTTGCTCCGATCACCGGCTTTGGCTGCACCCATAGGCCTGTTTCAGGACGAAGCTGGGCGAGGGCAAAAGTCTTGCGTATAGGCCTTGCGGCCGTTTTGGCGTTTGGTGTGGCCGCCTGTGGTGAAGACCCGAATTTCCGCTCCCCGCTGTCGACGACCTTTGATGCAGACGTGCCGCCGCCCTCGACCTCGGCAGATAAGCTGATTTCTTTGGGGGACCAGGCGGCTGAAAACGGAGACATCCAAGGGGCGATTGCGCTCTATGACCGCGCCGCCGTGGCGGATCGCCGGTCTCCGATCCCGCTGGTTCGCATGGCAATCCTGCTTGAACAAATCGGACAACCGGGTCGGGCGCTCACGGCCTGGCGGCGGGCGGATGATTTGACCACCCAAGCCAATGCGGTCAGCGCCCAAATCGCCAAAGGCCTTGGCCGGACCTTGCTGGCCCAAGGGCAGGGGGATGCGGCGGCCAATGCCTTCCGCGAGGCGCTTGCCACCGGCGGCGGTGACGATCCGGAGGCCTTAAATGGCTTGGCTGCCAGCCTGGACCATCGCGGTCGGCATGGGGAGGCCCAAGACATCTACTGGATGGTGTTGAAGGGTGACGAGGATGATGCGCAGGCCTTGAATAATCTTGGTCTTTCTTTGGCCTTAAGCGGCGATCTTCAGAAATCGATTTATGTTTTGGAACGGGCCGCACGGGGCCGCGACAGCTCCCCAGCGATCCGGCAAAATCTGGCGCTGGCCTATGGCCTAGCTGGGTTGGACCAGCAGGCCATGGCGGTCTCTCGCGAGGATTTACCGGAACGCCAGGTGCTGCAAAATATTGCGGCTTATCAGTCCTTGCGGGCCATGGACCCCCACAGCCGGGCGGAAGCGGTGTTGGGGGCGACCTTGGCTCCCCGGTCGCTCACCTCCGGTTCACCACTAGGCGGAAGAGCGGGCCAAAGAGTGGTGCCGCCACAGTAAAATTTCTTAACAAAACGAAAGAAGGGGGAGCACCCCGGTGCTCCCCCATCTCCCAGTCGGTCCGATCCACCGGATGCATGGATCGGACCGACCCCCAGCTCAGAAACTTATGCCGCTTTAGCCGCCGACCGCGCCGGTCAGGCCGTCCAGGGCCTGGATGGCAGCAGGCCCCAGCAGCACCACAAACAAGGCCGGCAGGATGAAAATGATCATCGGCACCGTCAGGGTGGCGGGCAGACGGGCGGCTTTGTCTTCGGCTTTGAGCATCCGCTCATTGCGGAACTCCCGGGATAGTACGGTCAGAGATTTTGACAGCGGCGTGCCATAACGTTCCGTTTGCAGCAAGGTGTTGACCACACTGCGGAATTCCTGCAGGTCGACCCGCTTTGACAGATTGTCCAGGGCGCTGCGGCGTTCTGGTAAGAAGCCAAGCTCGATGGCACAGAGGCCAAACTCATCGGCGATTTCCGGCGAGGACCGGCCCATTTCCTTGGCCACTCGGGACAGGGCGGCGTCCAGAGACAACCCGGCTTCAGCGCAGATCACCAACAGGTCTAGGGCGTCGGGCAGGCCTTTGCGCAGCGCCTTGCGGCGGCGATCGACCAAATTTTTCAACCAGATGCCCGGCAGCAATGCGCCAAACAACACCGCGACCAAGGCGATGGGCAGGTGTAGGCCCGGGTTCAGGTTCGGCGGCGCGGCAGTCTTCAGATACAGGATCGCCAGACCCCCAAGCACAAAGGGCATGATCAGCTTGGCGAACAAATAAATCACCAAGGCGTCTTTGGAGCGGTGGCCAGCATTGGCCAGCTTGCGGGCCATCTCATCGGCGTTTTTGGCTTTCAGCAGATTGAGCTTGTCCACCACCTTTTTGGCCACGGAATTCAGACTCATATCCCCCGGGCGCGCGCCGCCCCGGCGCTTCGGTGCGATCAAGGCATCGCGCAGCCCGGCCCGGGTGGCCTTCAGGGCCTTGGCCCGCTTGGCCATGGGGTCCCGCTCCAGCAGGGCGGACCAGACCGTGACCACGGCGATGAAGGCGGAGCCTGCGGCCATCAAGGTCAGCCGGTCGAGCTCAGAAAGACCGAAATTGGCAAAGACATCCAACATAATCAGATCTCCTTTCTCTCTAAACTTCGAACCGGATCATGCGCCACATGATCAGCGCACCGACGCCAACGGTGGCCACGCCAAAACCGATGGCCACATGGCCGCGCGGGTCCGTAAACAGGGTCGAAATGTAATCCGCATTCAGGATGTAGAGGATCACCCCCATCAGCAGCGGCAGGCTGCCGAGGATATAGGCGCTGGCCCGGGCTTCCGAGGACAAGGCCTTGATCTTCAAACCCATTTGCTTGCGGGCCCGCAACACCTCGGACAGATTGCCCAGGGTCTCGCCCAGATTGCCGCCGGTTTCCCGCTGGATCGCCAGGCTGATGACGAAGAATTTGAATTCCTGCAACTGCAGCCGGTCAGAGGCCTCCCACAGGGCATCTTCCATCTGCCGACCGAGGCGCATGGAATCCGAGACGCTGCGGAACTCCTCGCCCACCGGACCGGTCATTTCCCGACCCACGGCGCTGATGCTTTCATTGACCGGCAGGCCGGACTTTAGGCCTCGGACCATCAGGTCAATGGCATCGGGGAACCCGGCATTGAATTTGGCTGTCCGGCGATTGCCCAGCATATCCACCACAGAAAGCGGCAGCTTCAGGGCCGTGGCCGCAGAAATCAAAACCGAGGCGATCAAGGGCAAATCGGTCAGGGCATAGAGCGCCGCCAGATTGATCAGCCCGACCAACAGGCTGGCCATGACATAGGAGGCCAGCGAAATCGCATAGCCGGTGCGTGCCAATCGCCGTTTCAGGACCGAACGCTTCGGGATCCGTTGGGCGATGACGCGCTCGACGGCGGAGGTTTTCTCCCGATCCTGACGGCGGATTTCCTGGGGTTTGGCTTTGCCTTTGCCGCCCTTAACTCCGCCGAGAACGGTGTCCTCTAGGGAGGTGCCTAAGGCGCGGGCGCGGGCACTTTTCAGCCGCTGATCGATATGGCGTTCCTTGCGTGCCCCGCTGATGGCCAGGGTCAGCAGCAGGAAGGCACCGCCCGCGAGAAGGCCGATCAACAGGGCTGGATCGATGGGAAGGGTGTCGAGGGTCATGGCGCGGTCCTCCTGTTCCTATCCTTAGGCGGCATCGCTGCGGCTCATGGCTTCCATGAGCGGGCGGTCCAGGCCGAAATAGCGGGCGCGGTCGAGGAAATGCGGGCGCAGGCCGGAGGAGACAAAACGCCCGGCCAGGCTGCCATCCTCGTTCTCGCCGTCATATTCATATTTGAACAGGTCCTGCATGGTGATGATCTCGCCTTCCATGCCGACCACTTCGGAAATGCAGGTGATGCGCCGCTTGCCATCGCGCATCCGGGAGACCTGGGCCACCAGATGCACCGCCCCGGCGATCTGGCTGCGCACCGCCTCGTTGGGCAGTTTGACCCCGGCCATGGCGACCATGTTTTCGAGCCGGGTCAGGGCCTCGCGCGGGGTGTTGGCGTGGATGGTACACATCGACCCATCATGGCCGGTGTTCATGGCTTGCAGCATATCCAAGGCTTCGGAGCCCCGGATTTCGCCTAAGATCACCCGGTCGGGCCGCATCCGCAGGGCGTTCTTGACCAGATCGCGCATGGTGATCTCGCCGGAGCCTTCCAGGTTGGGCGGGCGGGTTTCCAAGCGCACCACATGGGGCTGTTGCAGCTGCAGCTCGGCGGCATCTTCGATGGTGACGATCCGCTCGCCCTCATCGATCATCCGCGAAAGCGCATTGAGCAAAGTGGTTTTCCCGGAGCCCGTGCCCCCGGAAATCAAGACATTGAGCCGGGAGCGCGAGGCAATGCGCAGCACGGTGGCAGCCTCGGGCGACAGATTGTTTTGCCGCTCCATGACATCCAGCGTGATCTTTTGCTTGGCAAATTTCCGGATCGAGATGCTCGGGCCATCAATGGCCAAGGGCGGGACGATGATGTTGACCCGGCTGCCATCGGCCAGACGGGCATCGACCAACGGGGTGCTCTCATCGACCCGGCGGCCCACGGCGCTGACAATCCGGGTGCAAATGTTCATCACATGCTGATTGTCCCGGAAGGAGACATTGGTCAGGGTCAGCTTGCCCTTGCGCTCCACATAGACCTGCTTGGGGCCATTGACCATGATATCGGTCACGGCTTCGTCCGCCAGCAGGGGTTCCAGCGGCCCCAGACCAAGCATGTCATTGATCAACAACGTGACCAGATCGCGTTGTTCGATCAGGTTCAACTGGATCTTTTCCTCCGACAGGATCTCCGCAACCAGATCCCCGATCTGATGGGCCAGCTCGTCGCGGGGCATATCGCCGACCTTGCTTATGTCGATGCGGTCCATCAAAGCGGTTTGGATATGGCCCTTGGCTTTTTCCACCGTCGGATTGACGTCGCTCTTTCGGTCCTCGGATTTGGCGGCAGGGTCGGTCAGGGCGCTTAAGGGGTCCTTGGGCTTGGCCGCTTTGGGCAGGGGCGGGGCGGGCAGGCGGGCAATCACCGCCTCGATGGCCGCCGTGACCAACGTCCGATAGGCCACCGGATCTGGTGTGAGCCCCGCATCGGCGAGCAATTTATCCAGGATCAGGCCGACGGCTTTGGCGATCTGACCGCGCTCCGTGCTGCGCAGCGCCGTGGGGCCGTCGCTTTTCAGCAGGATCTCAGCACAGCGATGGGCCAGAGCGTCCGCATTGGGCTGTTGAGTCGGCGGGGCGCAGGGCGCGGGGCTCTGGGTGCCCGGCGCAGCATTTTGGGGCAGGGGGACGATGTCCGCTGAACCGTCACCGGCTGGTGTCTGCGGCGGCAAAACGGGCCGAAGCGGTTTCGGTGCGGAAGAAGGGGTGCGGCGTCCAAACATTTTTTTGCTCCCGGTCTAAGGGACCTTGTGGGATCCGGGCGGGATCAGCGATGCAACAGGCGGGCGAACAGACCTTGCGGTTTGGGGGCCTCTTCGCCCTCCACATGGTCGAGATCGGCGGCCAGGGCGGTCAGAGCCTTGCCCGCTTTGGAACCCCCGGCGACTTCGGCCAGTGGGCGGGCCTTTTCCATGCAGCGGGTCAGGGCCTGCAAATCAAACGGGATCAGGGCCTCCAGGCTCAGCTCAGCGCCTTTTTCAAAGGCCGCCCGGGACAGCTCCCCGGTTTTGGCATAGCCGACCTTATTGCCGACCACCACAAGGCGACAGTCCGGGGCGTGGGCCTTGATCAGATTGGCGAGGCGCAGGGTGTCGCGCATCCCGGCGATGGACAGATCGGTGACCAACACCAGGGCATCCATATCGGCGGCGATGTAGGGGTTTTCGGCCAGGAACCGGCGCGGGGTGTCGAGCACCAGCCGATCGCGGCCTTCGGCCAAGGCTTTTATGAGGGTAGAGACGCTGTCTGCGTTCAGAGCTTCGGCGCCATCTAAGGCCTGTTCTGTGGCCAGCAGGCTGAAATGCTCACCATCCTTCAGCATGGCGCGGTCTAAAAACAGGGCGTCAACCCGGTCAGGTGCGGCGAGCGCATCCGCTAAGCCGCGCCCAGGTTGCAAATCCAGGGCCAAAGCAGCGGTGCCGAATTCCAGATCCAGATCCACCAACACGCTGTTGCGCTGGTGATGGTGGGAAAACAGCCAGGCCAGGCTCAGGGCGACGGTGCCTGCTCCGGCACCGCCCCGGCTGGCGGTGACCATGATTTTGCGGGTCTTGTTGCTCGGATCGACCTCGGGTTTGACCGTGCCGCGCAGGGCTTCGGCCTCGGCATCCTGTTCGGCCCGTTCGATGGCATCGCTCAGCATTTCCACGGAGCAGGGTTTGACCAGATAGTCGCTCAGGCCCAAACCGGTCAAATAGCGATAGAGCCCGACATCATTCACCGTGCCCAAGCCGATGACCAAGGTGCCGGGGTCGCAGACATCGGCCAGGGCATCCGCATCGGCTGCGGGATCGGCCGATTTGGAGAAATCGATGATCAGCAGCCGCGGGGTCGGGGTGCCCGCCAAGGCCTTGGTCACCTCCGGCACCCCACCAATGACCACCCGTTCCCCGGAAAGGCCTCGCAGGCCCGCCGTCTTGGACAGCAAGGACCGGGTCACCTCATCGGCCGCAGTCGCCAGAAACGCCGGACGGGCGGCTTTGGCAGGGGACGAAGCAGAGGCGATGGGCATCGGGGCCGGGGCGGACATTGTTTGGGTCCTCCTTATCTCATCAGTCTAACGACGCCGAAGAACCACCACCGCCAGACCCGGAGTCACCAGACCCGGAGTCCTCTTCACTGCCGGAGACGGAGCCCCCGCTGCTGGTGGTGGTATCGGTAATGACCTGGCCGAGCAGATAGCGGTTCACCGCCAGCGCGCCAAAGAAGCCATTCATGTCATCCAAGGAGCGGCCTTGGACCAGATCTTCCGGATTTTCGATCATCCGGGCGAGGTTGATGCCTTGTGCACAGCCCAGATTGCTTGAGGGGCGATTGTGCCAACCGCCCAGATAGGGGCTGGAATAGTCCGGGCAATCGGGCTCCAGGATCTCATAGCGTCGGATCAGCACCGCCATGGTGCCTTGGGGGGCCGGGGCCAAGCCGCGCTTGAGGTCTGGACCGCCATCGGGCTGGGTGGCCCGGTAGCCCCATCCGGCGAGCAAATCGGCCACGGACATGGCGCGCAGATTGGCGGTGCCCAAGGATTCCCGCAAAGGCGGAACAATGATCACGGTGTCCAGGGGATGGACATTGTTGATCATCATAAAGTCGGACAGCGCGGCCTGTTGCGGGGCGCTGACGCCCATGCTGGCACCACCAAACTGCACCAGATGCCGGACCTGATCGATTTGGGTCGTTGGCTGGTGGCCCCGGACGCCATTGGTGGTGGCTTGCCAATCCGGATCATGGTCGGCACAGGCTCCAACGGCGAGCACGGCCATCAGAACACTCAGTTTCAAACCGAACAGACGGGTTAGGATCGGGCGGAAGAGGCTGTGTTGGTTGGTCATCGATCCGGTCCCCTTATTTCAAGATATAGCCGCCGGGGCCCTGCAACAGCGGAGCCCCGCCGCCGATCCGGCCGCCTTGGCCTTCTGCGATCCGACGGGTGGTCTGTTCCTGACCCATGACATTGAACAGGCGTTCGCCGTCGGAGGGGGGAGACAGGCCATCATTGGGCAGGGCCAGGGGACCGTCGGAAGGACGGACGATATAGGGGGTGATCAGGATCACCAGTTCGGTCTCATTGCGGATGAACTGGTCCGAGGAGAACAACCGACCCAGGATCGGCACACTGCCAATGCCGGGCAGCCGCGAAACGCTTTCGGTGAAGTCGTTTTGGATCAACCCGGCAATGGCGAAGGTTTGCCCACTGGACATTTCCACCGTGGTCTGGGCCCGCCGGGTGATCAAAGAGGGCACCGTGAAGTTGGACAGCACCACCGCATTGGCTTGGCTCGGCTGGCTGACTTCCGGGGCGACATGGATGTTGATCCGTCCGGCGCTTAAGATCGTCGGGGTGAAGTTCAGGGACACACCGAAGGGCTTATATTCGATGGTCACCCGGCCATTGCTGTCCGGCACCAGGATCGGGAATTCACCGCCGGCGAGAAAACTGGCCGGTTGCCCGGAAACCGCAACCAGGTTTGGTTCCGCCAGGGTGCTGACCAGCCCTTGTTCTTCCAGGGCGTCGATGGCCAAACCAAACGTGCCACTGGCGAAGGAGAAGGTGCTTTCGCTGGTGGAAAACGGGTTGGCGGTGGCGATGCCGAAATCCAAACCGGAATCCGAAATGCTCGAGGACCAATTGATGCCCAGCGTCTTGGTGATGTCGCGGGAGACCTCGGCAATGCGGACCTGAAGCATGACCTGCTGCGATCCGGCGATGGAAAAGCGGGGAATGACATTGCGGCTTTGCCCGGCGATCCGGGCGACAATATTCCGGGCACTCTCAGCCACGCTGGGCGAGGAGATCGTGCCTTCCATCAGGATATGCTCATTGACCGCCTTCAGCCGAATGTCTTCTCCGGGATGCAGCTCGGCCAGGGTTTGACGCAGTACCGCCATGGACGGCACCACGACAATGTTCAGATTGGCGGTGATCCGCTCATCTGGGTCATTGGCCAGGATCGTGGTTTTGCCCGGCTGCTTGGCCAGGACATAGATCATGGTCGGGCCTTGGAATTGGGTATCGACCTGGATCGAGGCGGTCTCTGGCTTGGCCACAAAGGCCGTGGAGACCGGGAACGCGGTGCGCAGGGCCGCGCCTTCACCGACTTCCAAAGTCAGGGTGCCATTCGATCCGGGGCGCAGGATCGCCGGGCGGCTGCTGTCGCCAAAGCCGGTGCTTTGGGCCTGGGCCATCGGTGCCAGGGCCACTGGGGAGATGCCGTCGGGCACCGCCATCAGGGCCAGTGGCGAGACCGTGCCGAGCAGCGCTGCGCTGAGCAGCATGCCGGAGGTATGGCGCAAGAAGGGTCTCATTCCTCGTCCTCGTCGTCTTGCAGCGCGTCCATCGGAGAGGTGCGGTTGCTCTCATCCGAATCGCCTCGGAAAACGGTTACGGGTTTTTGGGCCCTTTGCCGGGTGACGCTGTTTAGTCCGAGCGCCGTGATACTTTGCCCGCCAATGGTAAACAGTTCCCAATCCATGGTGTAATTTCTGCCCGGACCGGCCTGAATTATCGTCTGATTGACGTTTTTTTGCCGATTTGCGCCATAACCCGGATTGGCCGTGGGGATATAGCCACCCATTTGGCCGGTCTGATCCACCGGATAGATCGCTTCAGCAGGCCGGGGATAGGGGGTGCTGTCGGGCTGTTGCCAGGCAATATGCTGCGCAGCATTGGTTCCCGGCACCCGGCCGGTGGGGCCGATGGCCAAGCGCTGGGAGGGAGAACCCGCAGCCGGGATATAGGCCGCATTTTGGGAGCCGTCAGGATATTGGCCTTGGCCTTGGGCTTCCCGCGACGGGCCATTGTGCCAGCGATCCATTTGCTCAGAAAGCGCGGTTTCCCCGACCAGGCTGTTCAGCGCCAGGGACAATTCACCCATGGCCAAGGCCAAAGCGACCTTCTCGCTGTCTTTAGGCCAAATTTCCAACGTGGCGGTGTCGGCCAAGGAGACCTCGCCATTGATGGTTTCGGTGCGCTGGTCCATGGCCAGGACCCGGACATTGGTCAGCACCGTCAAACCGGCATAGCGGGTTTCGGCTGACCCTTCGTCATCTTTGCCCTGCAGGCGGACCGAGAGCATCACATCGACCCGGTCGCCGGGAAACACAAAGCCTGCAATGCCGGAGGTATCGGTGACGGGCACCGAGACGGCGCGCAGTCCGGGGGTCAGCACAGCGGCCAGGAAACCACGGTCGCCGGGAAACACCAATTGCGCATTTTGCAGGGGAATGCCGCCGGAAACCGGGGCGCGGATCACCGCACCGACCAGGCTGTCCAGGGTGGTCTCTTCATCCTCGATGATAAAGCTATCGACCACGGATTGTTCCGGCCAACCGCGCCATTCCACCAGGTCCGGGGTCAGGAAGGTCCCGGCGGGCAGATCATCCTTGGCCACCAAGACCCGGATGGCCGGGGCCGGGGCGGCCTCCGGGGTTTGCGGTGCGCTGGCCTGCGGGGCAGGGGCGGCGGCTTGGTTGCCCAGCATGGAGCGGGTCAAATAGGCGGTGCCGCCTGCCAGTCCAAGGGCGATAACCAACATCAGGATGGTGCGCGGGCTCATGACATCAGCCTCCCAAGGCCAGGCGCCCGAAGACCGGGGTCATGCCGATGGCGATGGCGAGCCCATAGGGCACCACGTCACCCATCACCAGATCCCGGGCGCGGGTTAGATGCAGACCGTCGAAAATCATGGCCAGGCCATAGCGGCTGCGCATCAGCAGCAGCATCGCCATCAGGCCGCCCGCGACGGCACAAGTGATCAGGAAGGGGAAGATGTGCTCCGGTCCGGCCCACAGAACGCAAACCGCGATCAGTTTGACGTCGCCACCGCCGACTTTCCCGGTGGCAAAGGCGACCACGCCCAGGGCAAACACCCCGGCAAACAGGGCCAAGGACCAGATCCAGTCAATGGCAACCGGGCTGGTCAGGACATGGAGCGGGTAGAGCGCCAGCAATGCGCCCACCAAAACATTGGGAATGCGATAGCGCCGAAGATCCTCAAACCCACAGGCGAGAACCAGGGCGAAGGCCAGGGCGAGGACGCCCCAGGCAAAGGGGTGTTGCATAACCATGGCGCGCATCCGGGGTTAGGGCATTGGTGCCGTTGGACCTGGGCTCCCTCTGGGGTGGGAAAAGGGTCCGGACACCGCAGCCATTTGGCCGATGGTCGGTCGTTAAATTTTTTGAACCTGGACTTCCTTTGGCCTCTCGGATCCGGTCTGTCGGGCTGGGGTCCCTGGGAAGCGGATCGAAATTGGCCCCGGAAGGTTTTAGGAGGGGGGGAGAGGGCGGATCTCGTTTCTTGGATCCGCCCCGTCCAACCTCCAGCGCCCCGGTCCGGTGGGCGCTATGCTCGCTGCGAAGAGGCGATGTTAGCCTTGAGCAGCGGCAACGGCGTCATCCAGTTCGCTGCCGACTTGGCCGAACATGGTTTCCAGGCTGTCGCCCATGGCGCCCAGGGCCACGATGCCCGCAACGGAAACCAGGGCGGCGATCAGGCCATACTCAATGGCAGTGGCGCCGGACTCATCGGAAATCAGGGTTTTGATGGTGGTGAACATGTGACTGCCTCCAGTTCTTGGGTTCTGCTGTCCCCGTCTTGGGAACACCCCCTTTATGCCGTTGTGTCGAAAAAATGGCAAAAGTTTTATTCGCAGTTAATTTAGGACAAAAATATATATTACTTTATGTTCACTTTATGGAGACTTTGCTTAGAAATTGGCGACAAAGCCCATGGAAGGTCTGGATAAAATGCTTGGAAAGCCGTTTGAAAATAGATGCAAAGTCTCGGTAAATTCGGAAGTCTTTGATTACAATTAATTATGTCGGTCCCAGATCGCTCCCGCCCTATACTGACTCCCGCGCGCCTCAAGGTGCGAGACCAAACTCGGTGGAATGCGTCATGATCGGCCAAAGCAGTAAAGCCAAAGAAAAAACTGGAGAAACTGAGGGCGAAGCCGACCTGCAGATGCAGGACACTGGTGGCCCGGCCCGGCTTCTACCCTGGGCACGCCTGCTGCGGCGGCGCTCCAAACCGGCCGCTCCGAAGAGCGGAGTTTCCGAAGCTGGGGGCGGCTTGCTGTCCGATCTGGCCCGGGAAACCCGGGGCACAGTTTTGGTTTTGGTGGCGGCGGCAGCCATCCCACTGGTCGGCTTTATTGGCATCGCCACCGATGCGGCCCGGGGCTATATCGTCAAGTCACGCCTGTCCTCGGCCATTGATGCGGCGGCCCTGGCGGGCGGCTGGGCCTATTTTGAAGACCATCGCGACGCCGATGTGCGGATGTATTTCGGCGCGAATTTTCCGCCGGGCTATATGAATGCGACTGTCAACGGACCGATTATTGTTGCCGATGAGATCGCCGAAACCCTGACCGTCTCAGCCGGGGCCGAGATCCCCACCACCTTCATGGCCCTGTTTGGTATGGACAGCCTGTCCGTTTCTGCCGAGGCCGAAGTCACCCGGCGCATGACCGCATTGGATCTGGTCCTGGCCATCGACATGTCCGGCTCCATGCGCAACAGCGCTTCAGGCGGCGGCAGCCGGATTTCTGCGGCACGGACGGCGGCCAAGGATCTGGTCGATATTCTGTTTGGCAGCCATGCGGCGAAGGATTTCCTCAATGTCGGGGTGGTGCCCTGGTCAGCCAAGGTCAATGTCACTTTGGACGGAAGTGATTATTACCATTGGGAAAATCGTGCAGAGCCAAGTCCGACCTTTGTCAATCCGTTGACCGGGGCGGTGCAGTCCCAGGTCTGGTATGCCAGCAACTCTCCGGTGCCGTTCCTGTCGGAGCCCGATGATGATTGGGATGGCTGTGTCTATAACCGCTATACCGATGACGGCGTCGATACCAATGATGCCGATATGTTGATGGGGGCGACCACGGCGGGCACCACCGATTGGCCAGCCTATGAGCCTGTGGGACCGGAAGGCGAACCGGTCAGCGGCTGGGGTCGGTGCACACTGGCGGTGGATGGCAATGAATGCCAGCGCTGCCTGAGCGAGGGCATCACCCCCTTAACCAATCAAAAGTCCCAAGTGATTGCCGCCATTGACAGCCTGACCTCGCCCAATGGCACAACCAATATTCCGCTCGGCCTGGCCTGGGGGTGGGAAGTGGTGTCTCCGGAAGCCCCCTTTGACCAGGCCGTGGCCGATCCGGATTATGACCGCGTCCAGGCCATCGTGCTGCTGACCGACGGTGAAAACTATGCCGGGTCCGGCGATGGCTATAAGGGCGTGTGGGGCTTGGGCTATCGCGGCAATGATGAAATGAATGAGCGGTTGCTGTTGGTGGCCGACAGCATTAAGGCCTCCGGTGTGGAGATCTATGCCATCCAATTCGCCAATGGCAGCGGCGCTCTGGCCAATCTGATGCGTGATGTTGCCAGCGAGGAAGGCTCACCTTATTACCACTATGCACCGGACCGGGATGCTCTGCGCTCCGTGTTCCGCGAAGTCGCAAATCACCTTTCTGAACTTCGGCTTAGCCGGTAACGTTTAAGTCTTTTTTTAAAGTGTCGGCCATCTCGCGATACAGCCCGCCATGGCCGGAGGTGGCCCGCCAAACCAGCCCGATTTGGCGCACCGGAGTGCCCTCGGCCATGGGGCGGGTGACCACCGAGAACCCATCAATGAACCGATCCTTGACCGCCATATCCGGCAGCAAAGTGATGCCCCAGCCCTCAGCGACCATATGGATCAGGGTCGGCAGGCTGGTGCCTTGGACATCATCGCGCTGGTCCGGAGCGGTGCGCAGGCCACAGGCATCCAGTGCATGGTCGCGCAGGCAATGGCCGTCCTCCAGCAAGAGAAGCTCTGTGGGATCCAAGGCTTCTGGGCTGACCTGCTGGGCAAATTCCAAGGCATGACCGGGCGGGCAGGCGGCCCAAAACGGGTCATCCAAAAACACCGCCTGTTCGGTTTGCGGGGCGTCATAGGGCAGGGCGAGCACCAACAAGTCACAGCGTCCGGCGGCCAGATCCTCCAACAAAGTGCCGGTTTTTTCTTCGCGCAATTGCAGCCGGATATCCGGATAGGACTCCCGCATCACTGTGAGCAACCGGGGCAACAGATAGGGGGCAATGGTCGGGATCACCCCCAGCTTCAGCGGCCCGGCCGGGGCATTGCGCAGCCGGTCTGCGGCTTCAATGAAGCCTGAGACCTCGCCTAAGATTCGCCTGGCTCGATTGGCCAGATCCGCCCCATTATCCGTGGGCCGGACATGGCGGCGGGAGCGTTCAAACAGGACAAGGCCAAGCTGGGCTTCCAGCTCCGCCATGGCAGCACTTAAGGTCGGTTGCGAGACGCAGCACTGCGCGGCGGCCTTGCTGAAACTTAAGCTGTCGGCAACGGCCACCAAATAGCGCAATTGCTTGAGGGTCGGTGACATAAGCGGGCCTCCAATCGGGCCTGTCGGTCTCTAAGATAGGTTTGGCCTATCACTCATATACCTAGAATTCATTGTATCTATAGCAAGTCCGATGCTACCTTTTGGTTGATCAGTGGGCGGCCTCTCCGACTGTAACGGTTTGGTTTGGCCAATCGCCGATAGCAAGATTCCCCAATCTATCAACCACTCAATCTGATTTCTGGAGGATTTCATGGCTGACCTGAAGGGTTCGAAGACCGAAGAGAACCTGAAAGACGCGTTTGCTGGCGAAAGCCAAGCCAACCGCCGCTACCTGTATTTCGCCCAAAAGGCCGATGTTGAAGGTCTGCCGGATGTGGCGGCTGTGTTCCGCTCCACCGCCGAAGGCGAAACCGGCCACGCCCATGGCCATCTGGAGTTCTTGGAAGAAGCCGGTGATCCGGCCACCGGTCTGCCGATTGGCGACACGGAAGCCAATCTGAAGGCTGCCATTGCCGGTGAAACCCACGAATACACCGACATGTATCCGGGCATGGCCAAGACCGCCCGCGATGAAGGCTTCGACGAAATCGCTGATTGGTTCGAAACCCTGGCCAAGGCCGAAAAATCCCACGCTGGTCGCTTCCAGCGTGCCCTGGACGAAGTCGCCTAAGGCTTCGGTTCGGTAAAAGGCGGAGTCGGCTCCTTAAGCGTCATGCCGACTCCGCTTTTTATTCATTCTTGCGAATATCTCTGCCGCAAATCTGCTTTTTTTGACCGATTTTTGGGAGTGCCCCATGCGTGAAGGCAGCCTGGATGCGCCGATTCGCCATCCAATCGATTGGAACAATCCGGAATTTTACGACGAAACCGCTTTGGATGCGGAGCTGCGCCGGGTGTTTGACATCTGCCATGGCTGTCGGCGCTGCTTTAATCTCTGCGACTCCTTCCCCCGCCTGTTTGATCTGATCGACGAAGCCCCGTCAGGCGAGCTGGATACGGTGGAATCGAAAGATTTCAAGCCGGTGGTCGACGCCTGCACGCTCTGTGACATGTGCTTCCTTACCAAATGCCCCTATGTGCCGCCGCATGAATTCAACCTGGATTTTCCGCATCTGATGCTGCGCTACCGGGCTGTCGAGGCCCGCAAGGGTGAGGTCGGCTTTATCGACAAGCAACTGACCGAGACCGACCGCAATGGCAAGCTCGGCACCGGCCTGTCCGGCCTAGCCAATTGGGCTACCAAGCGGGACAATGGTTTGACCCGTCCGGTGATGAAGGCCACGGCGGGCATTCACCCGGATGCGGATCTGCCGAAATTTGCTGACAAGCCGCTCACCAAGGCGGTTGAGGCCCGAGAGGCCAATGGCGGGGCCCCGGTGGTCAACAAGGACGCCCCGGCCTACGGCCGCAAGGCGGTGATTTACGCCACCTGTTTTTCCAACTGGAACCGGCCGGAGATTGGCATGGCGGCCCTTGAGGTCTTGGCCAGGAACGGCGTGGAAACCAAAGTCCTGCATCCGGAATGCTGTGGCATGCCGCAATTGGAGCATGGCGATCTGGGCCGGGTGGCTGGCAAGGCCAGATCCGTTGCCGCGACTTTGGGTCCCTATGTTGAGGATGGCTGGGACATTGTCGCCATGGTCCCATCCTGTGCCCTGATGCTGAAATTCGAATGGCCGCTGATTGTGCCCGACGATCCGTCCGTAGAGCGATTGGCGAAAGCATCCTTCGATGTCAGCGAATATATCGTCGGCATCGCCAAGAAGGAGGGCATGGCCGAGGGTCTGGAGCCGCTGGATGGCGACATCTCGGTCCATATCTCCTGCCATAGCCGAGCGCAGAATATGGGCCAAAAGGCCACGGAACTGCTGCGCCTGATCCCGAAGACCAAGGTCAAGCCCATTGAGCGCTGCTCGGGCCATGGCGGGTCCTGGGGTGTGAAGCAGGAAAACTTCCCGGTGGCCATGAAGATGGTCAAGCCGGTGGCCAAGCAAGCGATCAAGGCGGCCCCGACCTATTTGGTCAGCGAATGCCCCTTGGCCCGGGAACATGTGTTGCAAGGCATCGAGGCTGAAGGCGGCTCGGTGGCGGATCTCAAGGAAGGGGTCCATCCCATTGAGCTGTTGGCTAAGGCCTATGGACTGGTGGAGATCAACAAATGACGGCAATGACAAGCATGAAACGCGCAATCGATAAGGGCGACATCCTGCCGATGGATGTCTATGGCCAGGAACGCAAGGCCCGCCGGACCGAGATGGTGGCGCTGAAAAAAGACCGGCGTCTGCAGGTTGGCCCCAATGCGACCCTGCATTTTGAGAGCTTCGAGACCATGCTCTATCAGGTGCATGAAATGTTGTTCACCGAGCGCGGTGGCGACGAGCAGGTGCTTGATGAGTTGATGGCCTATAACCCGTTGATCCCCAAGGGCAATGAGCTGGTGGCCACTTTGATGCTGGAAATGGAAGACCCGATCCGCCGGGCCAAATTCCTGGCTCAGTTGGGCGGCATCGAGGAGCACATTTCCCTGGATTTCGGCGACCAGCAGGTCAAGGCCAGCTGGGAGCGGGATATTGACCGCACCACCCCGGATGGCAAAACCTCCTCGGTCCATTTCCTGCATTTCCACTTTACCCCGGAGCAGGTGATGGCGTTCCGCCAGCCCGGTGCCCGGATTGTAGCGGCGATTGCCCATCCGAATTATGGCCATATGGCAATCCTGACCGAAGCCATGCGGGAGTCCCTGGCCAAGGATCTTTAGGGCGGCCATACCCACCCGTCGCCTTCGCGGCTTAGTCATCTGACAAACCCCTGAGCCGCGCGTTTTGACGCTGGCTCAGGGGTTTCCTTTTCGTGGATCTCATTTGCGCAAGAGGAGGAAAGGCTGCTCAGAGCGTTAACGTTAAACTGGGATGTGATCGGTGCTCATAAAAATAATTGCGAGAAACGTAATCTATGACTGCATTCTAAAAGAGAGCATCTGAAGTTTCCGCCGTAATGAAGACATAGCGCCGCCAGCAAGGGCTGGGGCCGCGTGGCTCCGCGCCATGCAGCGCGCTCGGCCCATTGGGGAACACCACCAATGTGTTGGAGCGATTGGGTACGGTGAGAACCCGCTCCACATGATCTGCCGGGATTTCGGCGGCGTAGGCGTTCTCGGTCGGGCCGGGATGGCTCGGTTTCCAAGCAAACAGATCCAAGCCGCCGCCTTCGGAGCGGTCTTCCGGATCGCGAAAATACAGCAGGGCAGAAAAGTAGCGATTGGCGCTGTCCAAATGGGCGCGGCGATGGCTGCCGCCCGCTGTTTCACCGCTGGGAGTGATGCACTCCAAGCGGCAATCCTGGCTGACCGTCCGGCTGCTCTGGTCCTCCATGCGCAATCGGCCATAGGCCGTGGGGTCTTCGGGCGGTTCCCCAAGCCAGTTTGGCCAGTGGAACCCAAACAGGGATCGCACTTTGCCCAAAATATCCGGAGCGGTGTGGCGTTGGGCAAAAGCCCGCCAAGCCGGGTCAAAATGCGGCAAGTCGCAGATCATCCAGGCGGGCAGGACGCTGCGCTGATTGGGCGTGGAGGGAGGTGCTGTTGGTGGCGGCGGCAAGGTTGCCTGCAAGGCGGCAAAAACCGGATCGGGCAGGGCGTTTTCAACAACCAAATGGGGGAAGGGGTGGCTTTGGATCTGGCTTGGATCGGCACGGTCAAAGACGGTCACGTCCACAGTCAGGACCCCCTTTAGCGAAGAACTGTATCTAAGATAGCAAAGCGAGGGCGAAAATAGGAAGACTTGCTTAACACCCGGGACCCGACAAGGTCCGGCAGGAACAGGGGCTCATAGTCGTAAAACAGCTCGGCGATCACAACATTCTCGCCATCCCGGACCACAAAGCCCGGCGGCAGGCTGGCCGCGCCACCCGATTGACCGACCCGGCTTTCCCCGGGCGAGGTGTTGCGCGCCCTTTGCCAGGCGATCCGGGCCCCACCATTGCCGATGACGGAGGTCAGGATCATCGCCGCATTGGGATCGGCCGGGTAGGGCTCCAACACCCAGGTCGCGGCCTCAAAAATATCTTGGATTGAGGTCTCAGACACCGCTTCGGATTGGGAAATCAGATCGGCCAAGGTTGCTGCTGCGCGGTCGGCTTTTTGGTTGATCAGGATCAGGCGGCCCATCTCAATGCCGCCAAGCAGCAAAAACACCAGCACCGGGATGACAAAGGCCATTTCCACAGCGGCTAGGCCTTTTTCCTCGCGGCTGAGGCGGGCGAACCAACCACCGTGCAGTTTTGGCGGGCGCAGACGGGCGAGCAGGCCTCGACGTTCGGTCATCCGCCACCTCCCTCGCCAATGGGCCGGTCTTCCCAGGGCTCATTGCGCACGACGATGGAGGCACCCAGGATCAACTGTCCGTCTTCATTGCCGATGAGGTCCCCGGCCAAAGGAGTCATGAAACTCCAGGGGTAACGCATCCGATAGACCACCACATCCCGCGCCGTCCCAGCCCCGGCAACGCCGATATCATCGTCATAGCTGCCATTGCCGTTTTCATCGGTATAGGTCTCCCCGTCATCGCGGGTGCCATTGCCATTGGTGTCGCTGAAATTTTCGCCGCGTCCCACATCGCCGAAGGAGGGGTAGATCAGCATCTCGATCTCGGCATTGTCCATATCGACCAAGCCGATGGTCGCCGTTTCCACCTCTTCCAGAATTAAGGTCAAGCGCTCGGTTTCATCGGCCCCTTGGCCGGTGATGCCAAAGCGGGACGCATCCCGCAGGCCGCCCTCCATCAGCGCCGTGGTCAAAATGATCAGGCCGATCTCAACAACAGCCAGCAGCAACGCCGAGAGCATGCTGGCGGCCACGGCGAACTCCACAGAGGTCACGCCGTCTTCAGCGTGCAGAATCTTAGACCTGCCCGCAAGACATGCGAATCGCCTTATTTGGCTATGGAGGGCCGGGAGTGTCATCTTGCTGTGCCCGCAAGGGCGTCCTCTGTTTTTTTGACTGTTGTGAGAGCTCTTCACGCTCCCTGTTTCTAGTATTATCCGCTTGGAAGCACAGTGATGCAAATCACACTTGACTTTTAATTTGTCAATTATTCTGCGGCTTTATTGGTGATTATTTGGTTTTATTTTGCAGAGGATTTATCAACAAAGTAGGTTGAAATTCTGCCGAAATTGGGTGGAAAACCTATATGGAGAAAGGGATAGGGGGGCAGATCAACGCTTGCGTCCCCTTGCTAAGCGAGGCAGGCTGAACCCTTCAGAGTGGAATGCCAATCTATTGGCCGAAATTTGAGGACCGCTTTTTGACCGCATTGCCAAACGGATCGAACCACGAGGGGGAGGCAAGCTCTGCTTCGGATGGCGATGGCACCCCTTCTGCGGGCGGCATGGAGGCATCCGGTGCCCAGACCGATGCCAAAACCGCTGATACCCCCCAGGACTGGGAGTATCTGGGCGGCGACGGTGATGCGGCGGATCCTGAAGACGAATTGATCCTGCTTGAGGATGATGAGGCCAGCACCGACCAGGATGGGTCTCCAGGCGGCCAACGCAGAACCCAGCCGCCTTATTTGGTGTTGGTGGTCGATGATGATCCGGAAGTCCACGCCGTCACCCGCATTGTTTTGGGCTCGTTCCGCTACCTGGAGCGCGGCATCAAAGTTCTGAGCGCCTCAAGCGGTCCGGAAGCCCAGGAGGTGCTGCGCAGCGAGCCCGACATCGCCGTGGTCTTCATGGATGTGGTGATGGAGGCCGAAGATACCGGCCTGTCCCTGGTGCAATGGATCCGCGAAGATCTGGGCAATCGGGAAGTCCGGGTGGTCTTGCGCACTGGCCAGCCCGGGCAAATGCCCGAGCGGGACATCATCCTGCGCTATGACATCAATGACTATAAGTCCAAGACCGAGCTGACCGAAACCAAGCTGGTGACGACCTTGATCGCCTCGCTGCGGTCCTTTGATCAAATCCGGGAATTGGCCGCCAGCCGCCGGGCCTTGGAAGTGTCGGCCCACAGCCTGGAAGACCGGGTCGAAGAACGCACCCGGGCTTTAGCGGCCAGCGAGTTGCGCTTGCGCACCATTTTGGATGCCTCGCTGTTCCCGGTGTTCATTGAGGAGCAGAAGAGCGGCGAGATCCTGTTTGCCAATGACCGCGCGGCTGAGCATTTCGGACTATGTGCCGAGGAGCTGAAGGGCCGTCTCGGGGCCTCCTTATGGGTCAACGCTGCCAATCGCGAGAGTTTCCTGGCCCAATTGAACATCCAAGGCCGCTTGTCCGGCGGTGAAGCCCATTTTGCCGGGCAGGGTGATGGGGGGTCTGTCGGCGGCGCGGCCAAGGACCCGGATGGCGATCTCGGTGGTCTTCCGGGCGTGGAAGAGGCCTCGGACACCTTTTGGGGATTGGTCTCGGCCATCGGCACCGATTATGACGGCAAAGCCGCAATCCTCTTTACCTTCACCGACATTTCCGCACGGAAAAAGATCGAAGAGGATCTAAAGCGCCAAGCCACCACCGACAGCCTGACTGGAATCGCCAATCGGCGTTATTTCCTGGAGCGGGCCGGAGCCGAGATCAAACGGGCAAGGCGTTTCAATCAACCGCTGTCGATGGTGCTGTTCGACATTGACCGCTTCAAACATGTCAATGACAGCTATGGCCATGCGGCGGGGGATAAGGTCCTTGTGGCGGTGGTCGAGACCGTTTCCGCCAGCCTGCGCGACATTGATATTCTCGGTCGCTTGGGTGGTGAGGAATTCGGTCTGTTGTTGCCGGGCACGGATCTGGACGCCGCTGCCGTGGTGGCGGAAAGGCTGCGCGAGGCCGTGGCGGAACAGGCCATGCCGCTGGAAGGTCATGCGGAAATGCTGTTCGTCACCGTCAGCTTCGGCGTGTCCATGCTCAAGGATCTGGCCGCCAAGGATGCGGGTCGGGACCGCATTGAAGCCCTGATGCATCGGGCCGATACGGCGCTCTACACCGCGAAAGGGGCCGGTCGGAACCGGGTCATCACAGAACGCGATGCCAACCCGGACTTTGGGTCTGACCTATAGCGTTTTGGCTTCGCCAAAATGCGGACAGCGCGGCAGGCATAGCGTTTTGGCATAGCCAAAACGCGGGTTGCGAAGCAAATGCCGGGAGCGCTCAAGCGCCCGAGTTGGTCGCTAAAATCCCTAAACGATAACTTCACCATCCCGGAACACCAGGAAGGTGCCGGGGTCAACGGCCTGCCAAACCTCATCATCGGTTAGGGGGCGGGTTGCAATCACGGTGACCACATCGCTCGGCGTGGTCAGGGCCTTAAAATCCACACTCAAATCCGCATCAATCAGCCGGGCCTCGCCAAAGGGCGCGCGCCGGGTGATGTGGCTGAGCAAGGTGGAGCAATGGGTGTAGAGAAAGCGCCCCTCGCTGATCAGCACATTGAACGTGCCCAATGTCGCAACATCCTTGCACAGCTGACCCAAAAACCGGTGCACCGGGGCCATCGAGCGCGGGCGGTCCGGCCAACGGGCGGCAAGCTGATCCATGATCCAGCAAAAGGCATGTTCGCTGTCGGTGGTTCCCACCGGCTCGAACCGGGTTAGCGGGCGACCTTTGATGCCATAGAGCTTGCCATTATGGGCAAAGCACCAAGTCCGGCCCCAGAGATGACGCATAAACGGGTGGGTGTTCTCCAGGCAGACCCGGCCATGGGTTGCCTGGCGGACATGGCTGATGGCCACATGGCTTTTGATTGAATAATCCCGCAGCAGGGCCGCCAAGCGGGACTCATTGGCCGGCTTGGAATCCATAAATGGCTGCACGCCTTTGCCGTCATAAAACACCACCCCGAACCCGTCCTTATGCGGGCCGGTATGGCCGCCTCGTTCCATCAATCCGGCAAAGGAGAAACACAGATCCGTGGGCGTGTTGGCGGACATGCCAAGAAGTTCACACATGGTTTGGCTTTTTTTGGTCTGTTGTCGCGTGCCCTTCTTCTACACGACGCTCAGCCGGGGTCAATTCCGCGCAATGACTGCCGAAGCTGTTTAGGCACTGCGTGGCAGACTCAGGACCGCGCAGAGGCCCTGGGCGTGGCTTTCAAAGCGCAAGCTGCCGCCATGCTGTTGGGCAATGGTGGCGACAATGGTCAGGCCGAGGCCAACCCCTTTGGTGCTCCCGGCATTGCTGCCGCGCTGGAATGGTGCGGTCAGCTGTTCCAGCTCCGCATCGGAGAGGGCATGGCCGCCTTCATCGCGGACCAGAATATCGGCCCGTTCCGATGTCGCAGACACGCTGACATGGGCCCGACGGCCATATTTCAACGCATTGTCGATCAGATTGCCCAAGGCCCGGCGCAGGGCCAGCGGACGGGCTTGGATCAGCACCCGATGCAGGTCTTCGGAGGGCTCCGGTGGGCGCTGCTTTGACGGCCCCATCGAGCTGTTGAAGGCAAACAAGGAGCGCGGCGCAGGCTGGTGAGCGGACGGGCTGTCCGGTTCAAAGGTCACGGGCCGGTCCAGATCGGCATAATCGGCGACAATGGCATCTACCAAGGCGGTTAGCGAAAGCCATTCCGGCGGCTCCTGATCCAACTCGGAGCGGGTATAGGTCAGCACACTCTCAATCATCTCGGTCATGCGGTCGATATCCGCCTCGACCTTGCCTCGCAATGCCGCATCCTCGATCAATGCGGTGCGTAGCCGCAGCCTGGTTGCCGGAGTGCCCAGGTCGTGGCTAACGCCAGACAGGATCAACGCGCGTTTGGCCAGTTGGTCACGCTCTTGGGTCAGGCTGTGATTGACTCCGGCGGCAATGGCCCGCAGCTCCGTTGGGCCTTCCTCGGGATGGGGCTCCGGGATCCGGAAGCGATCCTCCCGGCTAAGCCGGGCGGCCAATCGGGCAAAGCCGCCGGTGCTATCGCTGATCTGGGCCACCAACAGCCCGGCCAAACCCAAGACCAAGACCAAGGCCCAAAGCCGCCGGTCTTGGGGTGCGGCGTCACACTGCCAAACCCCGGGGGCTTGGATTTCGATCCAGGGCTGGGCCTCCTGACGCAGGAACAGGCGCGGAGTGCTGCAATAGCTGGCCAACAGCCGGGCCAGCTCGGCAAAGCCTGCCGCCGGGCTCGGCCCCGCCGCACCGCTGAGCGCACCGACCGGATATTGCAAATCCGGAGACAGCACCAGAATGCGCAGATCCGGCTCCCTGAGGGGGGAAGGATCGCCGCGCGGCGAGGGCTCCAGGAAGGACAGCTGGGTCACCAGGAGGGGGCCGGGGGCCGTGGCGGAGGCGATATCGCTGGGGGACTGGCCATCGGCGAGGGGCTGAAAGATCACGCCATCGGGCAAGGCCGCGCCGGTCATGACGCTTTCATGGATGGCCAGACCGGTTAGGAAGGCGCGGGTTTTGTGATCTTCCCAGGCAGATTCGGAAGACGTCCAGATCCAGCTCGCCACACCGCCGCCCAGACCGGCCAGGGCGCAGCAGATCACCATGCGCAGGCGCAAGCTAACCGGTCCTGGGTTCAGGGAGCGCAAGATTTCAGAGATCCTCGGAAACCACATCGGCGGCCAGCACATAGCCAATGCCGCGCTCGGTCCGCAGCAAGGTCGGGTCTTTGGGATTGGGTTCCAGTTTGGAGCGCAGCCGACCCACCAGCACGTCAATGGCTCGGCTTTCTTCCGGTTTCAGGTCCTGGCGGCCCTCGGTCGGTGGGTCCGGACGGTCCCGGTCCAAGGTCTCGGCGATCTCCTGGCGGGTCAGCGGGATCCGGGGGTTGGACAGCAAAACCTTCAGCAGGCTGGTTTCCCGCTTGGATAGGGAGACCTGAAACCCGCCCGGGGCGGTCACCGCGTCTTTTTTGCCGTCATAGGTCCAACCGGCAAAGCGATAGAGATTGGTGTTGCGCCGATAGGTCAGGGAGGCCACCCGCAAACCCCGGCGCAGCACAGCCCGGACGCGGGCGAGCAGCAGATCGGGATTGAATGGCTTGGAGATGTAATCATCGGCACCGACCTCATAGCCCGCCATGCGTTGGTGATCGGCGGACAGGGCGGAGACCAATATGATCGGTACATCCTGGCTTTGGCGCAGCTCCCGGCAGATGGTGATGCCATTTTCATCGCCGAGCATCACATCCAGCAAAATCAAATCGATGCGGTTGTCGTCTAGATGGGCTTCGATCTCCGCCTGGGTGCTGGCGGCCAAAACACAAAAGCCATGGCGCTGGAGGAACCGGGTCAACATGTCCCGCATCTCCAAATCGTCATCAACCACCAATAAGCGGGGGACGGACATGGGTCATTTCCTCTAGGTTTTTTTGCTTGCGCCTTTTTTTAACCCGCAGGCGGGCAGGGGGAGAGCATCTGCACCACGCCGTGCCAATGTAACACCCTGTAACGCAAAGACCAAAGCTGCGCTGCACCATCTCAGCAAAGCGATTTACCTGACCAAATTGCCGGGTTTATGGTCCTGGGATCAAAAAAGAGGTCGCGACACAGCGATCAGAATTGGGAGGAAATCAGATGTTCCAGAAAACCGCACTCGCCGCCACCACGGCCCTCTGTCTGCTGGCCGCCGGGGCCGCCCAGGCCAATCCGGAAGTGGAAGTGTTGCATTGGTGGACCTCCGGTGGCGAAGCCAAATCCGTCGCCGTGCTGCAAAAAGAGTTCGCCGACAATGGTGGCACCTGGACCGATATGCCGGTGGCTGGCGGTGGCGGCGATGCGGCCATGACCGCTCTGCGCGCCCGCGTGCTGTCCGGCAATGCGCCGACGGCGGTGCAGCTGAAAGGCCCGGCGATCCAGGAATGGTATGACGAAGGCGTTCTGGCCGATATTTCTGCGGTGGCCGAAGCCGAAGGCTGGGCAGCCAATCTGCCGGAGTCCATCGCCGCCCATATGAAATGCGAAGGCACCTGGTGTGCTGCGCCAGTGAATGTGCACCGGGTTGACTGGATCTGGGCCAATGCGGAGGTGCTGTCCGCCAATGGCCTGTCCATGCCGACCTCTTGGGAAGAGTTCAACAAGGCCGCTGAAACCCTGCAAGCCGCTGGGATCACCCCGCTGGCCCATGGTGGCCAAGCCTGGCAGGACGCCACCATTTTTGAAGTGGTTGCGCTCAGCCTGGGTGGTCCGGAGTTCTTCAAGAAGGCCTTTGTCGATCTGGACCAGGACACCTTGCAGTCCGATACCATGATCGCCGTGTTCGACCAGATGCGGACCCTGCGCGGCTATGTGGATGAGAACTTCCCGGGTCGGGACTGGAACCTCGCCACCTCTATGGTCATCAATGGCGAGGCCGCCTTCCAGATCATGGGCGACTGGGCCAAGGGTGAATTCATTGCGGCGGGCAAGGAGCCGGGCAAGGACTTCCTGTGTGCCTCTGCCCCGGGCGATGGCTTCCTCTACAATGTGGACAGCTTCGCCATGTTCAACGTCGATGGCGATGACAAGATTGCTGGTCAAAACCTCCTGGCCAAGCTGATCATGGGGCAAAATTTCCAGAAGGTGTTTAACCTGAACAAGGGCTCGATCCCGGCCCGGACCGATGTGGCGCTTGATGAGTTTGATAGCTGCGCCGGTCTGTCTTCTGACGAAATGACCGCCAGCTCCGGCGGCGGCTCCCTGCTGCCGAGCTATGCCCATGGCATGGCCCTGCGGGGCGATCAGGCCGGGGCCATCACCGATGTGGTAACCGCCCACTTTAACTCCGACATGTCCTCTGCCGAGGCGGTGGCTCAGCTCTCCAGCGCGGTGGCAAACACCTATTAAGCTCTGGCACTCGCTGACAGTCTGTCTGTGCTGGCACCCTTCTTCCGGCTTGGGAGGAGGGTGTCACACTCCCCAAGACATTTGCCTCTGCTGCATAGGAGGAGGCCATGGTTCGCCTGCTGGAACGCCATTTGCCCAAAATGGTGGTGGCGCCGTCCTTTGCCGCCATTCTGATTTTTGTTTACGGCTTTATCGGTTGGACCGCGTGGATTTCCCTGACCAAATCCCGCTTGCTGCCAAAATATGAAATCGAAGGTCTGATCCAATATGAACGCCTGCTGGCGGCCCCGCGCTGGGACACCGCCATGGACAATCTGTTCCTGTTCGGCGCGCTGTTCATCCTGATCTCCATGGGGCTCGGCCTGCTGCTGGCCATTTTGCTCGATCAGAAGATCCGCACCGAAGGCGTGCTGCGCACCATCTATCTCTATCCCATGGCCCTGTCCCTGATCGTGACCGGGACGGCATGGAAATGGATCCTCAATCCCGGTTTGGGGATCGAGGCTGTGGTCCAAGGCTGGGGTTTTGAAAATTTCAAATTCAGCTGGTTGGTGGATCCCGATATGGCGATCTACACCGTGGTCCTGGCTGGGGTCTGGCAGGCCTCGGGCTTTGTCATGGCCCTGTTCCTGTCCGGCCTCAGGGCGGTAGACCCTGAGATCATCAAGGCCGCCCAGGTCGATGGCATCCCGACCACGCGGATTTACACCTCGATCCTGATCCCCTCCATGGCGCCGGTGTTCCTGTCCGCCTTCATCGTTTTGGCCCATTTGGCGATCAAAAGCTTCGATCTTGTCATCGCTTTGACCGGCGGTGGCCCTGGCTATGCCACCGATTTGCCCGCCACCTATATGTACGCCATGGCGTTCTCCCGGGGGGATTTGGGTCAGGCGGCCAGCTCGGCCATGGTCATGATGATGGTCGTTTTCGCCATTGTCGTTCCCTATCTCTATTCGGATTTGAGGTCCCGCGATGACTGAGACCCCGTTCTCCCTGCGCGGACCCCAAACGGGTCTGCCCGGCCGACAGGGTGGCGCTGGCAAGCTGCTGCTGCGCTGGCTGCTTTACATCATCCTGTTCGTCTTCGCGCTTTACTATCTGTTGCCGCTGTTTGTGATGCTGACCACCTCGCTGAAAAGCCTGGAGGAAATCCGCACCGGCTCGATGTTGGCGCTGCCGCGCGACATCACCTTTGATGCCTGGGCGACCGCCTGGTCCGGGGCCTGTACCGGCATCCAATGCGAAGGCCTGCAGCCCTATTTCTGGAACTCGGTGGTTTTGGTGATCCCGGCGGTGCTGATCTCGACCTTGCTGGGTGCGCTAAACGGCTATGTGGTGGCGCAATGGCGCTTTAAGGGCTCCAATCTGATTTTCGCCCTGCTGCTGTTTGGCTGCTTCATCCCGTTCCAAGTGGTGTTGTTGCCCATGGCCCGGCTATTGGGACTATCGGGCATGGCCGGAACCATACCCGGGCTGGTCTTTGTCCATGTGATCTATGGCTTGGGCTTTACCACCCTGTTTTTCCGCAATTTTTACGTCTCCATCCCACAGGATCTGGTCAAGGCGGCCAAGATCGATGGTGCCGGGTTTTTCCGGATCTTTTTCTCGATCTTTTTGCCGCTGTCGCTGCCGATCATCATGGTGACCGTGATCTGGCAGTTCACCCAGATCTGGAACGACTTCCTGTTCGGGGTGTCCTTCAGTCAGGCCGGAACCCAACCGGTTACGGTCGCGCTCAACAACATCGTCAACTCCACCACTGGCGTGAAGGAATATAATGTCGACATGGCCGCTGCGATCATCGCAGGCCTGCCGACCCTTCTGGTCTATGTGGTGGCTGGGAAATATTTCATCCGCGGGCTGACCGCCGGATCGGTGAAAGGCTGACCATCATGGCCCCCATTCTCGACATCCAAAATCTGCGCAAGTCCTATGGCACCCATGACATTCTCAAGGACATCAATGTGTCCATCGAGAAGGGGGACTTCCTGGTCCTGGTTGGGCCGTCCGGCTGTGGCAAATCCACCTTGCTGAACTGCATTGCCGGTCTGGAGCCGATCACCGGCGGCTCAATCCATATTGGTGGCCGGGATATGACCGATGTCTCGCCCAAGGATCGGGACATCGCCATGGTGTTCCAGTCCTATGCGCTCTATCCGACCATGTCGGTGGCCAAGAACATCACTTTTGGCATGAAGGTGCGTGGCGTCGATCCGGCGGTGCGCGAAACCAAATTGGCCGAGGTTGCCAAGCAGCTGCAGATCGAGCAATTGCTGAACCGCCGCCCTGGCCAGCTGTCCGGCGGCCAGCGTCAGCGGGTGGCCATGGGCCGGGCCTTGGTCCGCGATCCGAAGCTGTTCCTGTTTGACGAGCCGCTGTCCAATCTGGATGCCAAGCTCCGGGTCGAGATGCGCACCGAGATCAAAAAGCTGCACCAGACCTTGGGGGCCTCCATGGTCTATGTCACCCATGACCAGATCGAGGCCATGACCCTGGCGACCAAAATCGTTGTTATGAAGGATGGCATCATCCAGCAGGCGGGGAGCCCGGCGGAGCTTTATAACCGTCCGGCCAATCTGTTTGTGGCCGATTTCATGGGCTCGCCAGCCATGAACCTGATCCCGGCGCGGACCCGGAAGGAGGCGGGGGTGATCCGGATCGAGATCGACCGCCGCGACGGGCCGCCGCTGACCCTCTCGGAGCCGCGTTTGCAGGCCTTGCCGGAAGATGTGGTGCTGGGGGTGCGGCCCGAGGACATTGCCGAGGCGACCCACCGTCAGGGGGCCTATGTGCAGACCGCGCCTTGTCGGATTGATGTGGTCGAGCCCGCCGGAGCCGACACTTTTGTCGTCTCCCATCTCGGCGGCAAGGAGGTCACGGCCCGGCTGCATGCGGAAACCGGGGCGCAAGCGGGGCAGGAGCTGACCTTGGCCTTTGATCTGGCCAAGGTGTCCTATTTTGCCCCGGATAGTGGTCTCAGGCTGAATTAGACCCGGTTGGCCTTGGCCATTTTGAAGTCCGGGCTTCCCGCTGCGCCTGTATCCTCTTGGGCAGGGGTGTCCTGGGCTTCAAACTGCAGTGCCACACCGTTCATACAATAGCGCTTGCCGGTTGGCTGCGGGCCATCATTGAACACATGACCCAAATGGCCGCCGCAATTGGCGCAATGGATTTCCGTGCGCGGGTAGAACAGCAGATAGTCGGTTTTGGAACCGACCGTATCCTCGCTCAACGGAGCCCAGAAGCTCGGCCAGCCGCTGCCGCTCTCATATTTGGTCTCGGACGAGAACAGGGGGCTGCCGCATCCGGCACAGTTGAATGTGCCAGCACGCTTTTCGTAATTCAGCGGGCTGCTGCCGGCCATTTCGGTGCCATGGCGGCGCAGAACCCGATATTGCTCGGGGCTCAGGCGCTCACGCCATTCATCTTCGCTCACGGTGCCGGGGCGGTCGGAATTGGCCTTCGGATTGGCCTTTGACAATATGCCCATCTCGGTCCTCATAGTCGCAAATCATGCATGGTGGTGTGGGATGCGATGGGGCCGCCTGACCATGTGACCCAGGTTCCCCCTAGAACCCAGAGGCGGACTGCAACGCCAGATGCCTCTCACTTAAGGGAAAAAAATCGGCAAATCCAGTGTGATGACGGAATTGTTTCCCATTTTTTTCCAATGGATATTCAACCTTTGATCAAAAGAATATCGCAGCGCCGAAGAATTGCGTGGAATGACCCTTTTCCTTTGCCTCCGGGACTGCCATTTTCAGGGCCATTAGAAGCGACTCATGGCCTTGTTTAAGGAGAGCAGAATGTTTGGTTTGCGTGGGATCAAGGAAACGGTGTTTGCCGGGGTTTTCACGGTCTGCGTTGCGGGCGGGTTCGCCACCGCTCCGGCCCTAGCCGCCGATTTGGTCCCGGTGGATGGCATGGCCTGGACCGTGGAAAACCCGCTGACGGCGGATCTTTATCTGTCGACCAATGCCGGGCCAAAGCAGATCCCGTCCTCCCAGATCGACGTGCTGCAGGCCTATGAGACCACCATGACCACCCCCTGGGATGTCACCGCGACTTTCCAAGGCGTCCTGCTCGATGATCTGATCGATATGCTCGACCTGGACCCGGCGGAGGGCATCCGCCTAAAAGCCATCGACGATTACATCGTGACCTTCTATGCCGAAGAACTTGGCAATAAGGACATCCTGTTTGTCACCCGGATGAACGGTGCCCCGATCTCCTTGGACGATAAGGGGCCGTTCCGGCTGCTGATGCCCGCCCTGGAAGGCAAGGTCAGCGACGAGGATGAGAGCACCGCAAAATGGATCTGGGCCATCGAGGAAATCGGCGCCACCCGCTAAGCTCAGACAAAGCTAGAACAGCAGCAAAGCGGAGCAACATATTGCTCCGCTTTGTTTTTTTACGAAATCAAGAATTGCTCCAGAGCCCTATCTGATCGAATAGGACTCTAGATAAGTCCGTCCGGCGTCGGGCAGGGGGTGGGAGCGCCGGGTGCTCTCATCGGTCATGACAATCACTGAGCGGGCCGCGCCGACCAAACGCCCCTCTTGAAACAGCCCTTGGTCCAAGCCGATGGAGCTGCGCCCGATCTTGGTCACCCTGGTGCCGATTTCGACACTGCCGGGCCAGAGGATCTCGTCGATATAGTCGATGGTGATGTTGGCGATGACAAAGGAATAGCCCGGCGAGAGCAAAGGCACATCTGGGGCAATCAACAGCTCCACCCGTCCGGTTTCAAACATGGTTGCCGAGATCGCGTTGTTCACATGGCCCTGCCGATCCGTATCGCCATAGCGCAGCTTGTCAAAGGTCCGGTGCGGAAAATCCTCCAGGGTCGGCGGCGGCGGGCTTTGGGTCTCGGCCATGGCGGATTTCCTTTGTCTCTGCAGTGGGGTTGATCTTATATTTGACGGTATCGTCAAGAATGACACACCTGTCAAGAATGAATTGGAGCGCAGATGGTCGGCGTCCGCCAGTTTGACGAGGATGTGGTGCTGGAGCAGGCCTTGGCCCTGTTTTGGCGTCAGGGTTATGGCGCGACCTCCATGGCCGAACTGTCCCAGGCCACCGGCGTCCAGCGTGGCAGCCTCTACAACGCCTATGGCAGCAAAGAGGCTTTGTTTTTATTGGCCTATGAGCGTTATGCGGCCCGCTTTGAGGCCTCTGTGCGCACCGCTTTGGCAGAGCCGGACACAAAGACCCTATTGCAGGCCTTGTTCGAGGCGGGGATTGAAAACATGACCGCAGGCTCGGACCCCCGGGGCTGTTTGACCACCCGGGTTGCCACGGAAGCCCCCACCGTGGAAGCCGCCGTCCGTGACCGGGTCGCCGCGTTTCTGCTGCGGATCGAGGCTCTGATCGCCGAGGCATTGAGCCGTCCGGAGCATCGGGACCGCTTGGCAGTGCCCCCAGAAGACGCGGCGCGGGTGATCCTGACCATGACGCGGGGTTTGGCGGTGATGCAATCGGTCCATGGCGATGCGGCGGTGCTGCGGGCCACGGCAAGCCAGCAGGTGGGCCTGTTGCTGGTGGACCGGGCAGAGGAGGGGTGAGGGCCGTGGTTCAGGGACCTTATGCGTTCCGCCCGGTCACGCTTCACGATCTCCCTTTGATCAATGGCTGGCGGGACAATCCCCATGTGGCGCAATGGTGGGATGATGATGGAGATTATGAACCGGACTGGCTTGATTATGGGCGGGTGCGCCAATGGATCGTCAGTCATGGTGATCGGCCCTTTGCCTATATCCAGGACTATACGGTCCATGGCTGGGAGGGACATTATTTCGCCCATTTGCCGCTAGGATCCCGGGGCATCGACCAGTTCATTGGCGCGCCCGATATGATGGGCGGCGGTCATGGCTCGGCTTTGATCAAAGCCCGGCTGGCAATGTTGTTTGCGGAAGGCGTGCCTGTGGTGGCCACGGATCCGCATCCAGACAATGCCCGGGCGATAAAGGCCTATCAAAAGGCCGGGTTCCAGATCGCCGGTCCGGCCTTAGACAGCCATTGGGGCCGGATCCTGCCCATGACAATTGCCGCTGAACCGCAGCCTAGGGCCAACAAAGCGGCCTCGATGATCTGATAAATATTAAGAACGTCGAACACAGCCCATTGGCGGCTCTCGAAATGCACCAAAGGCCGTGAAGTCAAAATGCTCTAAGAGCTCCGAAAAGGACTCCTCCAAGACCAGGCTCGGCCTCACAGCCGCACTGTCAAAATTGCGGGATTTGGCCAGTTCTGCATCACTCCAATGGGTGACCCGTGAGATCAGCGTAAAGTGGTCCTGGGGCGAGCCTGCGCCATAGGCCGCATGGACATCAATAACGTCTGCGTCTTGGGCCATCTGGACATCCTTATACAGGCTGTCACCGATGTAGAGGGCTTCAGACGCTTTAACGCCAAAATCGCTCAGGATGCGTTTGAGTTGGTCTGGGTAGGGCTTTTTCAGTTGGTGTGATCGCTCAACCCATTTGGTGGCCGGTTGCTTTTCTGTCTGGGTCCAGGGCGCGCCATAGCGGTCCAGAGCCAGCGGATGATCCCCCGGCGCATAGACGGCGGTGAGCAGCCCATCGAGATCCAAGTGATTGACGCGCGCGGCCGTATAGCGGGCTTTGCTCTCGGTAAAGCCAACCACCAACACGCCGCACTGCCGCAGGGTTTTCAGTGTCTCATAGACCCCGGGATAAAGCCGTAAGGTCTTTTGTCCTGCGCGCCGGTAGTGATCGATTGCCTCCCCATAGAGCCCTTTCAGGTCTCGCCCAGGATGCTGTCGGGTCAAGCTCGGCAGCTCTTGGATCAGCAAGCCAAATTCCGACGTTCCATATCTCCGGAAGACGGCTTTTATCTCCGCCAGGAGCACGTCTTCCGCCAGGCCGCTGGTCTCGCCAAGTTTGGTGAGCAGGGCGGAAAATGAGGCATGCCAAACCGCCAACCAGTCAAACAAGGTGTTGTCGATATCGGTGATGACGACGGAGATGCGCCGCTTGGAAAAGCCCGAGGATCCAACAGGATGGCTCACCGACGTCCCATGCCCCGACCAATCCAAACAACCCCCAAGCCAAGGAGGCTCAACCCGGCCAGGCCTTGGAGCCAGGCGAACAGCAATACATCCATCGCAATGCCTAGGGGCGGGGTGCCGGGCAAAATGCTGCGTAAGACCGGGATGGCAACCAGCAAAGTGGCGTTCCAGATCATCAGGCTGATGTCGATCATCCGGCCATGCATCATGGCAAACCAACTCACCAACAAGACGCAGAGGCAAACCAGCCCCAGGGAGCCGACCAACACCCCAATCCAGATCAAGCTGGTGGGCGCGCGCGCTATGCTCAGCTGTTCGCGCGGCAGATGCGGGTCATTCACCCCTTGCTGCAAGGTTACGCGCAGGTCGGCTGGGGCATCCCTGACCACAAGGCGGGTTGCGACCTTGGAGCCCTCCACCGCCGCTTCAATGGTCCAGGCCGCCCCATAACGGTCCAGCGGATAGGTCCGCACATCACCGCCGATCAGCTCAATGGAAAATCGCATCGGGCTGATCGGCGTCCCGGCGCGGAAAATCTGCTCCAAGCCCCGATCGCCACCCTCAACAATGACGGTTAGATCTTCGCTTAAGCTGCCATCCCGGCCCATCAAGGACCCTCCGACCGGGGTGATCTGCAGGCTGGCTTGGCGTCCGGCAAAATCCGGGTCGACCAGATCCAGAGCCAAAACAACCGGCGGCGTGTTTTGCGGTGCCGTCATCGGCGTGGCAGGCGGGAGGGTGAAAAACCAATAGGCCGTCCCGCCATAACCGCCCAGGATCAACAGAAGCAGCAGCATTCGCAGCCAGAGGGGCGCGCGGCGAGCTGGTCTCCGGCGGCGGCCTCGACCGCGCTCGGCTGGGCTGGGGCGCGGGCGGCGGTTCTGTAGGGCGGGACTGCGCAGCACCGGGATGTCGTCCGCGTCCCGGCTTTGGCGGGCGCCTTGATTGGCAACCGGTTTTGCCCGTGTTTGAGGGGCTGTTTTGGCCGTCGCTCTGTTGGCGGCATTTGGGGTGCGGAGCGGGCTTTGGCGGGCCTGTTGCGGTGTGGCCCGCTGTTGCTGCGGGCGGCGGGCCAGATCAGACAAGGCCCGACCGGCGGCGATCTCCGCCAAGGTCACCTGGGTGTCGATGGTTTTTTGCGGCAGACCCTCGGCCTGCAAGCGGGCCTCAATTTTTGCCACCAGTTGATCGGCAAAATCTTGCGCTGAGCCAGGGCTGCCCGACGGGTCATGCGACGTCAGTGCCTGCTGAAAATAGGAGATATAGGGGTTATCTGCGGTGCCAGCGGCCATCAGTGGTGTCGTAGGCTATATATTGACCCTCTATTAATGGGGGGATTCTGCCATTTGGTCCAGCAAAACCACGGTCTCCAAGCGTATTTAAAGGATTTTGGAGCCGGGAAGAGGGGAGGAGGCCAGAGCCCCCTCCCGGTTTCGCTGGCTTTAGAGAATTTGCAGCATGCAGGCCACCAGCGGGTGGCGGACCACATCTTGCTGGGTGAGGCGAATGACCTCGATTTCCTCAATCTGCTGCAGTCGGTCAGCGATATCGGCCAGACCGGAGACACCGGGCAACAGATCGGACTGATCCGGATCGCCGGTGATCACCATGCGGGAATGCCAGCCCAGCCGGGTCAGCAGCATTTTGATCTGGCCATAGGTGCAGTTTTGGGCCTCGTCGATGACCACAAAGCTGTTGTTCAGGGTCCGCCCGCGCATATAGGCGATGGGGGCGATTTCGATGGTGCCATCGGCGATATAGGCCTTCAGGCGCTTGGCCCCGAGCCGGTCTGACAAAGCATCATAGAGCGGCCGCAAATAGGGCAGCAGCTTGTCTTCCAAAGTGCCGGGCAGATAGCCCAGATTTTCCCCGGCTTCCACGGCAGGGCGGGAGAGCAGAATGCGGTCGATTTGGCCGTTTTCCAGGGCCTCGACCGCCGAGGCAATGGCCAGATAGGTTTTCCCGGTCCCCGCCGGGCCCAAGGCAACGGTCATGGTCGAGCTGGCCAGGGCCTCCAGAAGGCGGCGCTGATTGTCATTATGCGGGCGGATTTTGCGCTTATAGCTTTGGTCGCGGCGGTTATCGATGGGATCCCAACCGACCCCTAACGGGTGCAAAGGCGCACTATACTCCGCTTGGCCCCGACCACGACCGGTGCCGGTCTCGGATTGGGACTCATGTTGGCGGGCCAACCGTGCCGAACGCTTACCCATGACGCGTACTCCTTCTGATTTGGAGGAGGGATCCCCTTTCCGATCCGCAGTCTGACGGGGACTGGAGTGATATCCGGGCATCCCGGCGTCCCGCTTGGTGGTCCCCACAACCGCGCAACGAAAAACCGCGTCCCAAGGGCTGGGGCGCGGTTGCGAAGTCGGTGAGAGGAGCGGGTGCTGCCAGGAGAGGTCCGGGGCGGCAAACTGCGGGGAGCAGGGCCGAAAAGGGGGGATACCGCCGGAGACCGGGCGAGGCTTGCGACGACCGATGCAAGACCACACCGGCAGCGATCCTGGATGGATCATCCACCGATATCTGAGGTCCCAAAAGGGGCGCACGCAGTGGCATCAAGGTAGTGCCTCCCGTTCAACCGACACATAAACTGTAGGCAATATTTGGGGGGCTGTCATGCAGATTGTGCGAGTCTCAGGACTTTCATACAATATGTTGATAACGATCTGGACCAATCGGACACGCTGCCGTATCTTCATAGGCCTCCCCAAATGCAAAGCCGAGTCTGTTGAGCTGCGAAACCAGCGCGCAGCGGTCGAACTTGCCTAAAGCGTAGGCAGGGCCCGGATAGGTCGAGGCCGTGAACTCATAAACGGAACGGATTTTGGGAGGCGTGAAAACGTTGGAGGAACAGGAGGGAAATCGCAGGAAATGTGGTGCATTTTCAAGAATTTCCGACGCATTCCTCCAGTGTTTTCACCCTCTCCGCAGGACTGCAAATTGGCGTCATCCTATGACGTTAAGGGACCTTGACCGGGCCACCAGCCCGCTCTTCGGCCCTTGCCTGATAGGATTTAGCCAATGTAGCAGCCAAAATCGTCCCGTTTATGGGTCCACGGCCTAGCAAAATGGCGAGCAGGCCACTAAGCTATTCAATTATTTGACGGCTTGATCGCCGCTCTTTGCGCGTCAACCGGCAAGACTCCAGCCTGATTTGCTCATCACTCTTGGTCCCGGGGGCGCGTATGGGTGATCCGATCACCTCGCAAAATACCGATCCGCACAAAGCCAGCGAGACGGATCCGCTTTGGTATAAAGACGCGATCATCTACCAATTGCACATTAAAGCCTTCCTCGATTCTGATGGCGATGGCTTTGGTGACTTCCGGGGTTTGAGTGAAAAACTGGATTACCTGTCGGAGCTCGGGGTCACGGCGGTGTGGTTATTGCCGTTTTATCCTTCGCCCATGCGCGATGATGGCTATGACATTGCCGATTACAAAGCCGTCAATCCGTCCTATGGCTCCCTGAAAGATGTGCGCCGCTTCGTCAAAGAGGCCCATAAGCGCAATCTGAAGGTTATCACCGAGCTGGTGATCAACCACACCAGCGACCAGCATCCCTGGTTCCAGCGTGCCCGGCGGGCCAAAAAGGGCTCGGCCTATCGCGATTATTATGTCTGGAGCGATGATGACCGCGCCTTGGCGGGCACTCGGATCATCTTTACGGATACGGAGACCTCAAACTGGGCCTGGGATCCGGTGGCCGAGCAATATTATTGGCACCGCTTCTTTAGCCACCAGCCGGATCTGAACTGGGACAACCCGAAAGTCTTCGACGAAGTCACCCGGGTGATGCGGTTCTGGCTCGATATGGGGGTGGATGGCCTGCGGCTGGACGCCATTCCCTATCTCTGCGTCCGCGAGGGCACCAGCAATGAAAACCTGCCGGAAACCCATGAGGCGCTGAAACGTCTGCGGCGCTGGATGGATGACCATTTTGAAGGCCGGATGCTGCTGGCCGAGGCCAATCAATGGCCCGAGGACGTCCGGGAGTATTTTGGCGACGAAGATGAATGCCATATGTGCTTCCACTTCCCGGTGATGCCTCGGATGTATATGGCCGTCGCCCAGGAAGACCGGCATTGCATCACCGATATCATGCGCCAGACCCCGGCGATCCCGGAAAGCTGCCAATGGGCGGTGTTCCTGCGCAATCACGACGAGCTGACCCTGGAAATGGTCACCGATCGGGAACGGGATTACATGTATGGCTTTTATGCCGCCGACAGCCGGGCGCGGATCAATGTGGGCATCCGCCGCCGTCTGGCCCCATTGCTGGACAATGACCGACGCAAGATCGAGCTGTTGAACTCCATGCTGATGTCCCTGCCGGGCACGCCCATTGTCTATTACGGCGATGAGCTCGGCATGGGTGACAACATATTCTTGGGCGACCGGGATGGGGTGCGCACGCCGATGCAATGGTCTCCGGACCGTAATGGCGGGTTCTCCCGGGCCGACCCGGCCTCGCTTTATCTGCCGGCGATCATGGATCCGGTCTATGGCTATTCCGCCGTCAATGTGGAAAGCCAAAGCCGCAGCCCGTCCAGCCTGTTGAACTGGATGCGCCGTCTGATCGGGGTGCGCCGCCAGCACAAGGCCTTTGGCCGGGGCACCTTGCGCTTCCTCTATCCGGGCAACCGCAAAATCCTGGCCTATTTGCGCGAATATGATGGCGAGATCATTCTCTGCGTTGCCAATCTGTCCCGGGCCTCGCAACCCGCTGAGCTGGAGCTGTCTGAATTCGCCGGTCGGGTGCCGGTGGAGCTGTTGGGCAACAGCGCCTTCCCACCCATTGGCGAGCTGCGCTACTTCCTGACCCTGCCAGCCTATGGCTTTTATTGGTTCCTGCTCAATGATGTGGTGCAAGCCCCCCATTGGCACGAACCCTATGTCCAGCCGCTGCCGGATCTGGCCACATTGGTCATGCCCCGGGACTGGTCCAATTTGGTGATGGGCGGGATCCAGGAAATCCTGCGCAATGACGTGCTGCCGGAATATATCCCCAATCACCATTGGTATGCGGAAGATCAGCGCCCGGACGAGGTCGAGATGGTCGAACGCGCGGTCATGCCGGGCCACAGCACCAATCCGGAAGGCTGGATGGTCACCGTGGTCAAAGCCCATGTCCAGTCGGATCCACAAGGGGAGACGGCAGTCGAGGCAAGGGAGGAGAGTGTTCTCTATCAGCTGCCCTTGGACATCACCTGGGAAACCATGGAGGACGATCCGCTGCCGCGCATGATCGGCTACACCTTGGCCCGGGTGCGCCGCTTCAACCGGGTTGGAGTGCTCCATGACGCCCTGATCGGCATGACCTATGCTTGGGCCGTGGTTCAGGCCATGCGCGATGGCCAGCAATTCAACACCCAGGGCGGCGGGCGGCTGATGTTTTCCTCGGCTGGCGGCCTGGAGGATGTGGAGATCCCGCATATCGGGCCGATCATCCGCCTGCCTTTGGGTCGAGAGCAGAGCAACACCTCTTTGCTGCTGGATGAGCGCATGGTGCTGAAGGTCTATCGCCGCCTGGAGCGTGGTGTCCATCCGGAGATCGAGACCGGACGCTATCTGACCCAGGTGCATCAGTTCCCCAATGTGCCTGAGATCCTGGGCAGCATGGAACTGGAGGACAGTCAGGGCGAGCCAATGGCCTTGGCGGTGCTGAAGGTCTTCGTCCGCAATCAGGGCGATGGCTGGGACTATGCGCTCGATGTGCTCAAGCGCCGTCTGGAATATCGCGCCCTGCAAGGTACCGATCTCGCCCCCAGCCCCAGTGGCGGCGGCGGCAGCAGCGAGGAGGGCGGTGTTGAGGATGGTGACGAGGTCCTGTCTCTGTTCCTGCACCGCATGGGCATTCTCGGCCAACGGATCGGGGCATTGCATAAGGTGCTGGCCAGCCCGACGGACAATCCGGCCTTTGCCCCGGAACCGCTGGATCCGACCGATCCGCCCCGCTGGGTGCGCCAAGCCCAGGATCAGGCGGCCCGGGCGCGGACGGCTCTGGAAGCGGTGCGACCGCTGTTGGAACAAGAGGCCCCAGACAAAGCCGCCCCCATTGCCATGTTGCTGGAGTTGAAATGGGCGGCGGTCGAGGATCTGCTGCAACTGCCCGATTTGATCCCGCCGAACCTGATGAAGACCCGGGTTCATGGCGATTTGCGGCTGTCCCGGGTCATGGTGGTCCAGGATGACTTCCACATTTCCGGCTTTGGTGGCGACAAGGTGCGCAAGCTCGCCGACCGCCGGGCCAAACATTGCCCCTTGCGCGATGTCGCCGGGATGATCCGCTCCTTTGACCGGGTCGCCGCCACGGTGGCCGGGCAAATGGCCAGCTATTCCGAAGACGCCAGCAAGGCCCAATTGGCGGTGATCACCGAGTGGGAGGCCAAATCCTTGGAAGCCTTCCTGACCGGCTATGGCCAAGGGGCCCATGGCAGCCCATCCGTGCCGCAAAGCGATGACGCCGTCACCGGCCTGCTGACCCTGTTCACTGCAGAGGCCGCCTTGCGAGAGCTGGAAGATGCATGCAAAGCGGTGACCCCGGAAGAACCGGGCATCGATGCTGTGCTTTTGCCCATTGCCGGGCTGAACCGCCTGTTGGGCCTGAGCGGCTCGTAGTTTCTTGTTTTCTCCCAACCGTAGCCTACCGGAGCCTCGCCCCCATGTCTGACCCGCAGGACGGCCACAATGCCAACCTCCCAGAAGCCTTGGTTTCCCTCGCGGCCGAGGCGGGTCTGCTGACCGCCTATAAGGACGCCTATGGGGTGCCGGTGGCGGTGCCGGAGGAAACGGTGCGCCGGGCGTTGACCACCTTGGGCATTCCCGCCGACGATCCGGAGCAGGACGCGACGGTTCTGGAGCATGTGCGCCTGGAGCGCTGGCAAACCCTCCTGGAGCCCTCGGTTCTGATCTATGTCGATGGCGCGGAGCCGTCCTCGGTGGCGTTATGCCTGCCGCCGGAGGGCTCCGAAAGCTGGCCCGGGCCGGGGCGCTGGACCTTGCGCTATGAGGGCGACGGCGAAGACGCGTTCCGCGACGGGGCGTTTGACCCGGAGGCACTGGCGATCCTGGAGCAGGGGCCAGACGGCTACACCCGGCGCAGCCTGCCGCTGCCGGTGGCTCTGCCGATGGGCTATCACAGCCTGTCCATTGTCTTTGCCAGCGGGCTGGAGGTGGCGGCCCATGTGATCGCCGCGCCAACCCGCTGCTGGATCCCGCCGTCTTTGGCGCCGCCCGAGGCTCGGACCTTTGGTCTTGCGGTGCAGCTCTATGGCCTGCGCGGGCGCAAGGATTGGGGCATGGGCGATTTCGCTGCCTTGCGCGAGGCGATTGATGTGGTCGCCGAGCAGGGCGGCGGGGCCTTGGGCATCAATCCACTCCATGCCCTGTTCCCAACCCGGCCCGACCACCGTAGCCCCTATTCACCCAATTCGCGCTACTTCCTGCATCCGCTCTATATCGCCTTGCATGAGGTGCCGGAATTCGGCAATTGCCCTGCGGCCAAGGAGGCCGCCGTCGGTGTGGCGGTGTCCGGCTTGGCTGAGGGCTTGAAAGCCGAGGCCCCGGATCTGGTCAATTATCGGGCCGTGGCGGCGGCGAAATGGCCGGTGCTCGAGGCGCTCTATAAGGTGTTTCGTAAAACCCATGGCACGGCGCGCACGGCGCGGGGCAAGGCTTTCAAAGCCTTCCGTGCCGAAATGGGCGAGCGGCTGGAGCGCTTTGCATTGTTCGAGGTGCTCTCGGAGACCTATCAAGCCGAGGGGATTTGGATCTGGCAGGACTGGCCAGCTGAGTACCAAGATCCGGTCAGCAAGGCCTGCAAAACCTTCGCCACCAAGCATAAGGATCGGGTGACCTATTATTGCTGGCTGCAATTTGAGGCCGACCGGCAATTGGGCCAGGTCCAAAGCCGGGCGCGCAATAATGGCATGCCCCTTGGCGTCTATCGCGATCTGGCGGTCGGTGGCGATGCCACCGGATTTGATGCCTGGGCCTTGCGCGACAGCCTGATGGAGGGCTTTGGCATTGGGGCGCCGCCGGACATCCATAATGCGCTCGGCCAGTCCTGGGGCTTTCCGCCGCCGGATCCGAAGGCCTTGCTGCGCGCCGGTCTGGCCCCGTTTATCGAGATGATCCGGGCCAATATGCGCCATGCCGGGGCGTTGCGCATGGACCATGCCTTGGGGCTGATGCGCCTGTTTGTCATTCCCAGCGACCGCTCGGCGGCCGAGGGCATCTATGTGATGTTCCCGCTGGATTTGCTGCTTGGCGTCTTGGCCATTGAGAGCTGGCGCCATCAATGCCTGGTGGTGGGCGAGGATCTGGGCACCGTGCCCGATGGCATCCGCGAACGCCTCGCCGAGGCTGCGGTGTTGTCTTACCGGCTGTTCCTGTTTGAACGTCGCGACGACATGACCCTGATCCCGCAAGAGGAGTGGCCGCGTTTGGCCGCCGTGGCCGCCTCGACCCATGACCTGCCGACCTTGCCGGGCTATTGGGCTGGCAATGACCTGAAATGGAAGGTGGATCTAAACCTGTTCCCCAATGAGACCCGCCGCCATGAGGCTGGCATGGCCCGCCACGACGACCGGCCTCGGATCCGCTGGACTTTGGGCGAGGCGGGCTTGCCGCTGGAAAACCCCGACCATCCCTTCACCCCGCCCAAGGATCTGTCAGCTTCCCTCTATCGCTGGCTGGCCCGGACCCCGAGCCTGTTGGAGATGGTCCAGATCGAAGATGTGCTGGGCCAGGTCGAGCAGGCCAACCTGCCCGGCACTTTGGATGAACATCCGAACTGGGCGCGCCGCATGCCGGTCCCGGTCGGGCAATGGCTTGCGGATGGCCGCTTGGATTGGGTCTTTGGCCAGATCCGCGCCGAGCGCGGGGTGGTGCGGGAAGAGTAGAGCGGGCGTCTATTTGAAGCCCTTCTCAGGAAGCTGACGCTTTACCTCTGCGCTATCTTCAGGCTCGCCCAGGTCAGGCCGTAAAGGCAAGCGCCGACGACCACCAGGGCACCGATCTGGTAGAGTTCAATGCGCGCGTCCAAAAACGGGACCGCGAGCATCATGGTCAAAGCGGGCCAGGGTGTGGTGATTGAACTGGCCAGCGAAACGTCAATGTGGCGCACCGCATAAAACCAGACGAACAGCTCGGCGACATAGACCAAGCCCATCAAGACGGAGATCCCGTGGAAGAGGGCGGCGAAACCGTTGCTAAGGCCGGATGGAACGAGCACGGCCAAGACGATCAGCAAAAACAGCGTCGAGAGCAAAACCCTGAAAAAGGTCACCTGGATCGGGGTGATCGGCGTTTTGGTCAATTCCTCCCGAATGATCACATGGGCGATGCTCCACAGCAGCGGCACACCCAAAGAGACTAGAAACCAGGGCGAGAGGGCCTCCATGCGTCCAGTGCCGCCGGTGCCCAGGACATAGAGCGTCAGGATTAACCCGAGGGTTAGACCCAGCTCCAAGGCCGTCTTGCGCCGTTTCAGGAACAGGGTTTCCCATAGAATGGCGAACAAGGGATAGGCTTGGATGGCAATGGCGGCATTGACCGCACCGGCCTTTTCCACCCCCAGCACATAGAGATAGGTCGCAAGGCCAAACAGGCCGCCGGTGAACAGGGCCACCAGCACCATCCGGCTGCGCTGTTGCCGGGTTTGGGATTGGGCCAAGACACCCACCGGTCCCTGGCGCAGCTCCCAAGCAAAAACCGGCAAGGCAAAAACCACCTGCCAGGCCGAAAGCGCAAAGGCAAAGCTGAGCGCATCGATCTCGGCGTTTCGCATATTGGAGATGATCGGCATCACCCCCAGCAGAACGAGGCAGATCAGAGCTAACAGAATGCCTTTGCCGATGGATGGGGTGGGGTGGGTCATCTCAATGCCTCAATTTGCCTTGACCGCTCTGGGAATTGCATTCATCTCTTGATCAGTGCAATAGGAAGATTGATCTCATGGCAATTTGGCTGCCCGACCTGCAAAACCGCACTGGTCCGAAATATCTGCAAATCGTTGAGGCCATGGCCGAAGACATTGCATCCGGTCGCTTGGCGGATGGGACGCAATTGCCACCGCATCGGGAGCTGGCCTATCAGCTTGGGGTTTCCGCCAACACCACCAGCCGGGCCTATGCGGAAGCGGTCAATCGGGCTTTGCTGCGCGGCGAAGTTGGACGCGGGACCTTTGTCCGCGCCGCCCGTCCCAGTGTCCCTGGATCTGCGCCGGAAAGCTTGCAGCGAGCAAGCCAGGGTCCGATAGATCTGTCGCGCAATCTGCCTCTGCCGGGCTTGGCAGAGCCCCATGTCAGGCGGGTGCTTCGGCAATTGGCGGCGGAGGACAGCCAACTGCCCGCCTTGCTGGATTATCAAACCGAGCAGGATCTACTGCACCATCAACAGGCTGGTCAGAACTGGCTGGCGGCCTGCGGCGTCACCGCAGAGCCCGAGGACATTCTGCCGGTGATCGGCGGCCAACATGCTCTGCACAGCCTTCTGGTCGGCGTGCTGCGGCCCGGAGATTTGTTGCTGACCGAGGCGCTGACCTATCCGCCGGTTTTGGCCATGGCCGCAGCGCTCGGTCTGCAAACCAAGGCCGTGGCCATGGACGGGGCGGGGGTGTTGCCCGACGCCTTTGAGGCTTGGTGTCAGGAGGCCAAGCCAAAGGCGTTTTACTTGACCCCAACCCTGCAAGCCCCGACGACGGTGACCTTATCGGCGTCTCGGCGGACGCAGATCGCGGCCATCGCCCAGCGATACGGGGTGTTGCTGATTGAAGATGACGTGTTCGGCCCACTGCACCCTGCCAAACCGCCGCCTTTGGTGCAGTTCGCGCCCGATCACACAGCCTATGTCACCAGCCTGTCCAAATCCGTGGCCCCAGGTTTGCGGGTCGGGTTTCTGACTTTGCCGCGCAGGTTAAAAGCGGCTGTGCAACAGGCGATCACGATGAGTGTCTGGATGACACCGCCCATGACCTTAGAGGTCGCAACCCGCCTGGTTGCAGACGGCACGGCTGCCCTGTTGACCCAACAGCAGCGTCGCATTGTGGCCCAACGTCAAGCCATGGCGCAGCAATGTTTGGGGGCGGAGTGGGTGCCGGATCTCCGCGATGGGCACCATTTATGGCTTCCCTTGCCCTCGGACTGGCGCGCCGATGTGTTCGTGGCCGAATGCGCGCGGGCGGGGGCGTTGGTGACGGAGGGCCGCGCCTTTGCCCATGTCCCAAACGCGGCCCCGAACGCCATTCGGCTTTGCCTCAGCCATGAGGCCGAAGAAACCCGGCTCAGGCAGGGATTGGAGACAGTCGCGGGCCTGTTGCAGCAAAAACCCAGCGGGTCGGCTCTGGTGATTTGAGGATGCGTGTCTGCGGCGCTTTGACTTAAGGCAAAGCCGTCGGCTCAAGGCTCTCATAGGTGCAAGACAGGCCTAGCTCCTCGGCAGTGTTTTTGGCCGTGGCGAGGCAAGCCATTTCGCGTTCCTTGGGCACGGCGACCTCGAAACGGACCGCATAGCGCATGCCCTCTGCCTCTTCCAGGCGCTTGGAATCCATCCGCACAATATTGGCGCCAAACTCGCCAAAGCCCTCGGACAGGCGGGCAATCAGGCCGGGCCGGTCGCCGCCGGAGACAATAACCCGATGGGTCACCGTGGTTTCCGGGCTCTGCACCGTCGTGTCGGGCAGGGTGCTTTCCAGCCGCAAGGTGGCATCCTGAAGGATGTCGATGGCCTCCAGGGCGTTGTGGATCTCCCGCACATCCACATCTGCGGCGATATCAAAAACGGTCGAAAGCTGCGCCGAAGAGCCCAGAATGGTGAAGGAGGTGTCCCCCAAATCCGCCCCCAGATCGAACAACACGCTGGCCACGGTGGAAACCAAACCGGTGCGGTCGGCACAGGTCAGGGTCAGGCGCAGGCTCTGGGTCGCGGTCTTCTCAGCAACGGCCATGGGGGAGGTCCTTACCAACAGGGTCTGGCCCGCCCGATCAACGGGCGGCTCAACAAAAGGGAAGGGCATTCTACCCAATATGCTCCGGGAGGAAAGGGCCGACCGTCTCACCGGCTCGTGATTTACCCTTTGGCGGAAAAGGGATCAGACTCACGGAAAGACCAGATTTTTTCTATGAAATGAGCTATACTTTGGAGTAGTAGAGAGTAAGCGTGGTCTACGTCCGAACAGGCAGTTCATGCTTTGGATGAAGACCGTGCCGTAGGAGCCTGAACAGGCTTCCGTTTGTCAGGCCCCAATCCCGTCGCTCCAGTCTTGGAGGGGCGCCAAATCCGGTGGAAACACCGGACCTGGATGGGGCGGTTAAAGCGACTCGGTGGGTTTTTCGCGCGCCAGTCGGTATCAGGTGGATGCGAATTGGACTGCCGGAGACCCCTCCGACGTCCAATATCAGAGTGGTAACCCGCGCAAAAGAAAGGAAGCTGCGCCCATGTCCTCCGTCACCACACCAAAGGTGACTGGCCCGATCCAATCTTCGGGCTTTGCCTCGGCGGCGACGTCGCGGGTGGGAGACGTGCGTGGTGCAAGCTCCGGTCAGTTCTTCAATCCCATTGGTGAGCTGAATGCGGCACTCAATGTTGCCAGCCAGGACCGCAATGTCCGCCAGGACGATCTGAACGGGCGGTTTGACCGGTCGAACAACAAGCGCGGTCCGGATGGCAAACAGTCGGACGGGGTGAAGTTCGGCAATGTCCTGGCGACCAATGATTTCAGCCAAACCATGTTCGAGCTGCAAAGCCAACAAAGCGAAACCCCGCCGCCGCTGAGCCGGGGCCGCAGCCGGACCGCGACCGACAGCTATGAATTCGCCGTCCGGGCCATTGACGCCCGCGCCACCGGCGAACGGCCATCCGGCAATAATTTCAATCGGATTTTCTAATCCGTTATTGCAACACAAAAACGCTCCTAAGCATCACTGGCCCTCAGGGTCGTTTTGAGAGCCAGTCATGACCGACGGCCACTTCCCGATCTCCGCAATGCCTGACCGCTTTGCCGCCATCAGCGACATTCATGGCAATATCGATGCCCTGACCGCTGTCCTGGCCGATATTGACCGCCAAGGCATTGCTGTGGTGGTGGCGCTGGGGGATTTGCTCAGCGGTCCTTTGCAGGCCAAACAGACCCTCGATCTCCTGCGCGCCCGCAAGATTCCCTGTCTGCGCGGCAATCATGACCGTTGGCTGGTCAGCCAAGATCCTGCGGAGATGGGACCCTCGGACCGCCATGCCTTTGACCAGCTGAGTGAGGCGGATCTGGACTGGTTGCGGGCTCTGCCGCCCCAGCTGCGCTTCGGCGAGGAGGTGCTGATGGTCCATGGCACGCCGGACAGTGATCTGACCTACTGGGCGGAGCGGGTCACGGACCAAGGGGAGGTGGTGCAACGGGATGGTGCCGAAATCACCGCGCTCGCAGGCACGGAGTGTGCGCCCCTGATCCTCTGCGGGCACACCCATATCCCACGGGTGCTGCGTTTGGGAACCGGCAGTCTACTGGTCAATCCGGGCAGCGCGGGCTGCCCGGGCTATGATGATGACCATCCGGTGTTCCACGTGGTGCAGACCGGTCTGCCGGACCCGGCCTATGCGGTGCTGGAACGCCAATCGGTCTCCGGGGCAGGGGATGTGGGAGCGGGGGAAGGTGCGGCATGGCGGGCCTTCATCCGCCATGTGCCCTATGATCCGACCCGCATGGTGGCCTTGGCCCAGCAGGCCAACCGCCCGGAATGGGCCGCCGCACTGGCCACCGGCTGGATCCGCTAACGCCGTATCGGCGCTTGCGGCTTTAGCAAGGGCGATGGGACTGGCGCAGTTTGGCGCCGCTGACCGCCTGGATCTGATTGACCGGCACGCCTTCGCTGGAGGCACTGTTTTGATAAACCGCCATGCGCTGGGCATTGGTGGCGTTCACCAGGGCGTCCACATCGCCGCCGCCGCCGGTTTTGCGGATCAAACCATCCGGGCCTTCGCAGACCAGCCCGGCGGAGCGGGCCTCGTTCAAAGAAATCGCATGGGCGGGTGAGGCTGGGATCGCCAACAGAGCGACCAGGCCAAGGGCAAGCGGGGCAAAGGCGGCAAACAAACGGGGCGCTTTGGTCATGGAGTGGTCCTCGCGCAGCATCAGAAAATATCCGGATTGGCGTCATGCAGGTCTTCGACGCTCTTATCCAGCCGGATCAACACATCTTGCTGAATACGCACATTCAGGTCGATGCGGATTGGCTCCGAGGGGGCCTCGACCTTTACGGTTGGCGTGCAGGCCCCCAGCGCCACCGGACCAAGGGCAAGCAGCCCCAAGACCAAGGCGGAACGGAACCGATGGGGGGGATCCCCTGCATCAGGGGCAGGGGTGGGCAGAACTGGGGTCACGGTCAGCTCCCTGGGGATAAGGGATAAGGCAAGAAACACTCTATCCCCCTATTATGGCGAGAATTGTCCCTATTGAAAGAACCCATCCATCGCATCCTGAATCCGTCCGGGCAAGGTGTAGGTGCGGATGTTTTTGCGTACCAGCTCCATCACCGCACCGGTTACCGAAAGGTTCAACTCGATGGGATAGCCGTCATACAGCGCCGGATTGGCCCCGGCGATGCCCAGATCGACTTCGACCTCGCCATCGGGGGAACCATCAATGGTCAGGATCAGGCTCTCATAATGGAAGTCATCCACCGCCAAGAGCAACAGCTTCACGCCCTCATTGCCCGCCGCAATGGTCTCGGGATCTGCGGGCGGGATATAAATCAAAGTCCCGGGACTGTCCGAGGTCAGGGTGGCGAAATCGATAAACAGCTCGTCCTCCCGGAGCTGCAACGGGATCTCGCCGGACAGTGTCCCGGTTGCCTGCAGCCCATCCAGCTCGGTCAAGCGCGCCAAGTCAGCCAGTTGCAGCCCCGAGACGCTTAGGGGAATGTCGAGGGGTGCGCCGCTGCGCAGGGGGACAGTCAGGCCTTCGGTCGCGATCATGCCCCCGGCCAGTGACAGGCTGGCCCGGTCCACCAGGAGATTGCCTCGGCCATCAAACTGGTAGTTGACCAGCACACCGGTCAGGGGGATGCCCGCGTCGATCTCGGCTATGGCCAGCTCCTGGACCGGGCTGCGCAGCGGATCAAAGCCGGTCAATCGAACCACCCCATTGATCTGGGTGATGTCCAGATCGGCGATTTGGCCGGACACATCCTCCAGCAACAGATCCACCGTCAGACTTTGCCGCAGGGGACTGCCTTTGGAGCGGGGCGGGCGCAAGCGAAACTGTCCCTTCGCTGCCACGGAGCCGGTCAGATCCCCCTGCACCAGCCCATCAAGCTCCGGCCCGCCATAGAGCACGCCCAATTGCCGCCCCCCCGGCGCAAACACCACCGGCTTGAGCAGGAAGGACAGGTCGAGCGTTTGCAGGTCCCGGCCGAGGCGGCCCAACAGATCGGCCCGGATCGCGCCATTGCCGCTGCTCAAGCTCCCCCGAAGCCGATGCCGTTCGGCTTCAGGCTCTTCCAAGGCCTCCAGGCTGGCGCTCAGGCTCAAGGGCCGGGAGGATCTGGTCGCCGCAGGCAGGCGGGCCGGTTCTCCAGGCAGGCGCGGCAACAGGCCTGTAAGGGTGACGGCGGGGCCAAGGGCGGGATCGGCCAAACGGGCCGTTAGGGCCGGGGTTTCTATCCGGGTGCCCGCCGCGATCAGACTGGGAGCGCTGAACTGGGCCACCAAAGGCGCTTCTGCGCTTGGCGGCCAAGGCCCGGCCAAGGTTAGGACCGGGTCTTGGGCCTCGGCCTGTACTGCGCCGCTTTCGCTCAACAGCCGCAAGGGCTCCACTCGGGGCGATGTCAGGGTCAGCCCCTCCGGCAGGGTCACCAGAGGTGCCGTGGCATTGTCTCGCTTCAGAGCAACGATGATCGGCGCATCACTGCCCTCGATGGCAAGCTTCAGATCCAGCGGGTCGAGCGGGCTATCGGCTAGGCTGCCGCCCGCAGCGGTCAGTTGCACCATGGGCTTGGCGATCTCCAGGGCTTGGGCGCTGCGGGTGGCCTCTGCGGACAGAGTTAGGGTCGGGCTGTCCAAACGCACCGGGGATAGGGTGACCTCGTCGGCTGTGATGCTCAGAGCGGATAGATCGACTGTGCCGGTCTGCGCCAACGGATCCAGGGCCACAGAGGCTTGGGCCGACACTTGGCCACCGGTCAGGGTGAGGGGATCGGCGAGGCTATCGGGCGCAATGTCCAGCCCGCTGCGCAGGGTTAAGCTGCCGGTGATCGGGTTTTCGGGGCTCCAGGCCCCTTCCAGCAAATGCAAAACAGGTCGGTCCAGGGTGATGCCGGGAACCGGAGCGAGGCGAGAGGCGCTGACCTCCGCATCGGGAATACTTACGGTTACCGTAGCGGGATCGAACCGGGCCTCGTCCAGGCGCAAAGACAGCAAGCTTGGTGCATCGGTCTGGTCCTCTCGGATCGCCAAAGCCCCTGAAAGCATGACCGGGCTTAGGGCCAGGGTGTCCCGATCCAGGGTGGTTTGCAGGGTTATGGGCTGGTCCGCCACCTGTAGGGCCAAACGGTCCGTCGCGTCCTCCGCCAGTCCGAGCAGGGTTTTGATCCGGCTTGGTGGCAGCATATCGGGATGTGGATGTCCGGCGAGTGTCAGACCCGGCTCCAGGGTCAGGTCGAACCCGCCATCCTCGGCCAGGGACAGGCGCAACGGGCCGGACAGATCCGCATGGGGCAGTATCTCGAGCAGCGCGAGGCTGCTTAGGTCGGCTTGCAGGGCCACGCTGCCCAGCGGTAGGACAGAGCCGTCCAAGGGCACCAAACTATTGGTCAGATCCGCCGTCAGGCTCCCTTTGGCCATGCTCAGGCTGGCTTGGCCATCCAAACGCAGGGACGCGCCGTCGGGCGCAGTGGTGACCAAGGGGGCGTTGCTGTCTGCACGGCGCGTGACGGTCAAGGCCAGCGGTGCCCCGACGAGCATGTCCTGCAATTGGATTGGCATTTGCGCCAATAGCGCGGGATCCAAAGCCTCTGCGGTCAGATCCAGCCCTTCAGTTTCCAGGCTGATTTCCCCGGTTTCGGTCAGGCCTATCGTTGCCACCCCGGCAAAGCGAACGTCCGAGGCTATGTCTGGAACATCTAAGGGCCCAGCCGTACCCCCAATCAGAGCCTGCAGTTGTTCCGGCGTCCCGTCCGCTCTCAAGGTCGCCTCGGCCTGGACCACCAGATCGGCAATTCCGCTCAGCAGGCCGTCGAGGGTCAGATCCGCGCCTTGGCCGCCCGGATCAGGGATCAGGCTGACATCGGCGGTCAGGGTGGCAGCCCCCAGGGGACCATCCAGCGCCAGGGTGGTGTTGGTCAGGCTCAGGGCGGCAAAGGGCAGGGCGAGGTCAGCACCGCTGGTTTGGCCCGGATCCTGGGCCAGCAGCCCGGCCTCGGCCAAGGCGGTCAGCAGATCCAGCTCCACGCCTTCTAGGCTGGCACTCCCGGTCAGGGTCAGACCATCCAGGGCGATGGTTTCGACTCGGCCATGTTCCCACAGCGCGCTTGGGTCATAGGTGATCCGCAATTGATCCGCTGTCAGGCCGCCTTGCAGTGCCGATGGGGCCTCAAGGGTGATTGCCGAGGCGGTCATTTCCGTAACCGTCACCGCGTCCATGGCGATCCCGGCCCGGGCCAGCCCCAATTGCAGCAGGGTTTCAGTGGCGCTATGCCGGGCGGTAGGCGCGAGGGTGAGGACCGCAGCAGCCAGCCCCAAAACGCCCAGCGGCAGGCCCAGCCCAAGGCCCAGCAGCCAGCGGCCGGTTTTATGGCGCTTCGGCTGCGGCTTTGGATCGGGCTCGGTTGGCGGCGAGGGGGCCTGGGGTGGCGTGTCGGTCATAACCGGTGGTGTTGAGTGGTGACGCGGGAGGAACGCTCAGGGTATGCTCTCCGGGCCTAGGGGGGAACCCTTCGGCATGGGCATTTTGTTTTGTTTTCTTGGATGACCGATTGCGATGGCGCCACCTCCTTTGATCCCGACCAGTTTCCATGCCGCCGAGTGGTTTTTGGACCGGGCTTTGAATGATGGGGAATATTTGCAGCCGCAAAAGCTGCATCGCTTGCTGTTTCTGGCGCAGGCCTATTATGGGGTGGCAAAGGCCGGGCGGATGCTGATGCCTGCCATTTTTGTTGCCGATCCCATGGGGCCGCTGGAGCCCAATCTGTATCGGGCCTATGAGAATGAACGGCCCTGGATCACCAAACAGGTGATCGATCCGGAGGGCGTGCAGTTCCTCGATGGCATTTGGCGGCGCTTTGGGGTGCATTCGGCGGATCATTTAACCAAGGTGATCGCCAAGCATCCGCCCTATGCGGAGGCCCTTGGGGTGGCCCCGGGCAGTGTGATCAGCCTGGAGGCCATGATCGCCTTTTATGGCGCGACCCGGGTTGATGTGTTGCAGCGCCGCGAAGATACCGGCGGTGGGGTCTCCGCAGAGGAGCAGGATGCCCGCCATGCCATGGCCGCTCCGCCGGTGGAAAAGGTGGTCCGCCCCCGGGTGATGCGCAGCCATACGGGCAAGGCGGTCAATGTCATGCCCTGGATGCCGAAGAAGAAGTAATCTCTTCAATAGCCTTTTGCATGGCTGGCGTCATGGGGGGGCAAAGGATCGAATGCGCAAATCGGCACCTTCCTGTTCGACTGAGACAGAGTTCTGGACGGCGCGCCAAATTGGTGATCTTCTTGGTTTTACCGGGCGGTAAGCTCCCACCATTTTTCGAGGCCATCATGATCCATCGTGTAATTCCTCAAATCGCTGCGGTCATCGTCCTTTCGGTCTGTGGCTTGGCGTTTTTTGGCAGCTCTGACGCCCGAGCAGACCGGCGTTCGGTGGATTTTCATTGGTATTGCCAACAAAAACATGGGCCGAACACCCAGGCGGTGGTTTATGACCGCTGGGATGCCTACACATGGCGCTGCCAAGCGGGCATGAGCGAGTGGGAAATCAGCGTGGCCGATGCCTGTATCTGGCAATACGGCCAAGGCTGGCGTGTGGGGCTGGGCGATCGTTGGGACGCCTATACTTGGTACTGCTTCCGGTAAAACCGTCCTGACCCCTAACTAAAATGTGTTAGGGGGTGACAGTTACTGTTTTTGGAACACGGCGCAGGGATCGCCGCGATCCACCCCTTCGGTGAACCAGAGGATATCGTGCGCCCCGGCCTCATCATAGACGCGCGGGTCATCGGTGCCCTCGAGCGCTTCGGTAAAGGCCAGAGCCAGGACCTTTGCCCCGGGATCCCATTGTTGCAACAACTGGCCGACGCCACGGTCGGTGCGTGTGTGGCCCGATCCGGCGATCAGAATGGCCGGGGCACCGCCGCTGGCCTCGCGGGCCTCGATCAGTGCCCGGGCCATGAAGCCATCGCGGGCGCGCTGGGCTAAGGCCATGCCAGGCAGCATTTCCTCGGGCAGCATATTGCAATGGGAGGCTGCCATCAGATCCTCTAGGGCCTGTTGTTGCTCAGCGGGCAGGGGGGTGGACAGGCCCAAGCGGTCTCGCGCTGCCGGGGCCAGGGCGGGCAGCCCGCCCCTGACCAAGGCCCGGGTGATGCCCCGATCCAGATTGCCCGGCTTGATGTCCATGTTCGCGGCCAAGGCGGCTTCGAAGATCGGCTGATACATGCCGTAATCCGGCCAGCCGCGCTCTTCCCAACTCAGCACCGCACCGAGACCTGCCGCGTCGTCAGGATTGTTAGAAAGGTGGCGATCGAGGGCGCGGGCTTTGGACAACGGGATCATCTCAACAATCAGCGAAGGCGGCGAAGGGCTTGTTTTTCCGAGCGCTTCCACGGCCCAGGCCTGGAGCTGGTGATGGGCCGGATTGTCATGGCGCTCTCCCAGCAGCAGGTAATCCGCACCCTCGATCCTGGCAAGCATTTGCGCATCGGACAGCGGCGCGACGGTGGAGCCCATGGTGATCGCACGGTCCAGAACCTGCGCCTGACCGAGGCTTGGCAGAGTACCGGGCAGAGTAAGGGTGAGAGCAACGAATAGGGCGGCAGAGCGCAGTCTGGGCATGGTCAAGCGTCCGAACCAAGAGAAGAAACTGAACGAAACACCTTTTCTGTACGGATGAACCGTTCTCCTCAGATGTGATGTGTCCCAATCTTTGTGTCCAGGAGGTCTCTCTACTGGAAACCCCTGGGTTCATCCCCATATCCCTTCCCACGAAATTCGGGACCGGTGCTGCCCCGAAACCGGGGTCTTCACGCATTGGCCCAAGGCACTGGAACACCGAGCAAAACAAGGGAGTGTCGAAACCATGCCGTCTTACCTGTCCCGCCGCAGCCTTCTGGGTGCTGCCGCCGTTCTCGGCGTGCTGGCCACCGGGCTGACCGCCCCCGCAGCCCCGGTCCAAGCCCAGGAAGAAAAATCCTTCATCCTGGCCACCGCGACCACCGGCGGCACCTATTATCCGGTCGGCGTGGCCCTGGCCACCCTGACCAAGGTGAAGCTGCAGCCCAAGCAGAAGATCTCCTTGTCCGCCATCACCTCGGCTGGGTCTGGCGAAAACATCAAGCTGCTGCGGGAAAACCAAGCCCAATTCGCCATTCTCCAAGGTCTCTATGGCGGCTGGGCCTGGACCGGCACCGGGGCCATGGAAGCCGAAGGCAAGCAGGAATGGCTGCGCTCCGTGACCATGCTCTGGCAAAATGTCGAGCATTTCGGCGTCCGCTCTGATTATGCCACCTCTGGCACCGTCTCCGATCTGGCCGCCATGTCCGGCAAGGGCTTCTCCATCGGCCGGAAGAACTCCGGCACTGAGGGTTCCGGCCGTCAGATCCTGGGCAATCTGGGCATCGATCCGGATGGCACCTTCGAACTGGCCTATCTGGGCTACACCCCGAGCGTTGAAGCCGTGCAGAACGGCAATATCGATGGCTTCAACATCCCGGCAGGGGCTCCGGTCGGGGCCATCACCCAAGGCTTTGCCGCCATGGGCGAAGATCTGACCATCTTGAACTTCACCGATGAGCAAATGGCCCAGGCCAATGGCGATCTGGAACTGTGGACCCGTTACGTGATCCCGGCGGGCACCTATCCGAGCCAAAACGCTGACATCAACACCATTGCCCAACCCAATGTACTGGGGGTGCATGCGGATGCGGATGAAGAGTCGGTCTATCTGATCACCAAGACGATCTATGAAAACCTGGCCTTCCTGAACAACATCCACCCGGCCACCAAGGCCATGGCCATCGAAAAGGCCATTGCCGGTCTGCCGGCCCCGCTGCATCCGGGTGCGGCCAAGTTCTATCTGGAGCAGGGCATCGAAATCCCCGAGCGTCTGATCGCGAACTGATCACATCTTCCGCTTAGGGCCTGATCCGGCCAGAGACATCGTTCTGCGGCGACACGACCTTTCCTCGTCGTGTCGCCGTTTTCATTGGGCAAAGAGGCTGCGCAGATGGCCGAAGACACCAAACCAACGCCAAGCTCCGAGATCGATGATCCGCAGGTCGAGAAGGGCGAAAGCCAAGCCTTTATCCGCCCAGACACCGGGCTGCTGGGCAGCGTGCTGTTTGTGCTCGGCATCATCGTTTCCCTGGGCCATGTCTATCTAAACACCTGGGGAACCCTGGCCGAGCTGCGCTTCGCCGCCTTGCACTTTGCGGGCTTCGGGCTGATCTGCGCGCTCGCCTATCCCATGGTCCACGCGCCCGTCGGCACACCGAAATACCGCCTGATCTTGGGCGTCGACATCGTCCTGGGTCTTCTGGTCATCGCCTGTGCGCTCTATCTGATTGGCTTTGAGGATGCGCTCTATAAGCGGGGCCAGAATTTCAGCACGGCGGATTGGATTTTTTCCGGCTTGGCCGTGTTGCTGGCCATGGAGTTCACCCGGCGGACAACGGGCTGGTTGATCCCGGCGATGATCATCATCTCCCTGTCCTATGTGGTTTGGTGGGGGGCCTTGGTCGATGGGGTGTTCCATTTCCCCGGCCTGACCGCCGAGACCGTCTTATATCGCAGCTTCTTTGTCACCGACGGCATGTTCGGGCCCATCGCCCGGATCTCCTATTCCTATGTCGCCATGTTCATTCTGTTCGGGGCCTTTTTGCTGCGCTCCGGAGCAGGGGATTTCATTATTGATTTGGCCAAATGTGCGGCAGGCAAAATCGCTGGCGGGCCGGGCATTGTCGCCGTCTTGGGCTCAGGCCTGATGGGCTCGATCTCCGGCTCGGCGGTTGCCAACACCGTGTCCACCGGGGTGATCACCATCCCGCTGATGAAGCGGGCTGGCTATAAGCCGAAATTCGCTGCCGGGGTTGAGGCCGCCGCCAGCACCGGGGGCCAGTTGATGCCACCGATCATGGGGGCCGGGGCCTTTGTGATGCAGAACCTGACCCAGATCAGCTATCTGACCATCATTGGGGTCTCGGTGCTGCCCGCCATTGTCTATTTCTTCTCGGTCGCGGCCTATGTGCGGATCGAGGCCAAGGTCAAAGGCCTGAAGCCGCTGGAAGTCGAAGGACCGAAGCTGGGCGAGGTCCTGAAAGGCGGCTGGCATTTCCTCTTGCCGCTGGCCGTGTTGGTGGCCTTGCTGGTCAATGGCTTCACCCCGACCTATGCCGCCGGGATCTCGATCCTGGCCGTGGTCGGCGCATCCTGGCTGTCGAAAAAGCGCATGGGGCCGCGCGCCATTCTCGAAGCCCTGGCCTTGGGTGCGCGCAATTGCGCCTCCTTGGCGGTGCTGCTGGTTGCCGTCGGCCTTGTGGTCCAGGTTATTGCCACCACCGGCATCGGCAATATCTTCTCGCTGATGATCCAGGACTGGGCCGGTGGCAGCCTGGTGATCACCTTGATCCTGGTGGCATTGGCCTCCCTGGTGCTGGGCATGGGGCTGCCGGTGACCGCCAGCTATATCATCCTGGCCACGCTCTCTGCCCCGGCGATCAACCAGTTGATGGTCGAACGGGAACTGGTCGAGATGCTGGTGGCGGGCACCATCCCGGCTGATGTGATCACGACGGTCAGCCTGTTGCTGCCGGATCTGGCCGCACAGCTCGGCGGTCCGATGACCGCAGCGGAGGCCCGGGAATTGTTGGCCAATCTGCCGCCGGAATTCCGCAGCCTGATTGTGGATCAAAGCCTGGATGCGGCGCTGCTGGCCAGCTTGCTGTTGGCGTCGCATTTGATCATTTTCTGGTTGTCCCAGGACTCCAATGTCACCCCGCCGGTGGCGCTTTGTGCCTTTGCTGCCGGGGCGATCGCCGGGACCAAACCCATGGAGACCGGCTTCCAAAGCTGGAAGGTGGCCAAGGGGCTCTACATCCTGCCCTTCCTGTTTGCCTATACCTCCTTCATTGGCGGCACCCCGGCAGAAGTGGCGGAGATCTTCATCTTCTCCATGTTGGGGGTTTATGCCTTTGCCGGAGCCTTCCAAGGCGGTCTGGAGGGGCCAATCCCGTGGTATGGCCGTCTGGCGCTCTTGGTGGCCACGGCCCTGTTCCTGTGGCCGCATGGGAATATTCTGGTCCATGCCAGCGGCCTTGTCATACTCTTGCCTTTGATTTGGCTTTCCATACGCACTGGCAAGCGCGGCGGGGCCTCGCTGGGGGCGGCGTCCGCGTCGTCTTGAAGACAAGAGGGTAAGGACCAACGCTGATGGGTCAGAACGGCGGGCAAGAAGCAGGGGCTGGGCGTGTCACGGTGGGTATCACACTAGGTGTTACGGTGCGGGCCAAGATGCGCGCCATGCTGTGGACTGTGGGCGCTGCTTTGGTGTTGGCCTTGCTCAGCGCCCCGATGGCTCCGGCGGAGGCCCAGGACAAGGCCCGGCGTTATGGCCTGTCGACAGCGCCTTGGTGGCAGGTTGGCGACCACAACAAGGCGCTGTCCTTGCTGTGTCAGCGCAATGAATTCAATCAGATCCATAAGGACGCGCTCTATATCGGCTATATCGGCGCAGACAATCGGGGCCGGACCCTGACTGGGATCGCCAAGCGCGGCTGGAACCTCTATGACCCGAGGGGCCGGGCCCAGGACGGCATGACCTATCATTTCCGCAATGATGGGTTTTCCAATTGTCAGGTTTATGAGGCGACCCAGCAGGACCTGGAAGCCATCGGCGCACAGCCTGCGAACTGATAAGCCTTCCGCATCTCTCCTTATTCGGTCTAGTCTGGGGTCTCATTCGTGACGATAGGGAATCCTGACCATGACCGACGCCGCCGCCACGGGGACTGAGCAGCCCTCCGCTGACCTGCCGGATCTGCGCATCGACATTGTTTCCGATGTGGTTTGCCCTTGGTGTGTGATCGGATTTTTGCAGCTCCGAGCCGCTTTGGATGATTTGGAAGAAGACGCCATCGTCCGCTGGCACCCCTTTGAGCTCAATCCGGAGATGGAGGCTGACGGGCAAAATCTGCGCGAGCATGTGAAGGAGAAATATGACGCCTCGCCCGAGGACAGCCAAAAGGCTCGGGAGGCGATCACGGCCCTGGCCGGAGAGCATGGCTTCGCGATCAATTTTGCGGAAGATACCCGGATTTACCCGACTTTTCAGGCCCATCAACTGATTGCCTGGGCGAGCACCAAGGGTGCGGCGCATCGTCTGAAAATGGCGCTGTTCAAGGCTTATTTTACGGATCGTTTGAAAGTGAGCGATCCGGCAGTGTTGGCCGATTGTGCGGAGCTGGCCGGGTTGGACCGGACCGAGGCTTTGACGGTGTTGGAGGGGGATCAATTTGCCGAAGCGGTGAAAGCGGCGGAGGCGGTTTGGACCCAGAATGGGATCAATGGTGTTCCGGCGATGATCTTCCAGGGCCGTTTGTTGGTCCAGGGTGCGCAGGGTGTGGAGAATTATAAGGAGATCGTCCGTCAGGTGAAGGCGGGCCTCGCCGACCAAATCGCCGAAGAGGGGGGGGAAGCCCCCCAGGCTTGAGTTTTCTTTTCTGGAAAATAGGTCGTCTCAGGGAACTGGAGCGTTCCATAGGAACGCGACTGGCGCCCTGGACCCTTCGGGTCCAAAACTATTTCATTTGCCGCCATGCGGCGGCGGGGAGGCCCCGCGTAGCGCAGCGGAGCGAAAGCCAAGGCCGGAGGCCGCCCGGCGATTGAGTGCCTAGTGAGGGCGCAGCCCGAACGAAACAAACTCCTTCACCTCAGGGAACCGGAGCAATCCATAGGATTGCGACTGGGCCGTTGAGGTCCCGCGAAGCAAAGCGGAGCGAAAGCCAAGCCGGAGGCGCCCGGCGCTTGAGGGCTTAGCGAGCCGAAGGCGAGCGACAAACAAACCCGCCCGGTGCTTGAGGGCAACAAAGTTCGGGCGGAGCCCGAACAAAAAAACTCTTCCCTACAAATAACTATTCAGCAGATACAGCGCCATCACGGCAAATACAGCTGTCATCACGCCGCCGATGCTCCAGGCATGGCCCAGGGAACCGCTCATGCCATGGGTGTCTTCCAGCTTGGCCAGCAGCCTGCGGATCCCACCCATGCCAGCGGTGACGACCCCGGCTTTGGTTTCATCCGCAGCCCCCAGGATCGCCTTGCCGAGCCACAAGCCGGGTTTGCGGTAGAGCCAGTCCATATCCAGGGTGATTTTCGGGGTCCGGCGCAGGATCGGGCGCAGCAGCCAGAAGGCCAAACCCGCAAACAGCAGCAGCTGCAGGGTGGCAGAGATTTTGGCACCGCTATAGGGGCTGTAGTCGACCGGGAAGGGCAGCATGCTGTAGAGCACGCCCGGGAACAGGCCAATCAGGATACACAGCGCCGCCATGGCGATCATGGCGCCCTTCATGGGCCAGGGCGGATCCGGCGGGCGCAAGCCGCTATCCTTGCCGAAGAACACCAGCCAGGGGAATTTCAGGCCGATATAGAGGAAGGCGCAGGCCGAGGCGGCCTCCAGGAACAGCCACGCGGTCAGCAGATGTGCATCCGCAGTCGCCGCCGTGATCATGGTTTTGGAGACAAAACCGCTGGTGAAGGGGAAGGACGAGATCGCCAAGGCCCCGATAATGCCGCAGGTCGCCGTGATCGGCATGGAGCGATACAGCCCGCCCAGCTCGGTGGCCTTGCGCAAACCGCCGGTCATATACATCACCGATCCGGCGCTCATCAGCAGGGCGGCTTTGTAAAGGATATGGGCGAAGGCATGGGCCGCTGCGCCGTTCAGCGCCAGCTCGGTGCCAATGCCAATGCCAACGATCATAAAGCCGACCTGGTTGATGATCGAAAAGGACAGCAGCCGCCGGATGTCGTTTTCCAACAAGGCATAGATGATGCCATAGATCACCATGAAGACACCGATGGCGATCAGGATCTCCGTACCTGGGAAGGCGCGCCAAAGCAGCAGCACGGCGGTTTTGGTGGTGAAGGCGGAAAGGAACACAGTGCCGAACACTGAGCCCTCGGGATAGGCATCAGCAACCCAGGCGCAGAACGGCGGCGCACCCGCATTGATCAGCAGCCCGACCAGAATCAGCCAAGAGGCAACGCTGCCCAGCTCCAGGGCGACCAGATCCGTGGTCCCGGTCTGAACCACTTGCCCGGTGATCCCGGCCATTAGGATCACGCCGCCCAGCAGGTGCAGCAGGATATAGCGGAATCCCGCCTTGGCCGCACCGGGCTGGTCGGAACTCCAGATCACCAGGGTCGAGGCCAGGGCCATCAGCTCCCAGAAAATGAACAGGGTGATCCAATCACCGGCAAAGCAGCAGCCAATGGCTCCGCCGCAATAAACCAGGGCGGCAGCGGTTTCTTTGCTCTCGGCCCGGCTGAAGCCAAAGACCACGCCGCCGAGGCCAGCCAGGGCGAAGACAGTGGCGAAGACCCGTCCGACCGCGTCGGCCTCAACCGGCTCCAGGGCATAGCGATCGAGGAAGCTCAGGACCAGGGATGGTCCATCGGGGATCGCCCAGACCGCCCATAAGGTGGCCAGCGGCAACATGATCGACACCACCGGACGGGCCCGGGCGGGCAGGAAAGGCAGCAGCAGGCCGCCAATGATCAGCAGCAGGGCCGGGGGCAGGGACACCGCGCTCATGCCTTGGTCCCTCCGTCTTGGTCCGGTTCGTCATAGAAGCCTTCATTCCGGCGGGCCACCAGCCCCCAGAGCTTGGCGGCAATGACAATGCCGATCGGGGCTAAGAACCCGAACCAACTATAGAAGCCGGGAATGCCATCAATACCGAAATGCGGCTGCTTGCTGACCAGGAAGCCGGACAGGAACACCAACACCACCAGGGCGATGGCCCCCAGGGTCAGCTTCTTCTGTATCTCCGGGCGGTCAAACAGGGCCGGGGGCTCGTCTGGCAGCGCCATGGGCACGTTGTTGGACGGCAGGCTCAAGCGATTGGCGCTAAAGTCGGGAACGGATTTGGTCTCGGGAGCGGTTTGGGTCTCGCTCATGGCTGGGTTCCCTCGGCAATCGCAGCCAGATCATCGGCCAGGCCGAGCGGCAGATCGGGCAGGAAGAACAACAACACGGTGCCAAAGGCCGTCACACAGAGGGCCAGCACAATGGGCAGTGGCGCTTCGCCATGGTCATGGGCGTCATGATGCCCATCCCCATGCTCCGGAGCCTTTTCCGGTTTCAGGAAGGCGGCATAGACGATGGGCAGGAAATAGGCGGCATTCAGGATCGTTGAACCGACCATGATGGCAATGGCAAACCAGGTTTGGGTGTCAAAGGCGGCGGACAGCATCAGCCATTTCGACAGAAAGCCGACCGTGGGCGGCACGCCGATCATCGACAAAGCACCGATGGCAAAGGCAGCCATGGTGTAGGGCATGCGCCTGCCAATGCCATCCAGCTGGCTGACATTGGTTTTATGGGCAGCGGTGTAGATCGAGCCAGCAGCAAAAAACAAGGTGATCTTGCCAAAGGCATGGGCGGCGATATGCAGGGCCGCCCCGGCGATGGACAGCGGGGCCAGGATCGCCGCCGCCAGGATGACATAGGACAGCTGTGACACCGTGGAATAGGCCAGCCGCCGCTTCAGATTGTCCTGGCGCAGAGCAACCAAGGAGGCCGCAATCACCGTAAACCCGGCCACATAGAGCAGCCAGTCGGTCCCGCCGGTACCATTGAGCAGATCGAGCCCGAAGATATAGACGATGACCTTGACCACCGCGAACACGCCGGCTTTCACCACCGCCACGGCGTGGAGCAAGGCGGAGACCGGGGTCGGGGCGACCATGGCCGCAGGCAGCCAGCGGTGGATCGGCATCAGGGCCGCTTTACCGATACCATACATGAACAGCAAGGTCAGGATGACCACCACACTGCCCGAGGCATGGCCTTCAAGAATACCGCCCTCGGTAAAGTCCAAGGTGCCGGTCAGGCTATAGGTCCACAGAATGCCGATCAGCAGGAAGCCGATGGAGGTGGAAATCAGGATCCCCAGATAGACCCGACCGCCTTGCAGGGCCGCTTTATCGCCTTTGTGGGTGACCAGCGGATAGGTCGACAGGGTCAGCGCTTCGTAGAACAGGAACAGGGTGAACAGATTGCCCGCCAGCGCAATGCCCATGGTGAAGGCAATGGCCAGGGCGAAGCAGACATAGAACCGGGTCTGGTTCTTCTCATTGTTCCCGCGCATATAGCCGATGGAATAAACCGAGGCGATGATCCAGAGGAAACTGGCGATCAGCGCGAACAGCATGCCCAGCGGTTCCAAGGTGAAGGCGAGCGGCACACCCTTCATCACTGGGAACACGGTCAAGGTAGGCCGGGCTCCGTCCAGCACCTCGGGGGCGAAGGGGATCACCTGCAGGAACAGGGCAACCGCCGTCAGTAGGGTGGCCCCTTCACGCAGATTGGGCCAACGGCCCAACAGGGCAATGGCAACAGCGCCAAACAGCGGGGTCAGGACAAGCCAGAGCAGGGCAGGGGTTTCCATCAGTGCTGCCCTCCCAAGATGGCCGTACTGCCGCCGGGTTTGTAATCAATGGCGGGCAGGGTCGCAGGGTCGAGCACCCCATGGGATGGATCGAGCAAATAGGCCGCCGCTTCTTGGGCCGTGCCCAGGCTCAGATCGGTTTGCAGGCCGAAATAGATATTGGCCACCGCCATGATCAACAGCGGGATCAACATGAACAACGGTGCTTCGGTGGCGGTGCGCGAGGGGGCGTCATCGGCTGGCACCGTGAAATAGGCTGCCTCGACCACCTTCCAGACATAGATCACCGCCAGCAGGGAGGCTAGACCGATCAACAGGGCGGCCCACCACCAGCCATGCTCAAAGCTGGCCAGCACCAGCTGCCATTTGCCAACAAATCCAGCGGTCGCGGGCACACCGATCAGGCTCAGGCCCGCCGTGACGAAAGCGGCCATGGTCAGCGGCATGGTTTTGCCCAACCCGGCCATGTCCCGGATCCGCACCGAGCCGATGCGATAGAACACACAGCCCAAGGCCATAAACAGGGCCGCCTTCATCACACCATGGTTGAATAGGTGGACAATGGTCGCCGACAGCCCAATGACGGAGAAGAAGGACAGCCCCAGCAGCATATAGCCCACTTGACCGATGGAGGAATAAGCCAGCAAACGCTTGGCGTTATATTGGAAGATCGCGGAGATCGAGGCGCTGAACATCCCGGCAAAGGCCAACACCGCCAGCAGTTCCGCCGGGCTGAAAAAGCCGCCTTGGGACTGGAAGGCCTCGATGGGACCCAGCACGGTCAGGAACATCCGGATAAAGGCATAAAGCGCGACCTTGGTCGCTGTTGCGGCCAGGAAGGTCGAGATGACAGAGGGCGCATAGGTATAGGCGGGCGGCAACCATTTATGCATCGGGAACACCGCAGCCTTCATGGCCAGGCCGATGGCGATGAAGGCGATCCCGGTGATCACCGAGCGCTGATCGGCCATGTCCGGCAACCGCCCGGCCAGATCGGTCATGTTCAAAGTGCCGGTGGCGGCATAGAGGAAGCCAATGCCGATGACATAGAAGGTCGCGCCAATGGTGCCCAGGATCAGGTAGCGAAATGCTGCCGTGAGCGCGCGGCGATCCGGCCCCATGGCGATCAGGGCATAGGTGGCCAGGGAGGAAATTTCCAAGAACACGAAGACGTTAAAGGCGTCCCCGGAAATGGTGATCCCCAGCAGCCCGGCCAAACAGAGCAAAAACAGCGTGTAAAACAGCGGCTGTTTTTCCTGTTTGAACTCTTTTTCGACGCTGGCTTTGGCGTAGACCGAGACGATAAAGCCGATCCCCGCCACCAGCACCAGGACCAGGGCCGAGAGCAAATCCACCCGCAGCTCAATGCCCCAGGGGGCGGGCCAATTGCCCATGAAGTAGTTGATTGGCCCGTCGGCACGGACCCAAAGCAAGAGTTTAAAGGCATAAATCGCGCAGCCGCCGCAGACCAAAGTGGTCAGCGCCCAACAGAGGGTTGGCCATTTGCGCAACAGGATGACCAGCGGCGCGGCCATCAAAGGAACCACGATCAGCAGGGCCGGAACCTGTGACGTGGCAACGGGCAGGGCTTCCGTTGTCATCAGCGCGTCTTCCGATCCATTTCGATCAACTCATCTTCTTCAATGGTGCCATATTCTTCCCGGATCCGAATGGTCAGGGCCAAGCCCATGGCGGTGCCGGAAATGCCGACAACGATGGCCGTCAGGATCAGCACTGAGGGCAGGGGATTGGCATAAAGTTCATAGCCTTCGCCCAGGATCGGAGCGGTGCCGCCCTCCACATAGCTGAACGAGATGTAAAGCAGGAACACGGCAGCCTGGAACACGGTCAGGCCGACAATCTTTTTGATCAGATTATGGCGGCTGATCACCACATAAAGCCCGATGCAAAACAGCAGGACGGCGAACCAATAGGGGAAGACATTCCCAATTGTTTCCATGGCGCTATCTCCCCCGCCCGGCAAAGGCGAAAAACACGCCAATCATGACCGTGGCCACGGCCACCCCGACCCCAACTTCCACGGCGATGATGCCGTAATGCTGGGCACTGATATGGTTCGACGCCAAGACGTCGTAATCGAGGAAATTGGCGCCTAAGAACATGGTCACAAAGCCGGTGCCAACATAGATCATCAAACCCACAGCGCTCAGGCTGAGCATCACCCCCGGCGGCGCAACCCGGCGGGCCTTATCAAAGCCAATCACCAGGGAATAGAGGATGAAGGCCACAGCAAACAGCACCCCGGCCTGGAATCCGCCGCCGGGACCGAAATCGCCATGGAACTGCACATATAGGCCAAAGAGCATGATCGGCGGGATCAGAACTTTGGAAGAGGTGCGGAGTACGGAATGCGCCTTCATCAGGTCGTCTCCTTACCCGGCGTGGGACCGCCCTCGGGCGTCGCTTGCGCCGTTTGCACGCCTTCGGCCTCTCCAGCCGCGCCGTCTATGTCTGCGGCTTGCAGGGCGGTGGGGTTCTCATCGCCCTCTTCATCGGGCTTATAGCGGGTGCGGGCGAAGCGCTGTGACCCACCCAGCAGGATCACCACGCCCAGTCCAGCGGTGAAGATCACCGCAACCTCGCCCATGGTGTCATAGCTTCGATAGGCCGCCAGCACGCTGGTCACAATATTGGGCGGACCGACCTCGGCCTCGGAGACCTGGACATAGCGGTTGCCCACATGGTGGTGGATCGGCGCATCGGGGTCGCCAAAGTCGGGCAGGTCGGACGTGCCATAAAGCAGCATGCCGCCGACCACGGCCACCAGCAGCAAAGCCGGTTTATCGACCCCTTTGACCCGTTTTTCGATGGATCCGGTCAGGGCCAGGGTGCCCAGGAACAGCACCGTGGACATGCCGGCCCCGACGGCAGCCTCGGTAAAGGCCACGTCGACCGCATCCATGATGATGAACAAACCGGCGCAGAACAGGGAGAAAATCCCCGTCATCATCGCCATGGCGAACAGGGAATACATCCGCACCATGGAAATCGCGATCGCGCAGGTCATCACGAACATGGCGAAGATCAGGACATACTCAAAGTCTTGTTCCAACAGGCTGGGTTCCATCTCTACAGGCCTCCTGCCATTGGATCATCTTTGCCCGGACCGGTGCCTTCCTTGCGGTGCAGCTTGGCCACTGGGTGGGCGGTTTCCTCATGGGTCAGGCCCAGAACCTCATCCACATCCGCCTTCGGCGCATCGGCCTCGATTTCCTGGCGCAGCAAATGGGACACCGGACCGTAGAAATGGCCGTCGGTTTGGTCATTGCTGTGCCGTGGCTTCAGACCGCTGGTCAGCGCAGAGCCCGCCAAGGCATGGGTGGCGACCGGGCCGGTGAGCAAGACGAAGAGCAAGATGATGACCAGTTTTGATAACAGGAGAAAATCGGGGGTTTGGAACATCGCCCCGATCAGGATCATCCCGGCCCCGCTGGTGTCGGTCAGGCTTGCCGCGTGCATGCGGGTGTAGAAATCCGGCATGCGGATGACGCCAAAGGCCCCAACCAACAGAAACCCGACGCCCCCGAACAGGAAAAAAATGGAAGCAATATCAAGGATCAGTTCCATGGGCTCTATAGATCCTTCAGATCGTCACGGCCGGACGGCGGGGAGGCCAAGGCACCATATTTGTGGAACTTCATCACCGCGATCATGCCGACAAAGTTGATCAGGGCGTAGGACATGGCGATATCGGCGAATTCCGGCCGCCCGGTCACATAGCCGACCACCACGATCAACAGCACCGTTTTGGTGCCGATCATGTTTGCCGCCAGGATCCGGTCATAAACCGACGGGCCTTTGATCGCGCGGACCAGGGCCAACAGCATCGCCACAATGATGCCGAGCGCTGCACCAATGAACATCAGGCTTTGTCCTTTTTCTGATCCGCTGCTGCCTCAGCCGCAGGGGGCGTGTTCTCTTCCGCGATGGTCTCGGAGGACAGGCCTTCAAAGGCGGACACCCGGCGGTTCATTTCGCCTTCGCGCAAATCATCAATCCCAGCCTGTTCCAAGGCATGCACCAGAATGCCGTCGCCGCCGACATCGATGGACACGGTGCCTGGGGTCAAGGTGATGGAATTGGCGAAGATCACCGCACCCAAAGCGGTTTTTTGGGAGGAAGGCACCACGGCCAGGGTCGGCGAATAGGGCATTTCGCCCCGGGTCAAGATGATCTGGGCGACCCGTATGTTGGATTTGACGATCTGCACGCCCAACCAGGGCCAGTACATATAGGCCCGTGCCGCATACCAAAGCGGCAGGGTATCGGCATCCAGAATTTTCATGCGGTGGGTCACATAAACCGTCAGCGCGACGGAGATCACCCCAAAGGCCAAGATCAGCGGCTTGTCAAAATATCCGGACAGCAGCAACCACAACGCGGCCAGCACGATTCCCAGTCGCAAAGCATGTTTCACGGCAGGAGACTCTCCGCAAAAAGGTCAATATGGGGGAGCCTTGGGCCGGGCAATGGACACCGGCCCAAGAAGCACAGTCGTATATCTGGCATCCCTTAGGGAAATAACAAGATTACGCCCTAAGGCCCATATAGGGCCGCTATTTTTTCAATTCCACAGTGTAGCTGTCCACCGGCGGCGTATTTTCCACCAATCCGGCGGATTTTAGGAAATCGGCGAACCGGCTATAGCGGCCATAATCCAGGGCAGCCGGACGCAGGGCAAAGCGCGGCAGGGTATCGATCCAGGCCCGCTCATTCAGGGCGTCATCCACATCCGGATCGGATTTGCGGAAAATATCCCAGGCCTCTTGCGGGTGGTTGATGATGTAGGTGGTGGCCTGTTCCACCGCCGCCAAGAAGCGGCCCAGGCGCGGATCTTCGACCAGGTCCTTGTTGGTGACATAGATCAGCTCGTCATAGGCCGGAACGCCATTTTCTTCGGGATAAAAGGCAGTTCCGGGCCGTTCCTCCAGATCCATCTGATTAAGCTCAAAGTTCCGGAAGGCCCCGATCACCGCATCGACCTGTCCGGCGAACAGGGCCGGGGACAGAGAGAAGTTCACATTGATCAGCTCAATGTCGTCCAGGCTCAGGCCATGTTTTTTCAGCATGGCGGACAGCAGGGCGTCCTCAAAGCCGCCGACCGAAAACCCGACCTTTTTGCCTTTCAGATCGCTGATGGCTTTGATCGGGCCATCTTCCAGCACCACCAAGGAGTTCAGCGGCGTCGCCACCAAGGTGCCAAAGCGGACCAGAGGCAGGCCCTCGGAAATCTGAATATGCAGCTGCGGCTGGTAGGAAATGGCGATTTCCGCCTGACCGGCCGCCACCAGCTTGGGCGGATCATTGGGGTCTGCAGGGGCGATCAGCTCAACCTCCAGGCCTTGCTCGGCGAAATAGCCCTTTTCCTGGGCAATGATCAGCGGCCCATGGTCCGGATTGAGGAACCAGTCCAGCAATACGGTGATCTCCGCTTTCTCTTCCTGGGCTACGGCGGGACCCGCGCCGGTTACGGCCACTGGGGCCACTGCCGCCAGACCTAGGCCGATACTCAGAGCGGATTTGCGCAGAAAGGAAAGGGAAAACAAAGCCATCTGGGCTGTTCCTTCGCTATTGGTTTGTTTGTGGTGATGGGCCGGAAGAAGATCCGACGGGAGAGGCACTGTCCGCCTGCCAGGGCATCAAGCGCCGTAAGAGAGTATCCAGGCTGAGATAGAGTGCAACCGAAAACACCGCTAATACGAAGAGAGCGGCGAACATCACATCAACCTGCATGCGGGCATTGGCCTGGAGCATCAGATGCCCCAAGCCCCGAGCCGAGCCGACCCATTCCCCGACCACAGCGCCAATGGGGGCCACGGCGGCGGCAACCCGGATCCCGGAGGCCAAGGCGGGCAGGGCAGCGGGCAGGCGGATCTGAAACAGGATCGCCCGGGGGCTCGCCCCCATGGACCGGGCCAGATCCAACCAGATCGGATCGGTGCGGCGCAGGCCATCCAACAGGGCGGCGGTGACGGGGAAAAAGATGATCAGGGTCGCCATGGCCACCTTGCTGGCCAGCCCATAGCCCAGCCAGAGCACCAGCACCGGGGCGATGGCGAATACTGGGATGGCTTGGCTGACCACCAGCAAGGGCAACAGCCAGCGCTTTAAGGCTCGGGAGTAATCCACCGCCAAGGCTGCCCCGGCCCCTAAGACCGTGCCCAACATCAGACCCAGGATGATTTCCAGGAAGGTCACCCAGGCATGGCGCATCAACAGCTCTGGGCGCTCGAACAGCACGATGAAGGTCTGGCCGGGGGAGGGCAGCAAATAGCGATGCCCGCCACTGGCCCAATGGGCGAATTGCCATAATGCCAGCAGGATCAACAAGGTGCCGAAACTGCGCAGGATCTTTTCCACCAGGTTGCGGCTCATGCGGGGCTGTCCTCGGCCCGGGCCAACTCCATCAACAGCTTGGCATGGTCGCGCTGCACGGACTCTGCGTCAGGCCGCCGGGGGGGCGGGTCTGCGGGGCTCCATTGGGTGCTGATCCGCGCCGGGCGACCGCCCAGCACCACCACATGATGACCCAGGCGCAGGGCTTCCATCGGGTCATGGGTGACCAGGACAACCGTGCGTCCAGTCAACAGCTTGGCCGACAAATCACCCATGCGCAGCCGATTGGCGGGGTCGAGCGCGCTAAAGGGCTCGTCCATCAGCACCAGCGGGCGGTCTTCCATCAAGGTGCGGGCCAGGGCGACCCGTTGTCGCATGCCGCCGGACAGGGCTGCCGGGCGGTCATTATGGCGATCCGCCAAACCGACCGCGTCCAGCAGGTCATTGGCCTTTTTGTGATCCGCATCTGTGGGTTTGCCGCGCAGTCTTGTGCCCATCAGGACATTGTTCCGGGCCGAGGCCCAAGGCAGCAGGCCGTCCGACTGCGCCATCCAAGCGCTCGGCAAAGGCAATTGATGCTGTTCCTGGCCCGGCTCCAGCCCGGCGGCGATGCGCAGCAGGGTGCTTTTGCCCACGCCGCTCGGCCCGAGAATACAGGTCCAGGTCCCGGGCACCAGCTTCAGGATGAACTCCCGGAACAGCGGAGCGCCGTCATAGTCCAGCCGTTCGACCCGCAAGCTCAGCGCGGGATCGTCGGGGTTGGGAAATTGTGTCGGGGGCAGGGGGGCGCTGTGGGGCACGGGAACCGGGAGCAGGAGGCGTTTGGCGGTTGCGGCGGGACGTCTCCCTCCCATTTAGCAATCACCAGGGGCCTTTGCCATTGTTCGGCCATGACTTTGGGCGAAAAAGACTTTTGCGGCCAAAAGAAAGCGCCGCGTGGGGTATCCGCCACGCGGCGCTTATCAGGGCCGGAAAACTGGGGGCAGTCGAGGGGCGTCCTCCGGCCTTGCCCGGGCTGTATGGGTGGCATAGATGGCGTGCAGCGATAAAACTCCAACATGCCCAGCACCGTTAAGAACACCTTAAGAAAAGGTGGGGAATATCACAAGAAGAAAACCCGAAAAGTCCTGGAAAATATTAAGCTTAACTTTGGTTTAATTTGGAGGTTATTTTGCATAAAATTTTATCGAAAAGTCTCCGAAGCATACGGAGCGGTGTTTGTGCTCTGTTTCTCGGGGTTTGCGGGGTCTTTGGCATGGCCGTGGCCACCCCGGAGGCGACCCTGGCTCAGTCGGCCCTTGCGATTGAAACGGCGGAATTGGAGATCGTGACCGAAGATGGTCGGCGTCATCCTTTTGTGGTCGAAATCGCCCGGACCAATGCCCAACGCTCCCAGGGCTTGATGCACCGCCCGGCCTTGGCCGGAGATGCGGGGATGTTGTTCCTATGGGAAGGGGATGGCGAGCATGAGCGGGTGTTTTGGATGAAGAACACTCTGATTCCGCTGGATCTTTTGTTTTTGGATTCCCGCGGCTTTATCACCAAGATCCATTCCAATGCGATCCCCCATGACGAAACCCCGATCCGGTCGGACGGTCCCGTAGCGGCGGTGTTGGAGGTGAATGGCAGCACGGCGAACCTGCTGGCCATTGATGTGGGGGATCGGGTGGTTCATCCTGCCTTTGCGCCATAGGGCACGCGGAAGGGGATTGTCGGCGATGGGATCTTGCCGTTCGGCGAAGGATCCCCTAATTTCCCTAGGCTTTTGGAGTTCCTTTGCGGAACCGGAGCCCGGATCGGGGTGTAGCTCAG
>JBMYTN010000008.1:0-129820 GCA_049604415.1 Rhodospirillaceae bacterium | reverse complement strand
CGGTCGGCCTGATCGCCCAGCTCGGTATTGATCCGCTCCATGGCCCTGCCGAAATCCCGATCCGGTCCGGCCCAGCGCGCGGAATAAATCCCCGGCTCGCCGTTCAACGCCGTGACCGCCAAGCCGGAATCATCGGCCAGAGCGGGCAGTTCCGCCTCCATGGCCGCTGCTTTGGCTTTCAGGATCGCATTTTCGATGAAGCTGCTGCCGGTTTCTTCCGGTTCGATCAGATCCAGGGCGGCAGCGGATTGCGCAACGACCTTAAAAGGGGCCAGCAAGGCACCGATTTCTTTGACTTTCCCCGCATTGTGGCTGGCGACCACGATCATTGGGGCATCAAACGGACGTGCGGCGCTTTGGGGGCTGTCCAACGTCATGAAAGGGCGCTCTCCACTACGGCATTCTGTATTGCGGTCAATTCGGCCACGCCTTGCTTGGCCAGGGCCAGCAAAGCCAGGAAGGCGGCCTCATCAAACGGGTCCTTTTCGGCGGTGCCTTGGATCTCGACAATTCCGGCTCTGGCGGTCAGAACGAAATTGGCGTCGGCCTCGGCATTGCTGTCTTCCTGATAATCCAGATCGAGTACGGGAACGCCGTTGTAAAGACCACAACTGATCGCAGCGACATTATCAATCAACGGGATCGCCTCGATCAGGCCTTGGGATTTGAGCTTTTCCAGCGCCAATCGCAAGGCAACCCAGGATCCGGTGATGGCGGCGGTCCGGGTGCCGCCATCGGCTTGCAGCACATCGCAATCCAGGCGAATTTGCCGCTCGCCCAGGCCCTGCAGGTCGACCACGGCGCGCAAGGACCGCCCGATCAGCCGTTGGATTTCCTGGGTCCGCCCGGATTGTTTGCCGCGTGCGGCCTCTCGATCCGTGCGGCTGTGGGTGGAGCGTGGCAGCATGCCATATTCCGCCGTGACCCAGCCCCGGCCTTGGCCGCGCATCCAGGATGGCGGGCGCTCTTCGACGGTGGCGGCGCACAGCACATGGGTTTCGCCAAACCGGGCCAGGCAGGAGCCCTCGGCATATTTGGCAAAGCCGGGTTCCAAGATCACTTGGCGCAGTTCATTGGCAGCCCGTCCGGAGGGTCGCATTGGCAGTCCTTTCTTGCTGGCGGCCATGGGCGAGAGCGCCATGGCAGGCCGGAGCGCGCTGCAACGCGGCCCTGTATTGATCCGTGATCCTACAGCCAATACGCAAATGGATGCCTCGAGGCAAGTAAGCTTCGGGCGCGATGGGGCTTTGCTGGGCGTTGACCGGTATTTTGTCTCCCCCTAACTTTAGATTTCGGATGGATCAGGGAGCCGGAGGCGCAGACCCCTATGGTCGACTTACCGCGGGATACGGGGTTGTCGGAGCTGGATGAACGCTCCAGGGCCATTTTTGGCCAGATCGTCGACACCTATGTCGAAACCGGAGAGCCCGTTGGCTCCCGGACCCTGTCGCGCAAGCTTTCGGTCAGCCTGTCCCCGGCCACGATCCGCAATGTGATGGCTGATCTGGAGGAAATGGGCCTGCTTTACGCCCCGCACACCTCCGCAGGACGGCTGCCCACTGAGGAAGGCTTGCGGCTGTTTGTCTCCGGTTTGTTGGAGCTGGGCGGCCTGAGCCCCGATGAGCGAGCCCGGATTGATTCCCAATGCCAGACGTCGGGCAAAAGCCTGGAAAACATGCTGGAAGAGGCCACCAGCGTGCTCTCCGGCCTGTCCCACTGCGCCGGTTTGGTGCTGGCCCCGTCCAATGACCATGGCCTAAAGCATATCGAATTTGTGCCTTTGGGGCCGGGCCGGGCCTTGGCGGTCACCATTTCCGAAACCGGTTTGGTGGAAAACCGGGTCATTGAAGTGCCCCAGGGCCTGCCGCAATCGGCCCTGACCCAGGCGTCGAACTATCTCAACGCCCGGCTGACCGGCCACACTTTGAAGGAGGTCCGCGAGCGGATCCTCAAGGAGCTGGAAACCCAGCGTGGTGAGTTGGATGTGCTGGCGGAAAAGGTGGTGGAGGCCGGTTTGGCCACCTGGACTGGCGATGACAAAAGCGGTGAGCTGATCGTGCGCGGGCAATCGCATTTGCTCGCCGATGTCACCGCTTTGAACGATCTCAGCGCCATTCGCAGTCTGTTTGAAACCCTGGAGACCAAGGAGCAGGCCTTGCGGATCCTGGAGCTGGTCCATTCCGCAGAAGGGGTGCAGATTTTCATCGGGGCGGAAAATGACCTGTTTTCCATGTCCGGGATCTCGATGATCGTCGCGCCCTATCAAAACGGGCGCGAGGAAATCATCGGGGCCATTGGCGTTATCGGACCCAATCGGATCAATTATCGCCGTATCATTCCTTTGGTGGATTACACCTCGAAAGTGATTACCCGGTTGATTGGTTGAGCCGGTTTTGCCAAAAACCCCGGCACTGGCGTTGTATGCACCCCATATGAGCCGCAGAAATTGACATCTTGGCATGGGTCCGCGCGTCCCGATCGTTGCTTTGCGACCGGATATTCCCGCTGGACAGCGCGCCCAAAGGCCATTGCAAGCACGGAGTAGAGCCCCCCATGACCCAAAGCATGGATCCCCCCAGACCCGACAACCAGACCCCGCCGGAGGAGCTGTTCGCTGCCGATGCCGAGGCCGATGCCTATCGGGACATGGCGATGGAGGCGGCTGCCGAGCCCATGGACGAGCCGGTCGATGACGGGCCGGATCTGGTTGCGGCCCTGCAGGAGCAGCTGCGGCTGATCGAGGAAGAGCGCGACAAGTTCAAGGCGGAATATTTGCGCTCTCTGGCCGATGCCCAGAATGCCAAGCGGATGGCGGACAAGCGAATCGAGGATAACAGCAAATTCGCCGTGTCCAATTTCGCCAAAAGCCTGCTGGGGGTGGCGGACAATCTGCAACGGGCCCTGCTTGCGGCTCCGCCCCAGGAACGCCAAGCCAATCCGGCGCTGAACAATCTGGCCGTCGGCGTTGAAATGACCGAGCAGGAGCTGCAAAAGGCCTTGTCTGGCCATGGGGTGACCCGGGTTGACAGCCTGAACCAGCCGTTTGACCCCAATTTCCACCAAGCGGTGCAGGAAGTGGAAAACACCGCCGTGCCCGCCGGGACCGTGATCCAGGTCTATCAAGATGGCTATGTGATCCAGGGCCGTCTGCTGCGCGCGGCCATGGTGGTGGTGTCCAGGGGTGGGCCGAAACGCGAAGAGCCTGCGGCCCCGGAAGCCGCCAGCGAAGGCGTTGATCGAACAGTCTAAAGCGTTTTGACGAAGTCAAAACGTGGACTAAAGCGTTTTGGTGCAGCCAAAGTGCCGTTTGTGTCGAACGCTACCTTAGCCCCGGTCCACACCCAGGATCTGGCGAAAGGCGGTGCGGGTGGCGCTGGCCATCCGGCCCGTCTTCCCGGCTTGCGCATTGTGGCTCCAGGCAATGACCGGGGCGGCGGTTTGATCGGTGGCCGCATGGCCAAGCCGTTCGATCTCCGTCCAGGCCTTGGCCAGGCTGCGGGACGGCAGGCCCAGGCTTTTTTCCAGATCTTTGAGCGCAAACCCGGCCTCGGGCTGGGTGACCGCATAGCCGATCACCGTTGCGGCGTCTGCGGAGCAGGCTTTTAGCAAGCTGCGGGCCCAGCGTCCGGTGATCTCGATGGGCGGTTGCTGGCTGGTCTTAGGTCCAGTGTCTTCCGCCTCCCCTGTGGCCTCGGTTTTGCCGTCAAACAGGGCGAAGATTTCCCGGCGGCAGGCCTCGGACAGGCGGGCCAGATCGGCCTCGGTCAGGATCAGGCTGGGCATATCAGAGCAATGTCCCTTGGTGGACCGCCGCTTTGGCGGGGGCTTTTTTTGGCAGCGGCAATAGGCTTTCGGTGTCTGCGGTCGCCTTGGCCACGCCGCGCTGCCCGGCGGCGGGCGAGGCATTGGCATAGCAATAGACGCAGCCATGGGCACAGCTGTCATAGGCCCCGAGGTCTCGGGATTGGGCACAGCGGCAGGTTTTGCGGTGCGGATCGCGCCGGGCCGGGATCAACTGCCCGGCGACGCGGGACAAGCGCTCCGCATCGATGCAGGCTGCGTCGCGAAAATCCGGCGGCAACAGATCTGGTTGAGCACAGAGGCTGGGGGTCAGGTCCCCCTCCTGAGCGGCCAACTGGCCCAACTCGGCAATCAAAGCGGTTTTTTCCTTAGGCTCTGGATCCCACCAGGGGATGCCGGTTTTGGCCAGATTGCGTGTGGTTTTGCAATAGGGCTGCAGGACCGAAAACACCACTTCGTTGACCGCCCCTTTCAGGGCTCTGGCCAGTTGGGCGACGCTCTGGCGGTGGGTTTCGGCCGGGGTGACCTGCGAAAACACCACCGGGTCATAGCGCCACACCACGCTGTCACGGCCATAGCGGTTGGACAGCTCCTGGATCACGGCGATGGCGTGGTCCGCAGAGGGGGTGCTGCCATCCAAGGCGCTCGGATAGCCGAGCACCGTGTATTGCACGACAAAGGGAACCCCTTGGCCCGCCAGCTGGTCCAACACCGGCAAAAAGGGTTTGGCGTTGCGGGTCCAGAACACATAGCCATCGACCGCGCCCTCTTTAGCTTGGGGGCCGGAACGCGGTGTCAAATCGATCCGGCTGGGGCGGCCGCCATAGGGATTGGCCACCACCGCGAACCCGGCGGCCAGCCTTTGTGCAAACCACGCCCCATGGAAGGCCGGGATATCGGTGCGATAGCTGGCCGACAGGATCATGGGCGGGCGCGCCGGGGTTTTCTCAGGCCATCATGGACGGGCACATGCCCGAGCCGCAGGCCGGGGCACCACAGGGCGGTGCGGCGGGGGTTGCGGCGGCTTTGCTCGCCCCAATATTCGGTGCCATCAAACTTTTTTGGATTTTGATTCCGCCACAGACCGGGCACACCAACTCTCCGGCGGCGGCCTTTTGGTCATAGTCGGCCATATTATCAAACCATTCATCGAACACATGGCCCTCATCGCAGGCCAAGCTGTATTTGATCATTGCTCTTCCCCCAAAGAAAACAAACACTTAAATGGTTTTGGGCGGTTGTCTCTTGCGGATTTTGCAAAAGCCTTATCGCCCCCTTGGCAGTCCCCCACCCGGAGTGCTAACATCCGCCCGGTTTCTGGTTCAATGGCCATGTGGCCTCAGGGATATCCGGTGGTGTTTCAACGGATCCCCTCTAAGCCCATGGCATTGCCGACCCCTGCCAACACATTGCGGGACGGGTTTCCTTGTCCCATATCAGGCCGGAGACGTCAGAATGCCTAAATCTTAGGCGTACTGGAACCGGAAAAGTACCGTCAAACAGGACCTTTGAATCACCCGCCTCCGGGGATCGCCGTGATGCCGACAACAATAGGGTCGCGGAAGGTCTGCCAAAATGGAGCCTGTGAACCATGAGTAAAGTCATCGGGATTGACCTCGGGACCACCAATTCTTGTATCGCCGTGATGGACGGCAAGGATTCCCGAGTGATCGAAAACGCCGAAGGGGCGCGCACGACCCCCTCAATGGTGGCCTTTGCCGATAGCGGCGAGCGTCTGGTGGGCCAACCGGCCAAGCGCCAGGCCGTCACCAACCCGGAAAACACCCTGTTCGCCATCAAGCGTCTGATTGGCCGCCCCTACACGGATCCGGCGGTGGCCAAGGACAAGGATCTTGTGCCCTATGAAATCGTCAAGGGCGACAATGGTGATGCCTGGGTGGCCAGCCGGGGCGAAAAATACGCCCCGAGCCAGATTGCCGCCTTCATCCTGCAAAAGATGAAGGAAACCGCCGAAGCCCATTTGGGCAGCACGGTGGCCCAGGCCGTGATCACCGTTCCGGCCTATTTCAACGACAGCCAGCGCCAAGCCACCAAGGATGCCGGGAAGATTGCCGGTCTGGAAGTGTTGCGGATCATCAACGAGCCGACCGCCGCTGCCCTGGCCTATGGCATGGACAAAAAAGCCGCCGGCACCATTGCCGTGTTTGACCTCGGCGGCGGCACCTTCGACGTCTCCATCCTGGAAATCGGCGATGGCGTCTTCGAAGTGAAGTCCACCAATGGTGATACCTTCCTGGGCGGGGAAGATTTCGACGCCCGGATCATCGATTATTTGGCCGATGAGTTCAAAAAGGAGCAGGGCATCGACCTGCGCGGCGACCGTCTGGCCCTGCAGCGCCTGAAAGAAGCCGCTGAAAAGGCCAAGATCGAGCTGTCCTCCTCGATGCAGACCGAGGTCAACCTGCCCTTCATCACTGCCGATGCCTCCGGGCCGAAGCACCTGAACATCAAGGTGACCCGCTCCAAGCTGGAAGCCCTGGTTGACGAGCTGATCCAGCGCACCATCGAGCCCTGCCGCAAGGCGCTGTCCGATGCCGGTCTGAAGGCTGGCGAAGTGGACGAGGTGATCCTGGTCGGCGGCATGACTCGCATGCCCAAGGTCCAGGAAACCGTGAAGGCCTTCTTTGGCCGGGAACCCCATAAGGGTGTGAACCCGGATGAAGTGGTCGCCATGGGCGCTGCCATTCAGGGCGGTGTGCTGAAAGGCGACGTCAAGGACGTCCTGCTGCTGGATGTGACCCCGCTGTCCCTGGGCATTGAGACCCTGGGCGGTGTGTTCACCCGCCTGATCGACCGCAACACCACCATCCCGACCCGTAAGAGTCAGGTGTTCTCCACCGCCGAAGACAATCAAACGGCGGTGACGATCCGAGTGTTCCAGGGCGAGCGGGAAATGGCGGCGGACAACAAGCTGCTGGGTCAGTTCGACTTGGTCGGCATCCCCTCGGCCCCGCGCGGCATGCCGCAGATCGAAGTCACCTTCGATATCGATGCCAATGGCATTGTCAATGTCAGCGCCAAGGACAAGGCGACTGGCAAGGAGCAGGTCATCCGGATCCAAGCCTCGGGTGGTTTGTCTGATAGTGACATTGACCGCATGGTCCAGGATGCCGAAGCCAATGCGGAAGCTGACAAGCTGCGCAAGGAACTGGTGGAAGCCAAGAACCAAGCCGATGGTCTGGTCCACAGCACCGAAAAGACCCTGTCCGAGGTTGGCGACAAGGTAGACGAAGCCGACCGCAAGGCGGTGGAAGGCGACCTGGAAGCCCTGAAGACCGCCATGGGCACCGAGGATCTGGACGACATCAAAGCCAAGACCGAGGCGCTGATGCAGTCGGCCATGAAGCTTGGTGAAGCGGTCTATAAGCAAGCCCAAGAGGCCGAAGGGGCCGCGCCGGAAGCAGACCCGGCGGAGCCGACCTCTGACGCCCCGACCGATGACTCGGTGGTTGATGCCGAGTTTGAGGAAGTCGACGAGAAGAAGTCCTCGTAATTTTGACCAACTGCCAGGACAATCAGGGCGGGATCGGAAACGGTCCCGCCTTCCGGCTTGGGCAGGATCCAGGCTGGGATTGTCTGTTTCGCCTGCGTGACAAACGGGGCCGTATGTGATGAGCAAGCGCGATTATTATGAAGTGCTGGGCGTCGGCAAGGATGCGGACGCGGATACCTTAAAGCGGGCCTATCGCAAGCTCGCCATGCAATATCACCCGGACCGCAATCCGGACAGTGCCGAGGCGGAAGCCAAATTCCGCGAAGTCGGCGAGGCCTATGAGGTCCTGAAAGACGACCAAAAACGCTCCGCCTATGATCGTTACGGTCATGCGGCCTTTGAGCAAGGCGGCCCTGGTGGCGGACGCGGCGGGTTTTCTGATTTTGGTTTCGCAGGCGGTTCATTTGCCGATATTTTTGATGAAGTCTTTGGTGACTTCATGGGTGGCGGTCGCCGGGGCGGCGGGGGTGGACCCTCCTCCCTGCGTGGGGCCGATCTGCGCTACAATATGGAAATCTCGCTTGAGGAGGCCTTTGCCGGCAAAAAAACCACCATCGATGTGCCAACGTCGGTGGGCTGTGACAGTTGTAAAGGCACCGGGGTGCGCGATGGCGGCCAGCCCGAGACCTGCAATACCTGTAACGGCATGGGCAAAGTCCGCTCCCAGCAAGGCTTTTTCACCATTGAACGCTCCTGCCCGGCCTGTCACGGCCATGGCAAGGTGATCAAAGACCCCTGCGGCGATTGCGGTGGGTCCGGTCGCCTTCGCAAAGACAAGAGCTTGGAAGTCGGCATCCCAGCCGGTGTCGAAGACGGCACCCGGATCCGGCTGTCCGGCGAAGGCGAAGCCGGGCTGCGTGGGGCTCCGGCGGGGGATCTCTACATTTTCCTCTCCGTCGGGCCACACCGCCTGTTCCAACGCGATGGCGCCAACATCCATTGCAAGGTGCCGATCTCGATGATCACCGCCAGCCTGGGCGGCAGCTTGGAAGTGCCGACCATTGATGGCGGCAAAGCCAAAGTTACGATCCCGGAAGGAACCCAAACGGGCAATCAATTCCGCTTGCGGGGCAAGGGGATGAGCGTCCTGCGCAGCCCGACCCGAGGCGATATGTTCATTCTGGCCAGTGTGGAAACGCCGGTGAATTTGACCAAGCGGCAAAAAGAGCTGTTAAAGGAGTTTGAGGCCGCCGGTGACGGCGAAGGCGGCGGTCACCAGCCGGAATCGCAAAGCTTCTTCGATAAGGTTAAGGAATTTTGGGACGATCTCACCTGACCCCCTTTTGGCGGTGAATTGGCGTCACCCTGGGGCGTCGAACGCTCTCGACCGGGCCACCAGCCCGCTCTTCGAGCGTCTCCTGCCAGGCTTTCGCCAATTCACCGCCACCTAACCGGCAAGTCCGATCATCCTGGGGCGTCGAACGCTCTCGACCGGGTCCTAAAGCCCGTTCCCCTGTTCCAAAGCTATTCGCAGTGAATAGGTCTTGCATGGCCCTCAGCGCTGTTCCACAATCCCGATCTCGGACGGGGGTCCTGCAAGTGCTTCTGATAGCAGCGCTTTCGGCTTCGTCCGCTGGTCTCGGGCCGATCCTTGGCTCAGGCTGACGGGACCTCATCACCGGTTTCGGGTGGGGGCCTGCGGTCTGGAACGGGTCGGTAACACCCCTAGATGGCGCTGATCATGTCCCCCACTGCGTTTTTCAGCTCAGGTCAACCGGATATCCGCTTCCATGAAGGCGATTTGCCTGCGGATGTGCGCTTTCCCCATGGCGTGGCGGTGGATACAGAGACCATGGGGCTGCATTTAAGCCGGGATCGGCTGTGTCTGGTCCAGCTCTCCGGCGGCGATGGGGTCTGCCATCTGGTCAAGGTCGGTGGGGCCTTTGGCTATAACGCCCCCAATCTGGTTGCCGTGATGGCCGATCCGGCTTGCGTGAAGATCATGCATTATGGCCGCTTTGATATGGCGTCCCTGAAGGCTTGGCTCGGCGTCGATCTGACCCCTGTCTATTGCACCAAGATTGCCTCAAAGCTGTGCCGGACCAACACCAGTTCCCATTCGCTGAAATCCCTCTGTCGGGATTTGCTTGGGGTGACCTTGAACAAGGAAGAACAATCCAGCGATTGGGGGGCTGATAGTCTGACACCGGAACAGCAGCATTATGCGGCCTCGGATGTGCTATATTTGCATGCGCTCAAAGCCCATCTGGATCTGCTTTTGGCCCGGGAAGGCCGGAGCGCGCTGGCCAAGTCTTGCCATGATTTTCTGGCAACAAGGGTGGCCCTGGACCTGACCGGTTGGGACGACGAAGACCTGTTCGCTCATTAACGGCCATCGCTCTCATCAGGGTTGCATCGACCCTACCGATGGGGCGACAAAGCCTAGGTCAGTTTTTTTACTCCTAGGCGAATGTCTTTATTTTTAAGGACTTAGTTGGAAATTGACCCCGCTGGATCAATGAAGATCAGGCCGAACCGGAAGTTCGGCGTATTTTTTGCATGAGGCCTGGGCGATCCCGCTTGGCCCGGCCCGCAAACCTCTTTATAACTCGACAGATCAATGAGGGAGTCGGCACAGCATGGCCCTAGCCCGGGTGGATCACAAGATGGATGACGGCACCAAGTCCGCCGTTGACGACAGCATGGATCGTTTGGCGATCGATGCGGGTTCCTCTGTGCCCAACCCGGCTGATCTCCTGGCTGACCCAGAAGCCAGTCTCCAAGCCGATCTTGTCGCCGCCCGTCAGGTCTTTGAAAAGGAAATGGACGGCCTGAAGGCGCTGTCCGAAGCCTTGGATGCCTCTTTTTCTCAAGCGGTAGACCGTCTGTTGCGGTTGCCGGGCAAGGTGATTGTCACCGGCATGGGCAAAAGCGGCCATATTGGTCGAAAACTGGCGGCAACCTTGGCGTCCACCGGCACCCCGGCTTTTTTTGTTCATCCCGGGGAGGCCAGCCATGGCGATTTAGGCATGATTGGCCCGGATGACGGGGTCATTGCCCTGTCCAATTCCGGCGAAACGCCAGAGCTGTCCGATCTGATCGCCTTCACCCGCCGTTTTAATATTTTGTTGGTCTCGATCACCGGTCGGCGCGGCAACACCTTGGCCGAGGCGGCGGATGTGTCGCTGATTTTGCCTTCAGCTCCAGAGGCCTGCCCCCATGGGCTGGCCCCGACCACCTCGACCGTGATGACCATGGCGCTGGGCGATGCTTTGGCGGTGGCCTTGTTGGAACGGCGTGGATTCAGTGCCGCAGACTTTAAAACCTTCCATCCCGGCGGTCAGCTGGGGCGCAATCTGCTGCGCTGCAGTGATCTGATGCATAAAGGGGCGGGGTTGCCGCTGGTGGATCTCGACACCCCGATGGGGGCAGTGGTGATCGAAATCACTGCCAAGAGCTTGGGCTGTGCCGGGGTTGTTGACGCTGAGGGGATCCTGGTCGGGATCATCACCGATGGGGATTTGCGCCGCCATATGGAAGATTCCCTGCTCGACCGGACCGCTGCGGATGTCATGACCGGCAACCCGACCCAAGTGGTCCCGGCCATGTTGGCCGTCGAAGCCTTAGGCGTGATGAACCGCAAAACCATCACCTCGGTGTTTATTGTCGATGGCGAGAGCCGTCCGGTGGGCGTGCTGCATTTGCATGACTGCCTGCGGGCCGGGTTGGCCTGACCATGGCCCCCCGAGACACGCCGCGCATGGGCCTTTCACCTGCGGGTCTTCCCCCGGGGTTCGCCTTGACCGAAGGCCGGGATGCCTATGCCCGCTTTGTCTCCTCGATGAAGCTTTTGCTGCCGCTTTGTGCGCTGTTGTTGGTTGGGGTGGTGTTTGCCTGGCCGCAAATCGCCGAGCGGGCCGAACGCTTCCAACTGACCTTTGCCGAGCTTGATCCCAGCCAGGCCGACCTGACCAGCATTGTGAATGCCCGCTATTTGGGGGTCGATTCCAAAGACCAGCCCTACACCCTGACCGCCGATCTGGCCCGGGAACTGGGTCCGGCCAAGGATCTGGTGCATTTGTTCAGCCCCAAGGGCGATCAGATCCGCAGCGATGACAAATGGCTCTCGCTGGAAGGCGACACCGGCTATTACACCAAGAGCAAGGATCTGCTGGATTTGGCGGGCAATGTGATCCTGTATCGGGATGATGGCTATCAGTTCCACACCGAGACCGCCCGGCTGTTCCTGGACCGCGACGAAGCGGTGGGGTCCGACGAGGTCCGAGGCTATGGCATCACCGGCGAAGTCATCAGCGAAGGCTTTCAGATCAATGATGGCGGTCAGGTGATCCTGTTCACCAACACGGCCTGGCTGTTGCTCTATAACGGCGGTGAAGAGCGGACCCAGGGGCGCGTGATGTCGATCCCAGACCGGCCCGATTTGCCCCCGCGCTTTGCCAGCCTGCCGCAAACCACCACACCCAGCTTTTATGACGGCGGCACCGTGCCACCGGCGGCGCTGTCCGTTCAACCGGGCGGAATCCCGGTTTTGAACACCGCGCCCGCCCCCCAAGAGGCAGGCGTACCCCCCTCCTCTGGGGGCATCGAGACTGCGGCACCGCAAGACCCGACTGTGGCCCCGCCGCTTGCCAAGCCCGCCCCACCAGCGCAATGGGATCAGGAAACCCGACCATGAGTTTTGTTTTCGAACTGGGCCGGACCGTCCAGCGGGGCCGCAGGTCTTGGACCGCCCTCTGGCTTGCGCTTGGCATCGCTGTGCTGCCTGCCCAGGCCCTGGCCCAGGGAGCGCTCTCTGGCGACGAGGGCGGCGAGGATGACGGTGACGCCCCGATCGAGATCTTTGCCGACAATGGCATTGAGTGGCGCAAGGACGTCCAGATGTATATAGCCCGGGGCAATGCGGTCGCCGTGGATGGTGATGAGCTCTATTATGGCGACGTTCTGATCGCCCATTACCGCGACAAGGGCACCGGGCCTGCCCAACCGGTTCAAGGTGGCGTGACCGGGGTGCAAAACCCCACTGCGGGGGCAGAGGCTGCTGCGCCAGCCGATAGCGGGGGCTCCGGTGGGGGCACCGAGATTTACCGCATGGAAGCCCGGGGCAATGTGATCATTGTTCAGCCTGACCGCATCACCAGCGGCGATTTGGCCGTCCGCGATATCGACCGCAAGGTCATGTGGGTGACGGGCAATGATCTGCGCATGGAAACCCCGCAGGATGTGGTGCTGGCGGAAGACAGCCTAGAATATTGGGCTGATCTGGATATCGCCGTCGCCCGGGGCCAGGCGGTGAACTACAAGCCCACCGAAGACCGAACCATTCGCGGCGATGTGCTGACCGCCTATTTCAGCGAGCCGGAAGGCTTTGGCGATGTGATGCAGGTCGGCTCGGTTTTGGCTGCAGCGCCGGAAACCGATGAAAACGGCGCCGAAGGCGGCACCGGGGATGGGGTCAGTGATGAGGGCGGCATCCGCTTCATGACCGCCCATGGCAATGTGGTGGTCGTCACCCCGGAAGAGGTGGTCTATGGCGATGAAGGCACCTATGACCCGCAAACCGCCATTGCCGTGGTGCTGGGCGATGTGCGGGTCACAACCTCGACCGATCAAATGAACGGCACCCGGGCGGTGATCAACACCCGCACCGGGGTGCGGACTTTGGAGGGCGGTCGGGGCACCCGGGCCCGCGCCTTGCTGAAATCCTCTGAAGCCGGGGGCACTGCGGATGATGCGGATGGAACCACAGCAGACGGGGCCGCGTCTGGAACCGGTGCGGGGGCAGAGGCAGCTCCAGGAGATGCCAGCAGCGGCCCATCCCGCTTGAGCATTTATCAATCGCCGGATCCGCAATCGCAAAACGGGGCCGCTGACACCAGCGTCGCCCCGCCGCCACCGCCGCAATTGCTGCGCGGCGGGGCCAGGGACACCACGCCTGGTGTGTGGGAGCAGGTGCAATGATCACCCGTCTGTTTGGCCGCAAAGGCGATACGGCACGGGCTGAGCCAGCGGCCCCAGCCTTGGACTATCCGGGCGAGGGCGAGGCCGCCCAGACCAGCGATGATGATGCGCTGATGGACGCCATTGTTGCGCAAAGCGAAACCTTAAGCGAAGAGCAACGCCACCATGGCGGGGGCATTGAAGATGTGGCCGATGCCGGGCTCTATGCGGTGGCCATTGGCAAACGGTTTAAGCGCCGGGAAGTGCTGCGGCAGGTCAGTGTGTCGGTGCAGCGCGGCGAAGCCGTAGGCCTGCTTGGCCCCAATGGCGCGGGCAAGACGACCTGTTTTTATTGTATCACCGGGCTGATCCAGCCGGATTACGGTCATATTTTCCTTGATGGCCGCGATGTGACCCGGCTGCCGATGTATAAGCGCTCCCGGATGGGGGTCGGCTATCTGCCCCAGGAAGCCTCGATTTTCCGGGGCATGACGGTGGAAGAAAATGTCCGCTCGATCCTCGAAGCGGTCGAGCCGAACAAGCAAAAGCGCCAACAGGAGCTTGATGCGCTGTTGGAAGAGTTTTCCATCTCCCGGCTGCGCCATTCCTCGGCCTTGTCCCTGTCCGGTGGCGAACGGCGCCGGGCGGAAATTGCCCGGGCTCTGGCGTCCCGCCCCGCCTTTATTCTGCTTGATGAGCCCTTGGCCGGGATCGATCCCATTGCGGTGGGCGAGATCCGGGATCTGGTCGCCCATTTGAAGGATCGCGGGCTTGGGGTGTTGATCACTGACCACAATGTCCGGGAAACATTGGAAATTGTGGACCGCGCCTACATCCTCCATGAGGGATCGGTCATGATGGAGGGCGCGCCGTCTGAAATTGTCGCCCATGAGGGTGTCCGCCGAGTGTATCTCGGGGACAGCTTTAGTCTTTAGCCGTTAGGGTTGTGGGAGAGTTCTGCCGATGGCCATGACTCCCAGATTGGATCTGCGTCAATCCCAGACATTGGTGATGACGCCGCAACTGCAGCAGGCCATCAAGCTGCTGCAGCTGTCCAATCTCGACCTCGTGGCCTTTGTTGAGCAGCAGCTGGAAAGCAATCCGCTCCTGGAACGGGCGTCTGCGGAGGCGCCGATCCTGGAAGCCGAGGGCATGGCCGACGCCCGGGAGCGCCCGGAAGCCCCGGTGCTTGACGCATTGCCCGGCACAGCGTCCGAAGCCCCGGTTGACCATGCCTTCAACACCGATCGCGATGAACAAGGCCCCAGCGATGGGGTCGGCACGTCCTCTGCTGACGGAGCGACGGGCGCAGACGGGGCCGAGGATGGCAGCCTGTCCTGGTCGTCCTCCACCGGGTCCGGCGGGGCCGGCGGATCCTTTGATGAGGATGGCGGGGCCGGGCTGGAGGCCATGCTGTCCGAAGCCACCACCTTGAGCGATCATATCGAAGCTCAGATTGGTGTGGACATCACCGACGGGGCAGACCGCTTGATCGCGCTGCATTTGGCCGGGCAGTTGGAAGAAACCGGCTGGCTCTCGGGCAGCTTGGACGATGCGGCGGCCATGCTTGGCTGTCCCTTAGCAGATGTGGAACGGGTTTTGGCCCGGTTGCAGCGGATGGATCCCCCGGGGGTGTTTGCCCGCTCCCTGGCAGAGTGTCTGGCCCTGCAACTGGCCGACCGGGATCGGTTGGACCCGGCCATGGCCGCCCTGCTGGCCAATCTGGACCGCTTGGCCAAGCGGGAATTCACCCAACTGATGCAAATCTGTGGGGTGGATAAGGAGGATCTTTTGGACATGATCCAGGAGATCCGCGCCTTGGACCCCAAACCTGGCCTGCGGTTCCAGCATGAAACCGTGCAAACCATGGTGCCCGATGTGGTGATGCGTCCGGATCCGGCGGCAGACACGGCGGAAGGCGGCTGGTTGGTCGAGCTGAACACCGAGACCCTGCCTCGGGTCCTGGTCAATATGCGCTATTTTGCCCGGCTGAACCGGGGCCGCCGGGACAAGGACGCCAAAACCTTCATCACCGAACAGCTGCAATCGGCCAATTGGCTGGTGAAGTCCTTGGATCAGCGGGCCAACACCATTTTGAAGGTCGCCACCGAGATTGTCCGGCTGCAGGACAGCTTTTTCGCCAAAGGGGTGCGCCATTTGCGCCCCTTGATCCTGCGCGATATCGCCGAGGCCATCGAGATGCATGAAAGCACCGTCAGCCGGGTGACCAACAATAAATTCATCGCCACCCCCCGAGGGGTGTTCGAGTTGAAGTATTTTTTCACTCAAGCGATTGGCGGCACCGATGGCGGCGATGCCCATTCCGCAGAGGCGGTGCGCGATCGGATCCGCACCATGATCGATGCCGAACCGCCCAAGGCGATCCTGTCCGATGACAAGATTGTCGAAATCCTGAAAGCCGACGGGATCGACATCGCCCGGCGCACCGTGGCGAAATATCGCGAGGCGATGAAGATTCCCTCCTCGATCCAACGCCGACGGGAAAAATCCGCTGCTTTGACCTAATAGCAGCGACGGCAAGTGGGGCTCAGCCTGAAAAAGTGCAAGCGCACATTGTGCGTGTGGCCCCTAAAGAAACCATCGTAAAACATTAGAAACAGTGAGTGTTTTCCGCCTGTTGGAAGAGGTGCGACAGTCTTGGCAAGGCGATCGCCGGACCGGAGGCGGTGGCTTTCGATTCCAAAGCGTGGTGTGAAGCGATATTCTGTCAAAAATCCTGGTCTTGACAGCCTAAGGGACCAGGGATAGGTTCCGCGTCCTTCGCGGTTTCTGGAGCTTTTCTGACCTGCCCGTGTTCATGCGGATGAATGGTTGGTTGGAACGGCTCTTAACGAAAATGGGCCAAGATGGCCCGTGAACCGCGCCCATCCGCCTGTGGCGGACCGACCCTGCCGAGCAGCGGTTCGGGGGCACTGATGTCTGGTTGGTGGCCTTGTTTGTCCTGGGGTTCAGGATAGGCAGATCACGCTGAAGACCAGGGATCCGGATCAAGGCTGTCCTTAGGGATATGGTCAGCTTTGTCGGAGCGTTTCACGGACAGCGGAGTTGCGAAAGGCTCCCGAATGGAAATTTCAGATCTCATCGGACCCGGGGATGTTGTCCCGGCTCTGCGCGTGACCAGCAAAAAACAGGTGCTCCAGGAAATTGCCCGGAAAGCCGCCGCGCGGTCCGGTCACCCGGAACGGGCGATTTTTGACGTTTTGCTGGAACGGGAGCGTTTGGGCTCGACCGGTGTGGGCAATGGCATCGCCATTCCCCATGGCAAAATGGCCAGCCTGGAGAGCCTGTGTGGCCTGTTCATCCGGCTCGACGCCCCGGTGGATTTTGATTCCATTGATGACGAGCCAGTGGATTTGATCTTTTTGCTGCTGGCCCCGGAAAATGCCGGTGCGGACCACCTGAAGGCTTTGGCCCGGGTGTCGCGACTGCTGCGGGATCGTGGGATTTGCGAAAAGCTGCGTGGCACGGACACCGCCGAAGCGCTGTATGCGCTGTTGACTCAGTCTCAAACCACCCAAGCGGCTTAGGCCGTAGACTCATAAACGGAACGGATTTTGGGAGGTGCTAAAACATTGGAAGAACAGGAGGGAAACCGCAGGAAATGTGGTGCATTTTCAAGGTTTTCCGACGCATTCGTCCAGCGTTTTAGCCCTCTCCAAAGGACTGCAAATTGGCGTTATCCTATGGCGTTAAGGGATCTTGACCGGGCCACCAGCCCGATCTTCGACCCTTGCCTGATAGGATTTAGCCAATTTAGCAGCCAAAAACGTCCCGTTTATGAGTTTACGGCCTAATCAAAAGCGCTTTTGCACCGCTGAACTTGATCCAATTCGGCTAAGCCGAAATGCTCTCTTGGTTTGTCGCATTTTCGAACCGCCGAACCGGTACCCACTTCTGCTGAAAATGCTCTACTCAGTCGAAAACCCGGCCAAGGGCAGCGGCGAGGGCGCTTGGGCCCGCCCCCGGCTGAGGGGCAGGGTGAAACACAGACGGCTGCCTTGGTCGCCAAGGCTTTCAGCCCAGATCCGACCGCCGGACCGCTCAACGATCTTCCGACAAACCGCCAAGCCGATCCCCGTACCCGGGAAACGGTCCTGGCCATGCAGGCGTCGGAACAGAGAAAAGATCCGCTCCAAATCCGCTTCCGCCATGCCGATGCCGTTGTCCTGGACGGCGATGGTGACCATGGCCCCTTCGCCCTCCAACCCATCTTGCGCCGACCCTGCGGCCTGCTCCAGGGCCAGGGCCGAGGGCTGAGCAGCGCTGGCGGACACGGTGACCTGAACCGGGCGGTCCGGATTGCGGAATTTCCAGGCATTTTCAAACAGGTGACGGAAAACCTGCTTGATCTCGATCTGATCGCCAAAGGCATCGGGCAAGGGTTTGCGCACGGTGATCTGGACATCGGGGTCTTGGATCTTGCGCTGGAGATCTTCGGCCGCCTGCAAAGCGATCAGGGCGAGATCGAGCCGATGGGGTTGCTTGTGGGTGCGATCCACAGAGGCATAGAGGGTCAGGTCATTGACCAGATCACGCATGCGCCGGGCTCCGGACATGGCGAAATGGAGATATTCCTGCAAATGCGGATCCGGGTAGTTGCCCAAGGTGCGTTCGATTAGCTGGCAATAGCTAACCACGGTGCGGACCGGTTCTTGGAGGTCATGGGCGGCGACCTCGGTGAAATGCCGCAACTCGCTGTTGGAGCGGGTCAGGGCGTCAATGGAGCTTTGCAGATCCTTCTCTGTCACGCGCAGGGCGGTGACATCGGTGACCACGCCGATCAGCCCGCTGGTGCGTTGGCCCTCGCCATAGCGCGACATGGCCAAGACGATCTGGTGCTTCTTGCCATCGGCGAACCGGGTGGACAGCTCCAAATAGCGCGACCCGCCCCGCTCCAGAATTTCCTGCTCCACATCCTGATAGATTTCTATTTCATCAGGCGGCAGCAGGCTTTCCATGGTCTCATAAAGGATTTGCTCGCTGGGCCGCCCAGCGGCCTCGCAAAAGGCTTTGTTGACGGCGATATAGCGCCCGGCCCGGTCTTTGACAAACACCGGCAGGGGAATGGCATCCATCAACACTTTGCGGAAGGCATGTTGCCGGTTTAGGGCCGCGCTGGCTTCCTCGGTGGAGGTGATGTCCTTGGCGGTGCCGCGATTGCCAATACGGGATCCGGTCTGCGGATCGAACATCGGCACCGCAGACAGCTGCAGGACCACCGCATGGCCATTGGCCGCCACAGCATCCAAGCGATGGTCACGGAAGGGATGGTTCCAATTCGGGGCCTCGCCGCGAAACTGGCCGATCTGGACAAAGCTTTTGCCGATCAGGGATTCTGCGGGCAGGCCCAACAGGTCGAACACCCGGGCTGAGGCATAGGTCAGATGGCCGTCCCGGTCGGTTTCCCAGACCCATTCCGAGATCAGCCGTGTCAGATCATACAGGCGCTCTTCCGGCAAAGTGGAGGCCCGGGACCCCAGCGGGTCGACCGGGGCCTTGATGCTGACCGAATGCCACTGCACCAGATTGTCGTCGGGTTCTTCGCTGGCTTGGCTCTGATTGGTTTCGGGCTCTTCCGGCGGCGGGATGGTCTCGCCCCCATTCATGGCGGACCTCCGGCGGTGGGTGCAGAGGGCTGCGGGCTGGCGGGCTCGGCCTGTTGGGCGTGATAGAGCTGATCCCGTGCGCTTTCCAGACTGCGCAAGGCCATCAGATATTTCGGGTTCCGGGTCCATTTCGCCACCACCCGCTGACAAATGGCCACCGGAGCGCCCTTGAACAGGGCCAAGGCATCGGCTTTGCGCTTGTTGGTGGTCGCAAGGCTTTCCACCCTGGCCCGGCGCGAGAGCAAAAACAGGACCGAGAATTCCTCCGCTGTGAACCCCAAAGCCCGGCAGGCAATGGCCATGCCCTCGCCGCCGGGTTCAAACAGCAGGCGGCGGACCAGAACATCGCGCAAACCCGTAGCCTTGGTAAACAGGGAAACAAACAAATCCACTTGGCCGTCACTCAGGGTATCGAGCAGCAAGCCCGGCGTGATCTCCACCGATTGGCTGAGATCTTCCGCCAGCGCATTGGCCGCCGGATGAACCTCCGCGCCGCTGCTGCCGGGGTCCGTGTCCTGGACCGCTTGTTCGAGCAGATCGTCAACCCGGTCTTCCGGCAGTTTGAAGCGCTCAACAATAAAGGTCCGCAGGGCTGCGGAAACCCACAGGAACATGCGTTGGGCCAGTTCCGAGGGCAGGTCTTCGCGCTGCAGGATCGGTTCCTGGAAGGCATCAACCCGGCGGGATTCCTCGACCAGATAGGCCATGGTCGAGTCATGGATCTTGGCATCGGGATTGTTCAACAGGCGGACAATCACCGATGTCTGCCCGCTGTCCACCAGGGCGGCGGAGACCGTTTCCCCCAGCCCGCTGCGGGTGGCTATGGCCAGTTGATGTTCCAGGGTGCGGTTACGGATGATTTCGATCAGGTCCTGGTCGCGCAGAACCGGGCTGTTGCGCAGGATCGGAAAGGCGATGTCGATATCGTCTTGCGCCAGGACCCGCATCAGCTCCGGCGGGGCCTCCGGATTGGCCGACAGATCGTCCATGATCCGGTCGCGCAGGGTCTGCTCAACCTCTTTGAGCACCCGCTGCAGGATAGAGCCCATCAGGCTGTGTTCCCGGTCGGTCAAGGTGCCGACGCGGCTGTTTGACTGGGGGTCCAGGAACAGGGCCTCGATGGTTTCCGCCAGACGATTGCGCCCCTCAACGCTGCGGTCCCGGGCCAAGGACAGCAGATCGTCATAGGTGGTCTGAGAGGGGGAAGTCGCCGTATCCCCTGTCATGCCGCTGTTTTTCCTTACCAACCGGAGATGTTGGTCATCTCTTTGTTTCGTTGGGATGCGCTTGCAGTTTCCTTGCAATCCCTTCAGGATGCAACACTCTCTTGGTGGTACGCGCGTCCCGGCAGCGAACCGCCCGGCTCGGGCAATTGTTGAAACCCAGGCCGTTCGGCCCTATTGTCCCGGCCTTCCTGTCACAACAGACCGATTTCGCGCATGTCCCGCACTGACCTAGAGCGCATTCGCAATTTTGCGATCATTGCGCATATTGACCATGGAAAATCCACCCTCGCTGACCGGCTGATCCAACTGTGTGGCGGCTTGGATGATCGCGAGATGAAGGACCAGGTCCTGGATTCCATGGATCTGGAGCGCGAGCGTGGCATCACCATCAAAGCCCAAACCGTGCGGCTGTTGTTCACCGACGATGACGGCACTCAATATCGCTTCAATCTGATGGACACCCCGGGCCATGTGGACTTCGCCTATGAGGTCTCCCGGTCTCTGTCCGCCTGTGAAGGCTCCTTGCTGGTGGTCGATGCCAGCCAGGGGGTTGAGGCGCAAACCCTGGCCAATGTCTATCAAGCCATTGATGCGGGCCATGAAATCATCCCGGTCTTAAACAAGGTCGACCTGCCCGCCGCCGAGCCGGAGCGTATTCGCGGTCAGATCGAGGATGTCATTGGCATTGATGCGACCGATGCGGTGGAGATCTCGGCCAAGACCGGCCTGAATGTGGAAGCGGTCCTAAAGGCCGTGGCCCAACATTTGCCGCCGCCGGAAGGCGACCCCGACGCCCCGCTCCAGGCCTTGCTGGTGGACAGCTGGTATGACGCCTATTTGGGCGTAATCATCCTGGTGCGGATCAAAAATGGCCGCCTGCGCAAGGGCATGCGGGTGCGGATGATGGCCACCGGCGCGGTGCATCCGGTTGACCGGGTTGGGGTCTTCACGCCGAAAATGCTCTCAGTGCCGGAATTGGCTGCGGGCGAGATGGGCTTTATCACCGCCGGGATCAAATCCGTTGCCGATTGCTCGGTCGGTGACACCCTGACCGATGATAAGGCTCCGGCTCCGGAAGCCTTGGCCGGGTTCCAGCCCTCAATCCCGGTGGTCTGGTGTGGCCTGTTCCCGGTGGACAGCTCGCAATTTGAGGAGCTGCGCGACAGCCTGGCCAAGCTGCGTCTGAATGATGCCAGCTTTGAATACACCACTGAAAGCTCAGCGGCGCTCGGCTTTGGCTTCCGCTGCGGCTTTTTGGGCCTGCTGCATATGGAGATCATCCAGGAACGGCTGGAACGGGAGTTCAATCTCGACCTGATCACCACGGCCCCGTCCGTGGTCTATCACATGCATATGACCGACGGCACCGAGACGGAGCTGCACAATCCGGCGGATATGCCCGAGGTGGTCAAAATCGAGAGCATCGAAGAGCCCTGGGTCAAAGCGACCATCATGGTGCCCGATGAGTATCTGGGACCGGTGCTGAAGCTCTGTACCGAGCGCCGCGGGATCCAGGAAGATCTGACCTATGCGGGCAATCGGGCCATGGCGGTCTATCGTCTGCCGCTGAACGAGATTGTGTTCGATTTTTACGACCGGCTGAAATCCATCAGCCGGGGCTATGCCAGCTTCGATTATGAGATGGCGGAATATTCGGACTCCGATCTGGTTAAGGTCTCGATCCTGATCAATGCGGAGCCGGTGGACGCCTTGGCCTTCATCGCCCACCGCACCCAGGCTGAGTTTCGTGGCCGCGCCATTTGCGAGCGCTTGAAGGAGCTGATCCCTCGGCATTTGTTCAAAATCCCGATCCAGGCTGCGATTGGCGGCAAGGTGATTGCCCGGGAAACCATCGCCGCCCTGCGCAAGGATGTGACTGCCAAATGTTATGGCGGCGACATCACCCGGAAGAAAAAGCTGTTGGAAAAGCAGAAGGAGGGGAAAAAGAAGATGCGCCAATTTGGTCGCGTGGAAATTCCCCAAAGCGCCTTTATCAACGCGCTGCGGATGTCCGACGACTGATGTCTCGGCAGGCTGGGTTTGGCGGGCTCCTGGCCCGTCTCGGAAATTTGACAGGGGCGGTGGCCGCTCTCTGGATCGCCCAGGCCGCCCCCGCCCAGGCCCACCCCCATGTGTTCATCGATCTGGCCCTGAAAGCCGAAATCGCTCCATCTCCACAGGGTGGGGCGCAGTTGATGGCGGTCGAGGTCATCTGGACCTTCGATGAGCTGTACAGCTTTTTTTCCATTGAAGAATTGCCGAAGCTGGGGCCGGAGCAGCCCGATCCGGATGCGGTGTCGCAAATGGCCGATTTTGCCGCCGAGGCCTTAGAGGAATGGAACTATTATCTGGATCTGCGCCGCGATGACCAACGCCAGGAGGTCGGCGTGGTCTCCGACTTCACCGGCGTGTTCGAAAACGGTCGCCTGATTTACAGCTACCGTTTGCCCTTCCCAGACCCCATTGTCCTGGAAGGATCGCCCCTAACCCTGCGGATTTATGATCCGGTGTTCTATGTGGCGATCTCCCCGGACCCTAAGGGTCTGAGTCTCTCGGGGGCGGATCTGGGATGCAGCCTGACCCTTGCCCCGGCCCCCGGACTGTCGGAGGAGCAAACTTTCATGGGCATGAACCTACCCGAACAGGATGTGGCCCCGGGCGAAGAGGGCCTTGGCTTTCCCTTCGCCGCGCCTATGATCCTGTCATGTCCCTAACCTCCTCGATCACGACCCGTCGCAATGTTTGGACCCTGGCTGCCCTGGTGGTGGTGGCCCTGGGCGGCCTTGGTCTATTGGTCTTGCTGACCGGAGCCTCCCAAGATAGTGAGGGGGTGTCCGGTCTTTATGGCGACATGCTGGCCTGGGTGCAGACCACCCAATGGGAGCTGCAAGGCAGCCTCCTGATTGCCCTGCGTGAAGGGGCGGAAGACTGGCTGGGGGTTGGCCTGTCCCTGCCGCTGATCATCGGCAGTTTCATTTATGGGGTGGTCCATGCCATCGGTCCCGGCCATGGCAAGGTGGTGGTGTCGGCCTATGCGGCCACCGAGGAAACCCGTCTGAAACGGGTGGTCGGCTTGTCCCTGTTCTCCGCTTTCTTGCAAGGGGTCACCGCCGTGGTTCTGGTCGGCGGGGCCTATTTGGTGCTCGGGCTCGGGGCACTGTGGGTCACCGGCGTGGCCGAGCGCGGCCTGGAAGCCGCCAGCTATGGTGCCATTGCTCTCGTCGGTCTGTGGCTGTTGTGGAGCCCGCTGCGCCGGGCCGTTGGCCTGCTCAAGCCCGCGCAGGGGCAAAACCAGCCTCAAGGGTCGACCCATCAGCCTTTGGAGGGTGTTTGCTATAACACTCTTCAGCACACATCTGAGGGCTCTCGGTATAACATTGAGGATCACACTCTTCGGGGCACTTTAGGGAGCACTGACCAGTACACTTCTTCAAGGGCCGCATATTCGGACCCTCTCGATCACCATGAGTCGCATGGGGAGCATCATCACGACCATGGGCATCATCATCACGATCATGGTCATGTGCATGGTCCCGGCTGTGGCCATAGCCATGCCCATGATGCGCCGCAGCTGCTCGACGCCTTGGAGCGCAAACAAAAGAGCCGGGCCTCCTGGGCGCAGTGGTTTGGCGTTGCCTTTGCCGTCGGGTTGCGGCCTTGCACCGGGGCGGTGATGGTGCTGATTGTCTCCGCCGGATTGGGCCTGTGGCTGGCCGGGGTGGTGGCCACCTTTGCCATGGCCATCGGGACCGGATTGACGGTGACGGGCATCGCCTCGCTGACCCATCTGTTGCGCGGCCCGGTGGCGGGATTGGCTCGGGAAGCCCAACTGCCCCTGATCTGGGCGGGTTTGGCGGTCCGGGTTGCCGGTGGCCTGTTCTTGCTGTTCATCGGCGGCAGCTTGTTTTTGGCGGCGCTGGACCGGCCCGCCCATCCTCTGCTGGGATAAGCCCGGATGCATCTTCTCGCCGCCGAGCCCGGACGCATTGATGATGGCAGTGAAGCCATCGATCTGCAGCAGGACCCCGCCGACATTGTGTTCCTGAGTGCGGCGGATACGGAGCTGGCCTGTTTGGCCCTGGCGCTGGACCGCCGGATCGCGGCGGGGCAAGGCGACCAGGGCGATCCCACCAAGAGTGAGACCCCCTCCCCCACTGTGCGGGCGGCCAATCTGATGGCGCTGGGCCATCCCATGAGTGTCGATCTGTGGGTCGAAACCATGGCGGCCAAGGCCAAGTTGGTGGTGGTGCGGTTGTTGGGCGGCAAAAGCTATTGGTCCTATGGCGTCGAGCAGTTGGTTGCCCTGGCCGTTGAGGGCGATGGTCCGATGCTGGCCTTCCTGCCCGGCGATGCCCAACCGGATGCGGAGCTGTTGCGTCTGTCCACGATCGGTCCGGGCAGTTTGCAGGCCTTGTGGAGCTGTTGGATCGAAGGCGGCCCGGACAATGCGGCCTGTTTTCTGGATCTGGCCCATGCGCTGATCACAGAGGGCGAACAGGCATTGGCGGACCTGCCTCGGGCTGTGCCGATCCCGCCCGCTGGCGTGATTGGCGCTGTGCCTGCAGCGGATCCCAACCTTGAGCCGGTCCCGACCATTGCCGTGATGTGTTACCGGGCTCTGGTGCTTGCCGGTGATCTGGCCCCCATCGAAGCTTTGCGCAGCGCCGTCGAGGCCGAGGGCGGGCGGGTGCTCGCGCTCTCGGTGACCTCTCTGAAGGATCCCGCTGCGGTCGCCCTGTTGCAAACCCAGCTTGCCGCCCATCCACCCGATGTGATTTTGAACACCACCGGTTTTGCGGTCGCCGCCCCTGGATCGCCCAATCCCGGCCCCTTCGCGCCCTTTGACTGTCCGGTGCTCCAGGTGGTGTTGTCCGGCGGGGCGGAAGCGGCGTGGGAGGAGGCCCCCAATGGGCTGACGGCCCGGGACATTGCGATGAATGTGGCCTTGCCCGAGGTGGATGGAAGGATCTTGTCCCGGGCGGTGTCCTTCAAAGGGGCCGCCGAACGCCATCCCCATCTGCAATTTGCCCTGGCCCGCCACACTCCGCGTCCTGATCGCATTGCCTTTGTCGCCCGGTTGGCAATGGCCTGGGCGCGGTTGCGCAAGACCGCGCCGCCCGCCCGTCGGGTGGCGCTGTTGTTGGCCAATTATCCCAACCGCGATGGACGGCTGGGCAATGGGGTTGGGCTCGATACCCCGGAAGGCACAGTCGAGGTCATGCGCAGCCTGCGGCAGGCGGATTATGATCTCGGGTCGGACCCGCTGCCCAGCGATGGCGATGCCCTGATTGAATTGGTCAAAGCCGGGGTGACCAATGCCCATGACGCCGCCGCACAGCGCGTGGTCCGAGAGGTCTTGCCATTGGCGGAGTATCAGGCCTTCCTGGCGGATCAATTGCCTGAGAGTGTGGTTCAGGCGGTCACGGCCCGCTGGGGGGATCCGGCGGAGGATCCGTTTTTCCGCGCCGATCTGGCCGGATTTGCCTTGCCGTTGATGCGGTTTGGCAAGCTGGTGATCGGGGTGCAGCCCGCCCGGGGCTATAATATTGATCCGGTCAGCAGCTATCACGACCCGGCCTTGCCGCCGCCCCATGGCTATCTGGCGGCCTATGCCTGGATCCGCCAATCCTTCGGGGCCCATGCGGTGATCCATATGGGCAAGCATGGCAATTTGGAATGGTTGCCGGGCAAGGCCCTGGCTCTGGCCGAAACCTGTTTCCCGGAGGCGGTGTTGGGGCCGATGCCCCATATTTACCCCTTTATTGTCAATGACCCGGGGGAAGGCACCCAGGCCAAGCGCCGGGCCCAGGCGGTGATCATCGATCACCTGACCCCGCCGCTGACCCGGGCCGAAACCTATGGCGTGTTGCGGGATCTGGAGGCCTTGGTCGACGAATATTACGACGCAGCCTCGGTGGATCCGCGCCGTCTGGCCTTGCTGAAGGACGAGATCCTGAGTCTGTCGCGCAGCGCCGGATTGCTCGAAGATCTGGGCATTGCTGACAGCAGTGCCGATGACGAGGCCTTGGCGGCGCTGGACAATCATCTTTGTGAGCTGAAGGAATTGCAGATCCGCGATGGGCTGCATGTGTTTGGCCGCGCGCCGGAGGGGCCGCAAAAAACCGATCTGCTCTGCGCCCTGGCCCGCCTGCCGCGCGGTTCCGCTCCCCATCAGGCTGGGCTGACCCAAGCCCTGGCCCAGGATCTGGAGTTGGGGTTTGATCCGCTGGCGGTGGAGGATCCCGCAGCGCCCTGGCTTGGCCCCAGGCCGCCCCTCTTAGCCGATAGCGTGCTGTGCGCGGATCCCTGGCGCTCCCAAGGCGATAGCATTGAACGTCTGGAACTGCTGGCCCAAAGCCTGGTCGCCGGGGTCCAGTTGCCCGATCCGAGCTGGACCGCAACCCGTGCGGTGTTGGAGGATGGCATCGCCCAGGGCTTGGCCCCGGCTTTGGCGGCTTGCGGTCCGGCGGAAACCGGTGGTCTGTTGACAGCTCTCGCGGGCCGCTTTGTCCCGCCCGGCCCGTCCGGGGCGCCGACCCGAGGCCGCCCGGATGTGCTACCCACCGGGCGCAATTTTTATTCCGTCGACACCCGGACCTTGCCAACCCCGGCGGCATGGACCTTGGGCTGGAAAGCGGCGTCCTTGTTGGTCACCCGCCATGTCCAGGACCAGGGCGATTGGCCCCGGGCCGTGGTGATCTCCGCCTGGGGCACAGCGAATATGCGCACCGGCGGCGATGACATTGCCCAGGCCTTGGCTCTGATGGGGGTACGTCCGACTTGGGATGAGCGCTCCCGCCGGGTGACCGGATTTGAGATCCTGCCCGCCACGGTGTTGGATCGGCCCCGGGTCGATGTGACCCTGCGTATTTCCGGTTTTTTCCGGGATGCGTTTCCGGGCTTGGTGGATTTGGTCGATTCAGCCGCCCGGGCGGTGGCGGCTCTGGAAGAACCGCCGGAGATCAATCCGCTCGCCGCCCGGCATCGAGCCGACGCGGATGCTTTTGTCGCCGCCGGGGTCGCCGCCGAAGAGGCCGTGCGCCAGGCCGGTCACCGGGTGTTCGGGGCCATGCCCGGGGCCTATGGGGCTGGGCTCCAGGCGCTGATTGACGAGCGTGGCTGGGAAACCGATGCGGATCTGGCCCGGGCCTATGTGCGCTGGGGCGGCTGGGCCTATGGCGGTGGCACCGTGGCGGAAGGATCCTCCGGCGCAGGCATTGGTGCTGGAACAGGCCCCAATCCAGGCCAAAACGCGGCGACCGGCGGCATGGCGGGCAGCCCGGCCCATGGGGTGTTTGAGCGGCGCTTGTCCCTGGCCGATGCGGTGATCCAAAACCAGGACAATCGCGAGCATGACCTGCTGGATTCCGATGATTATTACCAGTTCGAAGGCGGGGCGGCGGCGGCGGTCCGGGTGCTCTCCGGTCAGGCCCCGGCGGTGTATCACGGCGATACCTCCCGCCCGGACAATCCAAAGATCCGGACTCTGGAGGAGGAAATCGCCCGGGTGGTCCGCGCCCGGGTGGTCAATCCGAAATGGATCCAGGGCGTGATGCGCCATGGCTATAAGGGTGCCTTTGAAATGGCGGCCACGGTTGATTACCTGTTTGCTTTCGCCGCCACGGCGCGTGCGGTCAAAGATCACCAGTTCGATCTGGTCTGCCAAGCCTATCTGGGGGATCAGGAGGTGCGCGATTTCCTGCAGGCCCACAATCCGGATGCCTTGCGGGAGATGGCCGAACGTCTGCAGGAGGCTTTGGACCGGGCGCTGTGGCGGACCCGACGCAATGACACCCATGCGCTGCTCGAACAGATCCTGGCCCTGGGCCAGACGGATGATCCCGCCGCGCACGCTGGTGATCCCGCCCCGCCTGCCGCCAAACCGGAGACTGTGCTGCCATGACCCCGACCGATGGATCCGAGACCGAAGACGCCGCTGATCTGGAGCGCCATAAGGCCAAAATGGCGAAAAAAAAGGCGGCACGGGACCGGATGATGGCCGGGAAGACCGATGAAAAAGGCCTGATCATCGTCCATACCGGCCCGGGCAAGGGCAAATCCACCGCCGCTTTTGGCATGGTCCTGCGCTGCATCGGCCATGGCTTCAAGGTTGGTGTGGTGCAGTTCATAAAAGGGGCGATGGATACCGCCGAGCGCGATGTGCTGTCCCGCTTTCCCGATCTGGTCACCGTCAAAGCCATGGGCGAGGGCTTTACCTGGGAGACCCAGGATCGCGAGCGCGACATTGCCGCTGCCAAAGCCGCCTTTGACCAAGCCAAGCTGTGGATGGCCGATCCGGACATCCGCATGCTGGTGCTTGACGAGATCAATGTGGTGCTGCGTTATGGCTATCTCTCGGTGGAAGAGGTGCTCGAAGCCCTCGCTGACCGGCCTGTGGATCAGCATGTGGTGCTTACCGGGCGCAACGCGGCTGAGGCCTTGATTGAGCAGGCCGATCTGGTTACGGAAATGAAGATGCTGAAACATCCCTTCCGCGCCGGGATCAAGGCCCAGGCCGGGGTGGAATTTTAACTCAAACCCCCTTGGCCTTGTTCCTGCCATAGGCCTGCCATACTAATTATAGTATGGTGCGGGATGAAGAACCCTATTTTGGCGTCGACCCCGGCGCTGACTCCCCGCTCTGATGAGGCCTCCATGATGCGTTCCGCGATGTCCCGGGTCCTGACCGCCGGGCTGCTTGCCGCCGGTGTTGTTATTGCTCAGCCCCTGATCACCGGCGGTATATCGGTGGCCCAAGCCCAGAGCCAGGAAGAAAGCCTGCGCGAAGCCCGTGCCGTGATCCACTCCGCCGAAGCCACGGTGACCCGCCTGCTTTCGGAAGCGGGGTTTTCGGAGTCCCTCTCTGGGTTGATCAAAGACAGCCGTGCGGTTTTGGTTGTGCCGGATTTTTATAAGGCCGGGGTGATCATCGGCGGATCCTATGGCAATGGGGTTTTGCTGGTGCGCGGACCGGACGGCTTTTTTTCCGATCCGGCGTTTTATCGGCTGACCTCCGGCTCGGTCGGCCTGCAATTGGGGATGCAAAATGCCGAAACCGTCATTGTGATCATGACCGATGAAGGTCTGAATGCGGTGATGAATGATGGCTTCAAGGGTGGGGCCAATGTGAATTTGACCTTCGGCCTGATCGGGGCCGGGGCCGATGCCTCGACCACCAGCGATGTTGGTGAGGATCTCTATGCGTTCTCGCATAATGTCGGTTTGTTTGGCGGGGCCGGACTGGAAGGCACCTCCATTGAGCCCCGCGATGCCTGGAACTACGCCTTTTATGGCTTCACGGTGACGCCAGAGGGCATTTTGCTCAACCGGGAAACCTCCCATCCCGATGTGTTTCGGCTGAAAAACGCCCTGGCCCAATGAGGGCTGCAGTGTGACCGGAACCAGCGCTCCAGATCCGGGTCCGGCCGAGGATCGGACCCAGGGTCAGGCCCAAGGACCCGCTAAGGGCTTGATGCTGATGGGCACCGGGTCCGATGTTGGGAAGTCGCTGCTGGTTGCCGGGCTCTGCCGGGCCGCAAGACGTCGGGGCCTCACAGTCCGGCCCTTTAAACCGCAAAATATGTCCAACAATGCCGCCGTCACCCTGGATGGCGGGGAAATTGGCCGCGCCCAAGCCCTGCAGGCCCGGGCCTGTGGCGTTGCGCCGCACAGCCTGATGAACCCGGTGCTTCTGAAGCCGCAAAGCGATGTCGGGTCCCAAGTGGTGGTGCGGGGCGCGGTCTGGGGCAATGCCACTGCCCGGGATTACCGGCATTTGAAACCCAAATTGCTGCCCGAAGTGGTCGAGAGCTACCGAACCTTGGCGGCTGAGGTGGATCTCATCCTGGTCGAAGGGGCAGGCAGCCCGGCAGAGGTCAATTTGCGCGCCGGGGACATCGCCAATATGGGCTTTGCCGAGGCGGTGGATCTGCCCGTCGCTCTGATTGGCGATATTGATCGGGGTGGGGTGATCGCCGCGCTGGTTGGAACCCATGCCCTGCTGCCGGACTCAGAACGATCCCGTATCAAAGCTTATATTATCAACAAATTTCGCGGTGACCCGAGCTTGTTTGAAGACGGGTTGCAGATCATCACCACGCGCACCGGCTGGCAATCTCTTGGCATTGTGCCCTTCACCCCGCAGGCCGCCAAACTGCCCGCCGAAGACGGCATGGCCTTGGACCAATCCCTAAAACAGCGCGGTGCCGGGGGCAGCAATGGTGTCGCGGATCCGCATCGGATTCGAATCGCAGTGCCCCGGCTGTCGCGGCTGGCCAATTTTGACGATTTCGATCCTTTGATTGCCGAGCCGGATGTGGATCTCCGCTTTGTTGAGCGCGGACAGCCTTTGCCCGGCGATGCGGACTTGGTCATCCTGCCCGGCTCCAAGGCGACCATTGCCGATCTGGCGGTGCTCCGCGCAGAAGGGTGGGATGTGGATGTGGCCGCCCATTGCCGACGCGGCGGCAAAGTGCTGGGGATTTGCGCTGGCTACCAAATGTTGGGAAGCCGGATCGAAGACCCAGACGGGGTTGAAGGACCGCCCGGCGGAGCCGACGGCCTGGGCCTGTTGGATGTGCATACGGTGATGAGCGGCCCAAAGGTGCTGAAAGAAGCAGAGCGGATTGAGGCCGACTCGGGCCAGCGGGTCCGGGGCTATGAAATGCATATGGGCCGCACTATCGGGCCCGATCAGGACCGAGCCTGGCTTGGCATAGGCAGTGCTGCCAGCGCCGATGGCCGGGTTCGGGGCTGCTATCTCCATGGCCTGTTTGCCGAAGACGACTTCCGGGCTGGGTTTTTGCGGGGCCTGAAGCCAAACCGTTCTGAAACCGGATTATCTTACGAGGCTGGGGTCGAGGCGGCGTTGGACCGCTTGGCCGACCATTTGGAGGCCCATTTGGATGTCACGGCCTTGCTGGCGCTGGCGCGGTGATCTGAGGTCTACAGGTCTATTTTGATCCGGCCATCCAGACGGCGAAGCCGATGAAGCTGGCCCCGGTGACTTTGTTGATCCAGCCCTTCACGCCATTGAGCAAACCACTGCGACCCAGACCGCCGCCGATCAGGGCATAGCCCCACAGCACCACATATTCGCAGACCAGGAACACCGCACCCATGGTCAGGAAGCGGGGAATAAAATCCTCCGCATCGCCGATGAATTGTGGGAAGGCGGCGGTGAAATAAAGGATCGCCTTGGGATTGGCGATGGCGGTGGTGAATTCCATCCGCGCCAACCGCCAGACGGATGTGCTCGGGGTCGAAATGACCGTTGGATCCACCGTCCGACCGCTCAGGTCCGGGGCCGGGGCTTTCCAAATCCCATAGCCCAGCCAGGCCAAATAGGCGATCCCGAACCATTTAATCGCCACCAGCAGCCAAGCGGCCTCGGCCAGAGCGGTGCCCAGGCCGACGGCGGTCAATAGAATCAACAGACCGAATCCAAGGATTCGGGCGCTTCCGGCCATGCCTGCGGGAACCGGTCCATGGCGCAAGCCATTGCTGAACACCAGAAAATTGCTCGGCCCAAAGGGAAGGGCCATCAATACGGCTGCCGGGATGAACAGCAGAATTTCCGTGAAACTCATGGGACAAGGCCATCATGCGGGGAAGAGGAAAGAATAAAGGGCATAATTTCTTTAAATTTAGGGACTTACAACCAAAAAGCGGCGCTTCCTCGCAGGAAACGCCGCGTTTCGGTACTGTAATAAGAACGGTTTAGGCGGACTCAGCGGTTTTGCAGGTTTTGATGCCGAACGGCAGGTAGGCCGGGCACCAGCCAATGGCGGCGGTGGCAATCGGCACCACGCCGATATAGCCCCAGATACCGACGGTTCCGGTTGCGGCCAGCGCAATCAGAGCCAAGCCAACAATCACCCGCAAGGCGCGGTCAATGGTGCCAACATTCTTCGTCATTTCGATCTCTCCATGGGTCTGGGGGTCGGTCCCCTTAAGCATTCCGACCCGTTTGGCTTCGGAATGGCTGGAGACTACGCTTAGGCCGCAGCGCTGTCGGTGACGATGTCACCAAAGCTGGACAAAAACCGCTCACAGTTCGGTGATTTTAGGCGTCTTTCAGTGCGGCGAGCCCATCGGGATCGGAAAGGATGATTCGCCCCCGGGCCGGATCAACCAAACCGCGTTTCTCAAACTCTTTGAGCTGGCGGCTGACGACCTCCCGCGCGGTGCCGAGCTCCACGGCGAGGTCATAATGGGTGCCATGGACCACATTATCCGCATCCCGGCGGGCCAACAGGCATTGGGCCAGACGCAGATCGATCCGGCCAAAGGCAACCTCTTCGATCAGCATCATCAACCCGGAGACCCGGTCCGCATAGGCGGCGAAAACGAATTGGCGAAAGGCCGGGCTTTTGGCCATCAGGGCATCGAAATCGCCTCGGGGCAGGACCAGGGCCTCGGTTTCGGTTTCCGTCAGGCCTTCCGCACCATAGGGCAACCGCCCGAGCAGACAGGCGGTGGTTAGGACACAGGTCTGCCCGGCCTCGACGCGATATAGGACAATTTCGCGTCCGGTTTCGCTGGTTTTGCGGATTTGCACGGATCCGCGCAGCACCAGAATAAAATTGGTGCAGGCATCGCCTTCGGAAAACACGGTTTGGCCTGCGGGCAGCACCGCATGCTGGAGATGGGCTTCAATCCAGCCCCGTTCCTGATCCGGAATGTCTTTTAAGACCGGAAATTGGGCGAACAGGGCGGAAAGAACACTGCCGGAGGTCATGGATCTGTCCGGGTGTGAGGGAAATGGGGGCGCTCGTCAGGCTCTTTGACTTAAGGTCAGGGGGCGAGATCGCGGCCCATGGCCAGGAATTTTTCCCGACGCCGGGCGCGCAAGACACCGCCATCCAAGCCAATCAGTTCACCCAAATGCCGGGCCAGGGCGTCGCCGACCGCATCAATGGCCTGATCGGCATCGCGATGGGCCCCCCCCATGGGCTCGGGCACCACTTCATCGATGACTTTCAGCTCCAAGAGATCTTGGGCGGTCAGTTTCAGGGCCTCCGCTGCGGTTTTGGCCATATCGCCGGAGCGCCACAGGATCGAGGCGCAGCCTTCCGGCGAGATTACCGAGTAAATCGCATGTTCGGGCATAAGGATAATATTGGCGGTGGCCAGGGCGATGGCCCCGCCGGATCCGCCTTCGCCGATGATGCAGGAGATGACCGGCACCCGCAGGTCCAGACAGGCCTCAATGGATTTGGCGATGGCCTCGGCCTGGCCCCGTTCCTCGGCGCCAATGCCCGGATAAGCTCCGGCGGTGTCGACCAGTGTCAGCACCGGCAGCTTGAAGCGGTCGGCCATGCGCATCAGCCGCTGGGCTTTGCGATAGCCCTCTGGACGGGCCATGCCAAAATTATGCTTCAGGCGGGTTTCGGTATCATGGCCCTTTTCCTGGCCAATGATCATGACCGATTGGCCCCGGAACCGTCCGATGCCGCCAATAATGGCCTCATCCTCGGCATAGTTCCGATCCCCGGCCAGCGGGATGAAATCATCGATCAGCCGGTCGATATAGGCCAGGCAATGGGGGCGTTGCGGATGGCGGGCGACCTGGGTTTTTTCCCAAGGGGTCAGCTTGCTATAGACCGCCTGTAGCTGCTTTTCGACTTTGCCCTGCAACCGGGCCACCTCTTCGGCGATGTTCATGGCATCGCTGTCAGACAGGTGGCGCAGTTCTTCAATCTTGCCTTCCAGCTCGGCAATCGGTTTTTCGAACTCCAAGAAATGCATGGAAGGCAAGATCCTCTTTTAAAAGTCGTCCCGGCGGCAGGCCGGGATCCAAAAGGGTTACTGGCTCGCCGAAGCGATTTGTTTGGCCATATTGACCATGACTTCGGCCTGTTTGATCGAGGCAATGTCGATCAGCTTGCCGTTTAGGGTCACCGCACCCCGGCCCTCGCGCTTCGCCTCTTCCATGGCGTCGAGAATGGCCTGAGCCCCGGCGATTTCTTCTTCGGACGGGCTGAACAGCTTATTGGCCAAGGTCACCTGAGAGGGGTGAATAGCCCATTTGCCCTCGCAGCCCAAGATCGCAGCGCGCATGGCCTGGGCGGAATAGCCGTCGCCATCACTGATATCGCCAAAGGGACCGTCGATCGGGCGCAGGCCATGGGCTCGGGCCGCCACCACCATCCGCGCGATGGCATAATGCCACATGTCGCCCCAATGGAAATCCCGATTGCCATCGGCATCCGGGTGGGTCAGGACGCCATAATCCTTGTTCGGGCCGCCAATGGAGGTGGTGCGGGCTTTGGTCGACGCCGCATAATCGGCGACCCCGAAATGCAGGGACTCGTTGCGCGGGGAGGCCCCGGCGATCTCGTCCACATTGGCCATGCCCAGCGCGGTTTCGATGATCATTTCCAGACCGATGCGCTTTTTCGCTCCGGTGGCGGTTTCGATCTGGGTGACCAGCATGTCGACGGCATAGACGTCAGAGGCGGTGCCCGCCTTCGGGATCATGATCAGGTCCAGCTTGTCCGGGCAGGCTTCCAGCACATCGACCACATCGCGATACATATAATGGGTGTCGAGCCCATTGATCCGCAGAGAAACAGTTTTCCCTGACCAGTCCAGATCGTTCAGAGCTTGGATAATGTTTTTCCGGGCCTGTTCTTTTTCGTTCGGGGCGACGCTGTCTTCCAGGTCCAGGAAGACCACATCGGCGTCACCGGCGGCGGCTTTTTCCAAAAAACGGGTGTTGGAGCCGGGAACGGCTTGCTCGGAACGATTAAGGCGTGCGGGCGCCTGTTCGACGATCTTAAAGCTCATGAGGAGGACCTCTGTCGGACAGGGAGGGATCACCCAAGGCGGATCCGTCCCGAAAGGGGTGGGAGCGCCAGCGGGTCCAAACGGATGCCAAGAAGGGCCAGCGCGGCGCAGATCATGTCTTTAACGCTCCGAAGGATCAACACCCTTATCCTTAGGCGGGTGTTGGCCCACAGAGCATAAGCAATATTCTGTCAAAACGGTGGCTTTTGCCCGTGCTAGAACCAGAGTCAGATCTGCAACGGTCTTAGAGTATGTCTAGCCGTCGTGGGTCCGGTTCGGCGGTTCGAAAATGTGACAAACCAAAAGGTTAGGGCTAGTTCCGCGATTCATTTGTCGTGGAAAGGGCTCTAGGTCACCAAGTCGAGCGGCAAATCAGAAATATCGCGCAGCCGCTTCCCTTCAATCATCATGTCCAGGATATCGAGTGTTTCTTCCCGCTCTTGGTTCACAAGGGCATTGCGCAGCTCGTAGAGCGCGAAATGATACACACAATCGATGTCCCCTGTCCCAAGGGCTAGAGAAGCCACCCGCCCAGGCATTGGTTCTGCTGTGATCACCGCTATATGGGGCAACCGGCCTTTCCGATTTCGAACCAGATTCAAACCCTCAGAGCGGGCATTTTGGGCACGATCACTGCGCAGGGTCCATTTGCAACTGATTGATGCGTGCAAGATGGCCATGTCCTGGTTCGCTTTGCGCAAACTGGTCAGGCGGGCGGTATCGAGATCAACCAAAGCTCCCGGCGCATTGATCATGTCATCCGCTTCCGGTTCACGGGAGACAACGATGTCCGGCTTGATCAGATAATCTGATCCAATGGCCGTGGCTATCTCGCGGTTAGCCTTGGCAATTGCCTCTAGTTCATCGAGATGGGCGTACTGATCGAATTGAGCAATGCCACCGCCTTTGGTGACGGTGAACGCTCCCGGTCGCAGATGACCCAGGCGCTTGAAGCACACGCGGATAAAGGTTGCACAGATGCTCTCGAAATCGGAACCCGCTGTCTGGCCCGGCAATTTTTTCGCCGTCACAGCCGGACCAAGCTGATCCAGGATTGCGTTTGAAATTGCGATGCTTGGCTTGCTGGCTTTATCCGCGTTGCTCGGCACACCGACGGCACTGCGCGTCAGAATGCTTTCAAGGATTGTTGCGTGGAACTCTCGCCGCGCCTGTGTGAGCCATGCGTCTGGCATTAGGCCACCACTTGAACAGACCGCGGTGCCGATATGGCTTCCCGGATTTTCAACGCCACAGCTTCGGCGACAGGCGGCGGAAAGGCATTGCCAACCTGGCGGTATGCGGGCGTTTTGCGGCCGGAAAACTGCCAATCATCGGGGAACCCCTGAAGCCGCGCCACCATGCGCACTGTCAAACGAGGCATTCCGACAAAGTCACGTGGCGGCGGTTCGTTTGCGATGCCCATGCCGTCAACGCCTAACGTTGCCCAGGCGCGCTTTGCTCTCGTTGGCCCCAGATCGGGACCGCCATGTTTTTTTGAGCCACCGACAACAGTAGGAGCGATATCGTCAGCTCCATCTCGCCACCGGGCTGCACCCTTCCAGGAGTTTTCGCTCATCAAATCGAACAATGTTTCCCCAACCGTCTTGGGATTGGTTGCACTGGATGTCGGCCACGAGAATAAGTCGGCACGGTCTCGCCGGATCGCCACGATGACGACGCGTGGCCGGAGTTGTGGAACACCAAAATCGGATGCGTTGAACAGATGCCAATCAGTTTCGTAGCCCAATTTCGATAACTGACGTTTCAATTTTTGCCGATAGTCCGCAAAGACGGCATCCAGAAAGCCCCTGACGTTCTCGATCATGATGGCTTGTGGTTTGATCTCATCGATCACCCGCAATGCTGCCGGAAAAAGGTTGCGCTCATCCGCATGCCCAAGCTGCTTTCCAGCCACCGAGAATGGGGGGCATGGAAGACCACCAGCAAGAAGGTCGATGCCCGCATATGGACGACCATTAAATTCAAGCAGGTCTGCCTGATCTTCCTGGAGGACGTTCCAGTATGGACGGTTCATCGTAAGGGTATCGCGACAATGCCTGTCGATCTCCACAAGAGCTTCATGAGCATATCCAGCCTGTTCAAGACCAAGCGCTTGACCACCTGCACCTGCGCAGAGCTCTACGGATGTAAGGTTTGACTGCATAGACTGTCCCATTTTGGATCATGGTAAATATATATACCGCCCCGTTGGAGGGACCATGTAGAGTGACCTCCAGCATTTTGTTCTTCTTATGTTCTCATAAGGGCGTGAATTTTTAAAGATTGGATTTCCACCCCCTGTGTCCACCTCTAAGCATCGGGTTTTACGCTTGCTCCGCCTTGTATGGTCAGGGTGAACCCGTGAAAGTAAGTCAAAACGGTGGCTTTTGCCCGGGCCAGCCATGCAAACCGGCCAGCAGAGCCTCATAATCCGGCTCCGTATCCGGATTGAGGATGCCATGGCGGATCAGGAAATCGATGATCACCAAGGTCACGTTATATTTGAAGGCATCGGAGCTGCGCAGGATGTCGAGCACCGCGTCGATGGGCAACAGCATGACCTCGCTGACCTCGCCATCGGTGTTAACCGGGGTGAAGCCCTCCGGAACCTCCAGATCGTAGCAGAACAACGTGTCCGGCTTCAGGCCCGAGGCTGCCTCCATGCAATAGGTCACCGCACCGACGGGGCGGGCGTTTTGGGCCAAGACGGCGGGCATGCCGGCTTCCTCAGCGGCTTCTTTGATCAGGTTTTCGTCCAGGCCCAGGTCATCGGGCTGGCCACCGGCAACCAAATTGTCGAGCTTGTTTGGCGCATTGACCCGGTCTGCGCTGCGCCGGGCAATCCACATTTTCAAACCGTCCGGGTCGCGGCGGAACACATTGAGATGGACCCCATAGCCGCGCACGCCAAAAGCGGGCACCGCATGGCGATCTAGGCTCATCAGCCGGGGCTGGCCCCATTGCGGCACCACCCGGTACATCTCGCCCTTCAGGGTGGGAAGGACATTTTGGTCCACCAGATCGGCAATGACGGCCCCGACGGCCTTGTCGCGGTCTTCGGCGGTGGTCGCCGGGTCAGAAAGGGGCGGGGCCAACAGGAGGTCTCCGCCAGCACCGCGCTGAAACACCTCGCCATAGGCCAATAGGGCCTCCTGAAGCGTCGGTCGGACCCAACCGACGCGATAGGCACCGATGGAGAAGGGAACGAATCGGGATAGTTCATGGGTGTTGCACTGGCGAATATGGTCAATGAGTGCCAATGGGGCTCCCCTTATCAAATCAAAAACCGGTGTTTGAAACCCCCAAAATTTTTAGCGTTGTCCGGGAGTCCCTTAGCAGTTTAATCAGGAAAAACTGTCTCACCTCAACGGTTTGAGTCGTCGGTGGCGGAGGGTCCTGCACAATGGCCCATCCAGAGGCGCTGTCAAGCATCACGCCCCTGTGATCCTGGTCACAGATTGTTAACCAAAATAAACCGATCTTAAGGGAGCAAAAAGTATGTGTCTGTTGACGGGGAGGCTTCCCTGTTGGACAGTTTTGTAAACGGAGTGTGACAATGAGCCGAACGCCTTCCCTGCATAACCTGATTGCCGCCCTTGTGGCTGCGGTGGGTTTTGCTGTGCTCGGCATTCCAGTTTACCAAGATTACCATATGAGCGTGTCTCTGGCGCAGCAGGCCGGGGATGCCACCCAACCCTTTGCGCATATGAGCGGTTGGGGCATTGGCCCCTTATCTGGGCTGATGGTGTTCACCATGAGTGTGCCGGTGGTGATCGGTGCCGCCCCTAGTCTGATCATGAAGCTGGTTGGCGTGCTGTGCACCTTCATTGTCGGCGGTTGCTTGGCGGCGATGGGCTACTTCTATGAACATGGCCAAATGGTTTTGATGCTGCTCGCTGCGGCTTTGGCTTTGGGCGTCATCTTCCTTGTGGTCTCGCAAAATAGCCGCATGACCCGCTCGCGCCAATTCACGGTGCGGCGCTTGGCCCGGGAAATCGCCCGGATCATTGAGAAATCCTCTCTGGCCCTGCGGCGTCACTTTAAAGAACCGGCACAAAACCCCCAGGATCCGGAAGCACCCTTGCACACGGTGGCTTTGGTCGACCAGATGGTGATGGGTGTGGTTTGGCAAGCGATTTCCTTGGGTGACCCTCGGTCATTCAAAGACAGCCTGCTCTCTGGCGTGGCGGAAATCGCCGATGACCTGAAACATAATCGGGCTGCGGATCCCAAGGGCCATGCCGCCCAGGTGGCCAAGATCTATTTGAAGCAAATCCGCTCCCACATGACCTCGGCGCGGTTGGAGCCGTCCTTGAAAGAGATCTATGGCTCTGCGGGACGGGCGGAGAAATCCACCGAATGGGGCCGGAAAGCCGCCCCGAAATCCGAGGCCAAATCGGCGAAGCGCGCCTCGCGGCGGCAGCGAAAGGCCGAAGCGGAAATGGGTCCCGATGATGTGGCAGCCCTGCCGCAACGGGCCATATAAAGAGGAGCCTCCGGGCTTTGCTTCATACCGCAATCGCGCATCTGATCCCCGCAGCTCTTGGACGGTTTTGGAGACATTTGCGTAAACCGGTGAGAATGTGCCATAGTTTCAAACGCTTGATGATCTTTCTTCATCTAAAGCCCCCGTCCTTCAACTTTTGGGACGTGCCGTGATGATCTCCCTCGCCCTTTACGGGGTTGCTGCTCTCTTCTCCATCGGCTGGATCGCCTTTGTCATGGTCCGGTTCTCTGGTGTTGCTGCGCAAAGCGCGCCCGGCGGCGCTGGGCTGACGCCTGACGTTCTGATCCCCATCGCCGCAGCCTTCGGGCCAGTGGCGGCGGTGTTTATGATCATCGCCGTCATCCAAGGCGCCTTGGCCGCCGCCAGGGCAGAGCGCGGGGTGCGGTCGGCCAGCCAACAGGCCCGACGGGCCGCCGATGAATCCGAGGTTTTGACCCGAACCTTAATCCAAATGCAGGAGCAGGCCCGGACCCGGGCCTTTTTGGATGCCACCGACCTGGTGCTGAAGGACCTGAACGCGCATTTGGGGGTCCTGCTGAGCCGGGGACGTTTGGTGGATCGCGAGGATGGCGAGACCCTCTGGGCCTTAACGGCTGCGGGCAATCCTTGGGCCATTTCCCAGGAAATCGTTGATCGCTTGGGCGGCGATGCGGCCAATCGCAGTGCCGCAGCTTGGCATTTCGCCGAGGATCAAGAGGCCTGTGCGGCCATTCAGCGGTTTTTGCGGCGCTATGATGACTTTATGGGTAAGGCGCGAGAGGCCGATGGCCGGGAGATTGTGATCACCCTGCTGGAAGACGGGCCGATGGATCGGGTCCGGATGATTTTGGCCGATGTCTCCCAACAGCTTGAGGAGATCCTGACCCAAGGGCTGCACCAATCCGCTGCTCCGGTTCGACAGGTCGCTGCCATCGCAGCCCCCTCGTCTGCTCCGCCAGAAACCGTCAACTCCGCGCCGCAGCGTGCTGAGGCCAGACGCTCTGGCAAGGCGGCCCAGGCAGCGGCAGCGAAATCAACCGCAATGGACTCCGGGCCATCCCGACGGGTCAATGGCCGTCCGGACCCAGCAACCCGGGAGCGCCGGGATCTCGGGGCGTTGAAATCGGTCATGGCGGGTCATGAGGGCGAGGATGAGACCAACAGCATGGTCCTGAACACCGCCCAGGCAGGCACCGGACCGCATGGCTCTGCTGCGAACAGTGATGTGCCTCCGTCATCTCAACAGGCGGATGGGGCGGGGCCTGCCGCCGCGCGGTCTGAGACTTCGGCTGGGGTGGCGTCTCCGGATGGGGCCGGTCCTGAGGATGGGGCGGTGCCCATTCCCTTGCCCGCGCGCAACACGGCCCGATCGCGTCGGGGTCCTGGGGTGCAAAATGTGGCCCCGGGTGAGGCGCCCTATCCGCCCTTGCGGGAGGACGCCATTGCCTCCATTCAGTCCCGTGTGGCCAAGACCCTGTCCCGGACGGTGCTGTCCAGTCGCGCTGGGGAGGCCGCCAGCGCGGCCCCTGCGGCCCCTGCGGCCTCTGGCGTCCCGGCAGCGAATGCCTCGACAGCCACCAAGGGCGAGGGGTAGGGCGCGGCCATGGGTCTGTTGGATCGTTTTTGGGATCAATTGCTCGGCAAAACCGGGCCCGGTGCCTGGCAGTCCGGGCGCGGTGCTTTGCCCAATGGCGGGGCGGCGAAACGCTCAACCCAAGTGCGGACCGGACGCCATGGGGACAGCCTGCCCAGCCTGAGCACAGCCCCGCCGCCCACAGCGGATCCGACGGCCAGCCAAGGGTATGGCGGCGGCGGTGGATCGGCGTCTGGGGATGACTCCTGGGGCGACCTACCGCAGCGACCGATGACGCCGGAACGGGAAAAGCTGATCCGCGAAGCCATGGAAGTGCACCGGGCCAAGCGCAAGATTGTCGAGAACATGCTCACCCCGGAGCAGCAGCAGCTGGTGGCTGATCTGTTGAAAAAAATGCTGGCGGAGGGCCGGAAGAAATAGTCCGGTCTGGGGGCATTTTGGCGGTTTCTCCTTGACTATCCCGGCTCTGTTCGGTATCCCCGCGCTTCTTCCCGTCTTCGGACGGGTTTTTCATTGCTTGAAAGGACAGGATCATGGCCCGTCGTTGTGCCATCACCGGAAAGGGCGTTTTGGCCGGCAACAACGTCAGCCATTCGAACCGCAAAAGCCGCCGCCGTTTTTTGCCGAACCTCCAGGTTAACTCTCTGATGAGCGACACCTTGGGCGAGTCCGTGCGGGTTCGGCTGTCCACCAATGGCCTGCGGACCATTGAACATAAGGGCGGCTTGGACGCCTTTTTGTTGGATGCCTCCAGCGCCGATCTGGACCCGACCCTGCGGCGTCTGAAAAAGCGGATCGAAAAGGCCCGTTTGTCTGCCTAATCTGCTGGATTTTGGTCGCTCGCTCTGACGAGTCGCCGTTAAATCTCGAGAGAAGCCCCGGTCCTGCTCAGGACCTGGGGCTTTTTGCTGTTGAAATCCGAATAACTGTTGCGAATTCAAGAACAGTATCTGCAGAAATGGCTGCTTCGTTCAGAAACGAGAAGGCCCCATACTCAGAATAGAGAATTCATTCTGCTGATGGAGGCCCCGATGGCGCATCCCGAAATTGCTCCGAGCGCCCAACAGGCGCATAACCCTGTGCCCAATGCGCAAGCGCGTCATGGCAGTGTGTTTGTGTCCCATGGCTCGCCCATGCTGATTGCGGGCAGCTCTCCGGCCAAGGCGTTTCTGGCCGATCTGGCCCGCGTGTTTCCAGACCGGCCCCAGGCGATCTTGATGGCCTCGGCCCATTGGCTCAGTGCCGACCCCCTGGTGACCGGAGCCGCCAAGCCGGACACCATTCATGACTTTTATGGCTTTCCCGACGCGCTCTATCAGCTGCGCTATCCCGCCCCGGGCGATCCGGCGCTGGCGGCCCAACTGGTGCAGCGCCTGCAGGCGTCCGGCTATGGGGGGGCGCAGGTGGACTCGGAACGGGGTCTGGACCATGGGGCCTGGGTGCCGTTGCTGTTGGGCTTCCCGGACGCGGACATCCCCGTTCTGCAAATCTCATTGGATCCATGGGCCGGACCGGAAGGTGCGCTGGCCTTGGGGGCGGTGTTCGCCGGGCTGTGGGAGACGGATCGGATTGCAGTGATTGGCTCGGGCAGCCTGACCCATGATCTTGGCCGGTTCCGGGAGGTCCGCCATCACGGTGAAGACGTTCCAGAGGAAGCCGATGTCACCGCCTTTGCCGACTGGATCGGGGAAAAGATTGCCCAAGGGGATTTGGCCGCGTTGAAGGACTATCGGGACCTGTCGCCCCATGGGGCCGCCCATCACCCCACCGAAGAGCATTTCCTGCCCTTATTTTTCGCCATGGGGGCCGGTGGCTTCGGACCCGATGCCGGGGGTGGGGACCGCCTCCATGTTTCGAGCACCCATGGGGTTCTATCCATGGATGCCTATGGCTTTTCCCCCAGCGCTTAACCCAAACCGGCTTAAGTCCCCTCAGCCTTATTTCCCTGCGCGAGCCGGTCTCAACCGATTTGAGCGCTGGTCTTCCTGCGGAGCCCATAGGTCAGATTGCGGGAAAAACAGTGCGGCTAACGGAAAAAAAGAGGTAAACGAGACCTTAACAAAAAATCATCTAATGCCTTGCGACTCCTATATTTTCTGCCGAGTCGCTTCTGGAAACACTCCCTTAATAAAAATGGGTCACAGTGTGCGCGTCATCACTGGAACGGGAGCTTGCTCTCGGTAATGTGATCAACAGATCAGGGCCGCCAAGGAGGGCGGTGCCCGAGAAGGAGAAGACCGATGCATGCCGCGACCGACCTGAAACTGTCCTGGGAAGCCCAACATCCGCTGGCGATCGACACCGCCCAGTTGTTTGCCGATGGCAGCAAGGCTTTGGATCAGATCTGCTTGGCGGAGCGGCCCTATCTGGCCTATGGCGAAGCCCTGGAGCGGACCCCGGGCACGGCCTTTACCGGTGCGCGCAAGGCGAACCGGGTGGTCAAAGCCGGGTCGGATATGCGCAACATGCTGATGTTCGCCCTGTTCGGCTATGACCGGGGCTCTTACACCACCTGATCGGTTTGGGTCGCGGGAGAAGAGCGGCCCTCCAGATCTTTCCTCAACTCCCGCGCCTTCCTACATGAAGTCCGAAGTTTTTGACGCTGCGTGACCCGCTTGCAGTGGGTTGCCTGTGCAGTTCTGGCTTATGGACCGATATGGAACGAAAATTTTCTCGCCGAACCTTTCAGCCCGGTGACGTGATCTTTGCCCAAGGGGATCGCGCCGGAGAGGCGTTTTTGCTGCAATCCGGTCGGGTGCGTTTGGAGCACCGGGACGAGGTTGGTGTGTTGGAGATCGACACCATCGGGCCTGGGCAGATCTTCGGCGAATTGGGCGTCATTTCAGACATGAACCGCATGGCCACGGCCACGGCGATGGACGAGGTGGCCATTTTGTGCTGTCACCGCCATGAGCTGCATGCCCATCTCGATGCGCTGGAAAAAGAAGATTACGACGCCATTCGGTTCCTGATTGCCTATTGCCAGGATTATCTGCCGCTCGATATGACCGGACCGCGCCCCTATGACGAGATCACCCAGGAGCGGGACAAAATGGCGCGGGAGCTGTTGCGCCACTATACCCGTCCGGGCGTTTTCCGAGGCATGGAGGTCTTTATGGCCAGCTTTTTTAAGGCCATCATCGGTTATGTGAAACGCCGGGTGCCGAAAGCCTAACCCCTTCTAAGGTCTGAAGTTTGGTCCGCCCTCGCCGGACGCGCCATGGTGAGCGAAACCCACTTTGGGGGGCAGACCTTGAGGCCAAGTCTTAGGGCCAGATCTTAAGGTTGGATCTGGGGGCCACAGCGTTTTTTGGTGCTGTTTCCCGGAAAACCTGCAGTGCCTTCCCCATATGCTCCTGAAACAAGAACGGGCAGGAGCAGGGCCATGGGCACCAAATCAGAAAAAACCACCTTTCCCGGCCATGATGGCAGCCTGTTGGCGGCGCGGTTGGATCGGCCTGATACTGGACCGATCCGGGCCTATGCCCTGTTTGCCCATTGTTTTACCTGCGGCAAGGATATTTTTGCTGCCGGGCGGATCGCCAAGGCCCTGACCGGCCATGGCATTGCGGTCCTGCGGTTTGATTTCACCGGTCTGGGCATGTCCGAGGGTGAGTTTGCCAACACCCATTTCACCTCCAATGTGGATGATTTGGTCGCGGCGGCAGACTATTTGCGCAGCCAGGAGGCCGCACCGGCCTTGCTGATCGGCCATTCCTTAGGGGGCGCAGCGGTTCTGGCCGCAGCGGCCCGTATCCCGGAAGCACAAGGGGTGGCGACCATTGGGGCCCCGGCCGATCCGGGCCATGTGGTGCATAATTTTGAGGCCCATCTCGACCAAATCGAGCGTGACGGCCAGGCCGAAGTCAAATTGGGCGGGCGAGCCTTCACCATTCGCAACAGCTTCCTGCAGGATGTGGCGGCCGCTCGATTGGACGAGGCCGTTGCAGGGCTGCGCCGCGCCTTGCTGGTGTTCCATAGCCCGATCGATAACATTGTCGGCATTGACAATGCCGCCCGAATCTATGGCGCGGCGAAGCATCCGAAAAGCTTTGTCTCGCTTGATGACGCCGATCATTTGCTCTCCCGGGCCTCGGATGCGGCCTATGTGGCCGATACCTTGGCGGCGTGGGCGTCGCGCTATTTGCCAGAGGGGCCAGTCGTGGCCGAGCAAACCCAAGACCCGGTGCCAGCCCAAGCCCAAACTCAATCCGGGACCAATGCGGGACCGATCAGCCCGGGGGCGGTGGCGGCCGACACCCCGGAGGCCGGATGGACCTGGGTTGCGGAAAATGGTCAGGCGCGCTTGTCACAGACGGTCCGCACCGGAGCGCATCAATTCAGCGCCGACGAGCCGGTGGATGTGCCGGGCGGGGCCGATACCGGCCCATCGCCCTATGATTTGCTCTCCGCCGCTTTGGGGGCCTGCACGTCCATGACCGTGCGCATGGTGGCGGACCGCAAGGGCTGGCCCTTGGACCGGGTGGCGGTTGGGGTTCACCACGGCAAGATCCACGCCAAGGACTGCGCCGATTGCGAGACCAAAGTGGGGCGCATCGATCGATTTGAGCGTCAATTGGTGCTGAGCGGTGCCTTGAGTGCGGAGCAACGGGCCACCTTGCTTGATATCGCCGATCGCTGTCCGGTGCATCGGACCCTGCATTCCGAGGTCATTGTGACCACGACCCTGAAAGATTGATCCTTCTGGCGAGGGGTGCCCGCAAAAGGGCTCAGCGGGCGATCCACTTCATCATCAGCGCATCCACTGTGCCTTCGGGGCGGCGATAATAACGCAGCCGTCGGCCGATCTGCGTGAAGCCTTCTGATCTATAGAGGGCGATGGCGGGGCCGTTGTCCTGGGCCACCTCCAGCAGCAGGCTCGAGCGGCCTGCGGCACGGAGGGAGTGTTGGGCGAACTGGACCAGCAAACGGCCAAACCCGTGGCGCTGCCATTTGGGCAGCACACCGATCATCAGGATTTCCGCATCGACCCCGTCATCGGACAGAACGATGAAGCCGCAGGGGGTGAGCGGTAGTGTGGGGTCGGCGATCGCGGAGGGTTCCAATGCGGTTAAGGTTACAGGTGCGGATGCCGATGCCGATGCCGATGCCGATGGCGGCGCGGATGTGGGTTCGGGTGCGGGCGCGGTGGATGTCCGGGCCGAGGTTGGGTCCGTGCGGACAGGGACACTGGAGGGGCCGTCCGGGTGGTCCGGGGGATCGCCATTGGTTACCGATAGGATGGCCCCGCGTCCGCTGGGCTGGGCGAGCAGGCTGGCATATTCCTGGGCGCTCCAGGGCCGTTCTAGGGTGCCGTTTGTTGGTTGTATCCCTGCGGAGGGCTGCAACTGCATATGTAGTTGCTCTGAGCCCTGGTTTTGCAACTGCATATGCAGTTGCAGGTGAAGTTCTGCAAGAACAGGGGCTTGGGTCAGGGTGGCCTGGGCTATTACGTGAGACATAACGGCCTAAAACCTTAGCGAGTCATTATCCCGGGGGGTACAACCGCATCCGGCGCCCGCAAATAAAGCGGGGTCGGGGCTTGGCAGTGCTCTGGCCCCAAGGTCAAGGCCAATGCACCAATGGATCGGGGATCGGCCAGGGTTGGTCCCCGGTCTGGTGCGACACATCCCGCCGCCACCAGGACCTCCCAGGCGGCGTCTGAATCCCCGACAAAGCGGGGCAAGGCTGCCTCCGATTCGGGAGTCCCGATGTTGTCTTGGGTGACGGTCCAATTATGGACTTTGGCCGCTAGCGCATCCAGCGGGCAAGCCTCGGGGGCTGGCAAGGGGAGGCCTTGGCGCACCGCATGAAGGGCTGAGTTGCGATGACAGGCCAGGAAGACATCGCCCCGGCGGCTGTCCAGTCCGACCACAACAGGCGATGTCAGCGGGGGGCTCGCCGCCAGGGCGTCCGTGACCCGGATGCCCAACACCGGAAGATCCAGGGCGACGGCAAAGCCTTTGGCCGCCGATATCCCAACCCGGATCCCGGTAAAGGATCCCGGACCAATGGTTACGGCGATGGCGGTCAGGTCTTGGGGACGCAGGCCTGCCTCGGCGATGCAATCCTGGGCCAGGGGCACCAAGGCTTCACCTTGGCCCCGGGCCATGGGAACCAATTGATGCGCCAGCACCGTTTCCGGGTCAGACAGGACCGCAACCCCACAGGCGGCCAAGGCAGCGTCCAACACCAAAAGCATCGGGGTCAGGCCGCTTGATTGGGCATCATTTGCGTGCCTGCGGCGGTGTCGCTGAGCACCGGATATTTGCCGCGCGGCGAAAACAGTTGGTAATGCCACCACTCATTTCGGAAAAAATCCCAGCCAGCGGTCGTCATCAACCCCATCAGCAGTAGGCGATTATGTTGGGCGGTTACCGAGATCTCGGTATTGCCATGATAGGAAAGCGGGCGCAGATCATCGAAATCGGTGCCCATCTCGAGCTCCTCGCCGGTGGCCCGGTCGACCAAGGTCAGATCGATGGCTGCCCCCATGCTATGGGGCGACCCTCGGCGCGGGTCGGACACGAAGGCCGGGTCCGGGGTGTGATCCCAGAGCGCCCATTGCGCCTCCGAGGGGCGGAAGCCGTCAAAGACTTTCAAGATCCACCCTTGGCGCTCAGCCAGATCCACCGCACTGCGCAACAACAGCTCCGCATCGCGATGCAGCCAGCATACCGGGCGGCCATATACCACCTTGCCCATGAAATTGTCCGTCCGGGCATAGCGGATATCCAAAATCACGCCATGGTCGGCCTCGGTGATTTCGACCAATCCAACACTTTCAGGGGGCACGGAGCACTCCTATACGGTGTACTAGGGTGTTTGCAACCGAAGAGGGCCGGGTTACCGGCGCAATACCATTCGATAATCGGAGATCCCATACCAGATCACCGCTTAGCAAGACAGTTCCTGCTCACAGCACTGGACTGGGACCTGGCATCGCATCACTGCGACAACCCATCCCAACTCTGCAACTCAGCATGAGGATCGGAGAGGGATCCCTTGAGGGGGTCTTTTGTTCAGACCACCTGACAAGCCACGCCAAAGTCCAAACGCGGGCCCCGGGGATATAGGCCTTCCGGGTCGCCATAGCCCAAATTGCACAGGAAATTGGCTTGCCAGCCGTTCTCGGCAAAAAAGGCTTCATTGACCTTGGCTTTGTCAAAGCCGCTCATCGGGCCGCAATCCAGACCCAGCGCCCGGGCTGCCATGATCAGATAGCCGCCCTGGAGGGTCCCATTGCGCATAGCGGTCTCTTCGCGCAGGGCGTCGTTCTCTTCGAACATCGGCTTGGCGTCATAGGCCGGAAACAGGCTGGGCAGATTGTCATGGAACCGGGGATCATTGGCGATGATCACCGTGACCGGGGCGGCGGCTGTCTTGACCTTGTTGCCCGGGGCCAGGGCCGGTTCCAGCTTCGCCTTGCCTTCTGCCGAGGTCACAAACACAAACCGGGCCGGGCTGCAATTCATGCTGGTCGGTGCCCAGCGCAGCAGGTCGTAGAGCGCTTCCAAGCTGTCTTGGGTGACCGGCTTGTCCTGCCAGCTGTTATGGGTGCGGGCGGACCGAAACAGTTGGTCCAAGGCGGCAGGATCAATCGGGCTCAGGGCCGGGGCGGCTGCGCTCACAGGGGTCTCCAATGCACAAAAGGTCGCTCGGGTCGCCCAGAGACGCAGGGCGGGGGAGGCGGTGATGTCAGACACAGGGGCAGGACGAGTGGCACCGGAGAGGCCGATGCGCACGCGTCGCCCACCCTTGGGATTTACATGACCGCTTCGACCCGTTCAACCTCTGGCACGTAATGGCGCAGCATATTTTCAATTCCATGTTTTAGAGTCGCCGTGGAACTCGGGCACCCGGCGCAGGACCCGCGCATGTGCAAATAGACCACGCCGTCCTCGAAATTGTCATAGATGATGTCACCGCCATCACGGGCCACCGCCGGGCGGACGCGGGTTTCGATCAGCTCTTTGATCGTGGCCACGACTTCGCTGTCATCTTCGGTGATGGCATTGTCATCGGCCAGCTCGGCGCTGAGCATCGGGCGTCCTTCGGTGTAGTGCTCCATGATGGCCGCTAGGACTTTGGGCTTCAGCACTGCCCAATCCGCACCGTCCTGTTTGCTGACGGTGATAAAATTGGCACCGAGAAACACGCCCGTGACACCCTCAACGCCAAACAGGCTGGCGGCCATGGGCGAAACGGCGGCGGCATCCGCATCGGCAAAATCTTTGGCCCCGGACGGCAAGACATCCTTGCCGGGCAGGAATTTCAAACTGGCGGGGTTCGGGGTTGGTTCGGTCTGAATGAACATTTTGGCTCTTCCGGATCAAGATGTGGCCAGCCCTGAAGGCCCGGCCATGGAACGGTTGTTGCCTTGCACATGGGTCAGAGGATGGGATCGGTCAACTCATCCGGTTCAGGTCTTCCGGGGACAGACCGGCCGGAATAATGGTCACTGGCACCCGCAATTTGGCGATCAGGCCGGTGGCGCAGGCTGTGACCAGCGGTCCCGGACCGTCCTTGCCACTGCCTGCGGCCAGGACCAGGACGGATATCCCGGGCTCTTGGTCGATCAAGGCCATCAACTGGTCTTTGGGGTCGCCCTCGCGCACATAAAGGATCGGCAAATCGCCGCTGCGCTCCTTCACCCGAGCGGCGAGGCGATGCAGCAAGGTCTCGGCCTCTTCCCGGGCGGCCTTTTCCAGCATGGAGCCGACAAAGGCCAGCTGCCGATACTCCGCAGGCTCCACAGTGCGCAACAGTGCCACCCGGCCTTGGGTCGCTTTGGCCCGGCGGCAGGCATATTCCAGGGCCGCACCCATTTCTTCGGTGTCATCAACCACGACCAAAAAGGTGCGGTTGATGCCCGACATGCCGGTATTGGCGGGCTCGGGATGGGGAGACAGGGATGGTGTTCTGCCCAACCCTACGGATCCTTGGTTTTTTCTTTTAAACATGGCGCATCAGGACTTTCGGAAGGCGATACCGGCCAAATAGCCGGCCATAATCGCGGCAATCACGGCCAAAGCCCCATAAAGCAGGCTTTGTTCATAGGCGAAATCGTAAATATCAGCCCCCAAACCATCCTTGCCGATGATCAAAGGGGTGATTTCCGCTTGGGCGACCTCGCCATTGCGGAACAAATAAACCTCCACATTGTAGGACCCGACCGGAACGGTGGCCGGAAAATAAAGTTGGCTGCGAAACAGGCGGTTGGCCAAATGGTTGATCTGGCCGACCCCCACATCGCCATAGAGATCCTCGGTCTGCATCAGGCGCAACAGGGCGTCACGGAAAAGTTGTTGCTCTTCGGGATCCATATCCTCCGCATCCTCATCCGCCAAGGGCAAGGTCAGGTTTTCCAGCCCGATCTGGTGGCGCTGCAGGACAATTTCCGGGGCAAACTCATCTAAGGGTCTGCTTGAGGCGACCCGGTAAAAGCTGGGGATTTCCTCAAAGGTCACGCTGTCATGATTGGCCCAGACAAGACCGCCAATTCGGTCCTTGCGCCGCACCACTTTGGAAGTGATCGGCCCGCGCACCACCATGACCACGTCGCCGGGGCCGTCGGTAGCGCCAAACAGCAACACATCAGTGCCGGTGAAGGCGGTGGTGATGGCGATCAAATGGTCGGAGAGATCGGCGACCAAGGGCTGGACCGGTTCCAGTTCAGGCTCAACACTGGCGCGGGGACCCAGGCCCAGATCCGGCATTTCGATGGGGGCTGGGGCGGCACTCGGTGGAGAGGCAAGGGAGGGAGAGGCTGGGGAGGGAGAGGCAGGGGCTGGGGCAGTCGTCGGTGGTGACGCGGGCGTTGGGTCTGGGCTTTGCGCCCAAACCGGCCCCGCAGCCCCCCAAACACTCAGCAGCAAAAGAGTGCTCAGAAGTGCCATCGCTTTGCCCAGCACCGCACTGTTTCCTAGGGCGGACCGCGTCATCCGCCGCCTCCGCCCAGAGAGAACAGCTCATCGGGGGTGGCGACCAGATCAAACACCAGCTTGCCGCACACCAGCAGCACCAAGGCGGCCAGCAAGATCCGGATCTGCTCACCCCGCAGCTTGGCCCCGGCTTTGGCCCCGGCAGGAGCACCCAGCACGGCTCCGGCCAGCAACAACAGAGCCAGCACCACATCGACGGTTTGGTTGATTGCGGCCTGCAGAAAGGCGGTGTTTGCGGTGACAAATATGATCTGAAACAGGCTGGTTCCGACCACGACCTGGGTCGGCATGCCCAGCAAATAGATCATGGCGGGCACCATCACAAAGCCGCCGCCGACCCCCATAATCGCCGAGAGCACCCCAACCATAAACCCGACCGCGCCGGGCAACAGGGCGCTGATATAGAGCTTGGAGCGCCGGAACCGCATCTTGAAGGGCAGCTTATGGATCCACCCGGAATGGCGCTCCCCGGGCAGTTTCGGCGTGATCGGCCCCGCCTTGCGCCGACTTTTGATCAACGCCCCGAGGCTCTCGACAAACATTAAGCCGCCGACCACCCCCAAAAACACCACATAGCAAAGCGAAATCACGAAATCGATCTGGCCCAGGGCTTGCAGCCAGGCAAACAGAATCACGCCCAGAAAGGAGCCGATCACGCCGCCGATCAGCAGCACAAAGCCCATTTTGAAATCGACATTGCCCCGGCGCATATGGGCCAAGACGCCGGAGACCGAGGAGGCCACCAATTGATTGGCCTGGGTGCCCACGGCCACCGCGGGAGGGATGCCAATAAAAATCAGCAGCGGGGTCATCAAAAAACCACCGCCGACGCCAAACAGGCCGGAGAGAAAACCAACCACCCCGCCCATGCCCAGGATCAGGAACACATCGACGGACATCTCCGCAATGGGCAGATAGATCTGCATCAGCCTCGGGGCCTTCTAATGGGGCGGGGCCAAATTGGTCAGCGCGAAAAAAATGAAGTCTGCAGCGAAGCTTAGTGCGCTGCCCCGCTAGCGTCCAGAGCGTTTCCAGCCGAAGTGGGTCCGGTTCGGCGGTTCGGAAACGCGACAAAACAGAGAGTTAACGCCATTTCCAAGGCATAAAAGCTGCGGAATTGGCGGTGATCTGGAACAGGAATGGCTACAGTCGCTGCCAACGAAACAAGGCGGCGACTCCCTGACCTCCGGCGACCCCCAGCAAGGCCAGGACCAGAGCGCCCTCCCGTCCGGCCTGGGCGCATTCATGGAACAGCCGAACCACCAAAGCGGCCCCGGAGGCCCCATAGGGATGGCCCAGGGCCAGGGCACCGCCCTTGCGACAGACCCGGGGATCGTCATCGGATAGGCCAAGGCTGCGCAGGCAGGCCAGGGTTTGCCCGGCAAAGGCTTCGTTGAACTCAATGGCGGTGATCTCGTCGGGCAGGCTGTCCGCCTCTGCGCCGCGCAGCGCCCAATGGCGTTGGATCAAGGCGCGTCCTGCGGCGATGGCTGCCAGCCCCGGCGCGGCGGGATCATCCCCCGCCGCTGCGGCTTGGAGAAACACCAAACCCTGTGTGGCCCCCATGCGCCGCGCGACTTGGCGCTCAACAATCGCCACAGCTGCGGATCCATCATTTTTATCACAGGAATTCCCGATTGTTACGCTCCCGTCCGGCCCGGTTAAAGGGGTTAACCGGGCCAAGCGCGCGGCTGTCAGCCCGGCTTTGGGTCCCTCATCGGTTTCCGGATCCTGTCCAAACACGCTGACCAATTCTGGGGCAAACAGACCGTCGGCTTGGGCTTGAAGCGCCTTGGCATGGGAACGGAGTGCCAGTTTGTCTTGATCGTCCCGGCTCACGGCGCCCCAGCGGGCAGCGGCTTCTGCGCCTTCAATCATGGTCGGATCCGCCATGCCGCCGCCGGTGAAGGGTGCTTGGGAGACGACCCTGGGCATCTCCCGGGCCGAGCGGGGCTGTTCCAGACGCCAGGGGGCGGTGCTGCTGCTCTCCACCCCTCCGGCCAGGAGGCGGTCCGCCGCCCCGGCCTGGATCCGCCAGGCGGCATCGACAATGGCATCAAGGCCGGAACTGCATTGCCGATCCAGGGTGAGGGCGGGGCAAGAGACCGACAACCCGGCTTCCAACGCTGCCCCTCGGGCCACATTGCCCCCGGCGAGTACATTGCCCATCAGCACTTCGTCTACCGATTCCCCAGCGGCCACAAAGGGTCGGTGCAGGCTGCGCAGGACTGGCCCGGCCAGCTGGAGCGCAGACCGACTGCGAAACATCCCGCCGATTTTGCCAAAGGCGGTGCGTTTGGCGGCGATGATCACCGCTTGTCTGGGCGCGCTCATCGGTCTGTCGAACTCCGCATTGTGGTCCGATTGGCTTGGGCGTCCAGCCATGCCATCAAGGCCTTACGATCCCGTTTACCCGAGGCATTCAGCGGCAGAGCGCCCGGATAGAGCGAGATTTTGCGGGGTCGCTCCGGAGCCGAGAGGAGACCTCTGATCTCTTGGCGCAGGGCGGCAGACAGGCCGCTGCCCGCCGCGAGGCAGAGGATGGCTTGCGGAACACAGGCTCCCCCTGGGCGCGTGAGCGGCAACAGCATCGCCTCCTGTATCTCCGGCAGGCTCTCCAGCCGCCGTTCCACTGGACCAGGGTCGAGCAGCATGCCGCCCACCGGGATCACCGCATCGCTGCGCCCCAGGACGGTCAAAAAGCCGTCCGCATCGATGCTGACCCGGTCGCGCAGGACATGGCCGCCATCTGTGTCTGCCAAGGGGACGATCTGCCCCCCGGAGGCGACTTGGCCTTGGGCCAGATCCGGCGAGACCACCCGCACGCCACCCCCATCTCCAGCCACTTGGTTTTCCGGCAGCACGGTGAGCTGCACATCGGGGACAACCCGGCCTGCAGACCCTTGGGGTACTTTCTGTTTCGGGTTCGCAAGGCTGATATAGCCGGTTTCGGTGGCCCCGTAAAAGGGCAGCACTGCCGCGCCAGGCATGACCCGATGCAACGCCGCCTTCTCGCTTGGCCTTAAGGGTCCGCCGCCGGTGGGCACCAGCCGGATGTCCGGGAGGGCTGCGTCCGGCAAGCCATCGGCCATCGCCCGCAAGGTCCCGGGGGCCCCATAAAGCAGAGTTGGGGCTACAGCCTCTTGGGCGGCCAACAGCATGGCTGGCGGGGCTCCGTCGGGCAGAACCGCAATGGGGGATTCCAAGTGCAGGCCGCGCAGCAGGGCATAGACGGTCAAGGAAAAGCCCGCATAGCCGATACAGAGCAGGCGGTCTTGGGATCCCAGGCCCAGCCAGTGGGCTTCCCGGGTGAAGGCCCCGGTCCAGGCCTCCAGACGGCGCATCAGCACCGATCCCGGTCCCATCGTCCCGGAGGTTCCGAGCAGAACCGGGCCGGACCATGAATAGTCCGAGATCGTAACGGTCTTGAGATATCCAGAAGGCAGCAGATCCGGGATCAAGTCCGGACCAGGGCCGATCCGGTCGGGTCGTCCCGCAGGAAACACACCGGCAGGGCGCTCCGCCGCCGCACAGCCCAACAAGGCGGGCCCCCAAAACAGCGGATCCGGCTCTTGCAGGGCGATCAGGCCCGGGGGCGCCGTTGCGGCCCAGTGTTGCACGGCTGCGGCGGTGGCGCGCAAATTCTCCGGCCCGACCCAGCCCCGCTTGGGGCACCAGAGCGCTCCTGCCTTGTCTCCCCACTGGATGCTGTCGGGCGGGGCGGCCATGGGGGGCTAGTCCTCAAACAAGGGCGGATAGGCCCGGATCAGGGCCGAGGCGATCACGGCACAGAGAACAGCCTTTAACAGATCCCCAGGCAGGAAGATGACGGCAGTGGCAAGAACGGCGGACACAGCATTGTCGGTCATCATCACCCAATAGGGGATCCCGAACCCATAGAGCACAACGATCCCACCCAGGACTGAGGCCAAAAACACGCGGACTCCTTGGGCGAAGCCCCCTGTGCTGGTCATGCCGCCAAAGCTGGTGCTGAACCACCCCACCGCCGCCGCCGCCGGAGCAAAGCCCAGCAAAAATCCACCGGAGGGTCCGGCCAACAGTCCCAGTCCACCGCGCCCCCCGGCCAGCAGGGGTAAACCTAACAATACCAGAAGGGTGAAAATGGCCAGGGCGCCAAAGGCTCGTTTTGGCCCCAGGACAATGCCCGCCAACATGACGCCTAGGGTTTGGGCGGTGATGGGCACGCCGAGCGGTAGAGTGATTTTGGGAATCAGACCCAGCGCGGCGACAAACGCGGCAAAAATAGCCATCAGCACCAGATCTTTGGGGGAAATACGCATATCTTATCCATGGGATGTTTGTGAGAGGGCGCACGTTCTGCCCGGCTATAAAATCAGAATCAAGTCTATGCTCATGCCGTTCTGACAGAAAGAACGGATTTTGTTGCGTTTTGTTAAGTGCCGACAATCAGAGCTGGTTTTTCGTCGAGAAGGACTCCAAGCCACGGGCTTCCACCGCCTCCCCGACCTCATGGGCCATTTTCAGGGTCCGGATCAGGCTTGGCAGGATCAAAGCAATCCAATTGCGCTCCCGGCCTCGGGCTGCGGCGGCTTGGCGGGTTTCCCCGATCACCTGCTCCATGACCGGCAGGAAACGCACCGTCATCGTTAAGGCGAATGCAACACTCGCGGGCCGCAAACCAAGCCGCGATAAAGGCGCGCGATCAAACGGGGCCAGCACCCGTTCCAGGACATCGGACATTTCCGAGAAAGGGGTAGTGTAGGTCACCAGAGACGCTCCGGTGACCGCTATGGCCAGGCGTAAGGTCACCTCTAGACCGCTTTCCCAACCACTGAGCCATGTTTGGGACAGCCCAATGATCACTAGAAATAGCCCCAAAGCTTTGATTTGGCCGACAAAGCGGGCAAATCCCAATCCGCAGGACCAATAAAGCAGCGCCAGCCCGCCAAACAGGGCGGCGAGCATATGGTAATCGGATATCAAAAAAATCACGGTGCCAAACAGGGCCAGCCCCAACAGCTTGGCCCCCGCCGGAGCCCGGTGCAGCCAAGACGTTCCGGGAACAGAAAGACCCAAAATCATGCCGGGTCGCCATGTGCTGCTTGATCGACCCAGTCCCGATAGGCGGTGATCACAGCCTCAGGCGCGCCGTCTGCGGCGATCTCGGCCCCATTGGTCGTGCTTTTGAGCCAAACCACCCGATCACATTGGGCAGCGAGGCTCATGGAATGGGTGGTCAAGATCACCCGCTGCGGCAGGTCGGCCAGCAGCTGGGTAAACAGTCTTTGGCCGAGCAAATCGAGCATGGTGGTCGGCTCGTCCATCACCAACAGGCTGGGATCAGTGGCCAGCACCCCGGCCAGAGCCAAGCGCTGTTTCTCGCCACCGGACAGGGTATGGGCCGGGCTGTCGGCCAAGGGACCAAGGCCCATGCGTTCCAGGACCTCGAGTGCTTTGGTCTTGCGATCCTTGGCGGATTTGATCCGGCCCTTCAGGCCAAAGGCCACATCCTCGACCGGGGTTGGCATCAGGATTTGAACATCGGGGTTTTGAAACAGGAACCCAACGCGGCCCCGAACCTCCCGGCCTGCTTGGGCCACATCCAAGCCATCCACCGTGACCTGTCCGCTGGACGGGCTCAGGAGGCCGTTGATCATCCGGATCAAACTGCTTTTGCCGGAGCCATTGGCCCCGATCAGGGCGATCCGATGCTCGGTGAAGGTGAAGGACAGGGATTTCAGGATGGTCCGGGTGGACACCGCATAGTGGACCTGATCAAAGACCACGGCGGGCGGCTCGAGGCTCCCTGTGCTGTCAGGGGAGGCGGTCAAGGCCTTGGATCCCGCTCTGAGGCTCTATCCGCCCCTCCACCCGTCTCCCGCTCCAACAGGCTGGAAAACCGCCCTTCCAGGACCGGCGTGGCCTTAAAACGGCGCAGCAGCTGGGCCTCCAGCACCACATAGACCCGCTCCAGGCCGCCTTGGTCCTGTTTGACCGGCAGCACCCGCAGGGACAACGGTGTGGCCCGCAGGCAAAGCGGCGTGCCAACCGGGACAGTGTCGCGAAAGCGGATCGCTTCATAGCTGCGCTGCAAACGCCGGACGATGCCCGGGCCATCGAGCAGATCGGACATCCAGGCCACGCTGAAGGAGACCAAGAGAGCCCCAGGGACCAGGGGCGTGCCGCCGGGCAGGTCTCTGCTCGCTCGTTCCGGGTCCGTATGAATCCATTGATTTTCGCCGGTGATGGCACAAAAACGACGGACATCTTCCGGCTCAATCCGCCGCCAGGGCGTCTCGGGCAGGGCTTGGCCGATCACCAGCGCCGGATCTGCGGACATCCTCGCCTCGGAAGCCATCCCGGGTGCCAATTATGCGCTTTCGGGGGCGCTTTGGGGGCGCTTGGCCTCGATGGCGTCCCAGATCAGACCTTCCAGGCAGGCGCCATCGAAGCGGTTGATTTCCTGCAAACCGGTAGGAGAGGTCACATTGATCTCGGTCAGCCAGGTGCCGATCACGTCAATGCCGACAAAAATCAGGCCGAGATCACGCAAGGCCGGGCCGATGGCCGCACAGATCTTTTGGTCTCTCGGGGTCAGAACATCCTTCATGGCCTGACCGCCCACATGCATGTTGGAGCGGGCCTCGCCCTCGCTGGGCACCCGATTGATGGCCCCAACCGGCTCGCCATCAACCAGAATGATCCGCTTGTCGCCCTGGCGGACCTCGGGCAAATAGCGTTGAACCATCAGCGGTTCCCGGGAGCGTTCGGCAAACATTTCCAACAGGGCGTTTAGATTCTCATCCCCCGGGGCGATGTGGAACACCCCGGCCCCGCCATTGCCGAACAGCGGCTTGACGATGATATCGCCCATTTCCTCCCGAAAGGCCCGGATCTCCATCGGATCGGCGGAAATCAGGGTCGGGGGCATCAGACCGGGAAACAGAGTCGCGAACAGCTTTTCCGGCGCATTGCGCACCGAGGTCGGATTGTTGACCACCAATGTGTCCGGGTGGATGTGGTCGAGCAAATGGGTGGCGGTGATATAGCTCATATCAAAGGGCGGATCCTGGCGCATCAACACCACGTCGACCGTGGACAGGTCGAGCACCTGTTCGTCGCCCAACGTAAAGTGATTGCCCATTTCCCGGCGCAGGGTCATCGCCCGCGCCCGGGCGGTCAGCCGACCATCACGGAAGGACAGGGATTGCGGACCATAGTGGTACAGGCTGTGGCCCCGGTTCTGGGCTTCCAGGCCCAAAACAAAGCTGCTGTCTCCGGCGATGTCGATGCTTTCGATCGGATCCATCTGGATCGCGACCTTGAGGGCCGTTTTGGCGGTCATGCTGGATCTCCGCTGCCCAGACGGCCATAGGGGGCCGATGATCCGGGGAATGGGGAAGGCGAGGAAGGACGGGCCAAGGGCCGTCTCTGTCCGCCATCTGGGACATCTATCAGCGAAACGTCAAGTCAGCCGTTCACGCAATCGTCGAACCACTTGGTAAATCCGGTCGCGGTCATTGGCGTCCGGATCGACCCGCAAATAGCCCTCCAGGCTGTCAACGGCGTCTCCCAAGGCCCCCATGCGCAGCTGCATCATCCCCATTTCCCGCCAAAATGCGCTTTCTTGCGGGGCGAAGACCAGCAGTTCTTTCAAAATCGCAATGGCTCCGGGAATGTCCCCGGCCTCGAGCCGCCGGGTTTTGATATTGTTTTGCAGGCGGTATAGAACACTGCGCCGGGAGACGGCCTCGTAATCCGCCGGAGCCATTTCCGCGCCTTGACCCATCACGGCCTTCAGCAAGGCTCGCATTCGCACTGGGGAGAGCCGCTCCAGGCCGTGGAAGGGATCTAGGATCGCCCGCTGGCCCTGGGCGGCAATCCGGACCAGGAAATGGCCCGGGAAGGTCAGGCCCTGGACAATACCGCCCATGCTGTCGCCCAGATGGATGCACATCAGACCCAGCGCGATGGGCAAGCCTTTGCGGCGCTCAATGACCCGGATCAGATTGGCGTTGTCGGGATCGTCATAGGTTTCAACATCGCCGGAAAAATTGCCATGGTCGATGATGGCGGCCCGCAAGGCATCCATACAGGCACTCAAGCCAACCTCGGGCAAATCTTCGGTTTGGGCCCGGACAATGCGTTCCATGGCGGCGATTTCAGCCCGATAGGGCTCCAAAGACGGGACCGGACGGTCCAGAGCGGCGAACAGCAGGGCAGCCTCGACCAAGGGGATGCGGTCATCGGGGACCCGTCCCAACATGGCCAATTCCTGACGCACCGCCACAGCATCTACCATGCTGTTAGCCCGAAAATCCGACAGAGGGACCCAAACGGCTCTGACTTTGTGGCGGGTTTTGTTTCATAGACGGAACAGTAAAGCTTGGCGCGGGGTCTGGGCTGGCCGTTGGGCTGGGGCTGGTCGCCGGGGTCGTCGCCGGGGTCGTCACCGGTGTTGCCGCCGGGGTCGTCACGGATGTTGATACAGGGGGCGTTGCCGGGGTGTCACTTGGCGTATTGGCCGGTGAGGAGACCGAGGCGCTGGTTGAGGGCACAGGCAGGGGTTTATCGCTCACCAAACGGGTGTAATCGACCACCCGGCGCACATGATCCAACTCCCGGGCGTGGATCATCACGGCGGCCCGCTCGGCCTCGGATTGGGCGATGCCCATCAAAAACACCGTCCCATTGACCACATCGACCGTGTAGTTGATCGAGGAAATTTGATTGTCGAGCAGCAGGGCGGCCTCCATCCGCTGCTCCAACAACAAATCGCGGCCCCGATCAATCAAATCGGTCTCCTCGGTGATTTTCAGCTCATTGATCACCGCGCGGACCCCATCGACCTGCCAAGCAATCCGGGTCGCTTCAATGCGGTCCTCCGGCTTTGGCACCACACCGGCGAGCAGGACCCGGCCCTCGCGGACGGTGACCCCGACCCGGGTGAATAGGGCTTCATCGGCTTCGATCAGCGCGCCTTCCATGGCCAGGGCGATCCCGGTATCGGACATGGCGGTTTCAAAGCCGCGCTCCTCGCTGGCCATCACCGCGCCTTTGGCTCCAACGCCAACGGCCATGCCGACCGGCGAGCAGGCCGTTCCCAGCCCCAGAAATGCAGTGGCGCACAGCACCAAGGGTAGGGAGGCTCCTCGTTTATCGGATCCGAGGTGAGGGGCACGCAAGATGCGGGACACAAAAGTCTGCTCTGTGGTCTGATGGGCCATGCGGGTTCCGCTCTGTTCCGTTTCGGTGACCCTATCTAGGGGTCTAATCGCCAAGCATCCTCAATATGGTGGATAGGACCCTCTCCCGTCACCACAAGAACGTCGAACCGAACGCCAAAGCTGGCGAAAGCGGGTTGGGTGGCGAGATAGGCTTCCGCCGCCCGCCACAGCCGCTGGCGTTGGGTCGGCGTCACCGCCTCCAAAGCCATGGTCACATCCTTGCGGGCTTTGACTTCACAAAACGCCAGGATGCTGCCCTTCAGAGCAATCAGGTCCAGCTCGCCCGCACCGCTGCCACGCGGAGCGCGGACCCTCTGTCCTAGGATACGCCAGCCAGAGGCTTCCAGATGCCTACGGGCGCGATTTTCTGCCTCGCGCCCTTTGGTTTCTGCCTGCCGCCGTTTTTCCAGGCTCATGCTGTCGGATCCGGCTCGGATGGATTGGTCCGGTCTTTGGCTGGATTTTGCGCCAGGGCCAAAGCGCGCTGATAGATCGGACGGCGTGGGCGACCGGTTTGGGCCGCGACCAGATCCGCCGCATCCCGCACAGTCAGGCCTTGATCCAAAGCCTCGGCCAGTTGCTCCTCCCAGCCCGGCCCAGCCTCGACGCCACCCTCCTCCGGGGACAGTGGCGGACCGATCAGGATCACCGCCTCACCTTTCGGGGCGGCTTCGGAGCCATATTTGGCGGCGAGGTCAGGCAAGGATCCGCGCACCGTTTCCTCAAACAGCTTGGTCAACTCGCGGCAGACGGCAGCGTCCCGGTTGCCGAAGATCGGTGCCATGGCGGCCAGGGATTTGCCCAGACGCTTGGTGCTTTCATAAAACACCAAGGTGGCAGGCAGCGCTGCCACACTGCGATAGAGCCGTTCCGCAGCGCCGGATTTGGCCGGAGGGAAGCCCGCAAAGAAAAACCGGTCGGTGGGCAGACCGCAAATGGCCAGGGCGGCCAGCACCGCAGAGGGCCCGGGGACCGCTGTGACCGGCAATCCGGCCTCTCGACAGGCCCGGACCAGCTTATAGCCCGGATCTGAGACCAAAGGCGTGCCCGCATCGGAGACCAAGGCGATGGTTGCCCCGTTTTCTAGGGCCGAGAGCACCTCTGGGCGGATCTGTGCCGCATTATGGTCATGATAGGGGGTCAAAGAGGTCCGGATCCCAAGATGGCTGAGCAAGCGCCCGGTCACGCGGGTGTCCTCGCACAGCACCCGGTCGGCTTGGTTTAACACTTGGCGGGCGCGGTCGGACAAATCGCCGAGATTGCCAATGGGCGTGGAGACCACATGCAGGCCCGGACCGATTGGCCGCGTTGGGATTTTGTCCTCGGGCACCGCAGGGTCTGGGTTTTCGCCCGAGTCGTGGGGCGCTGGTTTACTTGTTGCCGATCCCTTAGTAGGGTGGTCGGGATCCGATAGAGGGAAGGAGTTTGGCGGTGTTTGCATCGAAGGTTTTCAACTGGGTGAAGCCGCTGTTGCGGGGTCGAAACAGAAACGCGCGGACGCCGTCACGCGTGGTTTTGGCCCTGGTTTTGGGCGGCTCCCTGGCCTTAAGCGCCTGTGTGCAGAGTGGGGCCAGAACCGGGGGACCGTCAACTCCGGAACCGCCGCCGCCCACCGCCCAGCCGACCACGCCGGTTGAGTCCGAGCCTTTGGAAGGTGCCGGACCGCTTCTGGGCCCAGAAGCAGGCAATTTGTCCCGAGTCGCTTTGTTGGTACCGCTGTCGGGCAATGGGGCGTCCGTCGGCCAATCGATCAAAAAGGCGGCGGAAATGGCCGCCTTTGACATTGGCAGCGAGAATTTCGTTCTGCAGCCCTATGACACCCGTGGCACTCCGGCTGGGGCTGCCGAGGCCGCCCGGACCGCTTTGGCCCAAGGGGCGAAGCTGATCTTAGGGCCGCTCTTTGGCGACAGCGTGCGCACCGTGGCCCCCTTGGCCGCCCAACGCGGCGTCAATGTCATCGCCTTTTCCACCGATGAAACCGTGGCCGGGGGCAATGTTTACCTCAGCGGCTTTTTGTTCGCCGATCAGGTCGAGCGCATCCTGACCTATGCCAAGCAAAATGCCCGCAACTCGGTGGCGGTGCTGGCCCCGGCCAATGCCTTTGGCTATGCGGTGGCGGGCGCGACCCGGCAAATTGCTCCGCAATTGGGCATGAGCATGTCCGGCGAGGAGTTTTATGACCCGAACAATGCGGATAATTCCGCCGTGGTGCAGCAGATCCTGGCCCGCCCCTTTGACACCTTGATCCTGCCGGACCAGGGTTTGAGCCTGAAAGCGGTGGCGTCCTTGCTGCCCTATTACGGGCTGGATCCGCAAAAAGTGATGGTCGCTGGCACCATGCTTTGGGGCCAAGACCGCTCCTTGGCCAATGAAGCCTCTCTGGATGGGGCGGTGTTCCCCACGGTCTCGCCGAATGCCAAGGCCAATTTCGAAACCCGCTATCGCAGCAATTTCGGTGAAGATCCGTCCGAGCTGGCCGGGTTGGGCTATGACGCCACGGCGCTGGCGGCACTGTTGGACCGCAATGCCGGGGGCCAAGACGTCTATAGCGCCGCGACCTTGCAGGCTCCGACCGGCTTTAGCGGTGTTTATGGGATTTTCCGCTTCCGGAACAATGGCACCGTGGATCGCGGCCTGGCGCTGATGCGCATCAACCCGTCGGCTGCGGGCGGCATCGAAACCGTGGAACCGGCCCCGTCCAGCTTTGCCCCGCGTCCCGGATCATAAGACTGGCCCGCCAGTTTAGAAGGCATGACCCGTTAGGGCGCTGGCCGGTTTAGGGGGTTTTGTCCTCGAAGCCACACAGGTCGGCGACCGGGCAGGCCGGGCAATTGGGCTTGCGGGCCTTGCAGACATAGCGCCCATGCAAGATCAGCCAGTGATGGGCATGGCGCATATATTTTGCCGGGATGACCTTCTCCAGGCCCAATTCAACCGCCAAAGGGGTTTTGCCCGGGGCCATGCCGGTTCTATTGCTGACCCGAAACAGGTGGGTGTCCACGGCAATGGTTGGCTCACCAAAGGCGATGTTCAGCACCACATTGGCGGTTTTGCGCCCGACCCCTGGCAGTTTTTCCAAGGCGGCCCGGTCCCGGGGCACCTCTGAGCCATGCTCGGCAATCAGGGCCTCGGACAAGGCGATGACATTTTTCGCCTTGGAGTTAAACAGCCCGATGGTTTTGATGTAGTCCTTCAGGCCGTCCACCCCCAAGGCAACCATCTTTTCCGGCGTGTCGACCACGGCGAACAACGGACCGGTGGCTTTGTTGACCCCTTTGTCGGTGGCCTGGGCCGAGAGCACCACGGCGACCAGCAAGGTGAAATGGTTGACCGAGTCCAGCTCCCCCTTCGGTTCCGGATTGCGTTCGGATAGGCGGGCAAAAAAGGCGTCTATATCAGCGGGCTGCATGGTGGCGGGGTCCTGAGAACAAGGCCGAAGCAAGAAAGACAAGATCCGGGTGGGCGGGCAGAGCCTGCGACCATACCCTTGGCCCCATCAAGACGAAAGCCCGAGAGCGGGCCTTGTTGGGAGACCGAAGATGCTACAATCAACTGCCGCCCCCACCCCGATAGCCCCATCTGGCGCCAGCCAAATCCAGCAAGGACAGTCCATGACCGAGGAGGATCCCGCAGCCGGTAGCCGCGATTATGATCGGATCGCCCAGGCCATGGCGTTTTTGGTCGAGCATCGCCAGGATCAGCCCTCCCTGGAGGCTCTGGCCTCCCATCTGGCGATGTCGCCCCATCATTTGCACCGGCTGTTTCACCGCTGGGCCGGGGTGACACCAAAGCGGTTCCTCGGCTGTTTGACCCTGAACCATGCCCGGGAGGTTTTGGCGCAAAACGGCTCGGTGCTCGATGCCGCCTATGAGGCTGGTTTGTCCGGACCGTCCCGCCTGCATGATCTGTGCATTTCCCACGAGGCCCTGAGCCCGGGCGAGCTTAAAGCCGAGGGCGAGGGCCTGACGGTGCGCTGGGGCCGTCACCGCACACCGCTGGGTCTGGTCCAGATCGAGGAGACAGAGCGCGGCATTTGCGGTCTTGGCTTTGTGGATCAAAGCCTAGATGACGGGGAAACGCCGGAGCCGCTCTGTGGATTGGCCAAGGCGCGCTTTGTCCAAGATCAGCTGAGCACCGGACAAAGTGTGGCCAAGCTGTTTCCGGAGTCACACCAGCTGGCCTCGGCGCAGACGGGTCAGGATCGGGATGTGAAAGTGCTTCTGGCCGGGACCAATTTTCAGATTAAGGTCTGGGAAGCCTTGTTGCGGATCCCCAACGGTGCTTTGGTCTCCTATGAGTCCGTCGCCCGGGCCATTGGCAAACCCACCGCGCAGCGGGCGGTTGGCCGGGCGGTCGGGGCGAACCGGATTGCCTTTCTGATCCCCTGCCATCGGGTGGTTCGGGCGGCGGGCTTGCCGTCCGGCTATCGCTGGGGCACCGCCCGCAAGCTGGCGATCCTGGGCCGCGAGCTGTCGGGACCTCCGAGTCAGTCCACGGCTTAGGCCAAAGTGCCTTACCCCAAGTCCAACACATCCAGCATGGAATAGAGGCCGGGTGGCTGGTTTTCCAGCCACAGGGCGGCTCGGACGGCACCGGAGGCGAAGATCGAGCGGTTGGCGGCCTTATGGGTAAGTTCGACCCGCTCGCCATCAGCGGCAAAGATCACCGAGTGATCGCCGACCACATCGCCGCCGCGCAAGGTGGCGAAGCCGATCCGTCCGGCCTCTCGGGCACCGGTATGCCCGTCGCGCACCCGGTCGGACATGCTGGCTAGGTTAACGCCCCGGCCTTCGGCAGCGGCGCGCCCCAGCCCCAGGGCGGTGCCCGACGGCGCGTCGACTTTGCGCCGATGGTGCATTTCAACTATTTCGATATCGTATTCTTCCCCAAGTATGGCCGCAACTTTTTGGGTCAAGGCAAAGAGGAGGTTCACCCCAATGCTCATATTCGGCGCTTGCAGCACCGGGACCGTGCGGGAGGCATCGGCCACCAAGCCTTGCTGGGTGTCATCCAGACCAGTGGTGCCGATCACCAAAGCCGTGCCATGCTCGACGGCGAGGGCGGCATGATGGGCGGTCGCTGCGGGCAGGGTGAAATCGATCACCGCATCGGAGGCGGCAAACAACCCGGCGGCATCATCGCGCACAGAGATCCCGATCGGGTCTCGCCCGGCCAAAATACCCAGATCTTGGCCAATGAAGGGACCGTCGGGCAGCTCACTGCCTGCTGCCAGTTCCGCCCCGTCGGTTTCCAGCACTTGGGCCATAAGCATCCGGCCCATGCGCCCGGCACAGCCAACAATCCCGATCTTCATGGTCTGGTTACTCCATTACGATACAGCAATAGAAACAGTCTCTGGCAATGGGTCTACCATGGGCCTGTGTGTCCTTCCAGTCCGGATCGCCGGTTATTGTGCCCTACAACAATTAGGGCGCTTGACAGTCTGGGAACTCTCCTGCAGCCTTTGGCCCATGATGACCAAACGCACTCTCCATCGCCAAGTAATGGCATACACTTGGAGCACCCGCCCGTAGGCGAGGTGGCGTTGGGTCCTATTGACCGCAAACGACCGCCTCACGGGCGGCAGAAGCGGACAAAAGGACCAAGGTCAGAAGACTTTTCTCCCAAAATTTTCCGCTTCTTCCCGTCCCAGACGGTCCGGTTCATCGTCCCCTGTTGGGGACCGGGCAAGGGGTATGGGTGATGTTCATTCCCGGTACGGAGACGGAGAGTTGGAGAACAACCGGCGGGCTGGTCGTCCGCCGGTCTATAAGTCCGGTGACGGGGCCGCATTGGCCAGGCATGGCCAAAAGTGTCCCCGCCTTCCCGGCCTTAAGCGAAGCCCTGAACAGCCATCACGGCATGATCCTGGAGAGCCGCACTGGGCCTTTGGACGGTCAGCCGCCCTGGTGTGTCGGCTTTGTCGATTCGCCTTTGGCCCTCACGGCGGCGATGGGCATGGTGATGATTTCGGCGCTGAATCGGCGCGGACAATTGTTGCTGGACCCCATCACCCGGGCTTTGGCCTCCAGGCCCGAGCTGGAAGCGCCCATTCGGGGGCCGCATATGCTGACCCTCTCGGCCCGACGCGCTGCGAAAGACCGGAAAACGGACGGTTCGGTGGGCAGACATGCGCGCAGACCGGGTCCGTTCTGTGTCCTGCGGGCGATATGCGATCTGTTTGCCTCGCCCAAAGACCCGTTTCTCGGCCTTTATGGCGCCTTTGGCTATGATCTGGGCCTCGATTTTGCCGATATCCCGCTGATGAAGCGGCGTCCGGTGGGGCATCGGGATTTGGTGCTCTATTTGCCGGACCGGCTGCTGGTGCAGTCACCGGCCTATGAGACCGCTGTTGAGATTTGTTACGACTTCGAACGAACCACCGGAGGCTGTACATCGGAGCTGCCCCGAGAGGGGGTCTTGGCGCCTTGGCTGCCCTATGGCAGCGACAATGCCCCCGGGGTCGGGGCCTCGTCCCGGACCGAGTCCTGGGATGACAAGTCCGCCGGGCGCTATGCGGCTATGGTGCGCGATGCCCAGAGCCGGTTTGAACGTGGTGATTTGGCCGAAGTGGCCCCCAGCCGCTTGCTGCGCCGCCCCAACAGCCGGGCTCCGTCGGATTTGTTCAAGGATCTGCTGACTGCGGAACCGGTGCCCTATGGCGTGATTGCCAATCTGGGCCATGGCGACCATTTGGTCGGCGGGTCGCCGGACATGTTTGTCCGGGTCAAGGACGGCACCGTCCTGTGCGACTCCGCAGGCAAGCAGCGGGCTGAGTCCCTGGCGGCGGACCAGGATGCCCTGGATGTGTTGGCGGAGCAGTGCTGGGCGGCCTCGGTCACCGGGCGGCCCAAGCGCGAGGCCATGGCGCATTTGGAGGCTGCGGAAAGCGGGCCTCGGGGCTGGTATGGTGGTGCCTTTGGCGTGTTGCGCTTTGACGGCAGTCTGGAAAGTGCGGTGACCACCCGCACCTTCCGCCTGCGCGACGGCATGGCCGAGATCCGGATCGGGGCTCTGGTGGATCCGCAGACGGATCCTGAGGGGTCCGAAGCGGCCACGGATCAAAAGGTTGCGGCTTTCCTCAGGGTGCTGGAAGGCTCCTAAGCAGAACAGCAAAGGCCCCTCAAGACGCTCTTGAGGGGCCTTTGCAACCGATGAACTCTTAGGAGTGGGAGCCCAAAGCCTCAATCAGCGTCTTCAGATTGTGCTGGAACATGGTTTCATAGCTGGTGGCCGGACCGCCACGCTCGGACAGGGCGTCTGAGAACAGCTGACCGCCGATCTCGATCCCGGTCTCCCGAGAGATCTGCTCCACCAGGGCTGGGCTGGTGATGTTCTCCACGAACAAGGCCCCCGCGCCGGTTTCCTTCAGATTGTCGATCAGGGCGGCCATCTCCTGGGCAGACGGTTCGGCTTCGGTGTCAATGCCCACCGGGGCCAAGAAGGTCAGGCCATAGGCATCGGCCAGATAGCCAAAGGCGTCATGGGCGGTGACGACGGTGCGATGATCCGCAGGCAATGCGCCCAACTGTTCCGTGGCGCTGTCATGCAGAGCCTGCAAACGCGCCGAATAGGCAGCGGCATTGGCCTTATAGGCCGCTGCATTGGCCGGATCTGCTTCCGCCATGCCCTTAGCAATGTTGTCCACATAGATCAGACCATTGGTCAGTGCATTCCAGGCATGGGGATCGATCTCGCCCTCGACCTCCAATGGTGTAACCCCGTCAGTGGCGACGAAAACGCTGGCCTTGGTGCCGGAGGTATCGATCAGGGTTTGGGACCAGGTCTCAAAGCCCAGGCCGTTGACAAACACCACATCCGCATCGGCCACGGCTTTGGCATCACCGGCATTGGGGCTGTAGAGATGGGCGTCCGCATCGGGTCCGACGATGGTGGTCACCTCGGCCAAATCGCCGGTCACAGAGCTGACCATGTCGCCCAGGATGGAGAAACTGGCCACGACATGGACCTTATCGGCAGCAAAGGCCGGGGTTGCGGCGAAAGACGCAGCCGCGATGATCAGACCCTTAAGCAGTGTTTTCATAAGGTTAGGCTCCTTTGGTTGACTGGGAAGAAGATCTGGCTTTTGGGTCCCGGCGAAACGGGTTCAGCTTTGCCCCGGCCTGGAAGCCATTGGGGGCGAACAGCAGGCTGACGAAAAAGAACAGGGCCGCGACCAGAACAATGGCCGGGCCGGAGGGCACATCGGGCAGATAGAAGGAGAGGATCAGCCCCAGCCAGCAGCTCAGCAGGGCGAATAGGAAGGTCAGCAGCAAATAGCCTGTGATGGTTGAGACCCAGTAGCGGGCCGCCGTGGCGGGCAGGATCATCAGACCCACAGCCATCAAGGTCCCCAGCGCCTTGAACGCGCCAAGCAGGTTCAGTACCACCAACAGCATGAACCATTGCGGCACCAAGCCGGGCCGCGCGGACTGGCTTTCAAAAAACACTGGGTCGATGGTGTGGGTGATCAGCGGGCGCAGGATCAGGGCGAAGCTAAACAGGGTAAACGATGCCGTCGCGCCAATCAGGATCAGGGTGGCGTCATCAATGCCCAGAATGGAGCCAAACAGAAAGCTTTGCAGCGGCACGGCGGATCCGGCGGCGGAGAGGATGAAAATCCCCAAGGCCAGGGCGATCAAATAGAGCGAGGCGAGGCTGGCATCTTCGCGGATGATGGTCAGCCGGGCCAGCAGACTGGTCAGGGCGGCTACGATGATGCCCGCTGTCAGGCCGCCAATCACCAGGGAAGTCACTGACAGACCGGCAATAACAAAGGCGATGACAATGCCGGGCACCATTGCATGGGCCATGGCCTCGCCCGCCAGGGACAGACGCCGCAGGACCAAAAACGCGCCCACCGGGGCGATGGATAGGCTGAGAATGGTGGTTGCCACCAAAGCACGGGTCATGAAGGCATAGTCCAGCCACTCAAACATGGCCGGATCCCTTGGCATCCCCGGTACCAGCGTTCTGGTTGCCCCCTTGTCCGCCGGTGATCATGCCTTCGATCCAGGCCGCTTGTCCGGCGGACATATAGCCTTGATCGACAAGGTTTTGCGGAGTCAGGACCTCCTTGGGCGGGCCGAAACGGGCCATGCCCTTGCCGAGGAGAAGCGCAGCCGTGCAATGCTGTAGCACGGCGGAAAGGTCATGCAGGACCAACAAGATCGTGCGGCCCTCGGCGGACCAATCGTCGATCAGACCCAGCAGGGCGGCCTCGGTGGATTGATCCACCGCCGTGAAGGGCTCATCCAACAGGATCAAGGGCGCATCCTGGACCATGGTGCGGGCGAACAAGGCCCGCTGCAATTGCCCGGCAGACAGTTTGTGCAGCGGCATGGAGGCGATGTCGGCGATCCCGGTCCGCTCCAGGGCCATGGCGACCATGGCTTGGGATTGCTTGTCCACATGGCCCAAAAAGCTGAGATCGGACCAGGACCCCATGGCGGCCAAATCCCGGACCCGGATCGGGAAGCGGGTGTCGAAGTCGCTGCGCTGGCCCAGATAGGCGATGGAACGCGGCTTGCCGTTTGGCCAGTCCAGCCGACCGGCCAGGGGGGGCAGGGACCCCAACAGGGTGCGCACCAGAGTGGATTTGCCCGACCCGTTATGGCCGACCACGGCGAGCACATCGCCCTTGGCCAGCGCAAAGCGCACCTCTTGGACGACAGCAATATCCTTGTAGCCGAGCGTGAGCCCGGCCACAGACAGCAGAGTGTTTTGCGACATGAGGGGGGTGGGCTGCCTTAGACGCCGATGGTGGCGGCGATCAGGGCCCAGATCCCGGCGCAGGCGATGCCTGCCCCGATCACATGATGCAAGGTGCTGGCGGCGGTGAGATTGAATTCAGGGCGGAGGTCCGCCGCAGTTTGTTTGGCTGGCATTGTCATCTCCTCGGGGACACCCGCCCCGTGAAAGAGGGTTTACAATGCCTGGCAGGTCTTCTGGCTCGCGGTCTTTGGGTTCTGGCTCGCCTTCCCAGGGTTTCCCCCAGTGGCATATTGAGCCGCCCTCTCGCTCACAGTTGCGGGTACAGCCCCGGATTGGCCCCCTGTTGGGTACAGCGCACCGGGTTCCCTTTTAAGCCTCAGCCTTTGGCGTTGGGACACCAAGCCCTTACCGTGTACCAGGGCTTTGCCTAAAGCGTCAAGAAGCCCCACATTTTTCTTACCTTTGTCGATTGAGGCAGCGCGATGACCATTCCGTGCAGGCTGCAAAAGGCGTTAAGGTGGTGCTTGTTATTCATCGGTGGGGTTGGATCATGTTGCGTGTTTTCCTGACGCTCTTTGGCGCTTTGACGCTGGGCCTCCCGACTGTCGCTATGGCGCAGGAGACCGGCACGCTCCAGCAAACGGTCTATGGCGACATCGCCTGCTACCTGACTTTGACCGATGCAGACGGCAAACCGTTTGAGGTCATGGCGGATTTTGATTTGTGCGAGCAGGATGATTTGATCGGCCGGAGAGTGGTTTTGACCTTTGAGACGCTCTCGGTGATGGCGGCGTCCTGCGAAGGCGATCCGGAATGTCAGGACACCGAAGAGGTGCCTTTGGCCACAGCGATGCGGGCCAAAAATCCTTAGTCTATCGGCACTTCGCGGGTTTCAAAGGTGGCGGCCTCAAAGTCTTCTTCGAAGTCCTCCGCCAGCTCCTTCATATTGTCATCGTCTTCTTCATAGCACCACAGTACCAAGACCGTGTTGCCCGCCTTGGCGCAGGCCTCCAAGGCATCAAAAATCTCAGCCAAGACCCGAGACGCGCTGCTATTGAAATAGGAGACGGACATTTTAAAGGTGATTTGGGTGCCGTCTTGGGCGGCCAGATGGGCCAGGAACGGCTTGAGGACCGGATCAAAAAAGGTTCGGGTGTTTTCCGGATAGCACATCCCTGTAATGGAAAAAATATTCTCGGCATAATTGAAATCAATGCCGGGACAGGGATCATCCTCTGGGATGATGACGTGGGCGGCGTCCATGGACTGTCTCACAGAAAGGCTGAAATGGTGAAAAAGTGCTTGCCGTCTTTATCGGGCACAAAATCAAACGTGAAGCCGCCGCTGGCCCGTCGGGCGATCTCCATAAAGCCGACACCGGCCCCCTTGCTGCCTTCTGGTACATCGCCTTTCAAGGTGGCTTTGTAGAGCTTTTTCAGATCATCTTTTTCCAGCGTCTGAATATGCTGCAAATTCTTCGACAGGCGCGGCACGTCTTCATCTTTGATCAGATTGCCACAGGCGACAAAATGCTGCCCGTCACGCACGCCAATCGACAAAATGCCGTAACGCAAATCAATGTCCACCGGTTCTGCCGGGGCGAACTGATATTCGGCAGAATAGCGAATAACGTTTTGAACCATTTCCACAAACAAAGAGAACATGCTTTTGGAGGTCATATGTTCAATGGATTCCAACTGCATCTTCTTTTTCAGGGTCGCGCCGACACCCAACAGCATTTCTTCCGACATGAACCCCGTAAAACAGAACGAGATCCCATCGGACACCATGTCGTTATAGATACTATGCAAATGCATCAGGCATGATCCTTCTCGGAAAGAAGTTCCGTGTCAGCTCTGCAGCTTAAACCTATTGCGGACACATCGTCCAACCTGCGGCAATCCCCTTGGTAAGCCGTTAACGCGGCCAGGGTTTTTTCTCCGACCCTGTCTAACGGCTCATGGGATGCATCGGCAAGGACTTCCATAAGTCTTTGTTTGCCAAACCCTTTTTTGCGTGGCCCACCAATTTGATCGAAAATCCCGTCGCTGGCCATCACCAATGCGTCATACCGAGTCCGATCAAGGATGTTTTCCCCATAGTGATGGGTTTCGGGAACATCGCTATAGCCGACACCGTAGCGGGTCCCCTTGATTTGCTCCACGGCCCCGTTGGCAACCAGAAATAACGGCATGTTGGCCCCGCAATAGCGGATCTGGTCAGAGCCCGTCGGCAAATAGAGGAAGCCCGCATCCATGCCATCATTGGACAGGCTGTTTGCCATATCCTGCCCTAACAGGGACTGGATATTGAGATGCACTTGGCGCATCAGGGCGGCGACGTCTCCTGGCTCGATCATCGGCAGGGCCAAATCCAAAGCCGAGGTCGCAATCAGCGTTACGAACGCTCCGGGCACCCCATGGCCGGTACAATCGCCCAAGCCAACCAGGACGCCCCCGCCCCAGGACCGGACCCAATAAACATCACCGCCGACCACATTGCGGGGCTCCCAAATGACGAAATGGGGGCCGAGCAGGGCAAAGCGGGCCTGATTGCTGACCAGAAGGGAGCGTTGAATGATGCTGGCATATTCAATGGAGGCGGTGATCTGCTTATGCGCTTCCGCCAGCTTTCGCTCCGCCTCCTTACGCAAGGAAATATCGGTGGCCGCTGAAACAAAGCCGCCATCGGGCAGTGGTCCGCCTCGAACATCCAGATACACCCCATTGGGCCGCAACCGCTCATAATGGTGGGGGTCCGGGCTTTCGGCGCGGTCGTTCAGCTCATCAAGCAGATCATTGATGCTGCTATAGCCATATTCTTGCCGGGCAATGTCGTGATGGAGCAGCTCTGGGAAATCCTGACCCTCAAAGACCAGCTCCTTGGGATACTGATGCAGATCGAGGAAGCGCTGATTGTGGATGATGACCTTCAGGTCCTTGTCACAGGCCACGACACCTTGATTGAGGCTGGCGAGCACCCCTTGGAGCAGGTTGGTTTTTTGCCGCACGGCTTCTTCGGCGTCGACCACCCGGGCGACATAGTCCCGCAAGCGGCTGAGCGCTTGGACCATTTTGCCGACCTCGTCATTGGTTTCGGCGGGCAAAGGGGCGGAGACATCGCCACCGGCGATTTGGCCCATGGTGGTTTCGACTTTGGCGATGGGGCGGACAATACCTTTTAGAACCAAATGCCAGCCGACGAGGAAGGCGCTGACAAAGGCAAAGATCAGCAAAAGGATGGTCACGATTCGGCTTTGGTCCACAGTGGTTTCGATGACCATGATTTCATCGACGGTGCTGTCGACCAAGGTCCCAGCCAAGCGGTGGCTGGTGGCGATCAGGGCCTCTGACTGAAACCGGAAGGCCCGGCGCGCATCGATCAACTGTTGCTCCAAGACGATCACCTCGCGGCGGCGATCAAACACATTGGACGGCCCCGTGCCCCAGCCCTCCAGAAGGCTGACAATCGCTGGCGCACCGGTGGCCTGGGCCGTGACGGTGCCAAAATCCCGGTAGAGATTGTTCAGATGGCGGACATAGGCGGTTTGATAGGCTTCCAGGCGTGATGCGCCCTCCGCATGGGGCAGAATGCTTAGGATATGGAGGATTTCCGCCAAGCTTAGGTCGATCTCCAGGCTGTATTGGAACCGCTTGAAATCAAAGTCCACCAGCCGCTCGACATCGCTTTGCGGCACTGTTTCCGCGCTCAACATGTCATCGAAGGTCATCGACAGGTCAAATCCGGCCATATCCTTTAGGGCCGAGGTCTGCGCCCGCATGTCCTCCAATTCTTTGCGCAGGGTGTGGATGATCTGAAACTCGGCGTCCTCAGCTTTCAGGAAATTGGCCGTTGCCGTGTCGAGCCGGAAAAACTGGCTGTGCAAGGCCTCGATGATTTCATCGACGGAGCTGTCCTCGGCTTCCTTGGCCAAAGTGGATAGGCTGTCGGCCAGGCGTCGGGTTTCGGTCCAGGCCGCAACGGCTTCGGCTTGGATCCGGCGTTGGTCTAAGGGCGAGGCGGCTTCGGAGGCTTCAATGGCCAGTCGGACAAAACGCTGTACGGATCCGTCCAGCAGGCGGGCATTCTCCACGATAGGGATGCTTTGCCGGACCAGACCGCCCAAGGATTCAGCGCTGGAAACGAAGCGGGAAATGGCAAACAGGGCGGCGAAGGCAGCAACAAAAAACACGAAGCCACCGGCGAGGATCATGCGGCCTCGGATACTTCTGAAGAAGCTGGGCATTGCCTATACCTCTGCCTACGACCTTTCGGAGGTTGCGAAACCCGTCCATAACGCCGAATATCTGGGTGTATTTCGGTTCGGATCTGATGGTATTGGGGCGCGCCGGGACACCAATTCGTCTTGTCCTGGCTTTGGACATGGACATTTAAATGCTGGATGTCATGGGGATAAACGGAATGACCGGGAAAATATCGCGTCGGACGCTGTTGGGAACCGGTGCTGCCGCCTGTGTTGGGATGGCCTTGGGTAGGCCTGCGCGGCCCAAGGCCTCAGCGCCGGTCATTGCCCTGGACGGCTATCCGGCCAAGGCGATGTGGGTCAAGGAGATGTCCGGTTTCCTGTTGCCCGAGATCAATAAGAACCTGGCCGAGATCGGGGCGGACCCCTTTGTCTGGCAAGAAGAATATGGCGGCTCGGTGGTGAAACCCCGGGGGGTGCTGGAGGGCATGCGCCAGGGCAAAGGTGATCTCGGCGTGGTCACCACGATCTTTCATGCCTCCAAATTGCCGAGCCAGGCCATTGCCGCCGTCACCCCTTTTGTGTCCTCGGACGCTCGGATTGTCGCCAAAGCGGTGGACGAGATCGCCCAGGAATTCCCGGATATGGCCGAGGAATTCGCCGCCCAGGGCCAAGTCTATTTGACCACCGGTGTGGTGCTGAATTCCTATCAGGTGTTCAGCAAGGTGCCGGTGGCTGGGATTGCCGACCTTTCCGGGCTGAAGATTGCCGGGGCGGGCTATAATCTGCGCTATTTGGAAGGGGTGCGGGGTGCTTCCGGTCAGCGCGGCGGGTTGACCAAATTCACCGAGATGATCACGGCGGGCAAAGCCGATGCTGCCATGTTGTGGGCCGAGGCGGCCCGGACATTCGGTGTGGCTGAGGTTGCCCCGCATATGCTCCGGGCCAATCTGGGGGCGGTCAACACCAAGACCCTGACCGCCAATGCAGCCTTTTGGGATGGATTGAGCCCCGAGATCCAAGGCGCGATCCGCAAGGCGGCCTTGGCCTATCGGGACCGGCTGGCGGAAGAGGCCATGCGCCGGGCTGCGGTTGCGGAACAGGCTTTCCTGGAGGGCGGTGGGACCATTGTCGATCTGTCGCAAGCGGACCGGGAAGCCTGGGCCGAAGCAATGCCGAACATCGCCAAGCTCTGGGCTGGCAGTTTGGACATTCAGGGCAAGAACGGCACGGCAATGCTCAAGGCCTATATGGCGAAGCTAGAAGCCGCCGACGCGAAGCCAGCCCGCAATTGGGCGGTTTAGAACCTGTTCCGAGAGAATTGAACAGGGGCTTGGAAAAGAAAAATTGTTGCGTTTGAACCCCAGTTTTACCCTAAGGTGTTTCTTCGCTTTGGTAGGGGTTGGTGTCCATGCGCAGAATTATCGCCATCACGAGTTTGCTTTGCTTGATCGGTTCAGGGCCCGTTGAAGCAACACCAGACACGGTCGTTGAACATGATGGCTGGCGTATTGAAGTCGCCCAACCCGGTGAGCTTGCGGGGTTCTGCCAAATATCTAAACCCGTCGGCAATGCGATTGAGGCCCGTTTCCTGCTCTTTTTTGATGGTCCGGGCGGTTTCAAGTTCACGACTGCTGATGAGACTGTACCGGCGGGTATTCGGTATGAAATGGAATGGCGTGTTGATGACGGTCCTTGGTTTCCCGCACAGGCTGTGACAGTCTATGAAAAAGTAAACTTTACTTTCACTCTTTCTTTTATGCAGTTGATCCCTTTCTTACTCGAAGGCCAACAGCTAACAATAAAGTCCGATAAGGACAGCTTTTCTTTTGAACTTGAGGGCCTATCTGAAGCGCTGACCTTGTTGTTGCGTTGCGCGCAAAAGAGGAATGTTATCAATCTGCTCAATCCTGGAGACCCGACGGAGGTGATCCACGCTCCTGGTCATGACACAGGAAACAAAAAGCGTGGGCCGCAGTATGGGGCCTCGGTTCAAGCCGTGCGGTTGGAAACAGCCCACCATATGGTTGAACTTTTTGGTGCGGCGAATATTCCAATCATCTTCAAATCCGATGATCATCAATTCATCTCAGAGCGCAATCCGCGAAATCCAGCGATTGGTGGTTGGGCCGGGCTATCCATGTTCATGGCCATTCGCGTTCCAAGTCCTGTTGATAAGCGGGAATTGCTTCGGTCACAAATGTACGGTCGGGCCGAGTCTTGCCATAGCGTTCCCACCCAAGAACTCGAATTGGATCGTAAGAGTAAGTTGCCTCTCGGAAGGGTGTTGTGCATAAAAGATTCGGTTGGATCTAACAGCCAGTTTATTGCGGTTGATATTGACGAGCATACCTATCTAATAATATTGAGTACTCACAGAGTAAAAACCCAAACTGATACAATATTTATTCTCAATGATACGGATTTTGGCAGTCGGTTGCTCGCAGCCTCACTCAAACTTTGAAACACTGGCAAAAAGCGCGAGATAGCATGGGATCCAAACCCGCTCGCCGAGTCTTTACTAGGGACGCTTTGGCACCGGGTTTGGTCCGTGTCTGCGGGTTTGGCATGGCAGCGGATTATGTTCGATTTATCGACCCCGCTGGGCAAAAAACAACCAAAAGTCAGGTGGTTGGCAGAAAAAGCTCCACTTTGAGATATATTTAAAGTTTTTGTGCACGGCATAATTAGGTTGTCGCGTTCCGGCGACAGTTTTACCCTCTCCTTTCCGGCAGGTTTAGATTGGGATGAGATGCGATGCGCAAACTTCTTGCTGTCTTAGGTGTCGTCGGACTGTGTGGTGTTGGGGGTGGGGCCGCGTCCGCTCAAGACACCATCGAGATCTATGGATGGCAGATGCAGGTTGTTGGTGCGGGCGAGAATACCGGCTTCTGCCAAATGAGCGCCATGTATCGGAGCAACATTGAGCTGGGATTTGTGAACTACTTTAGTGGCGATGGCGGCTTTACGTTTTATAACTCTGAATGGAACATTCCCGACGGAGCGCAATATGACGTAGAGTGGCGGGTCGACCGCAGCCCCTGGTATGCGGGTGTCGCCTCCGAAATTGGCGAGAATGGGGTGTTTGTCTTTTCCCGGTCCTTTGGCCGCCATGTCCCGTTGCTGCGCAAGGGCCAACGCTTGACGGTCCGGACTGGCGCAGAGCGTTTTACGTTCAACCTCACCAACACCTTCAAGGCTTTGCCTCTGTTGCAGCGCTGTGCTCATCAACAAAGCGTGGCCTTTTCAAACAACAATCCAGGGAGGGGCGGATCCCCCTCCTTTGGCACACCGCGACAACAAGCCGGTGCGGCCAATAATGCGGGGCGTGGGGCGAATACGGCCACCAGCGGTCGTTTGGTCCGCCTGGAAATGGTTCCTGTTGCGGTCAACCTGTTCGCCGAAGCGGGTATTCCCATTCGCATCCAGACCGAGGAAGAGCGCCGGGCGGAGGGCTTCCATGAAGAATCGCCCTATCTGACCGGCAGCATTGGCTTGTCGAAATTCATCATGGGTCGGTTTGATCGGTCGGTGGATAAGCGGATGTTGATGCGCGACCAGTTGGGCAGTTTTGCCGCGCAATGTGAAGGCAGCTTTTCGGAGGCCATTGCCACCGACACCATGACCAGGCTGCCGGAGGGTCTTGGCGAATGCTTAACAGACCAAGCCAGGTCCAACGTCCAATTGGTGATGGTAGAGGCCCCGGATTACGTCTATATCATTGCGTTGATTACGGTTTTAGAGGCCGCTCCGGCATCCCCATCGCCAGCGCCGCAGGATCCGCCCACCCCCCAAGTTGATGCGGAACTTGTCTATAAGCTCCGGGAAGCGTCGTTGACCTTGCAATAATTCCGGTCCGTTTATTCAGGAGATGATGCGCAGCCGTCCCCTTGGTTGGCCAAGGGGACGGATTGGTGCTACGCAGACAGACTCGGTGGTGGGTTTGAGAGGTGTGGCTGTGGTGCGTGCATCCTTTTAGGGAAAGACATTAGGTGTTTTCCCTTGAAAGTCATTGTTTCGGGGCTTTGAAGGCAACCAAACCGGACCAACCCAGCCGTTTTGAATAAGACTCTTAAATTGTAATCAAATCATAACGCCTTATTTGCACGTACATCTTGCGGTTTTGATCTCGCGCAATGAATCTATATCCAATCAGGCGTATGTCCTCGCTTTAGGCGAGGTGTGAGTTGATGGGTTCCATCAGAACCTTTGATGCGGCGAAAGAGGGATACATAAGAGGTTTGCTATGGCTCTTTATACCGATATTACAAATGGAGACACATGGCCTGTAAATCCAGATACCGGAAAATACACCGTTTCCTATGAATTTAGCACGTCACTACCGGGGTATTACTTTAATCGAAACTCTTATCGGGACTATTACTCTGATACAGATTTTTACAATTCCTTCCGGCCGGTTGAAGGATTGGCTGCTGCGGCGGCATTACAAGCAATGTCGCTTTGGAGTAATGCTTCAAGCCTCGAATTCGTTCCCTCCACGGACGGATCGCCAGATATTTTTCTTGGTCTTTTCGATTTTCAATCCCACCGATCCTACACCGATGGTTGGGGATACTTACCATCCAATGGCTTAGATGGTGATGATATTTGGGGTGATGTCCACCTTGACTATGATTCGGCCTCTGACGTCTCGGCCTGGGCACGTCACATCGGCAAGGCCATCGGCCTGGACTATGTAACGACGTCTTCCGGTGGACTGGACGACATGTCGGTAACCCTGATGAGCGATGAAGGGACCTTCTCTGGGAGCCTCGGCAGTCTGGACACGGAAGCCATTCGGTTCATGTACCCAGAATTTGCCAGCCCAGCCAAGTTGATCTCCTTTACGGACGCGGCCTGGAACCCCGCTGATGTTTTGGGGGATTTGAAAGACTATGATGGGAATACCTTGGGCGCGGAAGCAGATTGGGAGTTCGTTGGTTTCTTGGATGTTCAGGGTGATGGTGACTCTGAGATGATCATGATGAATAAGACCCTGGCCCGCTGGGCCACGTTAGGGGTTGGTGGCGATGGTATGGTCAATTTGGGCAACCATGGCGAGGGGGGAGACACCCGGGTGGTTGGGGTTTATGTCGATCCGCTCGTGACCTCTGGAGAGGTCGAGCAATACAGCCCGTTTGACAGCCAGACCCGGTTCTCCAATGACTTGGCCAGCGGCAATATCGACACCATCCTTGGCTATGGCGATTTTGACGGGGATGGCTATCAGCAGATCTATGCCAAGACGGCGGATGGCACGGCCTATCTGCACGGCTATATGCATGCTGACGGCAATATTCGCTATGCCAATTACCAATCCGAAGACCAGATGCGCGACTATCTGGAAGGTTTCGGCTATGGCTATCTGGTCGATGAGTGGATTGCGGCTTAATCAAATCGTCAGCAAAAGGCCTGCGCATGGGATCGCAGGCCTTTTTTGATCGTTTGTGGAGCCTTAATTGGTCGCTAGAGGCCCTAAGCCTTTGGGCTGTTGCTGCGCAGGATCATGCGCGACAGCAGGAACCCGCTGATCACAAGCGCGCATAAAACCAAAGCCAAAGAAACCCAATTGCCCGTTGTCAAATGGGCGCTATTGGCGTCCCCTTGGACCAAAGACGCTTGCACCAAGGCCCAAATCAAGACGGGAAGGGCCATTAATACAGGAATGCCAAATGCAATCAATCGCATGATGAAGTCCCCCGGTTTTTTTAACTTGAGGAATTCTATTGGAATACTTCTTCGACTTGAATGACAATTATCAATTCTCTTTGAATTCCGAGATATTTAAAAAAGAGGCCGCCCAGGGAGGCGGGGCGGCCAGGAGTGGGAAGGGAGGTATAAGACCTTTGGTATTACAGGGCGGGGGCAGCCTGCGCTGGGGTTCGATTGGTGACCAGCCCGGTGACGGCATAGGCCAAGATGGTGGTCCCAAGCCAGCCAACTCCCCAGATGATGCCAACCAACAGCCAGTCCACCGGTCCTCCGGCGTCGGAAAAACCGGAAACGGTGACCCAGGCCATCAGAACCAAGGCGGCAATTCCCCCGAACAGGCCAAGCGCTTGGCAGCGCACCAGTCGTTTGGTGTCGAGTTTTTTCTCTTTCAGCAACACCATGGTTGCGCCCCCAATGCCAAAGGCGGCCAGCAGGGGCAAGATCCAAAACCAGATGCCGAGCATCTCCTGAAACACGGCCAGCATGACCGAAAGGTCGAATTCATTCATGGATCATCCCTCCGTCAGGCCGCGCCGCGCAGCATGGAAATATAGGTCGGCTTCAGGGCCATGGTTTTCATAACCCAGGTCACCCACAGCTCCTCCAAGGGGGCAATAACGCCCGGGAAGGACGGGACCAGATTGTTGTTGTAGTCAAACTCGACCAGCATCGCCCGGCCCAGTTGGGTGATCAGCGGGCAAGAGGTATAGCCGTTATAGGCCGCGCTGGAGGCGGTTCCGGTAATGTCGGCGACCAGATGATCAACGGCCACGGGCACCTGCCATTTGACGCTGGCGGCGGTTTTGCCCTTGGGCACCCCGGCGACATCGCCGACGCCAAACACATTTGGGTAGCGTTTGTGGCGCAGGGTTGGTTTGTCCACCTCCATCCAGCCATCGGCGGCAAATTTGCCCTCTTGCCAGGCCAGGGGGCTGTTGCGCACGGCGGCTGGGGCCCGCATCGGCGGAATGACATTGATGAAGTCGTAATCGATGGTTTCCGAGCCGCCATCGGTCTGGAAGGTGGCGCGCTTCGCCCCCGGGTCGATGCCGGTCAGAACATGGTGGTGGAGCGTGGTGACCCCCCGGTCCAGGAACAGCATGCGCACCTTTTCATTGACGATGGGCACACTGAACAGAGAGGCGGAATGGGCGGCATAGACCAGCTCTGCTTTGCCGCGATTGCCGCGCCGACGCAGATGGGAATCGGTCAGGAAGGTGTATTTTAACGGCGCTCCGGCGCATTTCATTTCCGTCGCCGGGCGCAGGAACAGGCCGCGACCGCCCTCATCGGCGAATTTGCTCATGGCCTTCCAGGTCGCAGCGGCATATTGCGGACCCGCATAGAGCGCGCCCAGACCGTTTTGGCCGACCTTGTCCAGCTCCATGCCTTCAATGGCGTCGAAGTCCAGGATCATGCCGGTGGTGACCACCAGATAGTCATAGGACAAGGACTGGCCTGTGGCGGTCACCACCTTATTGGCGTCGGGATCGAAAGCCGCAACCCGGTCTTCGATCAAAGTCACCCCATTTGGCACATAGGAAGAGGTGGTGGAGGTGACATAGGAGGCGGGCTTTAAACCGGCGGCCACCAAGGTGAAGCCGGGCTGGTAGTAATGCGGCTTGCGGGCGTCGATCAGGGTGATCTTGGCCCCGTCCAACTGCTCTGCCAGGCGGTTGGCCACGGCGAGGCCCGCAGCCCCGGCCCCGGCAATTACGATATGCGCGTTGGTTTTATGGGCTGCAGCGCGGGCGGGTTGGCTGACAGCGCCGGCCCCGACGGCGGTTCCTGCCAGGCCAGCGGCCATCCCGAGGCGGAGGATGTCCCGCCGGTTCAGGGCGCGTATGTCCCTTGGTCCCCTGTTTTCTGAGGTCATCATCGTTCCCCATGTTCTGTTTCGGCGTTTGATGGGGCTATGGGTCCGCTCGCGGGAGCCGCTTTGCCCTTCTTATTGCCATGGGGTGGCATTGTCCTGTGCGCAGGCCAGCCATGCATTGCGAATTCGCAAGCCGGTCAAATAACCGGTCTCTGTCTCTGTCTTTCCAGGTCCGCTTGGGTGGTGCCGCCCGTCCTGCCTGAGCGAGGGACCGTGGTTAGGATTGCGCTTCGAGGCTCTGGACTTCCGTTTGAAAGGCCTCGATGCGGTCTTTGTGCACCGGGACGATACCGGATTTAACATATGAATATGCTCGCCCCGAACTGTCGGAGCCAAAGGATAGGCGCAGCACAATGACGATACCGACCAGTAAAGCGAAAAGGGATGCACCGTCAGCGGACGGGCCAAGAGCAAATCCCAAGGTTGGACCAGGCAGAGCCAGTAGGAGAAACTTTCCGATTTCAATTGAGAATTTTTTGAAAATGCGCGACCGCTGAGCCATCTGGCCTTGTTCGTCCAAATAGCGCACGCCAAGCATCCATTGGCCGAACCCTGCGCCAAGTATCTGCGGCACAATGACTGAGAGCACATAGGCCACGATGGTGATTGAAATGACGATGGACCAATAGCCACCTTGGGTCGGCTTGTCATAGCTCGACATAAAACTGATGGTTGGCGTTTGAACCGCAGTCCCGGTGAGGGACTCCCAGAGAATGCTGACGAAACCTAAAACCAAAAAATAGAGAATAAGAAAGAAGACCGACCCGATTATGCTGCCTGGAAATAGCGTTCCTTGGGACAGGGCGTATTTCCTAATGATGGCATCCTTGGTCATGATCCCGGCGGAGCCTTTCCTGTTGAGTTTGCATGGGTATGGATTTCAGCGCACAGGGGAAAAATTGGTCTCTAAGGTCGTAAATGCAACCATATGTATTCATAAAATCGCACTGAAAAACAAAAATGCATCAATAAAGGGTAATTTTGTCAAAATCGGCAAAAGGTGGTGGCGTGGCTTACTGGCCGTCCTGTCCCCAAACACGTTGGGCTAGCCGTTTGGCGATGGTCAACAAAATGGAGGGATGGTCAAAGATCAGCGCGCGCAGATCTGCGTCCTTCAACACCATACAATGCGACGGGGCCAAAGCAGTGATGGTGGCCCGGCGCGGGGCGGCACTGAGAAATGACATTTCACCAATAACCTCTCCGGGTTCGATGGTTTCATCCGGGGTCCCGGTGCTCTCGACGCCCTCCCTGACCTTCGCGTTTTTCCCATCTTCAGCGGCTCGGCGGCCAATACCCAGTTGCCCATCCAACAGTAGAAATACGTCCCTGGTCCATTCTCCCTGCCAGATCAACACATCGCCAGGGGCCAGGGTGACCAAGGTTGACGTCCGGATCACGTCGAAAATGTCCCGCGCCGGAAGGTGTTTCAGAGCATCAACGCTGTTGAACATTTCCAAGCCATGCAAGGTCTCCAGGGCGTCTTGATCAATGGCTCCCTCTGCCCCGACCCTCCAGAGGCGTCGGTCGGTGTCATGCGGCAAGAGCTCGCACAAGGACTGGAGATCAGCCAGGTCAGACTCCAGGGGTAAGGTGACGTCCGTCAGAGCGACGGCGGGCAATAGGGCATGCTTGGTCTTCGGAAGAACGGAGCGCAGATAGTTCAGCGGATCCAGATCGTCATCTTCAAAGAGCTCTGACAGGAAAACCCGTTCGCTGTCCAGCCGGTCCGCTTGGTCTTGTGATAGCAGGCCGCTATAGACCAGATGGGCGACCAACAGGGCGCGATAGCGGCGCAAGAAATAGGTCGACAGCGCTTCGGACCGTTTACTCAGAAAGACTGCGGCTTGCCCGCAGGCCAACACGGCACCTTCCGCAGGTGCCTTTGGGAGCGTCGGGGAAGGCAGCATGGCGCGGGCTATGCCAAGATGCTGCTTGGCAAAATCCTCAACATAGCGGGACTCGGTACTGGCCAGGGAAAATTGGAACCAGCCGAGATGGTAGTAAAGATAGCGCAGGACATTATTGGCATATTCGGTGTTGATGCTTTTCAGCAACGTCTCTCGTTGGTCCAGATCCTCTAGGGCTCCGTTTGGTAGGTCTTGAAATGCCGCTAACACGGTTTTTTCATCGAGGCTAAAGATCCGCTGCACGGCAGCCAAAGCGGTGCGAGCAGTCTCATCGATCTGACCGGTAACCCGCAGAGCGACCAGCATGTTGTCATAGCTGGTATAGGGGACCGCACGGGCGTCCAACTGACGGGCCAGAGCCGCCAGAGCAATAGGCAGCTTCTCCAGGCAGAAGGCCTTGTCCTCCGGGGAAATATGCGTTTTGGTCGCAGCAATGGCCAAATGATTGGCTACTTGCTCTTCCTGCCACAAATCTGAACTGAACCGCCCGTAGCGGTGGCGAAAATGATGGCCGAGTTCATGGGCCACCACATAGGGAATCAGCAGACGGACCAAGCGCAGCATGTCGGTGCGATCGGGCAGGTCGAGGGTGGATTGCAACAGGACCAGTTGCAGCTTTCCGATGGGTTTATCCGGGTCCGGCAGCGACAGGCAAATGCTCTGACGCTCCAGATCGTAATAGCTGAGCATGCCCTCCCCCGGCTCAAAGCGCAGGGCTGGGTCCGTGACCATGCCATAGGCCCGGAAATGTTGAGTTAAGCGATCATATTGGTCCTGTGCAAACTGAAACAGGGTCATCAAGAACGACCTCGGCGACGGTGGCAGGTCACCCTATTCTTCGGAATTCTTCGGACGCGTGCGGCTTGAAAACGCGAAAAACCGTAAAATAGGGCCATCTTCAACTGGAAATTGGCGTGGAAAGGTTCCTAGCCAAACCAATAGCCTGTGCGGAGCAGGCTATTTGTGTTCTCATATGGGGACACTTGCGGTTCGGTGATCGAAAACAAGAGCGCCAACCATAAAGAGCGTTTTCAGCCGAACTGGCTACCGTTTGGGCGGACTGAAAACGCGGCAAATCAGGAAATGAAAGCCAATTCCGTTGGTCAATTGTCGCGGAGAGGGCTGTAGAGTTCGGGAGACATGCCATGACCTTTCAAAACTTGGTCGATAAGGCCATCAATGATAGCGATTTTGCCCAACAGCTGATTGATGCGCCGAAGGAAACTTTGACGGCTGCGGGGGTCGAACCGACTGCCGAGATGCTCGATGCCATTAACGGGTTGGATGTGGAGTCCCTGCAGAAGCTGGCCATGGCCTTTGGTGATAAAAAGGCCGCCACGGTTTAGGCCAAACGGATTCGGTAGCGGATCCGGACGTTGACCCTGGAGCGTGGCCAAGGCCGAGAGAGGGGAGTGGCTGCGGACCTAGGCGCGGAAGCCGCATTGGTCGCGGCCATTCGCACGGCCTTGTCACGCCTGCGCGCTGACCTGCGTCTAGCCGTGCCCGGAATTGCAGCGGATCTCGAGGCGTGGCAGCGGTCGTTGGCTGGATCCCTCGAGCCCGCCGATTACTTCACCCACATCAAGGGCTTTCCGCTGCTGCGCCTGCCCTGGTGGATGTATCAGGCCGCGCTTGCTGCCGGAAGCAGGCCGGATGAAGCCTTCCTGGACGACCTGTTGCAGTCGACCATTTGCGGATATTACGTCATTCGCATGATCGACAATGTTATGGACGGTCATGCAGAGGGCGAACAGGGTTTGTTGCCCGCTCTGGGCCTGTTCCACAGCCGGTTTCAGGCCGCTTATGGGCGGTGGTTTGCCCCTGATCATCCCTTCTGGCGGGATTTTCATGGGGCTTGGGATCGCTCCTGTCAGGTAACGATCCAAGACGGCCAACTGACCGACGTAACTTGGGCAGACTTTGTCGCCACAAGCGGTCAGAAGACCATTGCGGCGCGCATCCCATTGGCCGCTATCGCCCATCGTTACGGCCAACAAGACCGCTTTCACCTTTGGGCAGATTGGGCCTCTGACTTTGGGCTCTGGCACCAACTGCAAAATGATTTTTTTGATTGGAACAAAGACTTACGGATCGGTACGGCGACCTATGTGCTGTCTGAAGCGCGAAGGCAGGCCGGGCCGAATGGGGATGTTGCGGATTGGATGATCCACCATGGGCTGGCATGGGCCTCTGCCAAACTGCTGCCGATGCTAGACCGCTTGGCCGAAGACGCTCAACGCCTCGGCTCAGATGCTCTGTGCGACTATATTGCCACCCGTCGGCGCCTCCTGAAGCAGGACAGGCAAGATCTCGATAAAGCATTGAAGGTGTTCGGAATGCTCTCAGCGGCAATAAAGTCATAGAAATGGCACTGTTTGGCAATGACCATCACATTACAAGTAGTACCTAAATGATCAGAACCTTCCAGTGATCGGGTTCTCATTTCACTCTGCTTCGGTTTGTTTTGGTGGCTAGTTGGTGCGTCACCTTTCCACGCCATTTGACTTAGGGTGTGGACTCATAAATGAGACGTTTTTGGCTGCTACATTGGCTAAATCCTATCAGGCAAGGGGCGAAGATCGGGCTGGTGGCCCGGTCAATGTCCCTTAACGCCATAGGATGACGCCAATTTGCAGTCCTGCGGAGAGGGTAAAAACACCGGACGAATGCGTCGGAAAACCTTGAAAATGCACCACATTTCCTGCGTTTTCCCTCCTGTTCCACCAATGTTTTCATTCCTCCCAAAATCCGTTCCGTTTATGAGTTCACGGCCTAATTATTGGCCTTGGCGGTCATTCGCGGCTCCAATACCAAAAATATGTCCTCATGTGATTAACATCACTTCGCAACCCGGTAAATGACACTAATCTTTAAATCATCGCAGACAAATGCTTGGCTCAGAAGGAGATTAGAGCAATGTTTACCTGGATGCAGAACGACGAAAAGGGCGTTGATAACTTCACTGATACTGTGGGGAAAAAAGTATTCGGGGCTTCAGGTGCTTCTGAAGATCTGGTTTCAGCACCTAATGTGGAAAATACGACCAAAGATTTGGGCGTCGATCCGGATAAGTTTGAGCGCGCTGCCGACGACATTGAGGCCAAGGAATTGGCCAACGGTCTGGACGGGTTTGAAGACTTCCGTGGTAAGGCGGGGCTCGGTGAACGTTTTGGCTCTGGGGGGCCGGACGTGGTCGACAAACCAGGCCTGGAGCGGAGTGGTGTAGATCAATGGGAAGGCGGTCCAGGCTCTCTGTTTGGTCAGGATGATGGCCCGCAGATTGGTAAGGGCGGTATGGATAGCGATGATCCGGCCCAGGATAAAGAGACCAAAACACCGGAGACCAGCGCCGAAGCCAAAGTGTATCTGCAAAAGTTGATGGAAGAGACTGCGAAAACGCAGCGTGAGCTCCAGCACGAAGCCGAAACCGAGGCCGGCAAGCTCATGCGCGAGTTTGAAACCACCAACGATCCCAAAACCTTGGAGGCTGCCAACAAGCTATATGAAAAGGCAGCGGGGCATGGCAAGGAAGCCGCCAAACATGAAAGGTTAGCGGAACAGGACCAGCAAGATCCTTACGGAGATAACAGTGATCGCCCTGGCCCCGAAGACGATGGCGGTGGTCGTCCGACCCCGCCATCGGTAGATCAGCCCTCTGACCTTGGAGCTCTGCCTGACGTTCGCCCTGGAGTGCTCGACAATGAGGCCAAGGTGGACGGGTTTGTGCTGAATGGTGTCTTCAAGCCGGACAGTGACCCTCTACTCAAGGACTATAATGTCAAGATTGACGCCCCGGAGAGCGTGGTCAGGGATCACCAGCGTCCAGACATCGATCCGGTCGAAGCGCATGGGACTGGTGCCGGTCCCAAAGGACTGTTCAAGGATGTGCTTTTCGGCCAAGACGGCAAGGGTAGCGATGGCTATGCCGATACCTTGGCAGATGCGCCGCCGATCATTGTTCAAGGGGCTATCGCCGATAACGATATGTTTTTCTAGAGCCTTTTCAGCCGAAATGGCTCCGGTTCGGCGGTTCGAAAATGCGATAATACAAAGGGTTATGGCGAACTTCGCGTCGATTGCAATGTGGCATAGGCCCTAACCTTACTTATCACAGCATCTTCAGCCGAGCTGGACCCAGTTCGGCTGAAGATGCGTTAGCGCGTTTCTGGCTTCCGAAGTTTTTTGAAAGAGCCGAGTGAATAATATGTCTTGAGTTATCGAAAATACTGGTGCACCGAAACGGACGACGTTTGAACTCGAGGTGCATCAAAGCGCCCAAGGGGTGCCGGGCCTTATGGCCCACCTCCCACAATTTTCTTGGCGGAGGACAGAGCTTTAGCGATGTCCGTGAGATCATAAAAATGGTGCCGACGCGCGGATTTGAACCGCGGACCTACTGATTACGAATCAGTTGCTCTACCCCTGAGCTACGTCGGCATCCCATGCAGGAGGCCGGAAAATAGTGTCATCCGCGCCCCATGACAAGACATCACCCCGCGCCAAGCGTATCTGATTGTCCACATTACCGGCGGAAAATCTTCGGCTGTGCACAACATTCCTTTTTCCCAAGGGGATAGCCCGGCGTAAACTCGCCGCTCCGTTTCTCCCGGCATGCCCTTGGAGCATCCCTATGACCGACGCCCCGCTACAGGATATCCTCTGGTTGCTGCTCTGCGCCGGGCTGGTGTTCCTGATGCAAGCGGGCTTTACCTGCCTGGAATCCGGCAGCACCCGGGCGAAAAACAGCATCAATGTCGCCGTGAAAAACATGGCCGATTTTGTCATCGCCGTCCTGGTGTTCTGGGCCATCGGCTTTGGCCTGATGTTCGGCAGCTCCTATGGCGGCTGGTTCGGCACCGATCAGTTCCTGTTCCCCACCGGGGAAAATGCCTCCCGCGATGTGTTTTTCCTGTTCCAAGCCATGTTCTGCACCACTGCGGCCACCATCATGTCCGGCGCAGCGGCGGAGCGGACCCGCTTCATTGGCTATGTGGTGGTCGCGGTCCTGACCGCAGGCCTGCTCTACCCGCTGTTTGGCCATTGGGCCTGGAACCCCGGCTCCCCCGGCAATGTGCTGCTGGGCGAGGAGGCGGGCGCACCCGCCGGGTTCCTGCTGCAAATGGGTTTTGTCGATTTCGCTGGATCCACCGTGGTGCATTCGGTGGGCGGCTGGTTGGCCCTGGCCGCGATCATTGTCGTCGGGCCGCGCCAAGGTCGCTTTGCCCCCGACGGCACCTTGGTGCCGATCCATGGCCATAACCAACCCCTGGCCGTGCTGGGGGTTCTGCTGCTTTATCTCGGCTGGTTTGGCTTTAATGGCGGCAGCACCTTGGCCTTGAACGACCAAGTGCCCGCCATCATCGTCCATACGGTGATCGCCGGGGCCGCAGGCTCCCTGGCCGCCGGAGCCTATTCCGTACTGCGGGTCGGCAAGCCGGAGCTGGCCCCGATCCTGAACGGAGCCATTGCCGGGCTGGTGGCGATCACGGCCAACGCCCATGCGGTCTCCGCCGCAGACTCGGTGCTGATCGGTGCGGTGGGCGGTCTGGTGATGATTGCCTGCTCCAACCTCTTGTTGCGCCTGAAGCTGGATGATGTGATCGGCGCGGTCCCGACCCATTTGGCCCCGGGCATTTGGGGCACCATGGCGGTGGCCTTTTTTGGCGATGCGGAAAAGCTGGGCACCGGCCTGAGCATGGTCGAGCAGATCTCGGTTCAGGCCACCGGGGTTGTGCTTTGTGCGCTCTGGACCTTCCCCATGGCCTATCTGGTGATCTGGGCGGTGAACAAAATCAGCCCGCTGCGGGTCGACCCCGATGACGAAGACCGGGGCCTGAACATCTCCGAACATGGCGCGACCACCGATATGGTCGATCTGTTCCAGGATCTGGAGGCCCAATCGCGCAGTGGCGATCCGACCTTCCGGCTCCGGGTCGAGCCCTTCACCGAGGTCGGCCAGATCGCTGCCCGGTTCAATCGGGTGCTCGACTCTCTGCAAAAGGCGGTGGCCAAATCCGATGCGGTGATCCGCTCGGCCCGGGATGCCATTGTCACCTTTGCCGGGGACACCCTGGCCATCACCTCGGCCAACCCCGCCGCCCGGCAGCTGTTCGGCCTGGACAGCACCCTGCCGGTGACCATGAACCTGACCGATCTGTTTCTGCATGGCGAACGGCTGGTCGGGCTCGGCAGTGGTCGTCCGGATAGTTTTTCCCGCCTGGTTGCCCGCCGGACCGATGGCGGCCTGTTCCCCGCCGAGGTGTCGTTTTCCTCGGTCAATCTGGGCGGCGAGCCCTTTGCCGTGGCGCTGCTGCGCGATGTCACCGACCGGGAGGCAACCCAACGGGCGCTGAAAGAGAGTGAGGAGCGCTATGCCCAGGCGCTCCGGGCGATCAATGACGGGGTTTATGAATGGGAAATGGGCAGCGGGCTGGTGACCCTGTCAGCCCGGCTGATGCAGATCATCAATGCGACCACCGAGGATGTGACCTCGGACACCTGGATGAGCCGCATCCACCCCGATGATCTGCCCGCTTATGGCGCGGCGCTGCGGGCGCATTTGAAAGGGCTGACCCTGCGTTTTGTCTGCGAATATCGCTTCCAGCCCCATGGCGGCAATTATGTCTGGCTGCGGCAATATGGCATTTGCAGCCGGGACGCCTGGGGCCGAGCCTATCGCATGGTCGGCAGTTGCGGCGACATCACCCAGCGCAAATCCCTGGAAGATGGCTTGCGCGAGGCGCGGGAGAATGCGGAGGACGCCCTGCGCGATCTGCGCGAGGCCCAGGAAACCCTGGTCCAGTCGGAAAAAATGGCCTCGTTGGGGGGACTGGTTGCCGGGGTGGCCCATGAGATCAACACCCCGGTCGGCATTGTGCTGACGGCGGCGACCCATTTGTCCGAGCGCACCGACAGCCTGCTGGCGCTGCTGGGCGAGGGCAAACTGAAGCGCTCTGATTTCCAGACCTATTTGGATCTCAGCCGCGAAGCCACGACCATGATCTATTCCAACATCACCCGGGCCGCGGACCTGATCCACAGCTTCAAGCAAGTCGCCGTTGACCAGACCAGCGATTCACGCCGGACCTTTGAGCTCGGCCCCTATCTGGAGGAACTGCTGCTCAGCTTGGGTCCGTCCCTGCGCCATACGGCGGTGGAGATCGAAACCGATTGCCCGCGCGGCATTCTGATTGACGGCTATCCGGGCTCCTTGTCCCAGCTGGTGACCAATCTGATCATGAACGCCCTGACCCATGCCTTTATCACCACCTCCGAAGAGGCGGTTAAAGCCGGTCTGATCCAGATCTCGGCAAGCTTTGAGGCCAAACCCACGGCCCTCGAATTGGCCGAAAGGAGGGACGGCGATGTCTTAAGCGGCATGGTGACCCTGCAGATCCGCGACAATGGCATCGGGATTCCGGCAGAGCATTTAAGACAGGTATTTGATCCGTTTTTCACCACCAAGCGGGGCCAGGGCGGCTCCGGCCTGGGGCTGAACATCGTCTATAACATTGCCACGGTGACCTTGGGCGGTCGGGTCACGGTGGACTCCGTGGTCGGCCAAGGCAGCACCTTTACCCTCACCATCCCGTCCCACGCGCCCTGAGCCGCTAGACTGCTGTGCTGGATTGTTACCGTCTTATCCGCGCGCCGGAGCGGAAATCGGCAGCGACCATGGACGGGGTGCGCACCAAGCACCATTGCCCCCGGGCGCGGCGCTGGCGGCAGATGGTCCGGGCGGTGGCCCCTTCCAAGCCGCCGACATAGGCTTTCCAGCGCACCAACCCGCCCGAAGCGGTTTTGACGATATAGGGCACCCCGCCATAGACCCCCGCGCCTTGCTCGGCGATGGCTGCGGCCCGGCCACCGGAGCGGCTGATGCCAATATCCACCGCATAGCCCGACACCCCGCCCGCGCCACAAGCCGGGGTCCGCTGGGTGTTGTCAATCGGCTTCGGGTTTGGCGTGGTGGCGGTCGGGGTGATGCGGTCGAGCCACTCCATGCGCTCCGAGAGGGGCTGCGCGAAGGCCTGATCGAGCAAAGCGCTCATTTTATGGGTCCGGGTCGGACCGGTGGGATTGCCGAGCACCACCCCGATCAACCGCCGCCCGTCGCGGACCGCCGAGGCGACCAGATTATAGCCCGAGGCGCAGGTAAAGCCGGTCTTCAGGCCATCGGCACCGGGATAAACCCTCAGCACCGCATTGATCGAGCCCATGGTGCCGCCATTAAAGCGGAAGCTTTTCAGGGACAAATAGCGATACAGCCCGGGATGGTCCCGGATCAGCGCCTGGGCCAGCACGGCCATGTCATGGGCGGTGGTGTATTGGCCGTCGGCGGGCAGGCCATTGGCGGTTTTGAAGGTGGTGCGGCTCATGCCCAGCCGGTGGGCGGTCCGGGTCATATAGGCAGCAAAGGTGGCCTCGTCCCCGGCGACAAACTCCGCCAGCGCCACCGCCACATCATTGGCCGAGCGCCCAATCAAGGCCTTGAGGGCATCGCCCAGCGCGATATCCGCCCCGGCGGCAAAGCCGATTTTCACCGGGCGGGCATTGCGGGCGGTGGCCGAGATTTCGACTCGGTCCGACAGGCGATAGGTGCCCGCTTTTAAGCCTTCGAACACCACATAGGCGGTCATCATTTTGGTCAAGGAGGCCGGAGGGATCCGTTGATTGGGCCGCCGGGCATGGAGCACCGCGCCCAGATCCGCATCGATGACCAAGGCGGTCTCCTCGGCCTGGACCGGGGCAAGGCCGAGCGGCAGCATCAGGGCCAAGCCCAGCACCAGGATCAGCAGGCCTTTGGGCAAACTGGTTCCGTTCACGAATTCCGCCCCGTCTTCATCCTTGTTTTCGCCTTTGCGGCCTGGGCCAGCGGGTGGCCGCCGGAAACCAGCTTGGTCAGCCGGTCCTCCTGGACATGGGTATAGATCTGGGTGGTGGCGATGTCCGCATGGCCCAAAAGGGTTTGCACCCCGCGCAGATCAGCCCCATGGGCCAGCATATGGGAGGCAAAGGAATGGCGCAGCACATGGGGCGAGACCCGGCTGGGGTCGATCCCGGCCTTCAGGGCCAGATCATCGAGCATTTTCGCCACCCCATCCCGGGTCAGCGCGCCGCCCCGACCCCGGGAGGGGAACAGCAATTTTTGGCCTCGGCTCCGGGCCGGACCGGCCTTGGCCAAAAACTGATCGCGGACCGCCAGATAGGCCGCCAGGGCCTCCCGCGCCGGGCCACCCAACGGCACCAGACGTTCCTTATCGCCCTTGCCGCGCACGGTCAGCATGTCCGGCACCCTTATGGCGCTGGCCAGGGGCAGGGTGACCAGCTCCGAAACCCGCAAACCGGCGGAATACAGGATCTCCAGCAGCGCAGCGGTCCGTTCCCGGCGCGGGCTGTCCAAGGCCTGGACCGCCTGGAGCAAGGCGTTGACCTCGGTTTCATTGAGATATTTCGGCAAAGGCCGTCCAAGGCGGGGCGAGTCGAGCTTGGAGGTTGGGTCATCCTCCCGGACCCGTTCGGCGACCAAGAAGCGATAAAACCGGCGCAGGCAAGATAGCCGCCGGGCCTGGGTGCGCGGGGCATAGCCCGCACTGGCCAGAGCCTGGACATAGGCCCGCACGGCTTCCGCGTCTGCGGTGGCGGGGGCCCGGCTTCGGTTGGCGAGGAAGCCGGAAAAGTCATCCAGATCCCGGCCATAGGCCTCCAGGGTGCGGGCTGCGGCACCCCGTTCGGCGGCCATCATCTCCAGAAAGCGCTCCACCAGCAGGGCGGAGGACCTGTCTGGAGACGCGGTCATCTCCCTAAAGCCCCGGCCCGGCGGGACCGGGATTGAGATCCTGGCCAAAGGCGATCACATGGCCGTCCTCGGTCACCAGATCGAACTCCAGCACGCCATAAAAGGTTTCATGGGGCTCATGGCGCAGGGCCACCCCATTGGCTTTGATCTGCTCGGCCAGGGCCTTGGCGTCATCAACATAGAGATAGGCCACGGTGCCCTGATGGGCGGTCCAGTCCTCGATCTTTTGCAAGCCGATGGTGATGGTGCCCAGATCGACAATGCCAAACACGGCGCTGTTATCTTGGTCATCGCGCCAGACATTGCCGATGGAGAAGGTCAGTTTTTCCACCCAAAAGGCGACTGCCCGGTCCACATCGCGTGCCGGAAGGATGGGCATGGAACGCAAACCGGTGGGCATGGGGGCCTCCAAGGTTATGGCTTAATTAATCTGCGCTGTTGGTGGTCCAGCGGGTCAGGGCGGCTTCCAAGGCGATGGCACCAGCAGCCCGGCGCAGACCGACCCGATGCAAAGCCTTCAGGGCGGCATCCAAAGACTGGCCATGGGCGGCGGTGGGTCCGCCGGGGCCAATGGCGATCATGGCCAGGGCCACGGTTTCGGCCACGGCCCCGCGCGAGGAGGCCTCGTAAAGCCGGTCCAAAACCACCGGATCGAAGCTGCCGGGCTCCCCATCGCCCTGGGGGGTCGGCCAAGGCAGGGTGACGGTTTGGCCCTCGGCCATGGCGTTGAACAGCTTCAGCTCTTCCAGGGCATCGGCCACAACCCGGTTGGTTTCCACATGCACGGTCAGAGCGGCGATCCAGGCCTGAGCGGCGTCCAGATCATCGGCGGCATAGAGGGCGCGGGCCAGGGCAGTGCCATCGGCGGTCAGACGCGGGTCCGGCGGTACGCTGCGCATCAGGGGGCCTAAGGCCCGGGACAGGGTCAGATAGGCCGTGGCCCCGCTGGCCCGGGCGGTGTAGAGCCCGATGGACAGGGCGCGGGCGCGCTCCGCATCGCTGTTCAGGTCCGAGGCCATTTGCAGCAGCAAGGCGCGGTTTTCCGGGCTGGTGACACCGGCGACTTCGCTTAAGGGACGGGCATAGGCCTCTTCGGGGAAGGGCATATCCGCATACATGAAGCGCAGGGCGTCCGAGGGCAGAGCCCCGGCGGCCTCGGCCCGTTCCCCGGTTTGCAGGCGCAATAGCGGTTCCGCAGAGCCGGTCAGGGCGACCGCCAGATCAACCCAGGGCAAAGCGGTTTCGGCATATTCCGCAGGCAGCGGCAGATTGGTGGCGCGGTAGAGCGCGATGACCAGCGCGTCGGGAACCTCAACGGTTTTTGGCGGGCTGTCGGACAGACCGCCTAGGGTTTCCGCCAGCTTGAAGAAGACGCCGTCTTCATGGCCCATCTCTCGCAACAAGGACATGCCAAGCGCGGCCTGGTCGGCCCGACCGGCCAGCAGGTCGCAGAACACCAGAACCTTTTGCCAATAGGGGTCGTCATCCTCCTCATTGGCGGCCATGGCGGTTTCACAAGCCGCATCGGTTTGCCCGACCAGCAGCAGGGCGTCGGTGCGGTGGCGCTCCAGCGCCGGGGTCCGGGAGTCGGCGGGCAGGGCGGCAACGAATCGGGCCACATCATCCAGGCGGCCCATGGCGAACAGCCGGTCGATGCGCAGCGGGGTCAAAATGCCCCCTTCAGCAGCCTGACCAGGCCGGGTCACCACCGGCGGGGTTGCGGTGCTGAGTAGCAGGCGGCGCATCAAATCCTGCATTGCCCGAGACGAGGCGGCAACGGGCAAGCGTTGCAGCAGGTCTAGGGCCACATCCTGGCTGGTGCTTTGCCACATGCCTTGGCCCAAGCCACCGGTGCCCGGGCCCAGCAGGCCGGTGGCATCCGGATCGGGTCCGCCCAGATCGCGGACTTCAATGCCACGAAAGGCATCGGTGCTGGGCCGCAGCACCGGATCGGCGGGCAGCACTTGGATCCCAGTGCCAGCACCGGGGGATCCGGGGCCGGTCGTCCCGGGCGCGGCGTCGGGTTGCGGGAATAGGGACAGCGGCGCACCGTCGCTTTGCGCCCAGGCCGGAGTCGTGATCGACAGAGGGCTATGCGGTGCGGCCAGGACAACCAAGGCCCCAAAGGCAAGTCCAAGCCCGCGCCGCAGCGGGCGCAGCCGGTTAGAAGCGGTCATTGGGGATGACTTTCTCAACGGTCTGGGTTGGCGGTGGCATATCCCAGCCGCCGAGCAAGAGATATCCCCCGCCGCCGATCAACAGCAGGGCCAATAGCAGCAGTCGCAACAGATAGCGCATGGATCGCGGGAATCCCGTAGTGATTGGAACCGGTTGAAGCCTGTCAAACCGGGAAAAAATAAAGACCTGATCTGCAAGATGGCGCTTCGGCCCCCAAATTGGGAGGCCTCGACCAGCAATAGGACTTCCTGTATTAAGGCTCGACCATGGCAATCGCAAGGCAGACGGTGTCGCAGCTTTCTTCCCCCAGTGCATTTGTTCCTGCCCGGAGCATCGTCCTTGTCGGACTGATGGGTGCGGGAAAAAGCGCTGTGGGCAAGCGCTTGGCCTTAATGACCGGCTTGCCTTTTGTCGATGCGGACAGCGCCATTGAAGAGGCCGCAGGCTGCTCCATTGCAGAAATTTTTGAGCGTTTTGGCGAAGCGGAGTTTCGCGCCGGGGAACGCCGGGTGATTGCCCGGCTCCTTGACGGGCCGCCGCAGATCCTGGCCGCCGGGGGTGGGGCCTATATGGCAGTCGAAACCCGGGCGGCGATCCAAAACCGGGGTGTGGCGGTGTGGCTGAAGGCGGATCTGGCCACTTTGGTGTCCCGCACCGCCGGGCGCACCCATCGGCCTTTGCTGAACACCGGCGACCCGGAGGCGGTTTTGCGCCGTCTGATGCAGGAGCGGGATCCGGTCTACGCCCTCGCCGACCTTGTGGTTGAAACCGATAACCTGTCCAATGCGGAAGACACGGCGATCCGTGTGCTCTCCCTATTGGCGGAGCAAACCCTGTTGCCGCCCGATCCTGCGTCCGAGACCGAGTCGTCCTTGGCCGCAGATCCGGCAAAGCCCCCTTCCCAAGGACCGAGTGAGCCCACCCCATGACCAGTTCAGCGCCCCCTGTGACCCAATTCATTGTCGAGCTTGGGGATCGTTCTTACCCCATTGATGTTGGGGCGGGCCTGTTGGATCTGGCAGGGCAACGGGTGCTGGAGTGTTCCGGGGCCAAGCGGGTGTTCATCCTGACCGATGATAATGTGGGGCCGCTGCATTTGGAGCGCCTGACGCGGTCTCTGGAAGCGGCCGGGCTGTCCTGTGCGTCCCTGACCATCCCCCATGGCGAGGCGACCAAATGCTTTGACCAACTGGAGCGGGTGCTCGACGAGATGCTGGCGCTGCGCCTAGAGCGCTCCTCGGTTTTGATCGCCTTGGGCGGTGGGGTGATCGGTGATTTGGCCGGGTTTGCGGCATCGGTTTATATGCGTGGCATGCGCTTTGTGCAGATCCCGACCACATTATTGGCCCAGGTCGACAGCTCCGTAGGGGGCAAAACCGGCATCAACACCCCACGCGGTAAAAACCTGGTTGGAGCCTTTCACCAGCCGGTTCTGGTCTTGGCCGATGCGGATGTGCTGGGCACCCTCAACCCCCGGGAAATGCGTGCGGGTTATGCCGAGGTGGTCAAATACGGCATGATCGACGATGCGACCTTCTTCGGGTTCTTAGAGGAGATGGGCCCGGTAATCCTGTCCGGACAGGGCACCGCCCGGGATCGGGCTGTGGCCCATTGCTGCCTTTCCAAGGCCCGGATCGTCGCCCAGGATGAGCGCGAATCCGGTGTGCGCGCCTTGCTCAATCTGGGTCACACTTTTGGTCACGCCCTGGAGGCCGAGGCCGGGTTTGGCGATATCCTGCTCCATGGCGAGGCCGTTGGGCTGGGCATGTTGATGGCCGCCGACCTTTCCCATCGCATGGGGCTGTGCGGCCCGGACGTTCAGGAACGCCTGCGCGCCCATCTGCATGCGGTCGGCCTGCCGGTTGCGCTGCATGGCATCTTGCCCGCATTGGCGCAAGACAGCCCGGAAACCATTGCTGCCCGCCTGATTGGCCATATGGCCGGGGACAAAAAGGTTGAGGACGGCAAGGTGACCTTTGTCTTGCTCAAAGGCATTGGCCAAGCCTTTCTGACCAAGGATGTCCCCCGGGATTTGCTGGAAGCCACCTTGGTGGCGGCTTTGGCCTTTTCTCCCGACGATCAGGACGATGCCACCGCCGCGACGGCCTAAACCTGCGGCCTGCACCGTCCCCTCGCCTCCACTCTCGCCCTTATCCTCACCGCGCTGACGACCAACCATGATCCTCACACTCTCGATAATCCTGTTCCTCATCATGCTGTCTGCCATGTTCTCGGGCTCCGAGACCGCGCTGACCGCAGCCTCCAAAGCCATGATGCATGACCTGGAGAAGAAGGGAGATCGCCGGGCCGGTTTGGTCAATCGCCTAATCGCCCAGCGCGAACGGCTGATCGGCACGATCCTGCTGGGCAACAATCTGGTCAACATCCTGGCCTCGGCCATTGCCACCAGCTTCTTTATCGAGCTGGTTGGCGAGGCGGGCGTGGTCTACGCCACCTTCATCATGACCGTCCTGGTGCTGCTGTTTGCGGAGATCCTGCCCAAGACCATCGCGCTCACCCACACCACGGCGGTGGCGCGCCTGGTCGCGCCGATCATGCATGTGCTGACCATTACCTTTCGCCCCATCACCGTGGTGTTCGAGGCGATCATCTCGCTGATCCTGCGGGTGTTCCGCGGCTCCGGCAGCGGCGATCGCTCTGCGGCGGCGGCGCTGGCGGAGTTGCGCGGGGCGATTGATCTGCATGAGGGCACGGCGGAGGACGATCAGGAAACCGTGCGCCATGAGCGCAATATGCTGCGCTCGGTGCTGGACCTGCAGGAAGTCGAGCTGAACGACATCACCATCCACCGCAGCAAAATGGTCTCGGTGGATCTGGATCTGCCGCCCTCTGAGATCGTGGTCGCCGTGCTGGATGGACCCTATACCCGGGTGCCGGTTTACAAGGACCGGATGGACAATATCGTCGGCATTCTCCACGCCAAGGCCCTGTTCCGGGCGGCGCGCAATTTGGAGAAGGCAGGCAAGGGTCTGGATGATCTGGACATTGCCGAAATCATGGCCAAGCCCTGGTTTGTGCCCGACACAACGACCTTGTTCGACCAACTGCAGGCCTTCCGGGAGCGGCGCGAGCATTTCAGCGTCGTGGTCGATGAATATGGCAGCCTGCTGGGCATCGTCACCTTAGAAGACATTCTCGAGGAGATCGTCGGCGAGATCGATGATGAGCATGACATCACGGTTTCCGGGGTGCGGACCCAGCCGGACGGGTCCTTGCTGGTCAATGGCGATGTCACCATCCGGGATCTGAACCGGGAGTTTGACTGGGATTTGCCCGATGAGGATGCGGCGACCATTGCCGGTCTGGTGATCCGGGAGAGCCGGGTGATCCCCGATCCCGGCCAAGTTTTCCGCTTCCATGATTTCACTTTTACGGTGGTCAAGCGTCTGCGCAACCGGCTGACCCTGATCCGGATCAAGCCCGAAGGCAAAAAAGAGGCCGAGGATAAGTCCGGTAAGACCTGACTCGGCGGCCAAGACCAAGCTTCAGTGGCCGAGCGCTTGGTCCAGGATCCAGCGGCATACCTGTTTTTGGCAAAGGGACATCCCTTGGTCTGGTTTCGAGATTTCTAAAGCAATTAATCCTGGGTTGTTGGTTTTGCCGATTCTTGAAAGGAAATTACCCCGACCTTCAACGGCGTTCATTTTCCCACTGCAACTTGGTTGTCGGTCCCTTTTTGGCAGTCTATCGTCAGCCAGAAGTATAGGGAGGGGAGTAAACCGAAAATGAACGCGCAAATCGTCCCTGATGTGGTCGACCAGCAAACCATCTTTTCTTTGACCCCGGATGCGATCGTCAAAGACGCCGCAGCGATGATGGCCGAAAAGAAGGTGGCCGCCATGATGGTGGTGGAAGACGACAAGTTGATCGGGATTATGACCGAGCGGGACATCACGGTCCGTTTGGTGGCCAAGGGGCTGAATGCGGCCAAGACCCAGGTCAAGGACATCATGACCCCCGATCCGGATTGCCTGCAGCCCAGCGATGACGCCAAGCTGGCCCTGACCATGATGCGCGAGCGCGGCTATCGCCACTTGCCGGTGGTCGACGGGGAAACCGTGGTCGGCATGGTGTCGATCCGGGATCTTTATGGTCTGGCCCTAGACACCTTGGAATCCGAGGTCAAGCACCACGAAGCCTTTATTTTTGGCGAAAGCTACGGTGCAGCCTAAGAACTGAAACCGGAACAGAGGCCGAGGGTTTGAGACTATCTGTGCGTCTGGACCCAGGCCGCGACTGCGGCCCGGGCCTTATGGCCCACCCCATCGGAGATTTTCGAAGAAAATCGTGAGATCAAAAAAATCTCTACGGTGCGGCTTAAAGCGCTTCGATACCATTCTTCGTAGTGGAAAATATCAGTGCAGGAGAGCCAATCCCGCGACTTTGTTGTGGCGGGATTGGCTCTAACCTTTTGGTTTGTCGCATTTTCGAAGCGCCGAGCCAGACCAACGCCAGAGGGAAACGCTCTGGTGCCAGGGGTGATTTTGTTTTATGCCAGCGCGATCTCTTTGTTGAATCGCGAAGGCAGACCCCATGCCGCTGAGCGCTCCGGCCCCCCGTGAAGAACTGCATTGCCGCACCGTGACCTGTACCGGCTATGCCCGACAGGATGGTCTTTACGACATTGAAGGGCATATGACCGACATTAAGACCTATCCCTTTCCCAATAAGGATCGGGGTGGGCAGATCGATCCTGGGGATCCCCTGCATGAAATGTGGCTGCGCCTGACGGTGGATTTGGATTTTAAGATCCATGCCGTGGAGGCCTGTACCGACAAATCGCCCTTTTCCATCTGCCCGGAAGCCGCCGCGCCTTATGCGTCCCTGGTCGGGCTAGTGATCGGGCCGGGTTTCAAGGCCGAGGTTCGCCGCCGTCTGGGCGGGGTGACGGGCTGCACCCATTTGACCGAGCTGTTGGGACCAATGGCGACCACCACCTTCCAAGCCCTGTTTTCCCAACGCAAGAAGCGCCGTTTGCAGGAGCAGGGAGGGGACAGCAGTGATGATCTGCCGGTGGATCAGGATCCGAACAGCCGGCGCGATGAACGCAGGGCCTTGGTCAACAGCTGTTATGCCTTCCGCGACGAAGGGCCGATTGTGGCCAGAGAGCTGCCGCAGTTTTACAAGGGCACCGATCCTCTGCCGCCGCGCGAGTCCGAAGGCTAGACTTGATTCCGGACCGGGCTTTGTGTACACCTCCCGCTTCCGTCGCCCGGCCCAGCGCTTGGCGGCGGTTTCGTCATGGCACCCCTGGAGGCCAGGCGAAAGTGGATTGTTGAAAACTCGGAGTCACGGAAATGTCCGATATCGGAACCTTGTCCGTGCAGAGGCGCGAATCGGCAGGTAAGGGGGCAGCGCGCGCCATTCGTAGAGAGGGCCTGATTCCAGGCGTGATCTATGGTGGCAAGCAAGCTCCTTCCCTCGTTGCCATGGATCCGCGTGATCTGCTCACGGAAATGCACAAAACCGGCTTTAGCAGCCGGATGTTTGACCTGGCCTTGGAAAGCGGCACTGAGCGCACCATCGTTCAGGCGGTCCAATTCCACCCGGTCACCGACCGCCCGGTCCATGTGGACTTTTTGCGGGTGACGGCGTCCTCGATCCTGACCGTGGAATTGCCGGTCAACTTCATCAACAACACCAAGTCCCCGGGCCTGAAGAAGGGTGGCGTGCTGAACATTGTCCGGCACACCGTCGAAGTCACCGGCCGGGCCGACTTGCTGCCGGAATCCCTGGAAGTCGATCTGACCGGCTGGGAAGTGTCGGAGTCCATTCACATCTCGGCAGTCAAGCTGCCCGAGGGTGTGGCCCCGACCATCACCGACCGGGACTTCACGGTGGCGACCATTGCCGCCCCGACCGTTGCCAAGGCGGAAGCCGAGAGCGAAGAAGGCGAAGGCGGCGAGGGCTAACCTCGCTCGTCATTCGGAGAACACATCATGAAGCTGGTGGCGGGCTTGGGAAACCCGGGGGCGAAATACGCCGGAAACCGCCACAATATCGGCTTCATGGCCGTGGAGGCCATGGCACGACGCCATGGCTTCCCCGCCTTTCGCGCCAAATTCAGCGCATTGGTCAGCGACGGCACCATCCAGGGGCAACGCGTCCTGTTGATGATGCCTCAGACCTATATGAATGAGAGCGGGCGCGCGGTCGCCGAGGCGGCCCGGTTCCACAAAATCCCCATCGATGATGTGTTGGTGCTCCATGACGAGCTCGACATCGCCCCGGGCAAGATCAAGATCAAGCGCGGTGGGGGTGCGGCGGGCCATAATGGCCTGCGCAGCATCGATGCCCATTTGGGCAAGGACTATTGGCGGATCCGCTTGGGCATTGGCCATCCCGGCAGCCGGGAGCGGGTCCATGGCTGGGTGCTGTCCGATTTCGCCAAGGCGGATCGGGACTGGCTAGAGGCCATGATGGATGTGCTGGCCGCCGAGGCCGGGTTGTTGGTTGCGGAGTCCGGCCCGGATGCGGGGCGGTTTTTGAACGCTTATGCTGCGGCTATGCCGGGGGCCGAACCTAAGGCACCCGGGAAGGCGGCCAAACCGGTCAAACCGGAAAAACCGGCCAAGGGTGCGGAGAAGACCAAGCCAGAGACGGTGGTGCTGCCGTCCTTGGCGCCGCGCCCGGAGACGGGGCGGGGTGCCGGGTCTGTCCCCTCTGCCTTGGCAGCGGCTTTGTCCAAGGCCTTGCGCGGCAAAGACAATTCTTAAACGACAGGAAAGAGTGACAGCATGGGCTTTAATTGCGGCATTGTTGGTCTGCCCAATGTGGGCAAATCCACCCTGTTCAATGCGCTGACCTCCACGGCGCAGGCCCAGGCGGCGAATTTCCCGTTTTGTACCATCGAGCCCAATGTGGGCCGGGTCGCGGTGCCTGATACGCGCTTGGACACCCTGGCCGAGATCGCCAAATCGCAATCTATTATTCCAACGAATTTAGAATTTGTTGATATTGCCGGGTTGGTCCGTGGTGCCAGTAAAGGTGAAGGGCTGGGCAACCAGTTCCTGGCCAATATCCGGGAAACCGATGCCATCGTTCATGTGCTGCGCTGTTTTGAAGATGGCGACATCACCCATGTGGATGGGGATGTGGACCCGATCCGGGATATGGAGACCATTGAAACCGAATTGATGCTGGCGGATCTGGAAAGCCTGGAAAAGCGGGTGGTCAATCTGGGCAAAAAGGCCAAGGGCGGCGATAAGGAGTCCAAGGACCTGATCGCGGTGATCGAGCCGGTACTGGAGGCTTTGCGCGACGGCAAACCGGCCCGCGTGGCGGCTCCTGACGATGCGGAGCAGCGCAAATTGTTCCTGCAACTGCAGCTATTGACCTCCAAGCCGGTGCTTTATGCCTGCAATGTGGAAGAGGACAGTGCTGCGACCGGCAATGCTTTGTCGGAGAAGGTGGCGGCCAAGGCGGCGGAAGAGGGCGCAGCCCATGTGGTGATCTCAGCGGCCATCGAGGCCGAGGTCGCCCAGCTGGAAACCGCTGAGGAAAAGGCGGAGTTTTTGGAGTCCTTGGGACTGGAGGAAACCGGTCTGGCCCGGGTGATCCGGGCGGGCTACAGCCTGTTGGATTTGCTGACCTTCTTTACGGTCGGTCCCAAGGAGGCCCGAGCCTGGACCGTGCGACGCGGGGCCAAGGCCCCGGAAGCCGCTGGGGTGATCCACACGGATTTTGAGCGTGGGTTTATCCGGGCCGAGACCATCGCCTATCCGGAATTTGTCGAGTGCAATGGCGAAAGCGGAGCCAAAGAGGCGGGCAAAATGCGCGCTGAGGGCAAGGAATACCTTGTCCAGGACGGCGATGTCCTGCATTTCCGCTTCAACGTTTAGGCTCTCAACGTCCCGTCCTACAATTCAAAATCCGCCTCGCGCCACTGATTGGCCACCAGCTCCGAAATGGTGCTACGCAGGACCTCGGCGCGGGCGGGTTTGTGGATCACCGGCAGGCCGCTGGCTTCCACATCCTTCAGCCGTTGCGGCGCGGTGTCCCCGGTCAGCACCATGGCCGGGATCGGTTGGCCATAGCGTGATCGGATCAAATCCACTGCTTCCACACCGGTGACCTGATCGCCGATGCGGTAATCGGTGATGATCACATCCGGTGCGCCCAAGGCGACGATGCTCTCATCCAAGGCATCATCGACCGCCGCCAAGCTGTCAAAGGCCAGGACGTCGCAATCCCATTCCTCCAGCATCAGGGTCAGACCATCGCGCACGGCGGGATCGTCATCAACGATCATGACCTGCAGGCCCTGGGCCGGCTCTGCGGCCATGGCTCCGGACAGCATGGCTTCGAAGGTCGGATCAAAAGCCTCGCCGGAGGAGCGCGGCAGCACCAGCGAAAAGCAGGAGCCTCGCCCCGGATTGGATTTGACGGTGATCTCGGCCTGCAACAGCTTGGTGACCCGGGCGACAATGGCCAGACCCAGGCCCAGCCCCTCGCCCTTTTCCCGGTCGGGATTTTCGACCTGGTGGAAGTCTTCGAAGATCAGATCCAATTGGTCCTGGGGGATGCCCGGCCCGGTATCGACCACTTCTATGGAGATCACCGGGCCGTTGGGACCGCTGCGCTGGCGCACACCAAGCAGCAGGCGACCGGATTTGGTGTAGCGCACCGCATTGCCGAGGAAATTGCGCAGGATGATTTCCACCAGGGCCGGGTCGGCCCAGACCATCACCGAGGTCGGGACGAGGCGGAACTCCAGTCCTTTGCTGTCGGCGACGGTGACGAATTCTTCGGCCAGCCGCTGCAGCAACGGCCCCAGGGCGGTGGAGCGGGAATCGCAACGCATCAACCCAGCATCCAGCTTGGAAATATCCAATAGGGTGTTGAGTAGACCGGCCAGGGCGATGGCCGCATTATCGGCCTTTTGCAGGATCTTGCGTTTGTCCGGATTGTCTTCCCGATTGGTCAAAGCGGTCAGGAACATGTTGAGCGCCTGAAGCGGCTGGCGCAGGTCATGGGAGGCGGCGGCTAAGAAGCGGGTCTTGGCCCGGCTGGCCTTGTCGGCCTCCTCCTTGGCTTCCCGCAGCCGGGTCTCAGCCTGATGCTCGGCAGTTCGGTCGGTGATGTGGACGATCAAATAGGGCTTGTCATCGGCCCGATCCCAATGGGTCGCCGTGGTGACCAGACCATAAAGATTGCTGTCATCCTGGCGGACAAAGCGCATCCGCACCGTGGCGGCGGACCGTTTACCGGCCCGCAGGCGGCGCACCAGATCCTTGGCGATCGGGATGTCGCCGGGGAACACCAGCCGGGTAAAGTCCTGACCGACCCAGCTTTCCGGGTCCAGGGTCACCGTGGCGAAGGCACCGCTGGGGGTCGGCTCGGTCATAACCATGTCGATGAAGGAGCGGTTGACGCCCCGTAGTCGGGCATCCGGATCGACCAGGACGATGCCATGGCCCGCAGCGGAAAACGCCCGTTTGAAGCGTTCCTCGCTGTCGCGCAGGGCCATGGCGGTGGCCCCGTCATAGCGTTCGCGGAGCAAAATGGCGGCTCCCGTCGGCGGTCGGGCCGGGTCAGGGCGACCATTGGGCAGCCGTCCGCCGCCGGTGGGCAGCAAGCGGACCTCCTCCGGGCCGCCATCGGGATCTTCGACGGTTTGCGGGCCATCCCCAGTGAGCAGGCGTTGCAGGGCGGTGCGGACATCTTCGGCCAGGGAGGCACGGAAGGCATCAAAGCAGTCCCGGCCCCGCGCCGTTTTGCCATCTTTGATGCCCAGGGCCAGCAAGCCCGCCGGTCCGGTGCGCAGGACCGTGCCCGCCGCGTCAACGACAAAGGCGGGCACATCAATGCCTTCCAGCAGGGCCCCCAGGGCATCATCGGCCCCGGGGCCGTCCGGGTCCTCCCAGTCCAGATCCGGACTGGGGGCGGCGGGTGGGCTAGCGGCTGGGGCAGGACCGGAATGGTCCGGAGGCTGGGACATGAAGGGCGCTCCGGTGGGCGGGGGCAAGGCCGCCATCATAGTCGAAGCATGGCATGTGGGCATAGGCCGGGTGGAGCACAGGGTCGGGTTTTGGCCCGGCGGCTTGACTGCCGGGTTGGAAGACCCGAAATTTAGGGGGTTGGTGGCCATTACGGCATCAACGGCAGCAGGGGTCGCCGATATCGGGCCCCCCAGTCGCCAGTCCTTTCACCTTCGGTTCATGCGCAACGGAGGATATGACGTGACCAGACTGTCCGTCTTTAACAGCCCGCTTTTGCTGGGCTTTGACCATTTTGAACGCGTGCTTGATCGCGTCTCCAAGACACAGGCGGAAGGCTATCCGCCCTACAACATCGAACAGGTCAGCGATACGGGTCTGCGGATCACCCTTGCGGTGGCCGGATTCGCCGAGGAAGACCTTGCGGTCTCCGTGGAAGACAACCAGCTCGTCATCCGGGGCAAACGTGGCCAAGAGGATGCGGAGCGGATCTTCCTGCATCGTGGCATCGCCTCCCGCCAATTCCAACGCAGCTTTGTCCTGGCCGAGGGCATCGAGATCACCGCAGCGTTCCTAGAGAACGGATTGCTGAATGTGGATCTGGAACGCCCGCAGCCGGAACCCCGTGTCCGCCATATCAAAATCGGCGGCAAGCCTGGGGAAGAGGGCAAGGACGCCGGACCGAAGACCAAAACCATCGATGTGTCCGCAGAGCGGACCTTGGACGCACCGGAATAGGACGCAGTTTATGAGCAATTCAGACATCAAACAGGACGCTACCGCAGCCGAGCAGGCTCTGGCCCCGCATAAAGCCATCGATATGGCGGCGATTGGTTTGAATGTGATTGCCTATGCCAAGCAAGGCGAGGCGCAGTGGACCATCCATGCCGCCAATGGTGAGCAGATCGGCACGGCCAACAGCCGCGATCTGGCCCGTGCGGTGATCACCCAACATGACATGACCCCGCTCTCGGTCCATTGATAGATCGGGTTGGGAGTTGGGAGCAAAGGGCCGAGGCCGTTCAGGCCTTGCTGGTCATCACGGCCCAGGGCAACGGCCCATAGCGCATTTCCCATTGCAACAATGCCAGGTCGATGTCGGAGACATCGTCCAAAAAGCCCGGCCAGGCAAAGCCATGCACGCCCGGCATCAGCAGTTTGACGTCATGGCTTGCCTTGTAGCGGGGCGGCAGGGCCTCGATGGCGGTCTCATGCAGCTCAACCACCATATCGGTGGTTTTCAGGGCGGGGACCGCCTCGGGGTCGAGCAGATCTTCCTCCGCGCCTTCAATGTCGCTCCAGATCAAGGTGTCCGGGGTGCAGAGCCGGGCCAGATCGCTATGCGCCAACCCGTCGCTGATCACCAGTTCCACACCGTTTAGCTCGGCCATGGCCTGACATTTGGCCCGGGCCTCCGGCAGGATGTCGACGGCGATGATTTCGGTGTCGGGCATCAGGCGTTTGAAGCCGACCGCATAGAGGCCCTCGGCACAGCCCAGATTGATGATCCGCTTATAACCGCGCCGCACCGCTTTGCGGATCACCGGGTGCAGCTCCTGTTCATAGGTGCCGAGCAGCTTGGGCAGCAGGCAGGAGCCCACCGGCCCGATGTCAAAGCGCATGCCTTGGAACGGTCCGGCGACAATATTGGTCCCCAGCCGTTCGCGCACCCGCTGTTTCAAAAACGCCAGCCGGTAATGGCAGAAGTCAAAAAACAGCTGGAACAGCTCCGGCTCCCCAGCCTGGTCGGATTCCAGAGCCTGTAAGACATGGGCGCGCATCACCGCATGGACGTTGTCGGGGAGGGGCTGGTCGGACATGGGCAGGGCCTTAAGGAGAGGATTGTGGGCTCTGGCCTATTTGGCGCTGGCCGGGCGCAGCACATGGTCATGGGCCGCATCATAGAGATGGCTATCCGGGAACGCAGCCGCATCGTCGAGCACCCGGCCCACCAGGATCAGCGCGGTACGGGTCCAGCCCTGGGCCTTCACCTTATCGCGAATGTCGGCCAAGGTGCCCCGGACGAGGCCCTGGTCGGGCCAAGTCACCCGATAGACCACAGCGACGGGGCAGTCTGCACCGTATAGCGGGCTCAAGGTCTTGACCACATGGGCCAGATTGTTGACCGAGAGATGGATCGCCAGGGTTGCGCCGCTGCGGCCAAAGGTTTCCAGATCCTCCTGGTTCGGCATGCTTCCGGTGCGCACGGCAGTCCGGGTCAGGATCACGCTTTGCGAGACATCGGGCAGGGTCAACTCCCGGCCCAAAGCGGCTGCGGCGGCGGCATAGGCCGGAACGCCAGGGCAGATCTCCCAAGGGATGGCCAAGGCGTCCAGGCGACGGATCTGCTCGGCAATCGCACCATAGAGGCTGGGATCCCCGGAATGCAGCCGGGCCACATCCAGCCCGGCTGTGTGGGCGGCCTCAATCTCGGCAATGATCGCATCGAGCGCCATGGGTGCGGTGTCACGCACGATAATGCCCTGGGGCGGCGGATCGGCGACATCGGCCCCGGCCTCGGCAACCACTTCGGGTGGCACCAAGGAACCCGCATAGAGCACCACCGGACAGGTCCGCACCAGCCGCAGCCCGCGCAAGGTCAACAGATCCGGCGCGCCGGGACCGGCACCAATGAAATAAACCGTCATGCTCCAAGTCCTTTGGCGGTCGTCTGGGAGGTCGCGATGTCGGTGGCGGTGCCCCTATCGGAGTCCGTACCGGCACCCGCGCGCTTTTTGGCATAGCCCCGGGGGGTATAAACCCAAGTGCCGATCTGGCGGGTGGTCGAAGCCCCGATCATCACCAAGGTCAGCATGTCGGCCATATCGACCGTGAGCGTGGCCAGGGGCACCACCCGGATCTCCTCGCCATCGCGGCCCAGATTGCGCGCCAGGATCACCGGGGTCTCTGGCGGGCGGTGGTCGAGCAGGATATCCCGGGCCTTTTCCAGCAAAACCCGACGCCGTTTCGAAACCGGATTGTAAAAAGCGATGACAAAATCGCCCTCTGCGGCGGCCTTGACCCGCTGCTCGACGGTTTCGACCGGGGTCAGAAGGTCCGAGAGGCTGATGGCGCAGAAATCATGGCCAATGGGGGCACCGGCCCGGGCCGCTGCAGCCTGCAGGGCCGAAATCCCAGGGCAGACCTGGACCGCGATCTTAGCCCAGTCCGGATGGGCCGGACCGTCCTGTTCCAAAACCTCAAACACCAGGGTGGCCAGGGCATAGATCCCGGCATCACCGGAGCAGACCAGGGCGACGGTGCGGCCTTCAGCGGCCAGAGCCACGGCCTTGCGGGCGCGTTCGGTTTCCTCGCCCAGCTCCGATTGGTGCCGGGCCTTGCCCTCGGCCAAGGGACCAAGAAGATCCAGATATAGCCCATAGCCGACCAGATCGGTGGCCTGGGCGATGGCGGCGGAGACCTCCGGCGTGCGCCAGGCCGATCCCGACGACAAAAAGCTGACCCCGGGCGCGGCCAATCTGGCTTGGATCTAAGACAGTCGCAGCGCGGGCCAGGGCAACGGTGCAACGGGCGGCCTTGCGTTTGGCCACCACCAGGGTCCCTTCCGGCCCGACGGCGGCTAAGGCGGCCCCCTCGGCGACTCCATGGCAGCCAACCTCTCGGAACACCACATCGGATGGTGTTTGCAGGCGCGGCGTTTCCACCTCCAAGGTGGCGGCGTCAAAGAACCGGGCGGGCACGCCCATTTGGGCGGCCTGGGCCAGGATTGCGGTTTCGTCGCTTTTCAGATCGATGGAGACCACGCAGGCCACCGCATCGGCGCTGTAGCCGGTCTCCGCGAGGGTGTTTGCCACCAAAGCCGCCACCTGGTCGGCTGGACAATCCCGCTCGCAGCCAATGCCCAGCGCCAAAACCGGTGGATGGAGTGTCAGCGCATCCCCAGCCTCCGCCCCAGCCTCCTCCTCAGTTACGCTGCGCTCGGTGATCACCAGGCGTTGCGGGCTGTCTTCGGCTTCGGGCAGGCTGCCCGCAGGCGGCCAGTCCAGGGCAATGCCCTCCGGACGGGTAATAGAAACCGTTTCGCCTGCGAGAAGAGCCGCCGCCAAGGCTTTCGCCGGGGTCGGGTCGGCCACCCGCCAGCCAGCGGGGGGCTCATCCAGGGCCAGACCGAGGCTGCGATCCCCTGCCGTGGTCAGGGCTGCCACGCCGCCGCTGGCCTGGGCCAGCTGTTCGGCCAGCCGGTTGGCTCCATGATGGCCCCCGAGCAAGGGCACCACCACTTGGCTGTCCTCTGAAACCGACAAAACCGCCGGTTCGCTGTGTTTGTCGGCCAAGAGCGGGGCCAAAGCGCGGATCAGGATGCCAGCGGCGCACAGGCCGATAATGGGCCTGCCTGCGCGGAACAGGTCTTGAAGATGGGGGATCGTTTCGGAAAACGTCTGATCTGCCAAGGCCTCCGGGACTCGGCCCGTCCGGCCATGGATTTGGGCATAGTTTCGGCCAAGGGCACGGCGCAGGCGCTGGGCCGTTTCGGCCCCCGAGGCGGTCAAACAGACAAAAACCGGGTCAGACTCAAAGCGAAAAGAACTGTTCATGACCGCACCGCGCTGCGCCGGGCCATCAACAGGGAAAAATACGGCACACCAACCTCCAGGGCTTCAGGCAGGGACAACACGGCTTGGCCTTCCAATCCGGCGCGGACCACGACCATGGCACCATCGGCCAAACCGGCGTCGCGCAACAAAGCCGCGACTTTGGGCAAATGCCGTCCCAATTTCATAATAACCGCCGCATCGACGCCGTCTAAGCGGGCGCGCAGGGCGGCTTCGGGCAGGGTGGCCGGGATCACCGACAGGCTTTCCTCCCAGGTCACCAAAGGGTGGGGCACCAAGGCGGCACAGGCGGCCATGGCATTGACCCCGGGAACCACGGCGACCTCATAGGGTGGCAAGGGGCCATCGCCGCTGGCCTGCAGCCGGTCGAGAATTTGAATGAAAGAGCCATAAAACAGCGGGTCGCCCTCGCACAGGAACGCCACCGACTGACCTGCCTCCAGGGCGCGCCGGATCTCTGCAGCCCCGGTGTCATAGGCTGGATGTTCTGGGCCGCCGCCGGGCAGAAACCGCATCGGCAGGACAATGTCGGCCCCTGCCTTCGGCCCGAGCCCAGCCAAATGCGGCTGGACAATGCTGAGAGCGAGGCTGTGACCCTCCGCATTGGCCGGATAGGCTAATCGGTCCGCCTCCGCAATGATGCGCAGGGCTTTGATGGTCAGCAGCTCCGGATCCCCCGGACCAACACCAACTCCGCTCAGAACCGGTCGGGCTGTGGGGCTCATTGTTTGATCACCCGGTAATGGGTCACCGGTGCGGCGGCTTTCCAGGCATTGAAGCGATCCGAGATCGGCTCCAGGCGGGAGACCGAGATCCGAGATAAATCCCCGCCATGGTCCTGATGCCAGGCCATGAGGCGCAGTTCCGCCTCGATGGTCACCGCATTGGCCACCAGGGTGCCGCCCACGCGCAGCCGCTCCCAACAGGCCTCCAGCACGCCATCCTCGCCCAGGCCTCCGCCAATGAACACCGCATCGGGGATTTCGTCATCGGGGCGTTCGGCCAAGATGGCCGGGGCGCGGCCAAACACCACATCAAGCTCCGGGACACCGAGCAGCACTGCATTGCGGGCCAGCTTGGCGATGCGCGCCCGGTCGCTTTCAAAGGCGACGGCTTTGGTCCGGCTCTGGACCCGCATCCATTCAATGGCCACGGAGCCACAGCCCGCCCCCACATCCCAGAGCAGGGCGCCAGGGGTTGGGGCCAGGGAGGACAGCGTGACCGTGCGGACTTCGCGTTTGGTCATCATGCCGTCATGGTCGAACAGGTCGTCTTCCAGGCCCGGCAAGGCCCCAGGGACAGACAAACCGGCATCGAGCACACAATCCAAGGCAATCAAACACAGATCGGCGCAGGGCTCATTGGTCCATTCATAGATAATCGCTTCGCGTCGGGTTTCCCGGACCCCGCCCAAATGCTCAAACACGGTCATGACGCTGTCGGCAAAGCCTTTTCGGGCCAGCATATGGGCTACCACCGAGGGGGTTTTGCCATCCCGGCAGAGCACCAGCAGCCTGACCCCGTGCCCGACATGGCGCAGCAGGGTTTCCGGCGGACGATTGTGGATCGAGACGCATTCCACATCCTGCAAGGCCCAGCCGAGGCGGGCGGCAGCCTCGCTGAACGCTCCGGGATGGGGCAGGACCAGCATTTCGGCAAAGGAAAACCGGCGGCTGAGGGTCACCCCGACCCCATGGCTCATGGGATCGCCGGTGGCCAGCACCACCACGCCGCCCGGAGCGTCGCGATGCGCGCCGATGTCATCGAGAAAGCCTTCTAAAGTCTCGTAAACAATCTTTTTTTGGATTTCGTTACGCCCTGGCATCTTTTCTACCAAGGCCATCAGCCGGGCATTGCCCGCCAAGATCGCCGCATTGGCGATCAGCGCTTGGCGGGCCGGGCTGAGGCCGTCGGGGCCGTCATCGCCCATGCCGACCACCGTCAGCCAGGGTTTGGGCGGGGCAAGGGGGGCTGGGTCTGTCATGGGTTGGATCCTCCCCGCCGTCCGGCGGCCAGATCCGCCAGGGCATTGACCGCTGCAGCGGCCATGGCGCTGCCGCCCCGGCGGCCGAGCACGGTCACATAGGGCACGCCGAGGGCTTCGGAGACTAGCAAGTCCTTGGACTCCGCTGCGCCGACAAAGCCGACCGGCATGCCGATGATCACCGCCGGGCGCACGCCGGTCTGTTTGATCACGTCGATCAGATGGAACAGGGCCGTCGGCGCATTGCCGATGGCCACCAGGGCTCCTTCCAGCGCCGGTCCCCACAGCTCCACCGCCGCCGCACTGCGGGTGGTGCCGAGCTTATTGGCCAATTGGGTGGTTTCCGGGGCGGTCAAGGTGCAGCGGGGTTCCGATCCGCCGGGCAGTTTGGCGGTGATCACGCCCCGAGCAACCATTTCGACATCGCAAAAAACCGGCTTGGCCTGGGAAAAAGCCGCTTTGGCCCCGCCAAGCACATCGCCGCCCCAATGCAGATCCTCGGGAAGATCGGTCATGCCGCAGGCATGGATCAGGCGCACCGCCAGCGGTTCCAGCTCTGGAGGGATGGCCGACAGATCGGCTTCGGCGCGGATAATGGCGAAGGAACGCTGGTAAATCTCGACCGGATCTTTGATCACCGGGCTGCTCTGCACCGGTAAGACAGCGCTTTGTGCGGTCACGGGCGTGGTCTCGGGCGTGGTCTTGGGCGCGGTCATCGATCCGGCTTTGGCTGGAGATTGGGCGGTTTCAATGCCCAGAATCCAGCCTTCTTCTTGCTCAATGGCTTGGCGCTCTTCGGGGCTGAGGTCATCTGGTCCGCTGAGCAAACCGGCCAGAGCACCGTCGGCATCCAGGGCCATCAAATGTTCGGCCAGGACTTTGACCTGGGTCTCGTCCTTCACCTCGCCGGGGCGGGCCGCCCGCGCGACCAAAGAGGGATAAACCTCAGCAATGACAATCCGGGCCTCGTCCGGTGGCGGGGAGAGGCCGGTTTCGAAGGGCCAAACCTGGATTTGGTCCTTCAGCCACGGGTGATGGCGCAGGGCTTGGAGCACCGGCAGCCCGGTCAGGGTTTGACCGCCAACGCTGCCCGCATAGGCCAGTTTCCAGACCGATTGCGGTCCTTTGGCCCGGCGGTCGGCGAGACGGAATTCAGAAGGGTCCCCCGCCTTTGCGGGCTGCTGCGGTCGCGTTGGCGTCAGACCAGCGAAGCTTTGCCCGGCTGGGTGACCCCAAAACGGATACGGGCCACCAAATAGGCTTTGATTGAGCTCTGATGCCACTTCGTAACGATTATTGCCATTGCGGGCATCATCGCGGATCCGGGCGGATAGGGCTTTCCAGACTCCAAACCAGTTTGGCGCATGGGGCGCGATCCGGGCGGCGAAGCCTTGAGGATAGCCAAAGGCGAAGTCAAAGCCAGCCAACACCCGGCGGCCCTGGGCCAACAAATCGGACAGCCGGTCTGCCAGCAGACCCAAGGCCTCCTGGCGGGTAGCCGGGTTCGACGTGCTCATCTCGCCCCCGGCAATGCGTTCATGGATCCAGATCGAATCCGCCCCGGTGCGCGGTGTGGAGGCGGCACTCCAATCCACGATGATCACCGCGTCAAACAGGCTACCGGCATTCGAGCTGGCCATGGCCCTGCTCACTCCGGCGGAAGGCCCACACCCGGAACGCAGTGCAGGTCTTTGGCGTCCGCCTCCGCATCCGGCTGCGGGGTCGATTTGACATCGTTATGACCATGCCCATGGTCGTGGCTGTGGTCGTGGCTGTGGCCGTGGTGATGCCCGTGACTGTGGTCATGCCCGTGTCCATGAGTATGTCCATGGCCATGGCCGTGATGATGCCCGTGATGATGGTCCTCATCGGTGCCCACGCCGCGCACATGGTGGTGATGGCCTGCCTGGATCGCGCCAACATCGCCCTCATAGCCGATGATCTGCTCGCGATATTTGCACAGCGAGCAATTCATGGCCGTCTGGCCCATCAGCACGTCCTGGATCCGGTCGAGGAAACTGTCGACCACGGCGGGGTGGTCATTCAGATAGGGTGCCTTCAGGAAGGTCAGATCCGGAAATTCCGCAGCGATCTCATCGGTTTGGTCATAAATCCGGCGGACCAGAACCCCGGTGAACAGGAAATAGGGGAAAACGACGATCCGCTTATAGCCCAGACGGGCGGCATGGCGCAGGCCGGTGGGAACCAGCGGATGGGCTACGCCGGAATAGCAGACCTCGGCCCAGCCAAAGCCCATGCCCTCCCACAGCATGCGGGCAACCTTGGTGACATTGGAATTGGCATCACTGTCATTGGTGCCCCGCCCCACCACCACCAACAGGGTTTCTTCCCGGGGCACAGCGCTGCCGCCTTCGGCCAGATGGGCGGCTTCGGCTTCTTCGATCCTGGCCCGGGCGGCCTTCAGGAGTTTTGGATCAATGCCCAGCTCGCGGCCAAATTCGATCTGGACCTTGTCCTTGCCCGCCTCGGCGGCGTAGCTGTTGATCTCCCAGGGCAGGTCGTTTTTGACATGACCGGCCGCGAACAGCATGCCGGGCAGAGCCACCACCCGCTTTGGATTGCTCTCCATTAGGCTGTTAAAGCCTTCCCGGATCATCGGGCGGGCGAATTCCAAAAACCCGCTTTCCACCGGGGTTCCAGGCAGCCTGTCGCGCAACCGATCCACCAGGGCGTTGAACTCCCGAACCGCGCCGGTGTCACGGCTGCCATGGCCGCAGACCATGACCCCAAGATCGTCAGGCAAATCCAAGGCCGGGACGGCACTGGAGGTGCCAGGGGCAGGTGTGGTGGCAGGTGCGGCGCTGCTGGCCCCTTCGGGCGCTGCTGCGGCGGTCTTACGCTGGGGAGTGGCATGGGTCATGGGGAGGGAGGTCTCCTACAAATCTGGCCTGGTCCGTGCCTCCGGGCCATGCAATCAGGACGCGGGTGCAGGGGCGCCCTGGGAGCCGGTGATCCGTCCGCTCCACACCCCGCGAAAGAAGCCGGGATGATAGCGATCCCGGGACTTGGTGCAATGCTTACTATTATAGGGTCTTTCTCTTGTATGGGCTTTTCCGGGCATCCAAGGCTTGACCAGGACCCGCCATGCCGCCAGGGTCCGGCGATGTTTTTGGATCTCTTCAGCCCCTTTGGCCATGCCGCCTCTGGCCCCATTCCCCCAAGCCCCTGGCTGCTGCTTCTGGCCTTGGGGCTCGATGGCTATTTTGGTGAAATGCCTTTGTTGTTTCGTGCCCTGCCCCATCCGGTGGTGTTGATGGGTCGGGCGATCGGGGCACTGGATCGGCGCTGGAACAAGGTCAAAGACAAGGATTGGGTGCGGCGCCTCAAAGGTGTCGCCGCCTTGGTCGTGCTGGTGACGGTCGCCGGTGTGATCGGGCTGTTGGTCCATGGCTTGACCCGTTTGACCTCCTTCGGCTTTTTGCTCGAGATCCTGATCGCCGGGATCCTGGTGGCGCAAAAGAGCCTTTATGATCATGTGATGGCCGTGGCCCGCTCCCTGGATCAGGCCGGACTGGCCGGCGGTCGGGCGGCGGTGGCCCATATTGTCGGGCGCGATCCCAACCAGTTGGACCAAGCCGGGGTCAGCCGGGCGGCCATTGAAAGCGCGGCGGAAAACCTGTCTGACGGTGTGGTTGCCCCGGTGTTTTGGTATCTGATCGCCGGAATGCCCGGCTTGATGATCTATAAAATGGTCAACACCGCAGACAGCATGATTGGCCACCGCACCCCACGCCATAAGGCCTTTGGCTGGGGGGCCGCCCGGGTGGATGATCTGCTCAATCTGGTGCCTGCGCGCCTGACCGCCGGTCTCCTGATCCTGGCAGCCATCGAGCCGAAATGGGCGTCGCCCAGCCGGGCCTGGGCGACCTGGCGGCGGGATGCGGCCAAGCATCGCTCACCCAATGCCGGTCCCCCGGAGGCCGCCATGGCTGGAGCCTTAGGCATTCGTCTGTCCGGACCTCGGTTCTATAAAAACGAAGCCCCCCAAGCGGAGCCCTGGATCGGCGATGGTCGGGCCGAGGTCACCGCCAAAGACATCCGGCGTGCCCTGCGTCTGATGCGCCATGCCTGCGTGGCAGAGGCAGCCTTGATGGTGCCGCTCGGCATCGTCCTATGGCTGTAACCGGTCGTTTCCGGATTTTTGCTGAACCCTGCGGAACTGTCGACACTTTGGCCGTAACTTGGCCAATACTTGATCTGGGGGATGGGGTAAAAAATCTGCAGGAGCCACCAGAATCCGCTGTGTGCTACGGTTCAAAAGGGCTGTTTCGATTACGGTATGAGAACAAGTGCGATGGACCAATGGATCCTGGGTTGAAGACCCAGCCAAGCCTAGACCGGTTTGGCGTCTTTCTTTCTATAAGACTCAAAAGCCTGTCTGCTTGAAAAATAAAGTCTAGATAAAAAGTTTTCTCAGTATACTTGAGGGGGCATGGCAAATTTACCGGCTGAAATAGACGGTCCGTGGCAGGGGTTTCGCCAGAATTGATCTTAATATAAAGTGTTTTTAATCCCCCTGTCCGGGTGGATTCCACTTGCACAGTCCTTATATGAATCCCGCCTGGACTCCTCCCGCGATATTTTCAACATAACAAGATGCGCTGGCGATGACAGATAAACTCTCCGTGTCCAACGTGTACAAAGTGTTTGGCCCTGATCCAGAACAGGGGCTGAAGCTTGTGCAGGAGGGCAAGTCCAAAGACCAGATTTTCGCTGAAACCGGCAATACGGTGGGGGTGAACAACGCCTCTTTCACCGTGCGGGAAGGTGAGATCTTCGTGATCATGGGCCTGTCCGGGTCTGGCAAATCCACCCTGGTGCGCTTGCTGAACCGTTTGATTGAGCCGACCTCGGGCGAGGTCGTTGTCGCCGGTGAGAACATCACCGGGGCCAGCCAGGAAAAGCTGCGCGATATCCGTCGCGAGCATATGGCGATGGTCTTCCAGTCCTTCGCCCTGATGCCGCATATGACCGTGATCCAAAATGCGGCCTTCGGCTTGGAAATCGCCGGGATGGAAAAGACCGAGCGGGAAAGCCGGGCTCAAACCGCGCTGGATGCGGTAGGTTTGGGCCACATGGCGACCAAATGGCCGTCCGAATGTTCCGGCGGCATGCAGCAGCGGGTCGGCTTGGCCCGGGCTTTGGCCAATGACCCGTCGATCCTGCTGATGGACGAAGCCTTCAGCGCCCTGGACCCCTTGATCCGGACCGAAATGCAAGACGAGCTGTTGCGGCTGCAGTCCGAGCAGTCCCGCACCATCGTCTTCATCAGCCATGATTTGGACGAGGCGATGCGGATTGGTGACCGGATCGCCATTATGGAAGGCGGGCGGATTGTCCAAATCGGCACGCCGGAAGAGATCCTGAACGACCCGGCTGATGACTATGTCGCCTCCTTCTTCAAGGGTGTGAACAAGGGCACGGTGCTCAAAGCAGCTGATGTGGCCCGGAAGACCCAGGTCACGGTGATCGACAAGGACGATAAGGGCGTCCGCACGGCTATGAAGCGCTTGAGCGAATATGACCGCCAGCATGGCTATGTGGTCGATGGCAAGGGCCAGTATCACGGCGTGGTGTCCTATGACAGCCTGGAGGCCATTGCTCAGGATCCCGAACCGATGTTGAGCAAGGCCTATCTGCCCGATGTCGAGCCCATCGTCGACGAGACCGTGATTTGGGACATTTTGGGCAAAGTGGCCGCCGCCCCCTGTGGCGTGCCGGTGGTGGACGAAAAGGGACGCTATAAGGGTGTGATCTCCAAAGCCGTCCTCCTGGAAAGCATGGATAAGGGGGAATAAGGCATGGCGCGTGATATCAGCATTCTCGATCCGTTTGACAAAGCCGTTATCCCGTTGGGCGATTGGGTTGATGCGGCCCTGAAATGGTTGGTTGAAGATTTCCGGGGCGTGTTCCAGGCCATTCGCTGGCCGATTGATCTGGTGCTTGATGGCATTGAAGGCGTGTTCACCGGTATTCCGGCCTTGATCATGCTGGTGCTGATCGGCCTGTTGGTCTGGCAGGCTGCGGGCCGGAAAACCGCCTTCTGGTCGGTGTTTTTCATGGTCATTGTCGGGCTGATTGGGGCCTGGGAAGAAAGCATGATCACCCTGGCCCTGGTGGTGACGTCGGTGTTTTTCTGCGTGCTGTTGGGCATCCCCACTGGGATCGCCGTGGCCCGGAGCGAGCGGATGGAACGCAGCATGCGTCCGATCCTGGATGCTATGCAGACCACACCTGCCTTTGTTTATCTGGTGCCGGTGGTGATGCTGTTTGGCATCGGCAATGTGCCCGGTGTGGTGGTGACCATTATCTTTGCCGTGCCGCCTTTGATCCGTCTGACCGCACTGGGCATTCGCGAAGTGCCCAAGGATGTGATCGAGGCGTCCCATGCCTTTGGGGCGACCAGCTGGCAATTGCTGTTCAAGGTCCAATTGCCCTTGGCCATGAAGACCATCATGGCCGGAGTGAACCAATCTCTGATGCTGTCTCTGTCCATGGTGGTGATTGCCTCGATGATCGCCGTGGGTGGGCTTGGCCAAATGGTGTTGCGCGGCATTGGCCGCCTGGACATGGGTTTGGCCACTGTCGGCGGTGTTGGCATCGTCATTCTGGCGATCATCATCGACCGCGCCACCCAGGCTTTGGGGGCATCATCCCGGGATAAGGGCGGTTTGGCTTGGTATGAAACCGGACCTGTTGGTTTGGTCCGCCAAGCCCTCGGGAAGGGGCAAAAAGCCGACGGCTAAGCCCCGACCCAATAGCGTATCCGTATTTGGCGGCGGGATGGTCCTGCCGCCAAAGAACGCAAGTTCACCGATCTAAGAGACGAATGGGAGTGATCTGTATGCTGACCAAAATGTCGAAATCCGCGCTGATGGCCGCCGGTCTGGTGGCCGGTCTGGCCATGACCGGTCCGGCTTTTGCCGATGGCCACATGCCCGGCAAGGGTGTCGAGGTCCAGCCGATCAAGAGCTCCATCGCCGAAGAAACCTTCCAAACTCTGCTGGTGATGAAGGCCCTTGAGGCCCTGGGCTATGAGGTCGAGGACATTCAGGAAATCGAATACGCCACCGGTCACGTGGCCCTGGCCAATGGCGATGCCACCTTCATGGCCGACCACTGGGATCCGCTGCATGTGGATTTCTACAACAACTCCGGCGGTGACGAAAAACTGTACCGTGAGGGCGTGTATTCCCCGGGTGCCTTCCAGGGCTACCTGATCGACAAAAAGACCGCCGATGCCCATGGTATCAAGACCATCGATCAGCTGAAGGATCCGAAGCTGGCCGCTCTGTTTGATGCCGATGGCGATGGCAAAGCCGATCTGGCCGGTTGTAACCCCGGCTGGGGCTGCGAAGGCGTGATCGAGCATCACTTGGATGCCTTTGAACTGCGCGACACCGTGTCGCACAATCAAGGCTCCTACTCCGCGATCATCGCTGACACCATCACCCGGTTCCAAAATGGTGAGCCGGTGCTGTACTACACCTGGACCCCCTATTGGGTGTCTGGCGTGATGGTGCCCGATGAAGACGTGATCTGGCTGGAAGTGCCGTTCTCCTCCCTGCCCGGCGAGCGTGAAGGCACTGACACCACCCTGGCCGATGGCCGCAATCTGGGCTTTGAAGCCAATGATCAGCGCATTGTCGCCAATCGGGAGTTTGCGGAAGAAAACCCGGCTGCGGCGGCTCTGTTCGCGGCCATGGTCCTGTCCGCCAATGACATCTCCGCGCAGAACAAGCTGATGCGTGACGGTGAAGACTCCGAAGAAGACATTGAAGGTCACACTGATGCCTGGATCGCGGCCAACCAAGCCACCTTTGATGGCTGGTTGGAAGCTGCTAAGGCTGCTGCGAAGTAAGCCAGCTTAGGCTTCTTGCACCATTTACCTTTAAGAACCCCTGGGAACTTGCCGTTTCCAGGGGTTTTTCTATTTTTTTGCTGCCTCTAAGTCTTATATCTAAAGAACCACGCCGCCCGATCATCCACAACAATCTGGATTGTTTCCATGCGCGACAGATCTGCCCACTGCCAATTCGCTTCGTCTCATCGGCTTGCTGGCCGGTCTCCTTTGAGAAAGTTGGGTGCTGTGGTGGTGGCCGCTGCCGTTTGGATCGGAGCATCCTCAACCCCCGCTCAGGCCCAGGTCATGCCGGGGGAGGGAGTGGATGTGCGCATGGTGATGAGCGTGACCCCGGAGGAGAATTTTCAGTCCATGGTCATCGCCCAGGCCCTTGAGGATCTGGGTTACAGTGTCTCCTTAACCGAACCCATGGCCTATTACGATGCCCATGTGGCCATTGCTGAAGGGCAGGCCGATCTGCTGACCTTCCATTGGGATCCGCTGCATTCCGGGTTTTATGCGGATCTGGGCGGTGCGGACAAAATGACCCGCCTGGGCAGTTTGGTGCCGGAGGCCTATCAGGGTTATTTGATCGACAAAAAGTCGGCCATTGTGAATGGCATCCGGGATTTGGATCAGCTGAAAGATCCTGAGTTCGCGCAAATCTATGACATTGATGGCGATGGCAAGGCTGATCTGTTTGGCTGCGATCAGGGCTGGGCCTGTGCCGAGGTGATCAATCACCAGATTGAGGCCTATGGCCTCTCGGACACCGTCACCCATCACCAGGGCATCTATTCGGAGCAGGTCAACACGGTCATTGACCGATTCCATGCCGGGGATCCGGTGCTGTTCTATTCCTGGACGCCCTATTGGATTGCCGGGGAGATGAAGCCCGGTGTGTATTCGCGCTGGTTGAATGTGCCGTTTTCCTCCCTGCCCGGTGCTCGGGCTGGCGAGGACACCAGCCTGGGCGATGGCCGCAATCCGGGCTTTGCCGTCAACACCCTGCGCATCCTCGCCCGACCGGCGTTTCTGGAGGCCAATCCGGCTGCGGCCATTGTGCTGGAAGCCGCCACCATCGATCCGGAGGACATCTCCGCCCAGAACCTACTGATGAAGCGCGGCGAAAGCTCCCCCTCCGAAGTCCGCGCCCATGCGAAAGAATGGACCGACCGTCATCTATCGAGCTATTTCGACTGGTTGGATGCGGCTCGGGCGGTTGTGCCTGAAGGGTCCTAAAGCGTTTTGGCGCAGCCAAACGCGGATAGCGTGGCAGGCGTTTGCGGAGCAAATGCCGAGAGCGTCTTAAAGCGTTTTTGCGCAGCCAAACGCGGATAGCGTGGCAGGCGTCTATGAGTGCACGGACTAGAGAAAGAAATGTGACAAACTCCCCATTGCAGGAGGTTGTACAGCATTGACCCTCATTTACACTTAATACCAGACAAAAATACTAATTTTCCTTTTTAAGGTGCATTTCTGTTTCTGGAATGCTAACACGCTCTGGCCTATTTCGGGGGAGAGCGGCATTACTTATCCTATCAAGAATTTGTTGGGTCTTTTGCGTCCGACGCGTTTTGCTTTGCGTGGCGGGCGTTTCCTGGCGGCAATCTTAAGCATCTGCTTGCTTTCCTCTGCGGCGATGGCGCAACCGATGCCGGGGGATGGCGTTACCGTGCGCTTGATCCAACCGGCCTTACCGGAGGAGCTGTTCCAGACCCTGGTTGTCGCGAAGTCCCTCGAAGAACTCGGCTACACCGTGACCTTGACCGAGCCTATGTCCTATTCCCAGGTGCACCAAGCTCTGGCCGACGACAAGGCTGATGTCCTGGCTTTCCATTGGGATCCGCAGCAAGACCGGCTGTTCCAGGAGGCCGGTGGGTCCGAGGTCATGGTCCGTGAAGGCGTCTTCGTGCCCAATGCCTATCAGGGCTATGTGATCGACCATAAGTCGGCCATTGTGAATGGCATTAAGGGCTTGGCGGACTTCAAGGATCCGGAAATCGCCGAAGTCTTTGACATTGATGGCGATGGCAAAGCCGATCTCATTGGCTGCAATCCGGATTGGTCCTGTGCGGAGATCATTGATCACCAACTCCAGGCCTATGGGTTGACGGATAAGATTACCCATCACAAGGGTCCCTATCCCGAGCTGATCGCTAAAACGGTGGAGCGCTTTGAGAGCGACCAGCCGGTGTTCTATTACACCTGGACCCCGTTCTGGGTTTCGGATCGCATTAGACCGGGAGTCTATGCCTCCTGGTTGCCGGTGCCGTTTTCCAGCATGCCAGCGGGACAAGAGCCGCGAGACACCACACCCTTGATCGGCCCAAATCTTGGCTTTCCGGTGAATACCCAGCAGATCGTTGTCCGTCGGGCCTTTGCGGAGGCCAACCCTGCCGCCGCCACCTTGTTGGCGGCCATGCAGATCCTGCCCGAAGACATTTCCGCGCAGAATTCCTTGATGCAAAAAGGCGAGGACTCCGAAGCGGAGATCAAGATCCATGTGAAAGACTGGATGGACCGCCATTTGTCCAGCGTCTTTCAATGGCTGGATGCTGCCCGGGCGGTGGTGGCCGAATAGGGTTTAAATCCAGTCGCCGAGGGTTTTGATCCAAGAGGTGATGGCGACCGCGATCAGAAGGATCAGCCCGATCTTGCGGTAATGCTCGCCCAGCGCGGTGTGGAACAGCCAGCGGCCCAGCCGCGCCCCACCGAGCATGATCGGCACCATGGCGGCGTAAAACCCCAGCCATTGGGTCTCGATCATCCCTTTTTGGAGCGCGAACACCGCCCCAATGGCTCCGGTGACGGTAAAAAAGGCGATCAAGGTCGCTCTAATGGCGGCATTGGAATGGGGTCCAGCCATCATCAAGGCAATGGCCGGTGGCCCGGGCATGGCCAGCAAGCCGCCCAAAAAGCCTGACAGCGCGCCGGTCAAGGCCACCAGGGGCGCTTTCGGCGGCGCAGACAGCCGGAATCCGCTGGCCAGCAACAGGACGGTCCCGGTCACGCCCAGGGATACCGCGATCCGGGCATAGCGGACCTCCAGCACCGAGAGCACGGCCACCCCGACCCAGAGAAAGATCACGGCGGCGATGGTCAGAAGGCCCAAGGTCGGCCAGACCACCTTATCCCGGTCGCGCACCGTGCCATCGATCCCGGCCAGGACTTGCAGGATCATCGCCAGCGGCACAATGGCCGCCGGGGCGAAAAACAAGCTGAGCAGGGGCACCCCGGCAATGGCGAAGCCAAAGCCGGTATAGCCGCGCATCACGGCGGCGAACAGGACGCAGAGCCCCCCGGCGATCAACGCCAGAGGATCGAGACTGGGATCCATCACGGTGTTGGTTTTTTAAGGCCGACCGGTGCCGGTCAGCCTATCCTCCCAAATCGGTCAAGTTCTGTGACACGGTGTCTTTAAAATGCCGGGCCGATTGCAGGCCCAGACCCAGCAGCACATAACCCGCCAGATTGATGCTTTCCAGGGTGAAGCGCACCCGCTTGAACAAAATAACGCTGTGCTCGCCGCCGATGGCCAGCTCGCCCTTCAGAACCGCTCGGCCCTCGCCGCGCAAAATATGCGGCAGGGTGCAATCAACGCCATCGGATTTCAGAATCTCAACCAAGGTCGTCAGACAAGTGTTCATCACCACATTGCCGATTTCCTTCAGGGCGTCGATCTCGTCTTCGGTTGGTTCCGGGGGAACCTCGTCATCGCCGAGAATATGGGCGGCCAGCCGTCGGGCTCCCTCATTGGGGAAGACCAGAAATGCCTCGCCATCAAAGCCACCAGCGAAGGATTGCCGGATCGCACAGGCATCGCCATCGGTTTCCTGATCGACCAAGGCCTGGGCTTCGGGCAAGGAAATGAACGACACCGTGGGTACGGTCAAAGTCACCGGCTCGCCCACGAGGCTTTCCAGGGCCGCAGTGGCCCGGCCCATGGAGATATTGAGCAACTCGGCGATGCCATCGCGTTCCAGATCGGACAGCGGCAGTGCTTCTTCGCCGGGTTCCGGGACGAAGCTCACACCAACCCCCCGGAGCCCAATCCGGTTTCCATCATGACCCCCCATAGTTTGGCCTCATCCAGCGGCTTGGCAACCACGGTGGCCCCGATTTGGGAGGCGGCCTCTTCGGTGCTGGCCTGGACATTGGCGGTGACAAAGGTGATCGGCAGGTCGGGCAGGCGGGCCCGGATCATCCGGCCCAGCTCCAGTCCGTCGATATGGGGCATGTTGACGTCCAGGAAGGCATGATCGATCAGTTTGGCGCCGACAATTTCCATGGCGGCATGGGCACCATCGGCTTCTTCAACCAGCCAATCCGGTTCGACGGATTTGAGCACCCGTTTAAAGATGTTCCTGGCCAGACGGCTGTCGTCCACGACGAGGACCGTTTTTTCCGACATGGGGCGCCTTTCGATTGGGATGCTGGAGATCAGCGGGGAATAAGTGTACCCAAACCACCGGTAAGGTGAAGGTTATAGTTACCTGGGGTCGGGAACCGCGTATTACAGGGGCCAAGCCGCATCTACGGCCCTCCGGTAGGGGGGTGTTGCGTCTAGCTTCGGCGGTGTGCAGTCTTTTCCCAAGGCTCGCGACTGCGAGCCCGGCGGCCTATGCCGCCGAAAGCCAAGCCGGAGGCGCTGGCGACTGAAGCTACAAAAAAGACTCTCGCGACTGCGAGCCCGGCGGCCCATGCCGCCGAAAGCCAAGCCGCGTTAAGCGGCGCCCGGCGAGGGCAGAACACACACTCTCCCTTGCAAGTAGGCTGGCGCATCGGGTATAAGCCCTGCTCCCAAACAAACCGGTGATATGCGACGGCTGCGTCGAGCCATCGGTTATGGGACCCGTAAACCGGGTGGCGAGGCCGAGCGGACCAACCCCGCACCTCCTTAGGAGGCCGCAGGGCCTGAATGGTCAAACGCTCAGGGCATGCCCAACCACCCAGAAGATCGTCGAGCCTGCATCGACCACCACGTCTTCCGCTTCGGGCGTTTCCAGTCTTGTTTCAGGACTTGGGATCGAACCGATGGGACGGGGTGGACCTGTGCTGGTTCCCCAGAGATGAGGATCAAAAATGCCCAAGATGAAGACCAAGAGCGCGGTCAAAAAGCGCTTTCGTCTCACCGGTTCCGGCAAGGTCCGGGCCAATGTCGCCTATAAGCGTCACTGCTTGACGGCGAAGTCCACCAAGATGAAGCGCCAGGCCCGTGGCAGCTTTATTCTGTGTGATGCGGATGCGGAGATCGTCAAAAAGTTCATGCCCTATGGCTGAGCCCCGTCTTTAGCGCGCCAACAAGCGCCAGAGATGTGACGCCCCCCGAGACGGAAGAGAAAAGGAGCGAGACGTATGTCCCGCGCAACGAACGCCAAAACCTCCAAAGCCCGCCATAAGAAGATTCTTCAGCTGGCCAAGGGCTATCGTGGCCGCAATGCCACCAATTACCGAATCGCGATTGAAAAGGTCGAAAAGGGCCTGCAATACGCCTATCGCGACCGCCGCAACCGCAAGCGAGATTTCCGCAGCCTGTGGATCCAGCGCATCAATGCCGGTGCCCGGGAAAACGGTTTGAACTATGCCCGCTTTATCGACGGTCTGAACAAGGCCGGTATCGAGCTCGACCGCAAGATCCTGGCGGATCTGGCGGTGCATGAGCCCGAGGTTTTTGCCGGTCTGGTTGATCAGGCGAAGGCCGCGCTTCAATCCGCTTGAGGTTTGGCAGCGTCCCTTGCGGGATGCTCTAGAGCCCTCAGGCCTCGGAGCTTTGCGACCGGTTGGTCGTGTCAGATGACCAATGCGGTTTGCGCATTGGGCGTCGTCCTAAAGCTTCCGATGTGATGAAAACCGGGGACCGCCATCCGATGGAGGGCGATTCCCGGTTTTTCTTTTGCGGCGCACCCGCTAGAAGCCTAAAAACAGCATCACCCTCCTGTTTGATTGTTTCCCCTCGCTTATGGACCTCCGTGATGGATGATTTGGAACAGCTGCGCGCGGATCTGACCGGATCCGTTACCGAAGCGGCGACCCTAAAGGCCCTGGATGACATCCGGGTGGCAGCCCTTGGCAAAAAGGGCACCATCACCGCCCAAATGAAAACCTTGGGCGGCTTGGAACCCGAGGCCCGCAAGGCCGCCGGTCAGGCTCTGAACGCGCTGAAGACCGAAATCGCCGAGGCCATTGAGGCCCGCAAGGCGGTGCTGGAACGTGCGGCCCTGGAAGAAAAGCTGGCGGGCGAGACCATCGATGTGTCCCTGCCGGTCCGGCCGGAGACCACTGGCAGCTTGCACCCCATCAGCCAAACCTATGACGAGGTGGTGGCGATCTTCGCCCAGATGGGCTTTGCCGTGGCCGAGGGGCCGGAGATCGAGGACGATTTCCACAATTTCACCGCTCTGAACTTTCCGCCTGGACACCCGGCCCGGGAGGAGCATGACACTTTCTTCTTGCCGACCCGACCCGATGGCACCCGGCATTTGCTGCGCACCCACACCTCGCCGGTGCAGGTCCGCACCATGCTGTCGCAAAAGCCGCCGATCCGGATTCTGGCTCCGGGGCGGACCTATCGCTGCGATTCGGACATGACTCACACGCCGATGTTCCACCAGTTCGAAGGGCTGGTGATCGACAAGGCGACTCATTTCGGCCATCTGAAGGGCTGCCTGCAGGAATTCGTCTCGGCCTATTTTGAGGTCAAAGACGTGCCGATGCGCTTCCGGGCCTCCTTCTTCCCGTTCACCGAACCCTCCGCCGAGGTCGATATCGGCTGCTCGCGCAAGGGCGGGGCGTTGAAAATCGGTGCGGGGGATGACTGGCTGGAGATCCTGGGCAGCGGCATGGTCCACCCCAATGTGATCCGGGCCTGCGGTCTGGACCCGGAAGAATATCAAGGCTTTGCCTTCGGCATGGGCCTGGAGCGCATCGCCATGCTGAAATATGGCATCCCCGATCTGCGGACCTTCTATGAGTCCGATCTGCGTTGGCTGCGCCATTATGGCTTTGCCGCCTTGGATGTTCCCACCATGCGCGGAGGGCTGTCCCGATGAAATTCACACTGTCTTGGTTGAAGGACCATTTGGACACCGATGCCACCCCGCAAGAGATCGCCGATCGTCTGACCGGCCTGGGGCTGGAGTTGGAGGAGCTGATCGATCCCGGCGCGGCGCTCGGCGATTTTGTCGTCGGCCATGTGGTCGAGGCGGGCCAGCATCCCGATGCGGATCGTCTGCGGCTGTGCAAGGTTGATGCGGGCGGCGGCGAGATGCTGCAAATCGTCTGCGGCGCCCCCAATGCCCGGACCGGGATCAAGGTCGCGCTGGCCAAGCCCGGCGTGGTCATCCCGGCCACCGGCCAGGCGCTGAAGGTCGGCAAGATCCGGGGCGTGGAAAGCCGGGGCATGATGTGCTCGGCCCGGGAATTGCTGCTGGGCGAGGACCATGACGGCATCATCGAGTTGACCGAGACCGCCGAAACCGGCGCGCCCCTGACCAGCGCGTTGTCGGTTGATCCGGTGTTTGACATTGCCGTGACGCCAAACCGGCCCGATGCCCTGGGTGTGCGCGGCATTGCCCGGGATCTGGCGGCCTCCGGGCTTGGCACCTTAAAGCCGGACCCGCTGCGGCCGGTGGCGGGCAGCTTCAAAAGCAGCATTGATGTGCAGTTGGACTTCACGCCGGAGACCGCGAGCGCCTGTCCGATGTTTGTCGGGCGCTTTATTCGCGGCGTGAAAAATGTGGAAAGCCCGGCTTGGGTGAAGGATCGGCTGACCGCCATCGGTCTGCGCCCGATCTCGGCCCTGGTGGATGTGACCAACTATGTGTCCATCGACCGCTGCCGTCCGCTCCACGTCTTTGATGCGGCCAAGATCCAAGGCCCGATCACCCCGCGTTTGGGCCGGGAGGGGGAAAGCCTGCTGGCCTTGGACGAAAAAACCTATGCCAGCGGCCCTTCCGTGTGTGTCATCGCCGATGCCACCGGTCCCCAGGCCCTGGGCGGGGTTATGGGCGGCTTGGACAGCGGTTGCACCGAAGAGACCACCGATGTGTTCTTGGAAAGCGCCTATTTCGATCCGGGGCTGACGGCGGCCACCGGGCGGGCGCTGGCCATCGAGTCCGATGCTAAGCACCGTTTTGAGCGCGGGATTGATCCGAAGTCCTGCATCGAAGGGGCTGAAATGGGCACAGCGATGATCCTGGAGCTGTGCGGTGGCGAGGCCAGCGATCTGGTCATTGTCGGCGCGCCCCCGGCGGATCCGGACCCGATCACCCTGCGCACCGAGCAAGTCGCCCGGATCGGCGGCGTCGAGATCCCGAGCGCGATCATGAAGCAGTTCCTTCAGGCGCTCGGCTGTGAGGTTTTGTCCGAAGACACCGCTGAAGCCGGGGATCGCTTGACCGTTGCGCCGCCCTCCTGGCGCGTCGATCTGCGGGCCGAGCATGATCTGGTCGAGGAAGTCATCCGTCTGCATGGCCTGGACAATGTGGCTGCGGTGCCGCTGCCCCGGGCCTCGATGCCGACCGCTGTGCTGACCCCGGCCCAGATCCGGGCCGGGATGGTGCGCCGGACCTTGGCGACGCGCGGCATGATGGAGGCCGTGACTTGGTCCTTCCTGCCCCGCGCCCAAGCCGAGCTGTTTGGCGGCGGCCAGGATGCCCTGATCCTGGTCAACCCGATCAGCAGCGATCTGGATGCCATGCGGCCCTCTGTGCTGCCCAATCTGATCACCGCCGCCGGGCGCAATGCGGCCCGGGGCTTTGCCGATGTGTCCTTGTTTGAAATCGGGCCGCAATTCTTTGGCGGCGAGCCCGGGGAACAGGATCTGGTCGCGGCGGGCATCCGCGCGGGCAAGGCGGTTTCCCGGACCTGGACCGGCCCCCTGCGCCCGGTTGATCTGTTCGATGCCAAGGCCGACCTGCTGGCGGCTCTGGAGGTCGCGGGCGCGCCCACCGACCGGCTGCGGGTCTCCACCGATGCGCCGGGCTGGTACCATCCGGGCCGCTCCGGGGTGTTGAAGCTGGGCAAGGCGGTGTTGGGCCGCTTTGGCGAGGTCCATCCGGCGACCTTGGCGGCGTTGGATGTCAAAGGCCCGGTGGTGGCTTTCGAGATCATGCTCGATGCCCTGCCGCAGCCCAAGGCCAAGGCGACCAAGGCCCGGGCCTTGCTGTCCCTGTCGGCCTTCCAGCCGCTGGAGCGCGACTTCGCCTTTGTCGTCGACCGCGCTGTGGCGGCCGATGATCTGGTCCGGGCCGCCAAGGGGGCGGACAAGGCCCTGATCGTCGATGTGGCGGTGTTTGACCTTTACGAGGGCGATAAGCTGCCGGAGGGCCAAAAGTCTTTGGCGGTGTCGGTGACCTTGCAGCCCACGGAACAGACCCTGACCGATGCGGAAATCGAGGCCCTGTCGGCCAAGGTGGTCGCGGCAGTGGAAAAGGCCACGGGCGGCGTTTTGCGGAGTTAGCCAGCAGGGGCAAATAGACACAAAAACAGCCCAATCCGGTGTCGCGTTCGCGCTGGATTGGGGCTGTTTTGGGTGGAATTTACCGTGAACTTTGCACGAAAAAACCCCGGAAACCTTTTATGTATCAAGGACTTCCGGGGTTACCACTCTAGCATGGCCGCGTGGGGCGGGGCCATGGAACAGGGTTGGTGGTGCCGTTAGTCATCTTGGCACTCTAGCATGGCCGCGTGGGGCGGGGCCATGGAACTATTGACATTCGATCATATAGGATCAAGCCACTCTAGCATGGCCGCGTGGGGCGGGGCCATGGAACGGAACGGTTGGCAATTGCTTTGATTGCAGAACTCTAGCATGGCCGCGTGGGGCGGGGCCATGGAACAAATGCGCCAGCCGGGGCCGTGGACAAAATACTCTAGCATGGCCGCGTGGGGCGGGGCCATGGAACCGTCCTATGGGCTCTGTCTCGGAAATCCGCACTCTAGCATGGCCGCGTG